>CAZCCV010000004.1:0-104405 GCA_964497515.1 uncultured bacterium | reverse complement strand
AGTCTGCGTCAGATCCCAGCCTGAACTCTTCCAATTTAGGAATGATCTCACTGCTAAAGGTTCCATATGTGACTCGGCAATTGAGAAGTAACGAATGGGGCGTACACGGTGGTATTTCGGCGTGGGAGTCCTTTGTGCCGCTGGTGTTACTTGAGTCATAAGCGACCTACTATGAGGAGATAGAAAACTATGAAAGAGGACTGCATTGTACTTGGCAAAGATATGGATAACGGTGACTTATTCGAAGTATCCTGCGACACCTCACAGCGGATACTTGTGTGCGGAAAGACTGGCACCGGCAAGTCCTACACACTTGGCGTCGCAATAGAGGAACTAGCGAGACTCAATAATGACATCGTACTGGTAGTAGATCCTCAAGGCATTTTTTGGAGTATGGCACAGGCGAACCCATCATTCGGAGAGACTAGCAGTCTGTGGGAATACAACCGAGAGACTCAGGGGTTCAACGTTAATGTACTCGTCCCTGGTGATCCGGTTGAGCGCTATGGTGGAGCAGACATCGTAGATGAGATGTCAAAGCGTGGCATCAATATCCAAGGTCTTAGACTTAATCCCTCTGACCTTTCTCCGGAAATGTGGTGCGATCTATTCGATCTAGATATTAATGAGCTAATGGGCATAATGCTATTTAAGGCTGTGCGCCAGTGTCTGAAAAGGCACGAGAAAGACTTTTTGATCGACGATATCGCGGCTGAAGTAGAAAAAATGCGAGGGCTAGATAAAACTAAAGAGGCAATCCATCGCAAGTTGGAGATGGCACACGATTGGCAGATATTCAACGATACTGGCTATCGAGAAATCTGGGAGATACTACGTCCTGACGCTGTGAACATTCTTGATTTAAGCGTTATCGCCCAAGGGCGCTACGGGCTGAGAAACCTGGTTCTGGCAGTAATGGCTACGTTCATCTTCCAGATGCGAACGATCGCCCGTCGTAGGGAGTCTCTCGGTTTGCCAACGGATATGAAAAAGGTTTGGCTCGCCATAGATGAAGCGCACAACTTCTGCCCGAGTGGCCGTAGCACTCTATCAAAGGAGATTCTAATCCGTTGGGCAAAGGAAGGGCGACAACCCGGATTGTCACTGTTGGTAGCCAGTCAGCAGCCAGCCGCGATAGATGCGGAAATCTTAACACAATGTGGAATTCGAATCGTCCACAGAATTACTTCACGCGATGATTACAAAGCCATAAACGCACTAAGTCAGGACTTCATTTCTGACGGTTTATCTACTCGTATTAAACAACTGAATGGCCCAGGACAGACCTTAGTCATTGATGATGAAAGAGAAAGCATTAAGCGTGTGCAAGTGAGGCCAAGACAGAGCCAACACGCTGGTGGCAGTGCGTAAGCGTGCCTTACCGGTGCGTTCTCCTTAGCCTGTTTTGTTTCTGCAACTCAACCTTAGCTATCAGAACGCACCAATCCTCATCCTTCAGCCACTTTTACACAAAATTCGGTATACTACCAGTCGAGGGACTGTTCCCGAACGAGGATTCACGTCTTAGACTAGTGAGCGCAGTCTTGATGGAGATCTCGGATGACTGGGAGACCGGCAAGTCCTACTTGACCTTTGGCGACTGAGAAAAACGTAAAAACACAGCTGAAAGGATATCCAGCTATTTTTTTCAGAATAAATGCTGCACTGTCCTTTAGTCTAACCATCTCAGGATGAGAGTCATATCACCTATCGGACTCCAGCACGTAGTGCAGGTCTAATAAATAGGCACAGTCCCTCGTGCCGCTTTTCCGGCTTGTACCGGTGTAGCCATAACGATCATACACGGTATGAGACATACCACGTCATTACTTTTCACTGACTATTGAATAGTACAAGTGACACAGCCATTGCCACCTGCACTCTAGCTATCCTGAAAGGCTGAAGCTTCTATCTATAGTAATGGTCTCAATGCTATCCTTCTTTGTTCGTTTTCAGTTGAGCTCGGACATCATTGATTAGACTCTCTGGCACCATCAGCTTCCCATTCTTCATCACGGGACATTGCTTGAGCTCAATACTGCCCCCTTTCCATTTGACCGTGCGACTATTTGGTTTCACTGTATAGGCCAAACCATCAAGTATTAGCTCTGCCCCATTCCTGCCCAACCAGTTTACCTGAGCGTTAGGAACGCTTTCAGCCAACTCACGTATCCAAACGAGCTTGCTCCCATCTGATTTCGTCTTACTCTTCGACACCGATGATGCATATCTAGGTACAGCTGAAGATACCAGCTCTCCCGTGACTGCGTTTAGAGTCACAAGACGAAGTTGGCCGTCACCATTGATGTCTTCCCCTCCTACAGCAACTGTCCAAAACACTCCTTCCGGATTAGCGTGAAGATAAGCTTCGTCGTTCCACATAAGGTTCACAATCCCCACCGCCTGCGCCGCAGCAGCTATTGCCTGTTGGGCATCTTCTAACTGGAGATCAGGATGTGTAGGCATAGGTGTTCTTGAAGCATAATATAACCGGCCCCGTCCATCCAGTGGATTGATTTGGATGCCGACAAAATTGGGAGTAGATGCTCCACAGGCTAGCTTTTCCCACCAGAGAAACTCCCAGTAACAACCATGCCATTCACCATTTGAAGGTGTATGCATATTCAACACTCCGAACCCACTGTAATGAGCGCGGACGAAGCTGTCAGCAATCTGGCGACAATCTTCCTCTGTAAGTGGACCAAAGGGGTATTCGGAAGCCATCTCCCAAGGAGGGTGGGCGTCACTATGGTATGCACTGAGCACCTCTCCAGTTATCGCGTCTACCTCCCAACTATTATAAGGATGAGTACCTGGATCCAGATTATGGCGTAGGTCATAATAATCGTACTGCGCCCATTCTGGTCGATTCGTATCCCGACGAAGCACTATACTGTCAAACCCCAGACTGGGGTCAGACTCGAATGCACGAACGGCTTACTTTGCCTGTTCTTCGGTGATGAACTCTCCGGAACAAGAACACACGGACATAAACCCTATCGCAACAAAGCAGAACAAAATAACCAACACGTACTTTCTCCGCATACAACTCAACCTCACTTTCCATAAGATGGTGAATACAAACGGACTGCACCTCGAAAAACGGACACTTCGTCAAACTGCATTGACCGCAGTGACCTTGAACTCTACGCTGAAGAGTGCACCTATTGTATATTATGCTGCAATTTGTGATTTGTGATTTTTTTTCACACTCTTCCCAAGCCATATGACCCAAAGTAGAATGAAGCCTCTCTCTACCATATAATACTTATACATGATCACGTATGATTCCTTTTATTTCAGTATTTTTCCTATATTGTTCGTTATGAGTCGGCTCGGCTTTTGGACTGCCAAAACTGCATCATTGTTCACATAGGGTTCACTGTGGCATTTTGACCATTGCAGTCTATGTTCTGTCCAAATGCACGACCTGGTAGTATGCTCTAATTTGGCAGCTACGGGCTACTATAGCCTCCCACGGGTTACTCACGTGAGAAAAACACACGGAAGTCTCGTTTCTTCTTGCTTATGCGAGAGTTGTCGCAGCTTTGAGGATACTCATTTTTCCGATTTGCACACTCTGATTAGCCACTACCCCACGGCTTCAATTCATTGACATGGAGCCTCGCCTTTGGTATTATATTCCGAAAAGCCAAGCCAGGAGGAACCCACATTGGAGGTCATCGTCGGGGGCAACAAGAAAGCCAGACGTGCATACGGATTCGATGAGGTGGCTGTTGTGCCCGCGGCCGTTAGCATCGATATCGCAGACGTCGACATTAGTTGGAGTCTGGATAAACACGTATTTGAAATACCATTCCTCGCGTCGGCAATGGATAGTTCAGTCAACCCCAGAATGGTAGGCGAGCTAGGCAAGCTTGGAGGGCTGGCCGTGCTCAACATAGAGGGTCTGCAGACGCGATACGAGGACGCCGACGAAGCAATTGCTCGCCTTATAGCTGCCCCAAACGAAGAAGCTATCCCAGCCATACAGAAGCTCTATACAGAGCCCATCAAGCCGGAATTGGTGGCGCGTAGAATCAAAGAGATCAAATCAGCCGGGCACCTTGCAGCTGTTGCAGCTACCCCGATGGGAATGAAACGGCTGAAGAGCACAGTATTCGAAGCTGGCGCAGATGCTACAGTTATTCAGTCGTCAGTTACCAGTGTCAAGTTTGTTTCTTCCACCGGAGAAGGTATGGACCTTGCCGATTTCTGCAAAGAATCGCCTGTTCCGGTTATCATAGGCAACTGTTCATCTTACGATAGCGCGCTGAGCTACATGGAAGCCGGCTCTGCAGCGGTTCTTTCGGGAGTTGGCCCTGGCGCAGCGTGCACCACTCGAAAGGTGTGCGGAATAGGTGTTCCTCAGATTACTTCTACCGCCGACGCTGCTGCTGCACGAGATGACTATCAATCCAGAACTGGAAAGTATGTTCCTGTAATAGCCGATGGCGGTATGCGAACCGGTGGAGATGTCGTAAAAGCCATCGTCGCCGGAGCAGATGCCGTTATGATTGGTTCTCCGATATCCGCAACAGCCGAAGCGCCTGGCAAAGGGTATCACTGGGGCATGTCGACCTCCAGCGCAGGACTCCCCAGAGGCACTAGAGTGAAAGTGGGCATCAAGGGCACTCTAAAAGAGCTTCTTTTTGGCCCTGCTCGAACCGACGACGGATCTATGAACTTGGTCGAAGCGCTGAAGTTTGCTATGAGCTACTGTGGCGCCCATAATATTAAGGAAATGCAGCAAGCAGAGATGGTAATTGCACCCTCGCTACCCAGCGAAGGCAAGACGGCTCAGCGTGCCCAGGGTGTGGGACAGTGGCGATAACAACAAGACCAACCGCCACCCATAGACGGGCGATAAAGCAACTTATCATCGTGCTCGACTTTGGAGCACAGTACAGTCAGCTAATCGCGCGCAGAGTCCGTGAGTGCAAAGTTTACTGCGAAATCCTGCCGTACGATACACCCATCGAAGAGATTGTCAAAAGAAAGCCCGCGGGGATAATTCTGTCTGGTGGACCATCGAGCGTCTACGGTGAAGGTGCTCCGACGCTTGACCCGAGAGTGTACGACCTTAGAATCCCGATTCTCGGTATATGTTATGGAATGCAGCTTATGGCGTTCCAGCTCGGTGGAGTTATTGTGCCTGGCGCACGACGTGAGTATGGTAAGACAGAGCTGGACGTTTTGGATAACTCCGGGCTGTTTGCGGGACTGAACCCAGAACTGATCTGTTGGATGAGCCACGGAGACGCTGTGCAGAGTCCCCCACCCGGTTTTAATGTGACCGCTAAGACAGCGAACTCGCCTGTTGCTGCTATGACCAACCCAGAGCGAAAACTGTCCGGTGTTCAGTTTCATCCGGAAGTAGCTCACACTCCGTGGGGCATCGAAGTCATCCGCAACTTCCTGTATGAGGATTGTGGCTGCCAGGGCTTGTGG
The DNA here is from genome assembly GCA_964497515.1 of uncultured bacterium. Taxonomy (GTDB): domain Bacteria; phylum Armatimonadota; class UBA5829; order UBA5829; family DTLH01; genus CAZCCV01. The sequence continues at coordinate 98,954 of CAZCCV010000004.1, read as the reverse complement.
ACGATGGAGAGCTTCATTAAGATCACCACCGAAAACATCCGCAAGCAGGTGGACGACAAGTCGGTGATTTGCGCGTTGTCGGGTGGAATCGATTCGGCCACGGTGGCAGCAATTGTTCACAGAGCAGTTGGCGATCAGTTGACCTGCATCTTCGTAAATCATGGCCTGCTGCGCAAAGAAGAAGCAGACCGCGTTCGCAGGACTTTCCAGGATTTCTTCAAGATAAAGCTGATCTATGTGGATGCTGCAGAGCGGTTCCTTACCAGGCTTGCTGGTGTGACCGATCCGGAGGAGAAGCGCAAGATCATCGGTGAAGAGTTCATTAGGGTGTTCGAAGAAGAGTCAGAGAAGCTCCCGAAGGCAGACTTTCTTGCGCAGGGCACTCTGTATCCGGACGTTATCGAAAGCGGCACAAGCGAAGCCGCCAAGATCAAAACGCACCATAACGTTGGCGGGCTGCCCGAAAATATGAACCTGAAACTGGTTGAACCGCTCAGGTTTTTGTTCAAAGATGAAGTCCGAAAGATGGCTGAAGAGCTGGGGCTGCCGAGTGAGATGGTATGGAGGCAGCCGTTCCCGGGGCCAGGGCTAGCCATCCGGATCATCGGCGAAGTCACCAAGGACAGGCTTGAAACACTGCGCGAAGCTGATGCAGTGATTGTGGAAGAAATAAAACGTGCTGGACTTTACCGACAGCTGTGGCAGGCGTTTGGTGTATTGGCACCGATTCGCAGCGTCGGTGTTATGGGTGATCAGAGGACATATGCATATCCGATTATCCTAAGAGCTGTCACTAGCGAAGATGCAATGACTGCTGACTGGGCCAGACTTCCGTGGGAAGTGTTGGAACGGATTAGCAACCGACTGATTAACGAAGTGAAGGGCGTCAACCGCCTCGTATATGACGTGAGTTCGAAGCCCCCGGCAACGATTGAGTGGGAGTAGGCAAATGGCTAACAATCAGCCTCAATTGACAAACGACCTGGCACAGGTACTGATTACGGAAGAACAGCTCAGGGAGCGCGTGCGTGAGCTTGGTGCGCAAATATCAAGCGATTATGAGGGTAAGGAACTCGTCCTTGTGGGTATACTCAAGGGTGCCGCAATCTTTCTTGCCGATCTCGTAAGAGAGATAACGATACCCGTAGACTACGACTTCGTAGCTATCTCGAGTTACGGGGCCGACACACGATCGTCTGGAGTAGTAAGGCTGCTTAAAGACCTCGACTCCAGTATAGAAAGCAAACACGTATTAGTCGTTGAAGACATAGTTGACACCGGTTGGACGCTGAGGTTGAGCTACATAGTGGAGAACCTGAGATCCAGAAAAGCTGCAAGCGTGCGAGTATGCACACTGCTCGACAAACCGAGCCGCAGAGCTGTAGACGTAGGTATAGACTACTACGGGTTTATTGTTGAAGACAAATACGTTGTCGGATACGGTCTTGATTACGACGGAAAATACAGAAGTCTGCCGATGGTGGGAGTCCTGAAGCCAGAGGTCTATGGGGGCGGGTAGTTTTTCCCCACTATTTCTATGCCTGGAAGATAGTAAATTGATCCCCCTGGCTATAGACAAATTCTGACACCTGCGATATAATACGTGGTGAAGCCAGAAGAAGACCTCACCTGGCCGTTTTTCATTCACGGCAGTATCTTCAACAGTCATCTCGCAGCTTCAGTTTAGCACAACCGCGGAGACGTTCTCGTGCATAAACACTCGTCTGTTAACCAGCCCAACTAATAGCGCCTGATGAGGGCCTTACGATATTCCTATGGCACAGCTTGCCAGAGAGGTGATGATCGTGGATCAGATCGAACTTGTAGAATTGGAGAGAAAATCCTTCGAGGAACTCCAGGAATTAGCCAAAGAAATCGGTATCGAAGATGAACCAACTAAACGACAAGACCTTGTCTTTAAGATTATGGCCACTGTTACCGAGAAGAGCGGGCTCATTTTTGACCAGGGTTGCCTTGAAATACTCCCTGACGGCTGGGGATTCCTAAGACACGACAATTTCTCTCCCGCGTCCACCGACGTTTATGTGAGCCAGTCTCAGATAAAGCGGTTTGGACTACGAACAGGTGACACTGTAACGGGCGAAGTGCGTCCACCGAAAGACAGCGAAAAGTACTTCAGCCTGCTGCGAGTGAAAGCCGTCAATGGCATCGACCCTGATCAATCGCGCTCCAGAAAGCACTTCGATGATCTCACCCCTATCTATCCGTTGGAACGGCTGATACTCGAGACTGTTCCAGAGAACATCTCGGCTCGGTTCATCGATCTCATTGCGCCGATTGGTAAGGGGCAGAGAGGTCTCATTGTCGCTCCGCCGAAGGCTGGTAAGACTACGCTCCTCAAGATGATCGCAAACAGTGTTACACGCAATCATCCGGACATAACCCTGATTGTTCTGCTTATCGACGAGCGTCCGGAAGAAGTTACAGACATTCGCAGATCAGTTGATGGCGAAGTCGTCAGTTCAACGTTCGATGAGTTGCCAGAAAACCATATGCGAGTTGCTGATATCGTTCTCGAAAAGGCTAAGAGGCTTGTTGAGAGTGGAAAAGACGTTGTGGTTCTGCTGGACAGCATCACCAGGCTCTCAAGGGCATCAAACCTGACAGTTACGCCGAGCGGTCGAACTCTCTCTGGTGGACTCGATCCATCGGCACTTTACAGGCCAAAACGTTTCATCGGTGCTGCTCGAAACATCGAAGAAGGTGGCAGCCTTACAGTCATCGGCACTGCGCTGGTTGAGACTGGAAGCCGAATGGACGATGCGATTTTTGAGGAGTTCAAGGCCACAGGCAACATGGAGCTTGTTCTCGACAGGAACCTGGCCGAACGCAGAATATTCCCCGCGATAGATATCAAACGCTCCGGAACAAGGCACGATGAACTGCTGTATGACGAGGACTCGCTGAAGAGAGTGTGGCACCTCCACAGAATAATGGATGCGCTGGGAACCGCTGAAGCGACAGAATTGCTTATAAACAGGCTGAAACACACCAAGAGCAACAAGGAATTCTTAAAGATAGTCGATAAGACTATGAAGAATGATACTGATTGAGCCTCGTTTGGCGCCGGGTAAACTACTGTAGGACGCGAACGGAAGGGATGCACTGACGTGGAAGACGAACCCAACTTCGGCGAAGAGAATATTCCAGACGATTTTTCATCGGACGATACTCCGGATTTCGGCGAGCAGCCAGAACACGATCGTTCTGAGGATAGAAAACTCGACGAAAAGGAAGTTACGGTTGTCGGTGTGTACGAACAACAGGACTCGAGCACTGCACAATCGGCGGCGTTCGTTCTTCTTCGGGATAGCCGCGGTCGCTCAGTGTTGATCTGGATTGGCAGGCCGGAGGCATTTGCTATCTCGGTGGCGCTTGAAGGTGCATCGGCCGACAGACCGATGACCCACGATCTGATGAAAAATATCATCTACCGACTCGGTGGAAATATCGACCGCATCATCATAGACGACCTTTGGCACGATACTTATTATGCAAAGGTGCACGTGTCTGTAAAAGGCAACATACTTGAAATTGACTCCAGACCAAGTGATGCGATTGCGCTTGGACTTCGAGCAAAAGCACCGATATTTATGGCGGAAGCTGTGTTAAAGCAGTCGGCAGTCTACGAAGAATAGTGAGCAAATCTGCTAAGAGAAAGAGAGGGGCGCTTCCAAGCGGCCCTCGATTTGTGTACGCAAGATGGCTGAATACCTGGAGTATCCGAAAAATCTCCTCAACCTTGAATACACTCTAAACTGTGGTCAGGCGTTCCGATGGCAAATCGATGCTGATGGCTGGTGGGGCGCCCCTGTTTGCGGGAAGGTGCTCCGCATCCGAAGCGAGCAGGCTGGTTTCAAATGGGAAACCACCGGCGATCCATCCGATGAAAGGCTGTTTTGCCATTACTTCCGTATGGATGAAGACGTTCGTGCAATCTACGACCATTTGGCGCAGGCAGACGACCATTTAGCTGATCTAGTGCAACGGTTCGGAGGTCTGCGTTTGGTGAGGCAGGAACCTGCTGAAACGCTGTTATCCTTCATCTGCTCGGCAGCTAACTCTATCCCGCGAATATCCAAAGCGGTTGAGGCGCTCTCTGCTTCCTATGGCACGTTTATAGCTGAAATCGCCGACCGCAGGTACTATTCGTTCCCTGGAGTGGAATCATTGGCCGCAGCCGATCCGCAACAACTGCAAAAGACTGGTGGGCTCGGCTGGCGCGGAGAGAGTATAGTCGCTGTGGCTGAGCAAGTGCTAAGCAAGCCCAACAACTGGCTGATCTCACTTCGCGACGCCAGCTACGATGAAGCTAAAGCCGAGTTGATGACGATTCGAGGTGTTGGCGCTAAGATAGCCGACTGCGTCTGTCTGTTTTCGTTGGAGAAGAACCAGGCAGTGCCAGTCGACACTCACATCCGACAAGTTGCGGAACGATTGTTTATGCCGCATCTGAAAACTAAGTCTGTCACAGCCGCCGCCTACAAACGGATAACCGAGGCATTCTTTGAGCGTTATGGGCAGTATGCGGGATGGGCGCAGGAGTTTTTGTACTACGAGGATATTGTCAGGGCGCGTAGTCGAAAGAAGAAATAGCAGGAGACAAGAAAACGGCCACCCTTCTTTTCTGGGAGAGTGGCCGTTGTACTTCAGCCAAAATTGCTTTGGCTATAAAACCTTAACCGAACTATGGCAGCACGTGGTCGTCACTTTCGTCGGTCGTGCCGTTTGTGCCAATGCTGCACGTCGGACGGGTTGACATGTTACCAATGGTATAGCTACCATTCGAAGGACATCCAGGATAGGACTTAACGTAGTCCGGCGCAAGATTGGCTTCTGTAGGCGTCGCAGTCGAAGCTGCCTTTGTATCCATTGCCCACTGCTCTTTGGCAGTCTCGATCTGTCTGAGGTTGCCCTGGCAGCTCTTGGCTCTGGACGATTCTCTGGCTCTCAAAAAGTTCGGGATTGCGATTGCAAGGAGAACAGCGATGATCAAGACTACGATCATAATCTCAATCAGCGTGAAACCACCCTTGCTCTTCTTGTCTCTAATCCACAACATTGTCTTTCTTTCCACCTCCTCCAGGCTCGCATGGTGTAAGACCATATGCAGCTTCACCTTAGTACCACAAGGTATTTAGGAGAGCTGTTGCGGCCCAGGATTCGGCTATCGTTTGGCCAATTTAGCCTGGCCCGCCAACAGGTTCTTCCACGCAAATGGCCAGCAATTAACACGGTAATTGCTGAGACTACTCATATTTTCGGAAGAATGTTCCAAAAAAAGCAGCCGATTTTTGCAGATCGGCTGCTTCGCTTGATTTATGATGCCAGTTACGGCAGCACGTGGTCGTCACTTTCGTCGGTCGTGCCGTTTGTGCCAATGCTGCACGTCGGACGGGTTGACATGTTACCAATGGTATAGCTACCATTCGAAGGACATCCAGGATAGGACTTAACGTAGTCCGGCGCAAGATTGGCTTCTGTAGGCGTCGCAGTCGAAGCTGCCTTTGTATCCATTGCCCACTGCTCTTTGGCAGTCTCGATCTGTCTGAGGTTACCCTGGCAGCTCTTAGCCCTTGACGACTCTCTGGCTCGCAAGAAGTTTGGAATTGCAATAGCAAGGAGAACAGCGATGATCAAGACGACGATCATGATCTCAATCAGCGTGAAACCACCCTTGCGCTTCCTGTCACTAATCCACAGCATAATAGTTCTTTCTACCTCCTCAAGGTTTCAGAAACACGATCAGTGCTTCTATCGTACCACCCCAGTTGAGATTTTGCGTCAAGGGTAGCCGGCATCCGTGCACTTCTTGTTACACGCTGCCATTGAGGTTATTCCACATTGTGCAGTGTATAGAAGAAAAAAGATAAGGTAATTGTGGGCGCAGTCGCGCGCCCACAGCGTAAGAAGATTGCGCTCAGTGATTCTACTCGCCGTTTGAGCCTTCCACCAGAGCTTTAACAAATGCTGTGGAGTCGAAGTCTTCGAGGTCGTCCATCTGCTCCCCTGTCCCAACTAACTTGATGGGCACTCCCAATTCGTCTTTAATGGTGATTACAATGCCACCGCGGGACGTTCCGTCGAGCTTTGCTAACGCTATCCCTGTAACCTTTACAGCGTTTAGGAACTCCTTGGCTTGGTTTATAGCGTTTTGACCAGTTGTCGCATCGAGAACAAGCAGAGTCTCCTCGGGAGCCTTTCCCACAGCACGTTCTACGACACGCGACATTTTCTTCAGCTCTTCCATAAGGTTGGCTTTTGTATGCAGCCTTCCCGCGGTATCGGCTATTACGTAATCTACGCCACGAGAGGCACCCGCCTGAACTGCATCGAACAATACTGCCGATGGATCAGCCCCCGGTTGATGCTTCACAATATCTACTCCAACGCGACCTGCCCATATTTCCAGTTGGTCGATTGCCGCAGCACGAAAAGTATCGCCAGCAGCCATTAGAACCTTATTGCCCTGCTTCCGCAGTCGATGAGCGAGCTTGCCGATTGTAGTAGTCTTCCCCACCCCATTTACGCCCACAACAACGTATACTGTAGGCGGCTCGGCAGACACCTTGAGCTTAGAATCCGATTTGCTGCCGAGGATTTCAACCAGCCCTTCTTCAAGCCGTTCGCGCACCTGATCGGAGTCTCCAAGCCGCTCTTTTCTAGCTGCAGACCGCATCGAGTCTACCAGCTTGGTTGTAGTATGAATACTGATATCCGCCTGAATGAGGATTTCCTCCAGCTCGTCGAACAGTGAATCATCCACTACTTTTCTGCCGGTGAGGAGCTGGTCCACCTTCTGAAAAATACCTCTAAAAAGTCTCATACGTTGATCTCCCAAAAAAGAAACAGCCCCTCAGCTCAGGGCTGCTTCATCAAGAGCATTATTATACCAAAAGGCTGCATCGTTGTGCAGGCTAACGGGCATTTGCCAGCGATTCTCCACCTGTTTCACTGCTCAAATCAGTGATCACAAGCGACACCGTTGAATTAGCGATAGCACTTTCGGTTTTTCAGAATCCACCTAATGGGCGCCATCTTGTTCTTCTTCATTGCTGGGGCAACACTACCGATCATCCAGCAATTCTTGTCGCAAGTTCGGACGTTCTCACGAACCTCCTGGGCACGCGGGCTGTTCCAGATCTCCTCAAAGCTCGCTTCTTTGATATTCCCCATACTCTCTTCGAGTGCATTGCAAGGGAATATCTCGCCAAACGGATCAACCATAAAAAGATCCGTCCCAACTTCACACGGCAGAAGGCGCTTTCCACCATTTACATAGTTGATGAGTCCGTAGTTGAAGTACGCTCTGAACCAGTCTTTCGGTCGCTTGCTTTTGAAGAATTCACCAATCAGGCTTCGGAAGGCATTACCGACCTCCTCCTTCTTGGTAATTTCGTTATCAAACTTGTGGAAGTAGTAGCTGTTATGAACCACTGCCGTTGCGAACTCCACGCCGAGCCCCTTGGCGAGTTCGTATAGTTCCAGCAGGTCTTTAGCGTTCCTATCAGAGACGGTAATGCCAAAACCGATATCCTTCCTACCCATTCGCTTAAGCTGCAAAAGGGTTCGGAGTCCGTGGTCAAAACCGTCTTCAATACCTCTTAGCTCGTCATTGGCCGACGGCAGTCCTTCCAGGCTGATACGGAACCCCAAATCTGGAAATTTCTCCGCAAGTGCGATAATCCGCTCAGTGTAAAACCCGTTGGTGCTTATGCAGATTCGATCGGCTTTTGGTCTGACAATCTCGATGATATCGCCTAAATCCTGCCGAATAAAAGGCTCACCACCGGTAATATTGAGAAATGCCATATGCGGAAGCCGCTCGTAGTATTTGATTGGCAGCTCCTCATCAGGTGCGCTGGGATACTGCCACGTATTGCACATATGGCACCGTGCGTTACAGCGATAAGTGGCAACAAGAATGCCTTCCATAGAATAATAACCCCACTAAACAGACTACCAGCTAATGATCAGCCGGTTCTTGATCTGGCGTTTGCTCGCAAGACGAGGCGGACCCTGTCTCTGTAACCGACTTTCCTGCGACAATTGTATCATACAGCTTAAGTGTTTTTTCCACAATACTATCGTAGCTGTACTCTTCATCTCTAATCGCCTGCGAACGTTGGCCAAGATCCTCCACCATATTTGGGTCATCTATGGCTTGTTGAAGTGCACGCTTGAGGTCGTTCACATTCTTAGTGGCAAAGACAATGCCATTATCTCGAACGACCTCAATATTCGGAGGAATATCGCTGACTATCGAACATCTGCCGTACGACATAGCCTCCAGGAGTGTAAATGGAAGTCCCTCTATGGTAGAGGGTAAAACATAGCAGTATGCGTTGGAATACAGTTCCTGCAGTTCTTCTCCGTAAACATAGCCAGTGAAGATAACATTGTCTCCTGCCATAGACTCCAACGATTTCACATAATCGTCGGAATGGCTGGAGCCACCAGCGATTACCAGTTTTTTGTCGGTTTTGACGTCTTTAAATGCTTCCAGAAGGAAGTGACAGCCTTTTTCGGGGACCAGTCTGGCGACAAACAGTATATAGTCCCCACCCTTCAAGCCGTACGAAGTGGTAATCTTGTCCGGCTGTCGAAAAACCGGATCGGTTACCGCGTTTGGTATATAGGCAACATCTCTGCGATGCTTATCGATTAGATATTTTCTAAGGAATTTTGATACGACGATAGTCGCATTAGGGTGCCGCACAGCAGCTCGCTCGCCAAACTTGAGGAACTGCTTTGCAAATGCGCCCCACTTTTCTCGCTCCCAGTCCAGTCCGTGGACTGTGGCGACTGTCCTTTTGCCCACTATTCTTGGCACTCCACATAGTGCAGATGGCCCGAGTGCGTGGTAGTGGATTATATCGTAACTGCCAGCCATTGCATGCAGTGTTGAAACAAACGAATTGGTGATAGCGTCCAAGCTTCTTGTTTTGAGAGTTGGCACTCTCTTGAGCCTGACACCCTTGTAGAACTTGTCTTTGGTTGTGGTGTAGTAAGGTCTACAGTAAACTGTGACCTCGTGACCACGCTTGACGAACCTGGTAGACAGTTCCTCAACGTGCCTTTCTATGCCTCCCCAAGTTGCAGGGATGCCTTTTGACCCAACAACAGCAATCTTCATAATGATAAACTCATCTCACAGACTCTGCGTCAGCAATACACGCCCATTTGCATCACAGCTTCGTTTTTCAAAACCAATTAGTGCCACGACAGTTCGAGCAATAAGAAAGTTCATCCTATTCCAGGATTTTTCTGTAATCCTCCCACTTAGGCTCGCGGCTTGCCATATCGATAATTGACGGGGCAAGTTCCTGACAGAGTGCCAACGCTCTCTCTATCGCAGTCTCCTCATCGACTTCGACCATTGTTGAAAACTTTATCATCGCCGATGGCGGCATATCTCCCCCCACCAGTGCGTGCATCAGAGTCTTGAGCTTCTGTGTTCCCATTGTGTTGACGACCCGCCCACCCATATAGAACCAATAGACTGTGACGATGTCATGGATGTCGTTCGTCATTACTATTGCCTTCGCGGTAAACGGTGAGCCGCTCACTGGCCGAACTTCAATCAGGCGGCTGCTGGTTCGACGCCAGCCAACACCTTCCATACAGTTCTCTGGCTGATGGAAGTCACCCAGTTCCTGTCCATAGACTATCGAAAGGTTGACCAGATTCCCATACTGGTCTGTATAGTCCCTGTCCAATATACTGCAAGTACGAAGAACATTGAGAGTTTTCAGATCCTTCGCACGATCGTGACTCGTCCATTCTCCGAACTCCGCTGGTATACTCGAAAAGTCTTCTGCGATTCTGAGACCTCTGGACATAGTGGGGACTACTGCAATAGTCACGGCCCACCCTACTACAACCAGCAGAAAGACAATGGCATATAGCTTGAATTTGGGCATCAGTTACCTCACTTCGCCTTGGCCTTACCGCCAAAAAACGACAAAGCCTTATTCAGGTATTCGGCGAATTGATCGAATCCGGCCTCGATTTCGGGCTCGAACTCTCTGCACTTCACCATTCGTGCGACTAGAGCAATTCCGATAAACGACAGAATCAATACTATGTAGCCCGAATAGTCGTGGAAAGAAAGCATCGAGCTTTCGCCATAAAACTCGCCAACAATAGCTATAAGGAGCACCCTTACAGAGTTGGCCAGAAGGCCAATTGGTATCACAAGTGCTACCATAGCCAGCCGTCCCCACATCGGCCCTTTTCTGATATACGCGAAGAATATAACGAATGCCAGAAGCGCAATCAGCATTCTAAAACCGCTACACGGAGCGGCAACGTTCATTTCTACGCCGCTAGGCAAGGAAATCTGAGTCCCATTCTGCGACGCCATAATCCCGATAGCTTTCAAACCAAGGGTTGCCAGCGTAGTAGATATCATCTGGATTTTGAAGCTGATCAGTGCCAGGTAGTTTGTAGGCGGCACACACATGAAGTAGAGAAACGCTATGGGAAACAACATAGCTTTCGCCGCACGAATACCGAGCAACAAAATGACAGCACCAAGTATCATCACCGGGAAAGTCAGCCCGGCAACACTCTCAACCGAGCTGCGGTACGAAACTATCTGCAGCAGCATCGCCGGAACCAGCAATGCAAACCCCCAGGCGCTTGGATTGGCAGGGATCTCACCTATTCGCTTCCTGCCACACCAAATTAGAAACAGCGACAAGAACGGAATGACTATTCCGTGAGAGTAGTAGCTCTCCTCTCGCCACCACCATTCCCACCAGAAATAGAATGCCTGATGGTACACGACAGAGAGACTGATAATACACGCGACGCACATCGCGAGCCAGGTTTTATCTCTGACGACTTTTCCAACCGTCGGCCACTCGGGCTTACCAGTCAATGTTTTCTCGTCCCTCGCTACAGTATTCAAGAAACCTCCATCAGCCGGCGAAACGCCAGTACACACATTACACTACTCAGTGTGCTCCCCTGCAGCATAAAACGGCAGGTATCGTTTTCAGAAGAATCACGAAATCGAGCCACAGAGATTGACGTTGGATATAATCCAAATCTAGTTCTACCCATTCATCGAAGGGGATACTACTGCGACCTCCTACCTGCCAAAGACAGGTAAGACCAGGAGTAACAGCAAGTCTGCCCAACGCGTGACTGCTGTACGATTCGACTTCCTGCGGAATCGGAGGTCTAGGCCCCACCAGGCTCATTTCACCTTTGAAAACATTAATGAGCTGTGGCAGTTCATCGATGCTTGTCTTTCGCATAATTCTACCGACTCTGGTGATTCTGGGGTCTCGTTTAATCTTGAAAATTGGACCTGATGCTTCATTCAGCTCGTCAAGGGAAGCTCTTATCTTCTCGGCTTCTTTCAGCATTGACCGGAATTTGTACAGTTGGAACTTACGCCCGCACTTACCAACTCTGGTTTGCTTGAAAAGAATAGGGCCGGGAGAGTCAATGCGGATTGCCAGCGCCACAAAGCAGGCGAACGGAAACAGTACAAGCAATCCCAACGAAGAAACCACAATGTCGATCGCGCGCTTGACTCCTAAACGCCACCCCTGCATTCCCTGGACAGGAAACTCGGCTTCTGAATAAATCACGTCCATACACAACACTTACATATGCGCTGCGCGCCGTATTGAAACGCGCAGCGCTATGTCTCCGAATATCAGTATCAGTGATAAGCGACAGATCAGTACATCAGCACTGCAAGGATGAATGAATTACTCTTCATCCTCATCAGAACTGCCCGAAGAAATCGCCTGCACACCAGTCATCGCAGCAATCTTCTGCTTGCTCTGAGCAGTGGTGTCCTGATAGAACCGGCGATAATGGAAGTGACCGTGGCTATCCTCTGCACGGACCTTATTCATTACGACGCCGAGAATCTCGGCACCGACCATATCGAGTCTGGTTCTGAACTCTGCCTCCGCACCACGTGGCACTCTGCCAGCAGAGTGGACTATAACAACGTTCTTAATGGTTGACGCAAGAAGCGCTGCATCCGGGAACGTCGACCCTGCGGGGCTGTCGAATACAACAAAGTCCGCAAGCGAACCAACCTGAGCGACAAACTCAGTCAGAGCATCTGATCTGAGCAGTCTAACAGGATTCTCAGGTGAAGGGCCAGCCGGCAGAAGCAGCAGTCCCTCTACCTTGGTTGGAGTCAATGCGTCTTCCACAGGAACCGTTCCAGCCAAAACGTTTGCAAAACCCGGCTTATTAGAGGTTCCAAAAACCGTATGCAGGCTGGATTTGCGCAGGTCTGCATCGACAAGAATCACTCGCGCGCCGTCGCTTGCCAAGGTGACAGCAAGGTTAGCCGCAGTAGATGTTCTACCCGCCTCTGGTTCAGCGCTAGCTACCAGCAGCACCGGAGAATCGGTCTTGGCTACAGTGCGCCAGAGCAGCGCCGTGAGCATTCCGTAGCTTGAGACCAGCGCCTCGTTGTCGGGCCGCTTGGCGAGAGTATGTGACCGACTTAGCGGTATAGCACTCGTCACTGGAAGACCGAGCAAGTCCTCAGCCTCAGCCGGAGTTCTGACTGTATTGTCCAGACTGTGCAGTAGAAGCACTATTCCAACGCCAAGAAGCGGGCTCAGCATAAATGCCAAAGCCAGTTTCAGCGGGATTCTCTTGTCAACAGGTGTAACCACCGGACGCGACATAATCTGAATCGAGCCTTGACTGGTATCATCGTTCTGGCGAACAATAGCTTCGTCGAGCTTCGTTTTCAACAACCCGTAAGTGTTCTCAGCCGTTCGGATATCAAGGTCGTACTGAGCCATACTCATCTGGTCTTCAGGGAGCTTAGCAAGCAAGTCTCGCTGCTCTTTGAGTGACTGTTCGAGCGCCTGAACGCGAGCATGCATACCATCGACCTGAGCTTGAGTTGCGATGAGGCTCTGTACGGTCTGGAGCTTGGATGGGTCGAGCTGCGTTGTGCTCGACGCCGGGATTATTCTTGGCTGCTCCTTGATTCTTGCCTGCAGCTCTTCAACGTGCCTGGCTACTACAATGACATCCGGGTGGTTCTTACCCTTCGTTGCAAGCATTGCACCGAGTTTGGCTTCTTCGGAAAGCTGTTCCTGGAGCAACGAACGATAGATGGGGTTGTCCGCGACTGTTTCCCCATAGAGGCGCATATCTTTTTGGCTTTTTACGAAAGAATCCAGCGCTTCAAGTTGATTGACAAGGCTGTCTGATTGAGCTCTAGCTTCTATCGCAGCCTGCTCGTTGAGGGAAATCCGCTGAATCAGTGCTGTTGTCTCTTCGTCAATCCTGACAACTTTGTTCTCAGCCTGGAACTTCCTTCTTGCCTGCCTGGCATTTTCGAGTTTGAGAGCAGCATTTTTGAGCTGAGCTTCGATGAATGTGACGCTCTGCTTACTGTCCTCAGTCATCTTATCGCGATAATACTCGCGGAACGCAGTAGAGACCGCATCAGCGGCCTCGCCTGCTTCTTGTGCATTGGGCAGTGAGACGGAGATACGAAGCATTCTGGTGTTACCATACTCCGTAGCATCAACACGGTTCTGCGGCAGCGGGATTCCGCTCTGCGCAAGAACTTCCCCTGCGCTTCGCAACACCGTTGGGCTATTCGCCATAGCCACAAGGTCGGCCATATGCGCTTCGAGACTCTCTGACTGGACGTAACGATTATCGAACACCTGAACACCAGATTGTCCTGGAAGCCGCTCTCTTACAATGACTGTGCCCTGGTACAAATCAGGTGTGAAGAAGACGGAAAAAAGTGCTACGCCTCCGACGCACACCACCATACTCAGCAACACAATCCATCGTCGCCGCCGTAGAATTCTATAATATCGCCAAAGTTCCAACTGCTCCTCCTGAGGGGTCAGGGCCGGCGGTAGGATCCGGCCAACCGCGAAAACGTTAGAATAGCTAGAATAGACCGTAACGCCGGATAACACCCACTGATGATATCGCGTTAAGGATCTGGGAAATCTTCGCCCAGTCCGGCTTGGATGTTTCAGCGACATAGACCACATCGCCTGCTTCGAGAGCCACATCCTGCGAAAGGTCTCCCTTGATCAACTTGTTCATATCGATGATCCGCTTTTCCGGATTATTGGCATCCCCACGAACCAACATTACATTTTTGAGCGAACCACGCATTGAAGCTCCACCAGCAACACTGACAGCCGACAGGACGCTCATATTGTCACGAAGCGTATAAAGCCCCGGTCGCATCACCTCACCGAGAACGTAGTACCTGTTTACCGTATCTTCGGGAACGTACAGCACGTCGCCTTCTTCAAGCAATAGATTCTGGGTCATATCGCCTTCGTTGTAAAGCTTCTTAAGGTCTACTGGTATGGGCTTCTTGGAGTCTTTGCGTGTAAGAGTAGCAGCTTCGATACGAGCCTCAGCAGAGTAGCTTCCAGCCGCCGCCATAGCCGTCATTATCGTGTCGCCTTCTTTGAAATCAACGACACCTGGTCTTTGCACCTGGCCGAGAACAGACACCTGCTTTTTGTGCCGGTTGATAATGTTGATGTCTACTTTGGGGTCTATCAGCAGTTCGAGGGACATATACTCATCGCGAATCAACTCGGCCAGTTCTGTTTGGGTAAGGCCAGCCGCGTGGATGACCTTGTTAATATAAGGAACAGTTATGTTCCCAGCAGAGTTGATTTGCATCTGCCTGTTGCTGAGATCCCGCTCGCCCCACACGTTCATTTCAATTACATCATCAGGTGCAAGCTGGTATTCTGAAGCAACTGCTGGCAGTCCCACTGCTACAAGCAGAAACGTTGCACATAAAACCGCGTAAATATGACGCATGTACCTTCTCTACCTCCGTGTATCGCACGGTTCCGCGAGAGTTGTGAGCCGCAAATTAGACCCACCACAGATGACGCACACAACCCTTAAAGCGCTAGCGCACACTAATTCAATTATTGAATTTATGCTGGGCTTCTTTAGCTCTAGAGCGAATATTCCGCCCCGAATTGCTCTACGTATTGCGGAAAAATCGGCGGTTGCAGTGCTTGCACGCCATTCGTTATTACGCTTCTATGACGGCAGATAGTTCCCAATAGCACCCTAGGGTTACGCTACGAAAGCCGGTAGCCTCACCAACGTAACCCGCCGACTTTCTCCACATTGCACGGCAAAAAAACTCTCACTTCATCACGAAGATATTATCACGGCCACATGGATACTGTCAACGTAAGAGCGGCAGCCTCCAAGAAGGCACGAGCGCGCCCGAACGCCCGACCGGGCAGGCAACACGCTGGTCTTCATTAGCTGCAGCTTGCGGTATTATACCCAATCTTGCCAATAGTTGGCATTCACATCGGGCAACACATTGAGAAACATACTTCAGTTCAATGCAAAACCAACGTGCATAAGAGAATGGCGCCCCTCTTCAAAGCCAGTTGACTACATTCTGCAATCGGAACATCCAGCGTAATGCTGCATCAAATCCTCTGAAGAGTAGCTTCGATATTACCGACAATTCTACTGGCTAAGCTGGAGTCTCAAATCCGGCGCCTACGCAATCCAGGAGTGAAAGAAATGGGAATCAATGGAACCGAATTCAACGGAATGGAACAGTTCTACCGCCAGACAATCTCAGCTCTCGTGGCTGCGGCTGGTGAGCGCGACAGCATTGCTCAGGGACATAGCGAGAGAGTCAAATCGTATTCGCTTGCTATCGGAGCGAAGCTAGGTTGTATGAGCGAAGAGGAGATGAGGGATCTGGATTACGCAGCAAGCCTTCACGACATCGGAAAAGTAGCAGTCTCCAGCCGAATATTAAACAAACTTGGACGACTGACTGAGGAAGAGTTCAGCATCATGCGCCAGCACTCGGTAATCGCAACCCACATTATCGAGAAGATCGAAGGATTCAAAGGCGCAGTGCCCATAATAAGGCATCATCACGAGCACTACAATGGCGATGGTTATCCTGACGGGCTTGCAGGCGAAGAAATCCCGCTTGGAGCCCGCATAGTTGCCGTAGCCGAAGCCTACGACATACTGACCTCGGATGTTCCCTGGAGGAACGCTCTAAGACAGGAAGAAGCAATAGAAGAGATCGAGCGCTGCGCAGGCACTCAGTTCGACCCGAAAGTGGTAGCAGCACTCCGGGCAGCAATGACAGACGCTGATAATGCTAAGAAAACAGCAGCCTGAGAGCTAAGCTGCACAGTCACTGTTACTGCGCTGGTTTGATTCGGACTCGCCTGCCATCGACTTCTAATCGTCCTTCGGCGAAAAGCTTTATCGCCTGTACGTACGCCTGATGCTCTTCGGCGAGAATCCGAGCTGCCAGTGAATCTACGGTATCATCATCGCAGACAACAACTGGTGTCTGCACTATGATGGGTCCCATATCGTAATCTTCGTCGACGAAGTGCACCGTGCAACCAGAAATCTTCACGCCACGAGCTATTGCAGCTTCGTGAACGTGATGGCCGTACATACCTTTGCCTGAAAACATCGGAATCAGCGCCGGATGAGTGTTCATTATCCGATTCCGAAACTCCTCGACGACAACCTTCCCCAAAACGCGCATATATCCAGCTAAACAGACCAGGTCGATCCGACGGGCAACGAGAGATTCGAGCATCGCTCTGTCGTAGCCAGCGACGTCATCGAATTCCTTGGGGTTTAGAATAATCGTCTCGACACCCGCCGCTTGTGCTCGATGAATAGCCGGCGCATCTGTAACAACTCCGACAACAACCGCTACTTCTCCCGCGATACGACCATCTCTGCAGGCATCAATTATCACTTGCATATTGGTTCCTCGACCGCGGCCAGAAACAAGCACGGCAATTCGTATCGGACTCATCAGAGGATAGATACCTCTCTGCCGCCCTTGCGGACTTCACCTATGATCCACGCGCGTTCGCCCAGTTCTTCAAACCTGTTTACGAGGTCTACCGCTCGGTGGCGAGAGGCAATCACTACCAGCCCAACACCCATGTTGAAGGTTCTGTACATCTCGGAGTCCGCTATACCACCCACCTGCTGGATGAACTGAAAAATGGGAGGCACGCCCCAGCTTCTGCGCTCAAAAATGATCTGGCAATCCTCAGGCAACACTCGGGGCACGTTGTCGTAAAACCCTCCGCCGGTAATATGAGCCATAGCGTGAATCTCATACTCAGAGAGCACCGGCCAGACCGATGAGAAGTAACACCTGTGCGGTTCGAGGAGTTCATCTCCCAGTACTTTACCAATTTCTGGCACGTGCTGATCCAATTTCAGTTCAGCCACATCCAGTAAAACTTTTCGGGCAAGCGAATAACCGTTGGTGTGCAAGCCGCTCGAGGCAAGTCCGATTGCCGCATCACCCGGCATAACCTTGGAACCATCGACAATTTTGCTGCGATCCGCTGCTCCTACAATACATCCGGCCAAGTCATACTCACCTTCGACATAGACCCCCGGCATTTCAGCAGTCTCTCCACCTATCAGAACGCAACCGACTTCCTGGCACGCTTCGGCGGCACCTCTCACAACATCGGAGGCCACAATCGGGTCGAGTTTGGCCGTTGCGAAGTAGTCAAGAAAGAAGAGAGGCTTTGCCCCCTGAACCAAAATATCGTTTACACAGTGATTCACGAGGTCTTTGCCGATTGTCCCATGCTTATCCATAGCGGCGGCGATTTTGACTTTGGTTCCTACGCCGTCAATGCTCGACACAAGAACCGGATCGGCAAACTCATCGCCCATTTTGAACATTCCGCCGTATGCACCCACATCCGTTAGTACAGAGCTGTTGAATGTCTTTCGGACGCTTTCTTTCATTCGGTGCACGGCTTCTATGCCTGCATCAATATCGACTCCCGCATCGCGATAGGTGATCTCTTCGTTCATACTGCTCTCTCTACTTTTTCTTTTGTCTCTTCAGCAAACACATCAATGCCCTCGCACTCAGTGTCTTCGATATCAGTTCTCTCAAAGATCAGCTTCTGCACCTTTGCAGCATCTGGTATCGGCACTGGGTATTTGCCATCAAGACAAGCTCTGCAGAAGTTTTCTTTCTTTACGCCAATGGCTCTTAGAAGCCCGTGAATACTCAAAAATCCGAGGCTATCTGCGCCGATATATTCGCGAATCTCGTCTATTGAGAGCTTCGCCGCAATCAGTTCGTTCTGCGCAGCCGTGTCAATGCCGTAGAAGCAGGGGAACCTGTAAGGAGGCGAAGCAATCCGCACGTGCACCTCGGCAGCACCTGCATCGCGAATCAGTCGCACTCTGTCCCCCGTGGTGGTACCGCGGACTATACTATCGTCCACCATAACAACCCGCCTTCCAGCTATCGACTCCTTGAGAGGGGTAAACTTCATCCTTACACCCAGATCACGAATTCTCTGGTTTGGTTGAATAAACGTTCGGTGGATGTAGCGGTTCTTGATTACACCTTCGGCATACGGCGTACGAGATGCTTCGGCATAACCGATGGCAGCCGGGGTGCCAGTATCAGGAATCGGGAATACAATATGCGTATTCGGCGCTGGATGCTCTCTTGCAAGTTCGTGCCCCATCCTTCTGCGAGCTTCGTGCAGTGTTTTGCCATACATCATACTGTCCGGACGGGCAAAATAGATGAACTCGAAAATACAAAGAGCGTGCCGCTGCAGCGGGACTGCCTGGATTTCGCGCAACCCTTTGTCATCCAAAACAACCATCTCTCCGGGTTCTATCTCACGAACAAACGATGCCCCAATGACGTTGATTGCGCAAGTCTCCGACGCCAGAACATAGTTGTTTCCGTTGAGCTGCCCCATACAAAGCGGCCTTATACCGTACGGATCGCGAATCCCGATGAGTTTGTCTTTGGTCAAGATAACAGCAGAGTATGCGCCCTCAATTCGGTGCATTGCTTCGCTTATGGCTTCTTCGATGGTGTCTTTGTTGCTGGCAGCGATAAGTTTGGATATGACTTCGCTGTCGTTAGTCGTTTCGAAGACTACACCTTTAGCTTCGAGCTCACCTCTGACATCTCCAGCATTAATGAGGTCACCATTGTGAGCCAGTGCAAAACAACCATACCGGCTTTCAGTTACAATTGGCTGTACATTTCTCAGTATGCTCGAGCCTTTGGTAGAATAGCGAGTATGTCCGATGGCAAGACCTCCAGCAAGGTGGGAGAGTATATCTTCCGAGAAGACCTGCGTTACAAGCCCCATATCCTTGTAGAGTTTAAGCTCATCGCTGCCATCAGATACTGCAATGCCTGCGCTTTCCTGTCCCCGATGTTGGAGTGAAAACAGGCTGAAAAAGGTCAGTCTGCCCACGTCCTCACCCGGAGCGTATATCCCGGTAACGCCACATTCTTCACTGATTTCTGGAACTGCTAACTTCAAGCTCTTACTTCCATCTTCTCCGGAATCGCACCTTTCCAGATTCCGGAAATCCGATCGACTGTTCTGTCGATAACGGCAACTCCGTTTACGATGATTATCAGTCGGTCTCTCTGAACCTTGCCAAGAACAGTGCATTCTATACCATGCTGGTCGACCAAGTTTCCCAACTCGCCCAGCTTGTCAGGGGGCAAAGAAACCACAGCCCTCGACTGAGCCTCGCCGAAGAGTGCTACCGAAGCGCCACAGTCGGCAACGACAGAAGCCTCAGCGCCCACATTCCCCTGAATACAAGACTCAGCGAGCGCAACTGCGAGCCCCCCATCCGCACAGTCGTGAGCAGAAGAGAGCAGCCCGGCAGATATAGCCTCGAGCAGCACGGTATGCAGTCGCTTTTCTGCTTCCATATCGAGCAAAGGAGGTCTTCCAGCCACTGTATTATGCATAACTTTGAGATACTCGCTTCCACCGAGTCCGTTAATGCCGCAGACGCCGGGGTCGTTATCGGTATCGCTCGTTATTCTACTGCCCGAAAGCAGCGCTATCACATCGCCCTCACGCTTGAAGTCGCTGGTGCAGTGCTTTTCTGCATCTTCAATGATTCCAAGCATACCAACAACAGGCGTCGGATAGATCGCTGTCTCCAGAGTCTCGTTGTAGAAACTCACGTTTCCGCTGATAACCGGCGTATCGAAGAACTCGCACGCCTCTGCCATACCCTCGATTGAGCGTTTGAACTGCCAGAATATCTCCGGCCTTTCGGGGTTGCCGTAGCTAACGCAGTCGGTAACACCGAGCGGCCTCGCACCAGAGCATGCAAGGTTTCTCGCAGATTCAGCAACCGCAATCTGCGCTCCAACGAACGGATCGAGGTAACAGTACCTGCCGTTGCAGTCAGCGACTAGAGCAATAGCCTTTTTCGTTCCTCTAATCCTGATAGCAGCAGCATCCGAACCCGGGAGAATAACCGTATTAGTCTGCACCATATGGTCGAACTGCCTGTAGATCCATTCCTTGCTTGCCAGCGTTGGTGAGGCCAGCAGTTTTTCCAACGGCACATTGTAGTCTTCCGGTTCCGGCAGTCTCGAAAGATCGAAAGCGCGGACTTTGCAGAGATAATCCGGCTCTTCTGTCTCCAGGAAGTACGTCGGGGCATCATCTGCGAGCGACTTTGCCGGGATTTCAGCCACCAGCTCGTCACCTTCCCAGATGTGTACTATTCCGTCATCTGTAACGTGTCCAATGACAACAGCCAGAAGTCCCCATTTCTTGAATATCGCTTCGACAACATCTTCCTTGCCGCGTTCTATGATGGCAAGCATACGCTCCTGCGACTCGGAGAGCATCACTTCATACGGGGTCATTCCTTCTTCGCGACGCGGCACTTTGAGAACATCCACGACCATTCCGGATCCGCCTTTGGCGGAGGTTTCGCAGGTTGAACAAGTGATCCCGGCGGCACCCATATCCTGTATTCCAACCACGTGGCCAGTTTTCAGCGCTTCCAGTGTGGCTTCGATGAGAAGTTTCCCCTGGAATGGATCGCCGATCTGGACATTGGATTTACGGGATTCGGATTCTTCACTCAGCTCAACAGAGGCAAACGTCGCACCGTGGATACCATCTCTGCCTGTGCGAGAACCGATGTACATAACCGAGTTGCCGACTCCCTCCGCGCAAGCAGAAGCGATTTCTTCGATCTTTACAAGGCCTGCGGACATAGCGCTTACTATGCAATTGCCCGAATAGCAGTCTTCGAATACAACTTCGCCGCCAATTGTCGGCACGCCAACGCAGTTACCGTAGTGTGCGATTCCGGCGATTACGTTTTCGAACAGGTATCGGTTATTTGCGTCTTCGAGCGGACCGAAGCGAAGGGAATTGAGGCTCGCAATCGGCCTGGCTCCCATAGTGAAGATGTCTCGGAGTATCCCCCCAACGCCCGTAGCCGCTCCCTGGAACGGTTCGACTGCGGAAGGATGGTTGTGAGTCTCCATCTTCATAACGATTCCGTAGCCATCGCCAATATCTATATATCCAGCATTCTCCAAGCCTTCGCCATCGAGCGCTTCGCGATACTTCTTGAATAGTCTGAGTACCGGCCTAGAGTATTTATAGCCGCAGTGTTCGCTCCACATAACCGAATACATCCCAACTTCAGTATAAGTAGGATGTCTTCCGAGCACATCGACGACCTTGCCGTATTCTTCGTCGGACAGACCCATTTCCCGATAGATTTCGGGAGCGATGGGCATAGTATTGTGAACAGTTTTGCTTCCTGGTTCTTTAGTCGCCATTATTTCTTCGCCCACTCTATCACAGACCTGAAAATAGCCAGGCCATCGTCGCTGCCAAGGATCTTTTCGACGGATCTCTCCGGATGAGGCATCATTCCGACTACATTTCCTTGTACATTAGTGATTCCCGCAATGTTGTTAAGAGAACCGTTTGGGTTCGCTTCTGGAGTGACGCGTCCTTTGTCATCACAGTAACGGAGAACAACCTGGCCGTTATCTTTGATCTTCTTTAACACATCCGAATCGCAGACAAAATTGCCCGCCTGGTGTGCAATTGGAACGCGGAGCACCCGATCTTTTTTGCACTGGTTAGTCCATGGAGTGTTAGGGTTTTCGACTGAAACATTGACATACTTACACAGGAATCTGATTCCCTTATTGGCAATCAAAGCGCCGGGCAGCATTCCTGCCTCACATAGCACCTGAAACCCATTGCATATGCCTATTACGTATCCACCACCCTCCGCGTGCTTCTGCACTGCCTCCATGGCCGGAGAGAATCTAGCTATTGCACCAGTTCGGAAATAGTCACCAAAAGAGAAACCTCCCGGCACTATTATGCAATCCACACCCTTGAGATCCCGTTCCAGGTGCCAGATATACTCCACAGGCTCACCAACTACATCTCGAACTGCGTAGTAAGCATCCCGATCGCAGTTAGAGCCTGGGAAGACGATTACACCGAATTTCATAGACTCACTTATCCTGTTTTCTCATCCACCGGGTTTCCCCGGCGCATAGTCTCAAATCAGTTCGACATCGGAAGCAGGCTATCGGTAACGCCTGCCCCTACTCTATCTCGTATCTGTAGTCCTCGATCACGGGGTTAGTCAGCAGTTTGCGACACATCTCGTTGATCTGTTCGTCGAGTTGAGCGCCTTTACCAGCGACATCGACTTCGATATACTTTCCGATTCTAACGCTCTCAACATTGTTGTAGCCCAGATTATGCAGTGCTGTTTGCACTACGCGCCCCTGTGCATCCAGGAGAGTCGGTTTCAGTGTTACATAAACCTTTACTTTCGCCATACGGCTCCTCGCTGAGTTCAAGTGTAAACGACCGGCAAATATTATATTCCCAGCCGCTCCAAAATACGATCTACATTCCTAAGATGATGCTCCAAGTCGAAACATCCTGCCAAGTCCTCCGCTGAGAGCAACTCACGGACGCTGTCATCCCGTTCGAGTGCCTCGCGGAAAGATACGCCTTCGTCCCAGCACTTGGCAGCGTTTCTTTGGCAGACTTTGTAACCTTCCTCTCGGGTCATACCCTTCTCGACCAGTGCCAAAAGCACGTGCTCTGAGAAGACCAACTGTCCCATCTGCTCCAGGTTACGCTGCATATTGTCGACGTTAATCTCTAGCCGGCCGATCAGTTTAGCTAGCGATTGCAGAATGAAATCCAGCGCCTGGCAGCAGTCGGGAATGATAACCCGTTCACACGCAGAGTTGGTGTTGTCACGCTCGTGCCAGCTGGTAATATTCTCCATAGCCGGTATAGTGTTAGCTCGAATCACTCTCGCCAAACCGACTATAGTCTCAAACCGCCACGGGTTACGCTTGTGCGGCATTGCAGACGATCCACGCTGCCCTGGCAGGAACATCTCCTGCACCTCCAGTATCTCAGTTCTTTGAAGGTTGCGCATCTCCGTGGCAAAGTTTTCGGCTGATGAGGCGGCAATAGCCAGCGCCGCAAGAAATTGAGCGTGCCTGTCACGCTGAACAATCTGCGTAGACACCGGCGCGGCTTTGAGCCCCAGTGTTTTGCAGACATGGTCTTCAATAGCGGGATCGATATTTCCAAAAATACCGACTGCGCCAGAGATCTTTCCGTAAGCGATCTCTTCTCGGGCGACCCTCACGCGCTCGATATCTCGCACAATCTGCGAATACCACACTGCCATTTTGAAGCCAAATGTAATCGGCTCCGCGTGCACGCCGTGCGTCCGACCAATCATAGGAGTCTTGCGGTGTTCTCTGGCCAGTTTCGCCACCACTTCGGCGAGTGCCTGAAGATCCTCGAGAATGAGGTCAGCAGACTGCTTCATCCTGATGGCCATCGCCGTATCTTCGATGTCGTAGCTGGTCACGCCATAGTGAACGTATTTGCCCTCATCGCCCAGATTCTCAGTTACTGCTTTGACGAATGCAATGAGGTCGTGATGAGTTTCTGCCTCGATTTCTTCGATCCGTGCCACAGTGAACTTGGCTCCAGCCCTGACCTTTTCAGTTGTGCCAGCAGGGATTCTGCCAAACTGTTCCTGTGCCTCACAAACGGCTATCTCAACATCCAGCCAAGTCTGGAACTTGTTTTCCTCGCTCCAGATAGCCTTCATTTTAGGTAGGGAATATCTATCTATCATTAAAAAAATCAGCCTCTAGCAGTCAGCATAGCCGAGACGTGCCTACTTGCCCACCTGCGCGGCGAGCTTTTCCTTGTATTCTACTACCCTGCGGCGAACCTCCAGGTCCGACACCCCGATAATCTGTGCGGCCAGCACACCAGCACTTCGTGCGCCATCAATTGCAACCGTCGCAACAGGCACACCTAAGGGCATCTGCACGGTAGAAAACAGTGCATCCAACCCGTTCAGTGCAGAGGATTTTACAGGAACACCTATAACAGGTAACGGAGTCAGCGCAGCCATGAACCCTGCCAGGTGTGCGGCCCAACCAGCTCCAGCTATAATGACCTCAAACCCAGCATCCACAGCGCCCGACGCAAACTCCATTGCCTTGTGCGGAGTTCTATGAGCGGAAATAACATAGCTTTCGAAATCGATTTTGAGTTCGTCGAGCACATCCGCTGCAGGCTGCATCACCAGCACATCAGATTTGCTGCCCATGACTATTGCCACTTTATGACTCATTGCTGTTCACCTCTAGAACGTCCGACATAATAAGAATCCCGGACTGTTCGTCTATCCTTACTCTAAAACTCTGGCGCCTATATCGCTGCGACAGTATGAGTTTTCAAAAGATATTCTACCGACAGCAGAATAGGCCAGATCGACTGCATCGCGGAAGGCATCCCCCAGCGCCGTAACGCCTAGAACCCTTCCGCCCGAAGTCACGACCTGACCATCGATAATCTTAGTGCCCGCATGAAATACAATTGCCCCGCCAGATTCCGCTTCAGGAATGCCACCTATCGCATACCCTGTGCCGTAGCCTCCGGGGTATCCACCCGAGCTCATCACAACACAAACCGCCTTCTTATTGTACCATTTTAACTCGATGGCGTCGAGATGCCCTGTAAGCGCGGCTTCAATAATATCCACCAAATCTGTCTGCATTCTCGGCAATACTACCTGTGTTTCGGGGTCGCCAAATCTGCAGTTGTACTCAAGTAGCTTCGGCCCATCTTTCGTGAGAATTATCCCCGCATAGAGCACGCCGCGATAACGAATACCGCGCCTCGATAACGCAGAGAGAGTGGGACAGATAATTCTGGCAAGCGCATAATCGTAGAACTCTTCGGTAAGCGCGGGAACCGGAGAATAGCAGCCCATTCCCCCCGTGTTCGGCCCCTCATCGTTCTCGTAAGCACGTTTGTAATCCTGTGCAGGAACCATCGGAGCCACACTATTGCCGTCCACAAAGCACATCAGCGAGGCTTCCTGACCAACCAGGAACTCTTCGACGATAACCCTGCTTCCGGATTCTCCAAATACTCTATCGACCATCATCTTTTCGATGGTATCGATAGCTTCGGCCTCCGTTGCAGCGATTATGACACCTTTTCCAGCAGCCTCGCCATCAGCTTTGATTACCAATGGGTCTTCACTCGAGGAAAAATGGAGTTTGATAGCTTCGATAGCGGGTTCCGGTGTGTCAAAACGTTCGAACTTCGCTGTTGGTATCCCGTTTTCTGCGAGAAGCTCCTTTGTAAAGACTTTGCTGCCCTCTAGCTGTGCCGCTTCCTTGTTAGGGCCGAAGGCGGGAATCCCTGCAGTTTCAAACGCATCAACTATTCCGGCAATTAGTGGTGTCTCTTGCCCGATAACGGCAAAATCGATGGCATGCTCTTTAGAAAAGGCTATCAGCTTGTCGAACTCGGCGGGTTTTATGTCCAGATTCTCACCGAGACCGTCTGTTCCAGCATTTCCAGGGGTGCAGAAAATCTTTCCAACGCGCGGGCTTTGCGCCAACTTCCAGGCAATAGCGTGCTCTCTGCCGCCACTACCTATCACCAGAATATTAAGCCCACTTTCTCGCATACAACTCCTCACGATATGAAACCCTCTTCTCTCGGCGGTTGTTCTATTCTTCTCTGTGTCGCTCGATGTCGACAAAATGCGCGTAATGGCTGAAGAATCCCATTTTAATCGTCCCCGTTGGACCATTACGCTGCTTTGCAATAATTATCTCGGACTCTTCTGGCTCCCCGTAGATAAAGTCTCGCTTTTTGGGCTTCCCCGTATCCGGATCAATCCCCACAGCTTCTTCAGGGTCGACAGTCTCCTTGCGCTCATAGTATTTTGGTCGGTAGAGCAACACAACGAGGTCTGCCTCAGCTTCAATCGAGCCGGATTCTCTGAGGTCTGAGAGAATCGGGCGTTTGTCGTCGCGCTGTTCGACGCGCCTAGATAGCTGGGATAGAGCGATTACCGGCACCTTCAGTTCTCTGGCCAGGCTTTTCAGTGCTCGAGCAATTTCGGAGATTTCCTGCACTCGATTATCTATATTCCTGTGCCATTTCATAAGCTGAAGATAGTCGACTATGATGAGCGCAAGCCCACCCTGTTCGGCCTTCAGTCTCCGACACTTAGCCCGCATACCCATCGGCGTAATATCTGTGGAGTCGTCGATGTACATTGGAGATTGGTACAACTCGTTAGTTGCGACACCGATGGTAGCGATTTCGTCGTCATTCAAATAGCCGGATCTAAGACGCTGCGATTCGACTCTGGCGTGCGTCGAAAGCAGCCTCACGGCAAGTTGCTCCTTCGACATTTCTATACTGAACACTGCAACTGGTTTTTTCTTCTTGATAGAAACGTGTCCTGCAATGTCCATTGCCAGCGCAGTTTTTCCCATAGATGGTCTGGCAGCAACGATAACCAGGTCGCCCGGCTGCAGGCCGGACGTCATAAGGTCCAGATCTCTAAAGCCCGTCTCCTGTCCGGAGATGATACTCCCCGCACCCCACTGCGTCTCCAGTCTGTTCCAAGCTTCATCGACTATCGGAGCCAGCGGTGTGAAGTACTGCCCCATACGCCGCTGAGACACTTGAAAAATAAGCTGCTCAGCTTTGTCGGTCACGCTCTCGATGTCTACCTGATCTTCGTGAACCATAGCTGCAATCTGATCGGACGCAGAGAGTAATCTTCGGAGAATCGCCTTCTCTTCGACGATCGTGGCGTAGTGCTCCACCCTCGCAGCAGACGGAACCTGCGACAGAAGTGCCATCAGATACTCTGTTCCGCCCACCTCTTCGAGTTTGTTCCGCGACCTCAGCTCCTCCTGAAGAGTGATAAGGTCGACGGGTTCGTCCCGCTCATTTAGCGAGCAGATTGCATCGAAGATGATGCCGTGCGTTGGCCGGTAGAAGTCTGCGTTCTTCAGAATATCTGCAGATTTCTCAATGGCCGCAGCGTCGAGCATCATAGATCCGAGCGTAGACTGCTCCGCATCGATGTTCTGTGGCGGTACCTTTTGTAGTGAAGCTAACCTGTCCATTACCATACGATTCGACAAACCGACAAATGCGGCTCTGCTGACCGACCATCAGCAACGCATTATTATTTCAGTAGACTACTGGGTGACTACCTCCACAGTGAGATCGAACCCAACGTCGCGATGCAATCTCATCGGAACCACGTGTGACCCTGAAGTCTTGATTGGGTCTGCGATGTGGATCTTGCGCTTATCTACCTCTACTCCCGTTTGCTCTTTAATTGCATCTGCAATATCCTGCGCAGTGACGGATCCATACAGCTTGGTACCGGTTCCGCCTTTGGCCTGCACAGTGATCGTCTTCTCGACGAGTTTCTCCTGAACGGCTTTTGCTTCCTCCAGAACCTTCTCGCCCTTCTTTTCGATGGCGTCGTGCTTCCTCTTCAGTTCAGCCAAGCTCGCTTTGTCGGCCTCAAACGCCAGGTTCCTCGGAAATAGGTAGTTGCGGGCATAGCCAGGGCTTACGTTAACTATATCGTCCTGCTTGCCTATGCCTTTGATATCTTGTCGAAGTATAACTCTCATTCGTTCCCCCTGCTGCATACGCACAGCCGATTTCATTTTACCTGTTTCGATATTGGAAGCCGAACATAGGGCCTCCATCTCCGAACAGGTCTTCCACACCCATCCAAACACCGAAATTGTTTGAGAAATCATAGCGAAGCTTCGTCTCAAGCCTCGGGTCGTTAGGACGGTACAAATCGAGTTGCAGGGCAAGGTCTTTGTCGAGAAGCCTGTCGTAACCGATTCCGAGTCTTGAACCGTACAACCCGTATCGCACAGCACTTCTATCGTTCAACCATTTCCCTTTCTGAAGATTAAGTCTGGAATCTTCTCCCAGATCAAATATACCGAGCCTGTAAAACTGGTTATCTCTTGCCAGAGTGAAATTCCAGTCTACCCTGGCATCTCCGCTGTCACTCAGACCATATATATCGAACTGTGACCCTGCACCAACAAGCTTCTTTCTGGAGTCAGCAGACTGCCTGTCTTCTTGCTTGCCGGAGGATTTCTTGTTCCGTTCCGGTATGTAAGCCTCTATTCGGTTGACTATCTCCGCTGCACCCTCGGCAGCCTGACGTGCGCTTGAGATTGTCTGCCGGATATCATCGGTAAACGACTTATCTTGTGCAAACTCTTTCAGTTCCTCTGTAGCAACCTCAATATTGTACGCCGCTCGCTGAACGCTTGCCAGTGCAGCCTGAACCTGCTGCAGCCCTCCGGATTCCAGCGCATATCTCAGATGACTGCTGGTCGCACTGAAATCGTCTGCTGCACTCTGAACAGATTTAAAAAGATGCTCGATGCGTGGCCCGGTATCTGCGAGCAGGCCGCGCATATCATCGGCAAGGAGTGCACTACGTGCTGTAGTAGCCTCTATGTTTTTGACGATATCCACCATCCCCTCGCGGACTTCAGGGTTTGTCAGAATCTCATTTGCAGATTTTACAGTGGTCTGCAGGCCACCAATGATATCTGTTACCTGCGACAGCACATCTTCCAGATTGGGCAATGTCACTGTTCGGATGTAGTCCCCGGGTTTGAGACCCTCCTGACGTGAACCGGGTATTATCTCCACAAAGTACTCGCCGACGCCAACAAGCCCGCCCGTGGTTATTCTGGCGGAAGAATCCGTAGGAATGGCGCCTTTGAACTTCTCTGATATGGTGAACTCCACCTTCGCGCACTTATCCGAGGTTAAACTGATGCTTTGAACATCGCCAATCCGAACGCCGGCCATTCTTACGTCGGCACGCTTCGAGAGCCGCTGAACATCATCGAACACGCCGTATATAGAATAAAAGCCCGTCTGGAAGAAACGTTGCCCAAGGAAGTAGTATACTCCGCCAAGCGCGACGAGTGACAAGAATACGATTAACCCAACTTTTGCTTCAGCTCTAAATCTCATCAGCAGACCAGCAACGCCGAATGTGTACCGTTTACTGCTCTACAGCCGTATCGGTCCATCCGTGCTCCCCCCAATGAACTGCTTCACAATAGCGTTGTCAGATGATTCTAATTCCTGCCAGGTACCTACTTCGATAATCTTGCCCCGATGAATCATCCCGACACGGTTTGACACTTGCTTTATAAGCGACAGATCGTGAGTCACCACAACAGATGTTACTCTGAGTTGATCTCTCATCCTGACGATTAGCTCACTGATAGCCGCAGCGGTTATCGGATCGAGCCCCGCAGTCGGCTCATCATATAGAATAATCGACGGATCGAGCGCCAAAGCTCTCGCAAGCCCCACTCGCTTCTGCATTCCTCCAGAGAGCTGAGAGGGCATCATCGCTTCCGTTCCCGAAAGCCCAACGAGAGCCAGCTTTTCGGCTGCAGCCACTCTCAATTCGGACTCAGTCATACTGGTGTGGCGTTTCAGCCCAAAGATAACATTTTCGTATACATTAAGCGAATCGAACAGCGCTGCATACTGAAAGACCATACCGATCTTTCTACGAACATCGCGCAATTGCGATTCTTTCATTCGAGATATATTAGTGCCATCAATTGTGATCTGTCCGCCGTTTGGACTGATCAGCCCGGCTATGCACTTAAGCAGCGTACTCTTTCCAACGCCGGACATCCCCATTACAGCAAACACTTCGCCGCGTTGAACACACATATCCAGCCGCCTGAGAATCGTGCGGCCATCGACTCGGAATGATAGTTGCTCTATAGATATCAATTCTAGAACCCGGCAGTACGTCCTCCAAACAGGATATACGCAAGGAAGAAATTCGAAATATAAATAAGGACTATAGAAAGGACAACAGCGCGAGTAGTAGCACGCCCTACCCCTGTTGCTCCACCCCTCGTTGCGAGTCCCTCATAGCAACTGACAATAGCTATCGTTATGCCGAAGAACACAGTCTTTTGCAGACCTTTGACAACGTCTGTAGTTTCGGTCATATGCCTGAGCGAACCTATGAAGCTTCCAGAAGGAACCCCATTTATCTGTGCTACAAAGTATCCGCCCATCGTTCCGGCGACAAATGCGATCATCGTGATTACAGGCAGCATAACGGTTGTTGCAACAAGTCTGGGGATCACCAGGTGTTTAACGGGATCGACCGCAAGTGCTCGAAGGGCATCTACTTGCTCCGTTACCTTCATACTGCCGATTTCGGCAGCCATTGAAGAGCCTGCTCTAGCTGCCACGACGACTGCTGAAAGCACGGGGCCTATCTCACGAGCAATTGAAATCGCTACACCCCCACCCACAAACTGACCTGCAAACCCATAGGAAACCAGGATCTGCGCCGAGTAAAGCGAGAGAACCATTCCCGAAAAAGTGACGGTAACCAAGACAATTGGCAAAGAGGCGACGCCAATGGCAGACATCTGAACAAAAGTCTCGTGGACATCTATTCCACCACGAAACACATACGCAAGCGCTCGCGCGAGAAGCGTAGCAGTGCCGCCGATGAAAGTGAAGAACCTGTCCAGAGTCCGATAGGTAAGCTCACCGGGGGCGGCGACGGCAGCAGTAATCTCGTCTCCGACTTCCTGGATGATTTCGCTTACCACCTCACTTCGAGGCGATCGGTCGTCTTCGTGATTGTTCCGTCTCATCCCCCGCCTCGTCGCGTCATAACTGGCCATTCGGACCAAGTCAGTATAGCGAACCGATGCCTGAGTGTCAAGGAATCCTCAAGCCGACAAACCCGCTTGAAGACAACAAAAAACCACTGATTGCGGACTTCTTGAAAGTGGGGCTCAGTTATCGGGAATCTGTTATAATGCCCTCAAGTTTGGTGACTAATCGGCTGAGCTATGCCGCGTTGACGCCAATATAAGTGGAGACCCGATATGAGACGATATGTATGGACGACAATAGGCATTATTATCCTGCTGACTCTAGTCTTCGGTGGAAGTATTGTTGCACTTTACACTGACTGGCTGTGGTTCTCGGATCTGGGCTTTGTAGGGATATTCGCCAAAACAATCTGGACGAAACTGGGGCTTGCTTTTGCGTTCGGAGCAGTGTTTTTCGCTATAGCGTACTCCAACATATGGTTGGTGCAAAGCCTCGCGCCACCTCCTACGCTGAGATATGCATCGTCCGAGAGTGACCTGCGAGAATGGTTTGGGTCAATCGCACGCAAGACGCTGGGAATCCTGCTGCTTGTCGCAACACTTGCAGTCGCTGTTTTGGTGGGAATTCAAGCCTCATCGCACTGGGATGGGTGGCTGAAGTTTGCAAACTCTACTCCGTTTGGAGTAACAGACCCTGTCTTTAACCACGACATCAGCTTCTACGTCTTCAAGCTGCCGTTCTGGCACTATATTTATAGCTGGCTCTTCTTCTCTCTTTTCATTACCACAATAGTAGTGGGAATTATGCACTATGCAAACCAGGGGCTGGGCTACTACGCGAACATTACTCAATTTGCTCCCGGAGTAAAAGCTCATCTATTCGTTCTGATCGCAGCGATGTTCTTTTTAAGAGCTGTTGGCTACTGGCTGCAGCGATACGATTTGCTGTTAAGCTACAGCGGCGGTTTTGTGGGCGCAGGTTACACAGATGCTGTAATAAGAATCCCCGTGCTGATCATTCTTATGGTTAGTGCCGCGTTGGCGGGATTACTGACTTTGTACAACATACGGCGAAGTGGGATATCATTCGCTGTGCTTGGCCTGATCGGGCTTATTGCTCTTTCTGTGGTCGCAGGGGTTCTCGTGCCTGCAGCAGTCGAGCAACTCAGCGTCAAACCAAACCAACTCGACAAACAGCAGCCATATATTAGTCGTGCCATCGTTAGCACAAGAGAGGCTTTCGGAGTAGACAACGTATCGGCAAAGCCCTTCCAATACGTGGATACGCTCTCACCGCAGCAGATATCGCGCAACATCGCCGCTGTGACGAACCTTCGGCTCTGGGATTACGAACCGCTTCACAGCGTATACAACCAGGTTCAAGTGTTCCTTCAGTACTACGGTTTTGACGATGTAGACATCGACCGCTACCACGTAAACGGTGTCTACCGTCAGGTAATGATCTCGGCACGAGAGCTATCGTCGCTTCCGCAGGACTCTCGAACGTGGGTGAACCAATACTTAAGATATACACACGGTTACGGATATGCCATGAGTCCAGTAAACGTCGTCGCCAATGAAGGCATGCCCGACTATTTTGTAAAGGGAATCCCGCCGGAAAGCGCCGTTGGAATTAAAGTCGATATTCCACAGGTCTACTTTGGCGAGCAGACCAACAACTATGCCATAGTAAACACCCAGCAGTTAGAGTTTGACTATCCGGTTGGTGTGGAGAGTGCCACAACTCGTTACAGCGCAAAAAGCGGACCTGAGATCGGCTCGTTCCTACGCAAACTGGCCTTTGCTCTCAGATTTGGAGATTGGAATATTCTGCTTTCGGGTGACATCAAGCAGGACAGCCGAATACTCTTCCATCGAAATATCGCCGAAAGAGCTCAGACGCTGTTTCCGTTTCTGGCCTTTGATAACGACCCATACCTGGTGACGGTTGATGGCAAACTCTACTGGTTCCACGATGCTTACACTGTAACCGGGCTCTATCCTTACTCAGAATCTGAAAACTGTATGTTTCAGAACGGAGCAGCGACAATCAATTATATACGCAACTCGGTGAAGCTGGTGACCGACGCCTACACAGGAAAGGTGATCGCGTATGTAAGCGACCCGAATGATCCAATCATCCGCACCTATCAGAAGATATTCCCGGGCGCATTCAGGCCGATCTCTGATATGCCCGAAGGGTTCCGAAATCATATACGTTATCCGGAGGATTTGTTTAAGATACAAGCTCAAATATATGCAAAGTATCACATGACAGACCCGGCAGCGTTCTATAGTCAGACGGATCTTTGGCAGATGCCGAAGGTATCAACTACCTCCAACGGGCAGGAGGAAGTGTTGGAGCCATATTACATTATTACCAGACTGCCGGATTCCACAAAAGATGAGTTCCTGTCGATTATTCCGCTTGTTAGAGCTAACAAAGAGAATATGGTCGCGTGGATGGCTGCAAAGTGCGACGCGCCAGACTATGGAAAGCTCATTGTTTACGACCTGCCATCTGGCCAGACTGTATTCGGCCCCAGCCAGATAATAGCTCGAGCAAAACAGAACACGGAGATCTCACAGCAGCTTACCTTGTGGGATCAGCACGGTTCGCAGGTGGTGATGGGTAACCTTCTGGCAATCCCCATTGAGAACTCAATCCTCTACGTCCAGCCCATCTATTTGCAGTCCACTATGACGCGGATACCTGAGTTCAAACGGGTGATTGTAGCGCTGGGGAACCAGTTGGTGTGGGCTGACACTTTAGAAAAAGCGATAGCAAGTGTTGTGGGAGTTGAGAGCCTGCCGGCAGTAGCGGTTACGGCGAAACCTGCCGACACAGCAGCGCAATCTGAGACAAAGAAGCCAGATGGTACAACTGTCACGCCGACAAAGCCCAAGGCCACTACTGTATCTCCAGTGATGTCGCCGGAGATTCGCGAGCTTTCGCGCCAAGCCGCCGAAGTGCTGAAACGAGCGGAGGCAGCTCAGAAGCGTGGCGACTGGGCTGCCTACGGCAAAGAACTCGACAAACTAAAACAGACAATCGACAGACTGCAAAAACAGGCTGGCGCAGAATAGACAACTGTATAATCAACGTGGTCAGACCTCGGGTGGGCTGACCACGTTGATCGGAGTACCGTTTCTAAATGCGCGGACGTTTTCTACGGTGGTTTCCATAATCCGCTCCTCCGCCTCAATGCTGTAGAACCCGATGTGAGGAGTGATAATCACATTGTCTCTATGCAGCAGCGCATAGTTCTGAACCATCGTGCGGAGTTTTTCCACGGGAATGCTATCGGAGGTCATAAGCTGAGCCTCTTCGGCGATTGTCTCCTCCCCTTCCAACACATCAAGGCCAGCGCCCGCAATTATTCCTTCGTTCAGCGCTGTCACAAGCGCGCTGGTCTCAACAACTGCACCACGCGCTGTATTGATCAGAATAGCACCCGGTTTGATCATTCTGATCGTCTCGTGATTAATCATATGGTGCGTCTGAGGAATCAGCGGCACGTGGATTGATATAACATCCGATTCACCGAGCAACTGCTCGAGTGACACATATTTGTAACCGAGGACTTCGGCCAGTAGCGGCTGCTCTCTGCCGTCATATGCGAGGACATTCATGCCAAACCCTTTCGCTATCCGAATGACGTGCATTCCAATAGCCCCCGCACCGATCACTCCGAGTGTCTTGCCTCTTATATCGAAACCGCGGAGTCCAGCGGTTGAAAAATCGAGTCTGGAAGTGCGCAAGTATGCGTGGTATATCTTCCGCGAGAGCGAAAGGATTAGCCCGAAAGCGTGCTCAGCGACAGTGTTTTCGCCGTATCGAGGCACGTTCGAGACGATAATACCTCTCTTTGCACACGCTTCAAGGTCTACGTGATCGTAACCCGTCGAACGGGTGGTTATCATTTTCAGTTTGGGCATCGCCTCGATAATCTCTTCGGTAACTTCAGAATGAATGAACACCGAGACGATTTCTGCATCCGGCGCGAGCGCAATTGACCGCATATGGAGCGGCTCCCGAAATATATCGACTCTGTCTATAAGCTCGCGACGTTTAAGGAAGTCTACCCCCCACTCTTCCATTTCAAAGAGTGCTGCAACACCATATTCAGCCATTCGTGACGCACCTCACTTATTTTGTTTTCAGGCGGTTGCTCCATAATACGAGAATCGCCCGGCGGAAGCAAAACCACCGGGCGAGCGACAGGTATAAG
This sequence comes from uncultured bacterium, assembly GCA_964497515.1. GTDB lineage: Bacteria > Armatimonadota > UBA5829 > UBA5829 > DTLH01 > CAZCCV01. Next base: position 63,830 of record CAZCCV010000004.1, on the reverse strand, counting down.
AACGCAGATTTCTACTTCTTTTTCTCCTGCACGTGCTCTACCTGGCCGCATTTCAAACCGGAAGTCATATCTTCTTTGGTATGAATCGGGACTCTCTTCATACGCTCGCTGGCATGCCGAGTCTTTGGCAGTCTTATAGTTAGAACACCTGAAGCAAGTCCGCAGATTCTCAAAAATTATGTACCCAGAGAACTGGTGAGGCAAACTCAGCATAAGGGGAAGCTATCGCAGTTGCTGCAGTTGTTGCAGTCGGTCGAAGGCGATGGCGCGCAGATCGGGGTTATCCATAGTGAGAACTCTTTCGAAAGCCTCCCGCGCCTCGGTATGCTTTCCTGCATTCAGCAAATCGTCTCCCAGGAGCACCCAGAACTGCTGATTCGCCGGCTCAAGATTTGAGAGATCCTTTCTGATTGCAGATGCCCGCTCGTAGTAGCCCTGCTCCTCGAGAGTCAACGCCAGTATCAGAAGAGGGGTTGCTTTGTTTTTCGTTGCGCTGGCATGCTCGTACCACGATTCAAGATCACTCAGAAGGCCGTGCGAGGCAGCCTCCTGCAATATGTGTGCTGTGTCAGTGATTGGGTTTATTTCGAGACCCTTTCGCCAGCACTCCAAAGCAAGATCAGCGTTGCCCTGTGAAGCAGCTGCGGATCCGAGCTCGCGGTACCAAAGCGGCGCATTCTCAGGTTCTCGCTCGAGAAGACGTGAAGCCATATGCGCCCGTCCCCGCTGGTTACCGATTTCCTCGTAGGCGGCTAACAGGAACCGCATAGCCTCTGTGTCATCAGGTCTGGCTTTCAGGATTGCCTCATATTGAGCAATACACCCGTGCAGCATTCCTCCACGATTGTAGACTGCCACCATATCCTGAACAGTCCCATAAACTGGTTGAGGTGAATCGCCAAACTGTTGAGAATTACCTACCGTAGGGCCGATCAGCCCTAGACTGTGCTTCTTGATAGGCTCTTCGGAAGAATCGGGCGATGAAGCCTTCTTTCCGCCAACTACAAGCGATCCCGTTACTGCGGAAAGGACTTCTGTAGGTTCGGTGTCGGCAGGTTTGGGTGCGACTGCCAAGGATTTGAAGTCTGCATCAACCCTGTTTTGAGTAACGAACTTTGCAGCAACCTCAGGTGATTCTAGAGGCCCGCCACTCATTTGCTCCCTATTATCATATATAGCATTCACAGGTTCAGGCATAGCAGCTACATCACTTTGCGTTCCTATTACAGTTACCGGCTTGCGTTTGTCAGCGGATGGCTTCGATGCATTCGTCGTCTGCTCAGTACTCGCGAGCCTCGGACTATCTGAAGGCTCTGATGTGAACCCCGGCTTCTCTGGCTTCGACTCATATTCCAGCTTCTCGGAAACATCTGAACTCTGTTGCACAGTAACATAGCTTGGAGGGGCTTCAAATCGCCCCATTCTTCCAATACCTACTGCAGCAATCACCACAAGCACGGCGATACCAACTGCGCCAGCATAGCGAAGGCCACTTCTACTGCCAATAGGTGCTCGTGCAGGAGTCGTCAGTTCACTTTCTACTCTGCTCCAGAGGTCGGGAGATGGCTCCGTCGCTGCTACACGAGCGTTCCTGACTGCCGACGATATCTGCTGGATCAGCGCGAGATCTTCTCGGCAACCTCTGCATCGCAAGAGATGTCGTTCGGTAGCAGACGCACGCTTCTCGCTCAGTGTCCCTTCGCTATACCGTATCAGGCTCTTTCGAAATCTGAAGCAGAACATAGAATCTGTTATCCCTGCGTGTGCTATGCGGTCTCCAGCCAATTGAGATGCCCGCGGAGCTTTCGACACGCATAATGCAACCTCGACCAGACTGTTCCTACTGAGCAGTTCAATATCTTTGCAATCTCTTCGCACGAATAATCTTCAAAATAGTGCAATACAACAACGGTTCTTTGTTTTTCCGGCAGGTTATCGACTGCAGCGCGCACCAATGCCTTGCGTTCTTCTATCAGTGCAGCATCCTCGGGAGCCTCTGCGTCGCTCGACTCAAGAGTATTCTCAAATCCCGTGGACGGATCATCTATCGACACAGATTGCCTGATCTTCGATTTTCGTATGTGCCGAATCGTCATGTTTACTGCAATGCTGTGAAGCCACGTCGAAAAAGCAGAGTCTCCGCGAAAACGGCTAATACTGCGGTATGCCTGGACGAAAACATCCTGCACAACATCGTCGACATCTTCTCTTCCGGCGATCATTCTTGAAACAATGCCATACACACTACGCTGGTGGCGTTCGACAAGCAAGCCGTATGCGGCCAGGTCTCCGCTTTTCGCGCGACGCACCAAACCGACGTCATCCTCTTGTGCCCGATCTTTTTGCGGTATGTTGCTAGCGACTATGATGCTTCCCCAAGCATTAGTGAAATCAGCAGCCTTGCGTCGGTACACTGCGTGTTACGAGAGCAATCGCACCGGCCTGCCTCAACAGGATTCTTCCGCTCCGACAACAAATGTCCTCTTTCCGCTAATAGATGATCGAGCTGCCCGGTTGAAATAGACCACGTGCTGAATTGCGACCGTATCCCCCGTAGTATCCGTAGTTGCCGTAAGGTGAGTACATACTATTATCAAAACCGCCATAAACCGACCCAAATGGGCCGCCGTAGCCTGTTCCAAAGCCACCTATTGAGCCTCGCTGCAAGCCACCTAAACCGATGCTACCCAATCGACCGGCATTCTGACTTGAACGTGGACTGCCACCCTCGAGCAACGCCTTGAGCTCGTAAGCATCTATGTAGTTGAGTGGAATCTTCTCGATCCTGATATCCTGCTCTTTGACGGGTTCCCGGAACATTGAATCTTCGAAAAACTCGACCGGTGGAGTGCTTGGTGGCAAAGCATCTTGTTTCATTGCAACCATGTAGATGCTGCCGTCTTTGCGCCAAGTAAATCCTAGTGGACTAAGGACTACTCTAAGCGCACTATCGAGAGTCTGACCTTCAATGTAAGCAGTGACGCTCCCCTGAACGTTGTTAGCTATGGTGTAGTTGACACCTGCCTGATTGAAAACCATTGTGAGTACACTTCTAAGGTCGGTGTCCCGAACATTTAGAGTGATCAGCTTCTCTCGCGGCTGTTCCTGCTCAAATTCCCCACCAACGGGTGGAGCTACCTTGGCAAGAAGAACGCCTCCAGCTACGACCATTACCAGTGCAATCAACATTATTCTCATCTGACTACCCAACCTTTCTCTGCATTCTTACTCCACCAATATATTAGACGCAGCAAACAGCATGTAACTTCACACGATCTGGATTCTAATTACAGCAATCTTAGTACAACAAACGAGGACAGCACGACGGCTGTCCTCGAGTTTGAGAATATATCAAGTTTTTGCAGCATCATAGAATTGGAAGGAAAAGCATAAGGACTGCTGCGGTGACCACCAGGGAAACAGTCCCAAGAACCCCAGCATCCGGTGAGTACAACCCGCCGGTGACCCAGTCGGGGCCAGCGACCGAGCAGCATACAAGGCCGTTGTCGTAGACTCTTCCGCTGCAAGGCAGGCCAAATATGGGCCCCTGAGCAAGATTCCAGCCGAAGTGCAGCCCGATTGGAGCCCAAAGAGAACCGGTAACCAATCTGGCCTGAGCCGTAATAATACCAAACATAAAAGCGTTTATGGTGAAGATAAGCGGAATACGTGGGTGTTTGATCATATGCAGCATAGAGAACACGCACGCAGAGCCTACAACGGCAACAACCGGCCCTTTGGCTTGCATCAGCAGGGAGAAAACATATCCGCGGATGGCGATTTCTTCGAAGACAGCAGCTAGCGAGAAGTCACACGCGCCGCCACAGAACGCCGGCACCTGGTTTCTTGTAATAGTACTTCTCTCAATCTTAAACCAACCTATACTGTGCCCTATAAGGAACAGCACGGTCACTGCTGCTACAGCGATGGAAACGCCCTCGATGAACAGAATGATCGAATCGTAATCTGCACGAAGGCCGATCCACTCCAGTGGGCACTGGTCGATATATCGGCAGAACAGACCAGTTACCAACAATACCGATAAAAGAGGAAACGATGCGAAGGTTGCGCATAGGACAGCGCGGACACCAGCGCCAGACTTAAGACCCGCCGCCCAAGCGTTGAGCTGCCAGTAAGCTCGGTGTGCAAACTCCAGCACCAAACCTATGCAGACGACATACGCAGCAAGCTTCGCCCATGTGCCGACATCGGCCATAGTAGTAAGCCACCCCATACATCAGGCCTGATCAGTTGCCACCCCTGCAGGCCTGGTTACTGCTACACAGGTATTCCACGACCGAGAATAGAGCAACTGTGATTTATGGCAAATGGGCAACAAACCGGCAAAGCATACAGGTAAAAAGAGGCGCAAAGAGGCGCAGGGCGAGGTTACGAGAATTCCGCTCGGTTCTAAATGTGGTCTAGACGTTTCTTCAGCGCGCTCATAGCCTCGACAGCTTTTGTGTACGAAGGATCTATGCTGACGGCTTTCTCGTATTCGTATTCGGCTTCTGTCAAAATACCGACAGCTTCGTAAGCCTGGGCAATGTTGTAGTGGATTCGAGCGATGTTTGGAGCCATCTGCGCGGCTGTTTTGAAGGCACCGATAGCCTTCTCAAAAAAGCCTTTCTGCGCATAGGCTGCACCGAGGCAGTTGAACACTTTGTAGTCAGCACCATCTATGCGACTCGCCGCCTCGAGTTCAGTCACAGCGACATCCACATCTCCGGCCTTAAGCGCAGCCAGGCCGAGTTCAAAGTGATTAATCGGCTGATCCATCTGTGCAAACACTCCCCCAGAGACCAACTGCTGAGTTACTGATGTCAGTATAGTGTCAGTCTTCGGTTACTGTCAAGGGAGCGCGCGTTTTCGGATCGGTCCGGAGAAGAAGAATCCGAGGGAAAGGCAAAAAGATGAAACACTCTTTGCACTTTCCGCTCGACAGAGGTATAATTGTGTCGGTGCTGACAGGACCAAACAAAAAAGGGAGCGCTTGTCTCCCTTTTTGTTGTTTGGCGGGTTGTGAGACCATCAATTAGATGGCACGCACAACCTTTCCGGCCTTTATGCATTTTGTGCATACACGGATTTTTTTCGTGACATCACCATTCGGAACCCTAACGGTCTGCAGGTTTGGCAGCCAGCGTCGCTTGGTGCGCGGAGCACGCAGAGCCCACGATCCGGAGTGGACGTGACGAATATTTTGTCCGAACTGCGGGCCTTTGCCGCAGATATCGCAAATGTTAGCCATGTGTACTAGTGTCCTCCTGAAAGGAATAAGGCAACACTAGATAATACCACAGTAGCCGTTATCCTGGCAACCTGGAATTAACAGGCGGCTGTCATAAGGAAGCAATGTTGAGAGACAGACCTATAACGAACATAATGAGACACGTTCCGATTCTAAGCCCGGACGATTCTCTGTCGAAGGCTGTATCTGAGATGGGATCGGCGCAGGTTCAGGCACTGCCAGTGATCTCTGACGGTCGCATTGCAGGCGCAGTGACCGAACAAACCGTCTTGCAGCATCTGGCTGATAATGCTGAAGCCAAAGTCGCACAAGCTCTCGATGTTAACCCGTCATCGATAAGTGTTTATATGAAAATCTCGGAAGCGGCTGAAGTAATGGCCAAGACTCGCGAGCACACACTGCTCGTTGTAGATGAGCTGGGCAGCTACCGAGGAGTAGTGACCAGAAGCGACCTTCTGTCAACAGAATTCAGTGTTATTAGGCCACCGTCGATCGCCGGCATGGCAACTCCGATAGGTGTTCATTTGACTACGGGAGCGACGTCCGCAGGAGCTGGGAGTCTGGGACTATACCTTACCGGCATTACAATGATGCTTATTCTGGTAGCGGCAAGATCCATTATGATCGGAGCTGCAATGGCTGTCGACGGTGTCTTCGACACCCACATTCTTACGCTTCTGGAATCGCAGCCGGTTGGGTCTGGTACTGTAGGTGGTCTGAGAGTGGATAGCTTCCACTACATTATTGCAACCGTGCAGGTTGGCTTGGTGTTGCTGCTCTTGCGGCTTTCACCGCTCTCGGGTTATCATGCAGCCGAGCACATGGTAGTGCATACTATCGAAGCGGGTAAACCGCTAACTCCAGAATCGGTCCTGCAAATGCCGAGAGCCCACCCCCGATGCGGAACCAATCTGATGGCTGGTGCGACCATTTTCATTGCTATCATCAGTTATTTGGGAACCAATGTCGGGCCTACCATTGGACTGCTGGTAGGAATTGTAATTGTGCTTATCGGATGGAGAACGATAGGTTACTATATGCAGCAGTACATAACGACGAGACCGCCGAAACCGTGGCAGCTTGAAGCAGGGATTAGAACTGGCGAGCAACTTCTGGAACAGTATCAGACGCATCCGAGCCGGCACGCTGATGGGTTTGGACGCATCTGGAGTATGGGGCTGATTCAGGTGATAGCCGGATTTGCTACGATATCCTGGGTTGCACACCTCATACAGAAAATGTATCCGGGAGTTGCCAGCGCCATATTTCCGTTTTAGATCCCGGGCCGGGTGCAGGACCGGCCTTCGAAGGGACATTTACCATATTTAGCCTGCGTTAGGGTGAAATCGACAATGCTGAAGGACGAACTGATTAAAATTGTAGAGCAAACGCTCGAAGAAACGAAGACATCGGGAGATATAGCGATTGATGATTTTCCCGAAGTGGAATTCGACGTTCCGCGCAACAAAGAGTTCGGTGATTACTCTACAAATATCGCGATGATCCTTGCGAGGCTCGTGGGGCGACCACCTCGCGAGATTGCACAGAGCATTATCGATCGCTTGGCCACGAACGGACTAATAGAAAAGGTGGAGGTCGCAGGAGCGGGCTTCATCAACTTCTACCTCAAACCCGATTGGTATCATCAGGTTATCCGGCGCATTTCCATTGAAGGAAAACGCTATGGGACAACCGATCGATATAGCGGGCAGAGCATACTTGTCGAGTTCGTGAGTGCAAACCCTAACGGCCCGGTTACGGTTGGAAGCGCACGAAGTGGAGCTATCGGCGACGTTATCTCGAACCTGCTTGAAGCAATTGGATACCGAGTCTATCGCGAGTATTATATTAACGATGCGCTTAACAGCACGCAAATGCAGAACTTCGGCAAGTCTCTGGAAGTTCGCTATCTCCAGCTTCTCGGCCACGATGCCAAGATGCCCGAAGATGGCTATCAGGGTGAATACGTAGTTCAGATTGCGAAAGAGATCATCGAAAACGACGGTGACAAGCACGTTCACCTTCCCAAAGATGAGCGAATCAGACTCTTCACCGACGTGGGAGAGCGTTCAATGATCGCGCTGCAGAAGTCCGATCTCGAAGACTTTGGAGTGCGCTTCGACAACTGGTATTCTGAACGCACACTGCACGATTCCGGAAAGGTAAAAAGTGCGATAGAGGCACTGGTCGAAAGCGGTTATGCCTACGAAAAAGATGGGGCAATCTGGCTTAAGTCCACAGCCTTCGGCGACGACAAAGACCGCACCCTTGTGCGTTCGAACGGTCAACCAACCTATATTGCAGCGGATACGGCTTATCATAAGGACAAGTTCGACCGCGGATTCGACCAGCTGCTGAACATCTGGGGGCCACACCACCACGGGTACATAGCCCGAACCAAGGCAGCGGTTGCTGCGCTCGGCTACGACCCAGCGAGGCTGGATGTTCTGATATATCAGGTAGTTCGGCTCTTCTCTGGTGGGGAGCTTGTGATGATGTCGAAGCGCAGAGGCGATCTGGTGCCGCTATCCGAACTAGTGGAAGAAGTTGGCAAAGATGCAAGTCGATACTTCCTGCTAATGAGAAGCGCGGACAGCCCGCTCGATTTTGATCTCGAGCTTGCCAAGCAACAGTCGTCTGAAAACCCGGTTTACTATGTGCAGTATGCTCACGCCAGAATATCCAGCATTCTTAGGAATGCGAATGAGGAAGGTGTACAGATTCCTATGGCTACGGCCGCTGATCTGTCGCTGATAACTCACGAATCAGAAATCGAGCTGATCAAGAAGCTTGCTGAATGGCCAGCGTTGATCGAACGTGCCGCAGTGCACTTCGAACCGCACAGGCTAACGAGCTATGCTACAGAGTTGGCAGCACTATTTCACGCGTTCTACCGGGACTGCCGCGTCCTGGGTGAGGCTCCTGAACTAACAGCGGCACGACTGGTGCTCGTTCAATCCGCCCAGATAGTTTTAGCGAATGCTCTGGGTATGCTGGGAGTGAACGCACCCGACAGAATGTAGATACACCAGGAGTTTGGAGCCAAATGACGTCAAGAGAACGATTGCTAATCGCGATGGAACGCGGCAAGCCAGACCGTCTTCCTGCACAGGTTCACGGCTGGATGCCATACTATCTTAACCATTATCTGGACGGAGCCGACGCTTGGGAGGCGTATGATCGGTTTGGAATGGATCACGTTATCTACTGCGATCCTATCTATGTAAAGAGTGAAAAGTCGCTCGCCAATTGGCAAGTGGAGCGCACGGATCTTGGTATCAACGACAGTGGTGACAGTAGCTGGAAAAGCGTAATCACAACTCCCGAAGGGACATTGACTCTCGCAGGAGCCTTCAACGAAGTCACCGCTTGGGAGACTGAGCCGCTTGTGAAGAGCAAAGAAGATATGGAGCTCTTCCTGAAATATAGTCCGGTGCCGGAAAGACTCGACTTCGCTCCGCTTCACGCTATCAAGGAACGACTTGGCGACAAAGGTATTATGAGATCGTGCCTTTGGGGACACGGACAGTCCGGCCCTTGGCAGAGTTTCTGCGTACTCGTAGGAACTGAAGAAGCAATATTCTACGCCATCGACGAACCCGAATGGACAGCGTATGCTCTGCAGGCCATAACCGACAGACAACTGCGAGTTATCGAGATGATGAAGGGCGAACCGATGGACCTTATCGAAACCGGCGGTGGTGCGGGGTCGAACACAGTTATCAGCCCGAAAATGCATGCGGAGTTCTGTACACCTTACGACAGACAACTTCACGATGCGCTGCACTCGATAGAACTCAAGGTTGTCTATCACCTGTGCGGTGGGCTTATGCATCAGTTGGATAACGTACTGGATAACCACGCTGACGGACTGGAGACGATGACACCTCCTGGAATGGGTGGCGACTGTGACCTTGCAGAATGTGAGCGCCGAGTTGGTGACAAGCTGTTCTTTGTAGGTGGTTTCGACCAGAATGCTGGTTTTGAAAATGGAACACCGGAGAGAGCGAGAGAGCTTGTGTTTGAACTGCACAGAGCGTGCCCGAACGGCGGTTATATCTGTTCTCCCTCCGACCACTTCTTCCGAGGAGATCCTGTAAACGTGCAGGCCTTTGCAGATGCTGCAAAGGAGTGTCTATATTAGGAGCAAGCTGGTTACTAAAACGCTTCTTTAAGAAGATAGAAAGAGAGCCGGGTCTCAAGATGAGAGTCCGGCTCTTTCTTGCATCAGCTATGGAGGTAATTGTTTACTTCAGAAGTTGTGCGCCGGGGTGGATCAGCGGGAACTCCTGGTTGGTAGAAGAAATCTTGTCTGGTGACGGAACATTGTAATCTCCCTTGTATGCGAGAGCATTTCCGGCAATCGATCTAACGTGACCATCAGCAAACAGAACCTGGATGACCCCTCCGTGTCTTGTCGCCATCTGAGACGGATCACCAACCCAGTTGGACGACCAAGTTTTGGTAGGAGAGTTGGCGTACTTCATTCGAATCATACCGTGCGGCAATCTGACGCCATCAGGGCCAGTAGTATCATACCAGCTGTTGATCAGCACCCACGAAGAGTCAGCTATAAGCAGCGTTTTGCTTGGCTGCGGGAGCGAAGACTCCTTAGTCCACGGACCCCAGTCGGCATACAGCATACACTCATTGATTCCGTAGTTGAACGCAATCGTTCTCTTCGTAATCTCCGAGTTCTTCGGAGTCGGGTAAGCATAGCGATCGTCAGGTGTCATAAGTGCGCCCTGGCACCTGGTAAGATCCTTCGCCTTGTGGTACGGCTGGATCATAATCGCCCAAAAACTGTACGGGTAGGCACTATATAGTGGAGGCGCAGGATACTCTCCCTTACCGGCAGACGGGAAACTGCCAGCCCAATTGTCTTTGTACAACTGGATAGCAGTGGAAATCTGTCTCAGGTTAGACAGACACTTTGACCTTTTGGCCGATTCCCTTGCCATCGAAAACACTGGGAACAGTATTGCAGCCAGTATAGCAATGATCGCAATCACGACCAGAAGCTCAATTAGCGTGAAGCCTCTTCTGGAACGCTGTAAAGAGCGGCTCATTGACAACATAACAATCTTTCCTCCATATCTATTAACTGAAAACCACCATTGCCTCTCAGATCGATGACAATAGAGACTCATGATAATTTTGGCGTAAGCAGGCAATACAGTCAATTAGCTATAAGCACTATTTTTGTACTATACTTACGACCTATTCTCCGCATCAAATATATTGTTACATAAATGCTCATCATTTCCAATCAGCAGATAGTATTATTATGAAGTAGTACGAAAGTATTAGACGGCCATCACCAAAGAAAAAAGGGGCACGAGAATCTCGTGCCCCTCAGCAATAATCAAGTGTCTATTTGACGATTCTAGAGACTATAGTCGGTCTTTCACCAATACCACCGCCAGTTTTGCTCGTCACACGGACAGCCACTACATTGCGCTTTCCCGGTTTCAGCGTGCCACTCGCAATCTTGTAGACTCGCTCGCTTCGGCGGCTTCGTTCACGATTTTGAGTTTCGGTAGTAGAACCAAGCTCTTTACCATTCAGATAAGTAGTATCGTCTCCTGACACTCCAGCGAGAACGAGCTCAAGATTCTGTGTCTTGAAGTTCGCTGGCACTTTGAAGCTGAAGCGATACCAGGCAGTACCACGATGGCCTTCCATAGTCGGCACTACTTCGCTCCATTTGCCAGTTCCAGATGCCACACTCCACAACTGATCATCGCACGCAAGAGCCGCAAACTCCGGCTTATCTTCTGCGGTTACACGCGGCTGGCGAGGCAGTATGAGGAATCTATCCGGCGCATCTTGAGGGTCTGGAGTTAGATCGAACAGCCACTCATTAACAAATCTCTCACGAAGAGTCGGATCCTTGCTGATTCTCACCAGTTCGTCGACCAGCAGAATCTGCTTCGCTCTGGGCGACAGAACGCCGTAGACATCGCTATTTAATCTACGTTGCTCAGCCCAGAATTTGGCCCAAAAATCATCGCCATACTTACTTGCCAGCTCATCGACAATATGCCATCCAAGATGAATAGCTCTTTCACGAATGTTGCCTGGCAGGGCATCCCACTCCGGGCGTTCCGCTTGAATCGGATTGCTACCGGTTTGACGAACCATCTCGAGGGTAGACTGGAGACTGTCGAGCCTTGTCCTTCGCCACTTGTTGGCGTCAGCCAGCCGGGAGACTTCCCAGCCGGTCTGCTCCAGCCACGCACCGAACCCTTCCGTTGCCCAAACGGGCGCTGAGAGCACCATACAATTGCCCTGTATCCAGTGCAGCTCGTGGGCATCAACACCTGTGACATTGCTGAAGTGCCTCCAAAGACACGGCGCCATTCGCCCAGTGCAGGCAATCCACGTTTCACAAGCATTTCTATCGGCAACCGTGCCTCCACCATAGCCCGAAAGCTGACCTGGCCCAGTCGGAGCAATATAGAGATAAAACGGATTCTCGTAACCCGATACCAGCACCTCGCGGTCGTAGATCATTTTCACGTAGTTCATCCACACCGGCAGCCAGCGTCTGCTAGTGGGATTGTCCGGTGCGTAGAAGTTCAAGTTAGCGTGACTCATTACAATCCACGATGTCGGAACATCGCGAGCCTCCCATTCAGCACTCAATCCACCCTTCGGTTCAACACGGAACAGGTTCTCATCGTTGGGCTCCGGTTCTGGAGTGTAACGGGTATTCTTCCAATCTTTGGGAAGTTGAGTTATCCTCCACGTGCTCTTTGCTTCTGTATCAAGAATCGTCGCCGGGGTCGCAAGGTACGTATGATCCTTTCGCCCGCTCCAGTTCATTCTGGAAACAGACACATTGTAGGCTGCATCCGGCCAGTCGTAGGAGATTTTTAGCTCCTTTCCTGGCTCGGGAACGACAAACATCGGGAAGTTCGAGCCGCTCAGCCTGCCGTCCGGATCTACAAGGTATTCGGTAATCGGCTCCTGCACGGTATATCCGGATGCTCCTTCAATAGTGAGATTGGTAGCCGTTCTCGGAATCGCGGCAAGCACCGGTGCTTTGCTGGTGCGACTGACAACTGCTGATCCATCGCAGTTGATAGCCAGTTCCCAGGATTCGGTAGGCAAGTCGGCTTCGGACTTCACATGCCAAGCCGTCACTTCCATAGTGTGCCCCTGAATAATTCCTGTGGTATCCGGTTCAAAGGATACAACGAGGTTTAGAGGTCTATCCGGAGATACTCCTGACTTAGCTGCGTCTACATCGAGCATGGGATGTCGGGTGGTTTTCTCGGCTATCACTCGTCCGTCCTGAGTGATCTTGGCCGTGACTTCGACACCACGGCTGTTGACGAGCACGGCAAATCGGGAAGAATCTGGTGCACTGAAGGTAATCTCGTCAGTCCACTGGTTGTTCGGGTCGAGCTCTAAAGTCCAGATACTGTTAGCAAAATCGCCCTCCTCCGACCAAAGAGCACCTAGGGCACGCAATGATCTGGTAGATGATGAATCATCCGGATACACATTAGGTTCGGGATCCATTTTGTCCCAAATCTCATCGATAGAACGCCTGATTTTTTGCATCAGAGCAAGATCGACGCGACTGGCTTCTGCGATGAGTCCCCACTGTTCTCGCTCGCGGTTAAGTTCCCCTAATTCACTGAACCGGGCAGCGGCAGCTATGCGGACTTCCGGCTGCCTGGGGTCGAGTTTCAGCACTTCGTCGATTGCTGCATCGATTTCAGCAGGATTCTTTGCCGCATTTATCTTGCTGGTAGCGGCAGCCAGAGCAGCTTCACCCTTCTTCCTCATTTCGAGCTCGTTTGACAACCCGTCCCAACGTGCAATTCCAGAACCAGGAAGCGACCAAGCACCAGCGATAAGAAGTCGCTTCGCTTCTCTATAGTCGAACTTGGCAAAAGATGGTGAGACGCTGCTCAACCACAGCGGTTCAGACATCCCTTGAACTCGAATGCCGAGATCAATAGTAAAACCGTCAGCTAAACTGCCATCGGCGCCCGGTGTAGCAACGCACTCGAGTTTCTTCGGCCAGTCTTCAATTGCTACAGATTGCGACCAGCTCTCTTTGTTATCGGAGAAAACATAAGCTACAGGATTATCGTCAACCTTAACCGTTAAGAGCGCACTGGTGATAGCTTCGGGATGATCGACCTCAGTGGTCTTGAACTGCTGTGCGCGGATAATCAGTTGATTATCGGATTCAGTAGTCGACTTCATCGCTCTTATCATCGCGAGCGGCAAATCTCGAATATCGAACGTTATTGGGCCGTTAGGAGGAAGAGGCTGCCCCATCCAGTATATCTGCTGTTCACTTTGAGCCTCTCCGACGAGAACCTGACGGTTTGGGCTAATGCTCTTGTGCACTACCCTTTCGGTCGGCTGAACTAAAGATGAAAGCGGGACAACATCGTCGCCAACAATAACAGCGCACTTTCCATATTTCCACCAGTCAGTGTGCTCTCTGTTTAGTGGGTTGATGGTAACGGTTATGACTGCATCCGCGGTGATCAGTGCCCCACCCTGCATAACGTCGGTGGCTTGCAGTGGTCTGCCGTTTATGAGGACTGTCATTCCCTGAGGGATATCAGCCAAGCGGAGGCGCATTGCACCAAAGCGTTTTACGGCTGCTTCGTTCTGCTTGTCGACTTCAGCTTCGCGTTCAGCAGCGACTGTGCTCCAGTTTCTAAACACCATTTCATCGCCGCTGATACACCCCCAGCCTCTAGCATACACCCTGCCAGCGAGAGACAGCTTGTTTTCGACTATGTTGCGGTCTTTATGAGAGGGTATCCAGGCCTTCTCTTCCGGAACCAGATCAGTGAGGAACATAGCCTCTCCGGTTTTGGAATTGACAAGCCTTGCATCGAGCCAGTTCCCCCAATCCCCGCCGTGGCCATCGCCTTCATCATCGACGTACAGCCCAAGCTCGGTGGCTCCAGCTATAGGTACATCCACTTCCTTGGGTGGTTCTCCCGGCAGCAAGACATCTGACTTGAAAACCTCTTTGCCATCCACTTTCACGCGGAAGATGGCCTCACCGTTGCGGCCTTTAACTGCATCATCCACGCCAACCAAAGCCACAAATCTGTCGAACTCAGGCGCAGCAGATGCTAGCAAAGAACCAGCCAAAAGCAACACCAATACCAGTAGCACAACCTTGCGCATACGTTACCTCCTTCTGGCAGAGCCAGTGGTTACGAATACCCCGCTAATACTATGGTTCACCGTTCAGCTTTGTGCGTCCTTCTGAAGTATTGTGACATCGGGAAATCGTGGTGCAAGATGGTTCTCGATGATCAAGCAAGGCGGCATTCTCAGCTGCATGGTTGACACTGCTCGTCTGGTGGAATAATATGAAGAGCGACAAATACCCCCGAGGGTATCGGAGGGCAGAATGGCAATGGAAGCCAAATCAGACATCATCAATCGACTAAAGAGAATAGAGGGTCAAGTGCGAGGGCTGCAAAGACTCGTTGAGGAGCAGAAAGACTGCTCGGATATTGTTATTCAACTCGCTGCCACAAGAAAGGCGCTCGATAGAGTCGGTTTTCTCATCCTGACCCATCGAATGCAGGAGTGTATCGAGCAGAAGCAACAGAACGGAGTGGACGGTGAAAAGGCGTTGGAAGAAGCAATGAAGCTATTTCTCACCCTTGCCTAATCCTCTGAACGGCAAGCGTTCTCTTGTTTGGAAAACTCTGGCGGAGAAGCGTTATGGATCAATGCAGGACAGAGATTGAACTCCTTAAGGATGAGCTGGAATTCGACATCTGGACATTTCGCTGGTTGTGGCTGATCAATCTGTTAGCTCTTGTGTGGGGACTTGTAGTGCATCAGTATGCGGTAGCTCTGCTCGCGGCAGTCTCTGCGCTGATAGCACTTATAGGTATTGGAAGAACCAGGCGAGGCAGGCGGATAGTCAAGACAGTTGGGCAGGTGTGCGTTCCAGCTCAGGTCTCCGTGCTGGAGACTGACTCCGAAGCAAGCGACGACTAGAAATAATCTGCTTTCAGGCGAAAGCTACGATGAAGTCCTTCACCTCACCGAACAGATAATCGTATGCAGCATCGATGCTCGGTTCAACCATAAACAGGTCGTTAAACGGCCCCGGATGTTGAACATCGAGTTCTATGTATAGTTGAGATGGATCTTCGAAGAAAGGTTCGATTTTGAGCTCGTGGACGCCATCCTGATGCAATACTATCCTCACACCTACTCCCTGACGACCTTTACCAAGCAGTTCCATATGCTCTGATAGAACGGGCAACATTTGCTGCTCCAGAAATTGCGCTGCCATCGGCGCTTCGCCAAGCGGCAAAAAGGCAGTGAGTTTCACGCCAAAAGTGACGAACTGTGGAATCTGAACCTGACTCTGCACTATATTGAACAGATCGACGCATTTCTCTCTGGCAGACTGAAAATGAACTACTCTCTCGTTCATCTGAATACGACTCTGCTGAATGAAAAAATCTCCGTCGGGATTGGCCATCCGTGCGCCATCGGGAAGGTGCTGCAGGTGTTGATACGGATAACGCTCGGTGATTGTAGCGTAGATGCGGTTAACCTGCACAGGATTCAGCCCAGCCGGGGGAAAAAGCACCCCGGTAGTCATTCGGCGTAGAGTAAGTAGTTCGGGATTCATAAAATGTGACTCCAGAAGAATTCGGCCTCAACGCCAGAATTGTAGCACGCAGTCACCAGATATATCAACTGCCGCCATTAGATGCAGGGTCTTTTTCTACGACTTTCCCGACGGTGTGATGGGCAAATCCACAGCGAACTCCGAACCAATTCCGAGTTGGCTGCTGACAGAGACTTCACCATCGAGCAGATCGACCAGCCGTTTGGTAATGGCGAGTCCAAGTCCGGTTCCACCCGTGCGACCGGGGCGTCTGCCGGCCTGTGTAAACTCGTCGAAGATTCTATTCAGATCAGCCTGTCTGATGCCAGCGCCGGTATCTGTTACGGCAATCTTCACGCGGCCGTTGTTTCGCGCCGCCCTGATTTTCACACTACCTTTGGAAGTATACTGTATGGCGTTCGATACCAAGTTAACCAGGATTCTGCTCAGCTTCTGTTCGTCTGTCCAGAGAGATGGTATGTTCTCGTCGACGTCGGCACTGATAACCAAATCCTTCTCACGTGTAAGAGGAACCATAGTATCCAACACCTGCGATATGAGCTTTGGCAGATTTACTGGAGAGATATGCACCTGCATACGATTGGCATCAAGCTTGGTAATATCCATAATATTGTTTAGAAGAGTAATCAGCCTTTCAGCGTTCTCTTTCACACGCTTCAGCTTATGCCGCTGACCAACAGTCACCGGATCATCCTCATCTTCGAGCAGCATTTCTGTAAACCCAATAACTGAGGTAAGCGGTGCGCGAAGATCGTGTGAAAGATCAGCAAAGAACTGGTTCTTCTCTCGGGCCGATTCGCAATCCTTCCGTTTCTGAACCTCATCCATATGGGTTCTGTGATCCAGTTCGTACTTGAGATCGCAAGCTTTTCTATCGGCGACAATAGCTGAGTACGCATTGCTGATTTCAGTTGATATACAAGCAGAAACCTCGCGAAGCATACCTACAGCCAAATCGTATACCTTTGGAGGCATTCCGATCCACGGTTTGCTAATCACAAGCGCAAACCTTGGGTAAATACGGCTTTCGAAGGAAACGCTGAAAACAAAGACGCGAGGCGCATCTGCTGACAGATACTGACAGTTGCCTGCCGCAACGGCAGTGGCAGCGCTCCAATGATCTTCCAAAACTGTGGATTCTGACTGATCGGATTCGTTCGAGAGAAACAGCATCGGCACATCCGAGACAACAGGCACAGGAGCCCCTTCGCCAAGCCGGAGAACAGTAACCGGCAAGCCGGTAGATTGAGCGACTTGTCTGGCTACACTAAGAATCCTGGCAGGGTCAAAGAGCATCGAGAGCTCGATGACATCAGGGTCAGGATTAGTCACTGCGCCAGTCATTTCATCAGATCTATGATGCTTTTCGTTAATCATTGCGGCGAACTCACAGCCAATAGTACAAGCAAGGTATAGTCTACCATATTGGCAGAGATGTGTCAATAATTCGGATTAGTTAAGCAAGAAAACGCCACTACTATATACTATCTTATCCACATGGGGCGAGTTTCACGTAAAATACGCGTCTGTACGACGGCAACTATGACGCTTATTGCTCACATTTAGACAATTACTTGGCGCATTGCTGTCATTGTTGAGCTTGACTGGTAAATACAAGCCGAGTATACTATGTTGCAAACTGGCTGGCAGCCGACTGGCTGCATCGGTTCTTCGCGGCCGATGAGGACTGAGACAGGAGGCATTTGACGTGGCTTTGCGTATTGGGATGGACATCGGCTCTGACACTGTCAAGACCGTCATTATCCGCGACGGTGGCTCAATAGAAGAGCTACCCATACTTCAGATTCAAGGACAACCTCTCAGACGCGCTAAAGAAGCGTTGGAAGAAGCCCTGAAAATAGCAGAAGAAGCTATAGAAGAGGGCGAAGCTACAGTTCTCGGCATAACTGGCGCAGGCGCACCAGCGGTGTCGGAACTATTGGAAGCCGACAGGATCGATGAGCCGAATGCGCTCGCAGCATCGATCAGCCGCCTTTACCCCGAGGTTCGGACAGTCGTAGAAATGGGTCGGGAAGGCCAGAAGTATCTGCTCTTCGAGAAAGACGAAGTAACCGGCCGCCTCTTGATGGCTGATTCTAACCTCGGAAACAAGTGTGCCGCTGGCAGTGGTTCTTTCCTTGACCACATGACCACCAGGCTCAACTTCTGTTCCATAGGTGAATTCGCCGATACCGCATTAAATACAGAAAACCCTGCAGCACTATCTGGGCGCTGCAGTGTGTTTACTGAATCGGATATCGTTCACCTGTATCAGAAAGGCACTCCAAAAGAGCGTATTGCGGCAGGAATCCATCAGGCAATATGTCGCAACTATCACTCCACTTTTGCTCGGGGCAAGCAGTTTAAAGAGAAAGTTGCGTTTATTGGCGGTGTATCTGAAAACCCTGCGGCCGCAAAGTATCTGGCTGAGGAATTAGGGCTGAACGGCTCTCTGTTCGTGCCGAAGCATAACAGAACGCTCGGCGCGATCGGCGCTGCAATTCGAGCAGGCGCTACCATTGATATTCCTGAATCGATCTCAAGGCTTGAAGACAAGATGAACAAGCCGATCGAGTACGACAGCGCAAATCCGATTAAACTCGAGCTTTCAGAAATTATGTCGCCTCCTTCTGAAGAAGTCATTCCAACAGAGATTGCAGTCGCTGCGCTCGGTGTTGACATAGGCTCCGTCTCGACCAAAGCAGCCCTGGTCACTGAAATCGATGGCAAACTGCACGTCCTGGCATATCACTACAGAAGAACCGATGGGGATCCGCTAGCGGCAGTGCGCGATACAATAGCCAGGATCCACTCTCAAGTAGAGGAGAAAGGACTGAAGATAGGTCAGATATTTGCTGCGACAACCGGTTCGGGCAGGTATCTGACTGGAGACTACATAGGGGCGGATCTGATTAAAAACGAAATTACCGCTCAGGCAAACGGCGCCGTTGCGTTCTTTGATGATGTCGATGGCATCTTCGAGATTGGTGGGCAGGACTCGAAGTTCATACGGATGGACGGAGAGGTCATTATCGATTTTGAAATGAACAAGGCATGCGCGGCGGGCTGCGGAGCGTTCCTTGAAAAGCAGGCTGCTCGACTCGGTATCCCGATTGAGGATTTTGGAGGGTATGCACTTCAGGGGAAGCGTCCTCCTGAACTCGACTGGAACTGCACAGTGTTCACAGAGTCGGCAATGGTCTATTTCCAACAGGCCGGAGTGCCGATAGAAGACCTCTGCGCTGCTGTCTGTCTGGCTTCCGTAAAGAACTACCTGCACAAGAACGTGGCAAACCGAGACATCGGAAAGAAAATCGTGTTTCAGGGTGCAGTTGCGTTCAACAAGGGTATGGTTGCTGCATATGAAACGGAGCTCGGGCGAAAGATCGTTGTTCCGCCCTATCCGCACCTGACAGGCGCCATCGGCGCAGCGCGAATTGCATATCGACACCACCCGAAAGAATCGAGATTCATCGGGTTCGAGAAGGTAGCCGAGGGAAGTTACACTATAGGCTCATTCGAGTGCAAAGCCTGTGCAAACGCGTGTGATGTCAATACTTTTCAAGTGGAAGGCGGCCCGAAGTACTTCTACAATGACCGTTGCGAGAAGTACAGCGCCATACACAAGAAGCGGCTCGGTGAGAACCTGCCGGATCTGTTCGAAGAACGGGAACAGATGCTTTTCGATTGCTACAAGGGGAAGGCTCCTGCGGGTGCACCGCAAATAGGGATCCCTCGTGGGCTGATGTTCGCCGAATACTTCCCGCTGTATAACGCATTCCTGACTGAACTGGGCTTTGAAGTAGTTCCGTCTGAGCAGACGAACAAGCGCATTGTCGAGCTCGGCCTCGCAAATTCACTCGGTGAACCCTGCTTCCCATACAAAGTGGCGCACGGACACTACGCCGACTTGATAGAAGAAGGCGTGGATACAATCTTTGCTCCTGGAGTCATAAGCGCAGAACAGTACAACCCGAATCTGAACCAAGCGCAGACTTGCCCTTATCTTCAGGCTGCTCCCGAAGTTATCGGAAACTGCACAGGGATCAAGGAGAGAGGTATCAAATACCTGACTCCAAGGCTACATTTTATGCGCGGCAAGCGACATTTGCAGCGAGTTTTCACTGAAGTAGCAAATGAACTCGGAAAGAGCAGAGCAGAGGCTCTAAAGGCGCTCGATGTAGGGTTGGAAGCTCTCGCATCGTTCCGCAAGTGGCAAGATGAACGAGGCCGCGAAGTGCTGGAATCTCTCGGCGCTGACGATACCGCGTTCGTCGTAATCGGACGGCCTTACAGCCTGTACGACAACGCCGTGAATATGGATATCGGCAAGAAGATTCAGGATTTGGGCATTCTGGCTATCCCGCAGGATTTCATTCCGCTTGCGAGCGAAGATATATCGGACTCGTGGCCGAATGCTTACTCGCGACAGATTCAGAAGAAGCTGGCAGCCGCGAGATTGATACGAAAAGACCCCAGACTGCGAGCAGTGGTATTAACTTTCTTCGGCTGTGGTCCGGACTCCTTTGCCAACCCGTTCTTCAAAGACGAAGTTGGTCAGCCGTGTTACGTTATGCAGATTGATGAGCATACCGCCGATGCGGGTGTCATCACCAGAATCGAAGCGTTCGCTGACACAGCTATCGAACCTCCGAATGAAAAAGAGTTTGAGGTCATTCGCACATCTGATAAGTCGATCATAAGGCTGAACGGCCGCAGGCTTTGGATACCATATGCATCAGAGTCTGCGCGGGTGCTGGCGGCAGCTATGAGGGCTTACGGAGTAAACGCAGAAGCAATCCCCCACTCGCCAGACCCGGGAATGAACCTGGCGCGACAGGCGATATCGGAGGATGTCTGCCTGCCTGCGCTTGTCACAACCGAAGATATGCTCCATCGAATAAGCCAACCGGATTTTGATCCAAAGAAGGAAGCGTTCTTCCAGGGAAACTCGGAAGGACCTTGTCGGTTTGGCATGTATTATATGCTCCAGCGCAGAATCCTCGACAGGCTCGGCCTGACAGATGTCGAGATGGTAACGCTGGGCTCGAAGAGCGAACACGGAGGGCTCGGCACACATTTCGCGATGGTATCCTGGGATGGCCTCGTTGCACACGATCTGGTGCAGAAGATGCTGCACCGAACCAGACCGTACGAGATCAACAGCGGCGAGAGCGATGCTCTCTATGAAAAGTACGTCCAACGCATTTGCGATATGATGCCTGAGCACCGGCGGCGCACTCAGGACGGTTTTGGAAAGATCAAATCCACGTTCGGCACAAACCACCTTGGGCCACTGCAGGATTTGATGGCGCTGGCGCAGCGTGACTTCGAAGCAATTCCCAAACGCGATGAAAAGCGGCCTCTGGTGGGAGTGGTAGGAGAGTTCTTCGTAAGGATTCACGAAGGTTCGAACCAGAATATAATAAAGAAGATTGAAGACTACGGCGGCGAAGTGTGGCTCGCTCCCGCAACCGAGTTTTTCGCCTATTCGAACTATCTGGGGGGGGTGCTTGCCAAGGAAAGACTGGCGGACACTGGCAAGGCGAAGCATCTCGGAGAGATGATAGGACGATGGATCAATCATAGGCTCGCCACTCGTGACGAACACGCGCTGTTCCACAGTTCACTGCCATTCCTTAAGGACTATGTGGACATCGGACCAGAGGATGTTGTTTCCAAGGGTTCCGATTATGTTCACTACACCTTTGGTGGCGAAGCGATTTGCAGCATGGGCAAGAGCGAAGACTTCGCGCAGCGGGGGCTTTCGGGAATTGTCTCCGTCATTCCGTTCAACTGTATGCCTGGCAACATAGTCACTGCACTCTCGCAGCAGCTTCGAAAGAACCACAACAACGTACCGTTCCTGAATCTGGACTTCGATGGGTTCATCGATGCGGGTCGCGAAGCAAAGATCGCGAACTTCATGTGGCAGGTTAAAGAACGGGCGGAATGCGTGTAGAACGCAGACTGATAAACCGCTTAAATAGCGTTTCTGAGTCCTCTCTGGCAGTTTGCTTAGAGAGGACTCTGCAATTTAGAAGCGCTCTATGAGCTCGGTATTCTGCGTGAGCTTCAGTATTTGATTCGGGCCGTAGTAGCCTTTTCTGACAGAAACGTTCGGGTAAACCATTGTGCCAGGCGCAATAAGGGTTCCTGGGTTTGTTACCACGTTGCAGCCCGTCTGCACACCATCACCGATGATTGCGCCGAACTTCTGCAATCCGGTATCGTATGTGGTGTCTCCAATTTTGATCTTTATGGTCGGCCTTTTGCCTGTAGCCTCATCTTTCACACTCAGCACAGGAACGTTAGAAAGTCTTGTGCCAGCGCCAAGATTGGCCTTTCTGCCCAATATGCTGTCCCCTACATAGGCAAAGTGAGGAGCCTGCGAGCTATCCAGCATAATGGCGTTTTTGAGCTCTGAGGAGTGGCCGACTATACAGCCGTTTCCGATGATGACGTGACCACGGATGTACGCTCCGTGACGGATCTGGCAATTCTCGCCGATAACGGCCGGCCCCTGAATGTAAGCTCCTGGCTCGACAACCGTTCCGTGACCTACAACAACGCTGTGACAGTCGTCTATATGCGCGCCTGGTCTGACTTCGCCGAAGATAGTGTTTTCACCATCTATCTCGGTGATGTATCCAAGTGCAAAAACGCCTATCCGAACCAGCGCCTGCCAAACGTAGTCGCAGTGGTCGAAAACATCGCTAAACTCGAAACTATCAAGATCAAAAAAGTCTTCCGGTCTAAGCAAACCAGTCCCCCCGAGCATCAATGTCATTCAGGGAGATTATATTAGCCTCGCTATTGAGTGTCAAATGAAATGCGATGCATCTTCCGAAAATTGCATATGGAGAAACGATGCGGGGCCGAATCCAAATTATTTGATGAGTTTTAGAACGTAAACAGCCTCAGGGGTTCCGTTTGAGGGAATTACCTGTTAGAATTACGGGTAGCCGCGGTGATTGGCTGCGTCTTAATCAGTAATAGCAAACACTCGGTGATGCCGCATGATGCGATACATAGCAAGACCATATATCCTCATCATCGCACTGCTCTCTATGGGTTCCGTGCTGCAGGCTGCGCCCCGTTATGCGCGCGTGGTAGTTGGAACCAAAGAAGCAGCGCTCTCTCCGAAGGCCGTAGTCGAAGGCAGTACGGTCTACGCCCCCGCCAGTATCCTAAAGATACTCGGCGCAAACTATGCGTTAGGTGAACGCAAGGTAACGGTTGCGCTCGATGAGGGTGCCATTGAGCTCGATGTAACCGAACGCGAACAGGTGAAAATGGTCAGGCTGGATAGAGTCGCAAAAGCACTTAACCTGGCGTATTCGTGGGATAATTCCACATCTACAGCTACACTGCTCTCCAAACTGATCAGCGTCGAAATAGAGAACTCTGTACTGATAGCGAAGCTTACCGCACCGGTTACGGTGTCGGCTGCGCGAATTTGGCCACCCGATGGCTCTGCCGGCTGGCGGATTCAGATTGATCTTGAAGGATCGAGGCTTGCTACCGGCTCCAAGGCGTATTCGGTGAGTGGTCCAGACATCTCCCAGATCCGATTGGGGCAGTTTACTGATACGACATCGAGAATCGTTCTGGATGTCGGTCGAAAAATGGGCTACCAGGTTCTGACAACCGGGGCGAGCAAGGAAATAAGAGTCTCTCTGGGCGGTGCAACAACGCACGCAATCAAACCGAAGGATACTCAGACTCCCGAAGTCGTCATTCCTTCGGTGACTGTTACAGGGATAAGCGCAAAAGCCGAGTCGAACGATAGAGTGCGGATAAAAGTAGCAACCACAGGGAAGCCAACGGTGAAGTCGAGGCTTCTTCCTAGCCCACCCAGGATCGTTTTAGATATCGAAAACGCCACCATTGGCTTCCGCGAGAGTGTACGAGTAAATCATCCCTTGATAGCGGAAGTAAGGTACTCAGGGACGCAGAAAACCGCAACCGTAGTATGTGAACTCACGCGTTACGCAAGTTTCGGTGTTGAATCGAATTCAACAGGGATTACGATAACAGCAGGATTGCCTTCGGGAGCGGGAGGCAGACTTGCGGATAAAACCATAGTAGTGGATGCTGGTCACGGAGGCTGGGATCCGGGCGCACAGGCCGCAGGAGTGAAAGAAAAGGATCTTAACCTACTCTTTGCAGCGAGAGTGCGCGCTGCGCTTGAGGAAGCGGGAGCAAAGGTTATTCTGACTCGAGAAGACGACGTATATGTCGAACTCCCGGCGCGACCTGCTACGGCGGATAAGAACAATGCGGATTTCTTCATCAGCATACACTGTAACGCAATCGGCCCTGAGCTACTCTCCGGAATAGAGACCTTCTATCATCCGGGGCAACCAAGCAGCAGAGCACTCGCTTACATTATTCAGGATCAGCTTATAAAAAAGACCGGAATGAAAGATTTGGGAGCGAAACTCGACACGAGAGGCAATCCAAAATCTATTGGTTTTTCCGTGTTACGAAATGCCAATGTTCCGGCAATACTAATTGAGACAGGGTTCATCGACTGCACTAAGGATCGCAATAAGCTGTGCGACGACGATTATAGAGCAACAGTAGCGGATGCGATTGTTGATGGACTTCTGGCATATGTTGAAGGCAGAACACAACAAGAGGTCAACTAAAGATGGGAAAGAAACGGCCGGCAAGATCCTCAATACCGTTTGCATTTCTGGTTCTTGTGCTGGCAGGTGCGGCAACAGCAGCATTCATTGTCTATCGCAACGCGACACCGACTCCGCCTCCTGCGCAGTCGATTGAACACAATACTCCAGAACCTACCACCATAGTTCATCCACCGGAAAAGCGCCGCCAAGTCGACATCTATGTTATGAGGATAGTGGCGGACGAGGTAATACTGGTTGCTGAGAAGCGAGAAGTTCTGGCATCGGAAGATCCCCACAGGGCAGCGTTGGAGAAGCTTCTTTTGACCAATCGGGAAGAAGGAGAGTCTCGCTACCTGATTCCGACGGGAACTCGGCTTCTGGGGTTTGAAATCAGGGATGATATAGCCTACGTGAACCTAAGCAAGGAGATCAGGCAGAACTTCACAGGAGGTTCTGAGGTTGAAGAACTCCTTGTCGATGCCATAGTGAGCACGGTTGGCCAGTTTGACGATGTAGGCAAGGTACAGATTCTGATAGGTGGGTCTGTGCTGGAGTCGATTGGTGGTCACGTTGATGTCTCAAGGCCGATAGATCTGACCACTGCACCAAGCGTGGAAACGAGCGAGGCACAGTGACAAGACCGATAGGTGTGTTCGACTCCGGACTCGGCGGTCTGACCGTCGCGCGAGAGATACTCCGCCGTCTGCCAAACGAGTCCATCATTTACTTCGCCGACACTCTTCATGTACCTTACGGCGAACGCCCTCTCAAAGAGATAGAAAGCTTTGCTGTAGCTATTTCCCAGTTTCTCATCAGTCGAGGCGCAAAAGCAATTGTGATGGCGTGCAATATGTCATCGGCTGTCGGTCTCGAAGCTTCCAGACGCGCTTTTCCTGACGTTCCAATGCTCGGCATGATAAGTGCTGGATCACGCGCAGTTGTTGCAACTGGTGCAAAAAACATTGGAGTCCTGGCTACAACTGGAACCACAAAAAGCGGCGCGTATGGAAAGGCCATTCGCACGCTCGCCCCGCAAGCAGTGGTCTGGGAGCAAGCGTGTCCCGCATTTGTTCCGCTGATTGAAAGCGGGAAGGCCGAAAGCGAAGAGGCAGGGAAAGTGGTGCGGCAGTATATTGAACCGCTGCTGACGAGTGGGACGCAAGCAATGGTTTTGGGGTGCACACACTATCCGTTTTTGCGGCTAGCTATTGAGCGCGTGGCACAAGGCGTGACTGTGGTCGATCCGGCGGAGGAAACAGTAAGTCAACTGCATAACACTCTTACTGAACTCGGCATCGCGGCAGAAGATAGCCGCTGCGTGGAGCATCAATTCTCTGCAAGCGGAGAGATAAAGGAGTTTGCTCGTCTGGGAAGCAAGTTCCTTGGAAGACCGATTGAGAACGTAGAACAGGTTTTTTGGGGCAAGGATCTCATTCTCGACCCAGACTCGCAAGTTTAGCCAATTACAACAAGCGCCCGACGAGAGGCGCAGCCCTTATCAAACTGAGCCAGGAAGGCTTCGAGAAAGGCAGTGACATGATTCGACTGGATGGCCGAGCACACGACCAACTGCGGCCAGTTAAAATCACCCGAGGGTTCATCAAGTATGCGGAAGGCTCGTGCCTGATTGAAGTGGGAGACACAAAAATCATCTGCACCGCATCTATAGAGGAGAAGGTTCCTGCATTCAGGAAAGGCAGCGGTTCCGGTTGGGTAAGCGCTGAGTACGGCATGATCCCAAGGTCTTGCCACACCCGCACGCAAAGAGAGGTTGGGCGAGGTGGAGCCGGCGGCAGAACAATGGAGATTCAGCGGCTAGTCGGTAGAGCGATACGGTCGGTAGTTGATCTCGATGCTTTGGGAGAACGCACCATCTGGCTGGACTGCGACGTCATACAAGCAGATGGCGGCACGAGAACTGCATCGGTAACGGGCGCCTTCGTAGCATTCGTTGAAGCTGCGCAGGTGCTGAAGGAAGAAGGTGTTTTCAGGAAGATTCCAATCAGCGATGTACTAGCTGCTATCTCTGTAGGCGTGGTGCAGAATGAAGAGATACTCGATCTCTGCTACGCAGAAGACTCGCATGCTTCCGTAGATATGAACATAGTGCAGACGGCATCCGGCCGATTTGTCGAACTGCAAGGCACTGCTGAGGGAATGCCATTTTCGCGCAACCGGTTAAACAAGCTTCTGGAATTGGGAGAAAAAGGTGTGGGCGAAATGATCGTCAAAGTGAAAGAGAGTCTTGGCGAAATACTGTGAGACGACTCGTTATTGCCACTAACAACCAGGCTAAGGCAAAAGAGATCGCGCGCATGCTGGACGATCTCTCTTACGACATCCGTTCTTTGTGCGATTACCCTCCTATACCCGAACCCAACGAAGATGCAGACAGCTTTGAAGGTAACGCAAAAATCAAAGCGCTTGCCGCAGCGAATCATACGGGGGATATTGCGATTGCCGACGATTCTGGTCTGGTTGTAGATGCGCTGGATGGTGCTCCGGGGGTTTATTCCAGCCGCTTTGCTGGAGATGATGCTGCCGATGAGGACAGGAATATGAAAGTCCTCGATCTCTTAATGGATGTTCCGGATAGCGAGCGGACAGCTCGTTTTGTTGCCGTTGCTGCAGTAGCGGAGCCAGGGAGAGTAATCGGGACAGCAGAAGGCAGAGTTGAAGGAATTATCATCCACGAGCCGCGAGGAGTAAACGGCTTCGGATACGACCCGATTTTCTTCGCCCCTGAAGTGGGAAAAACCACTGCTGAGATCACTGCTGCCGAAAAAGATGCAATAAGCCATCGGGGCAAAGCAATTCGGGCAGCTAAAAAGATACTGCAAACCATCTGTTCAGATTGAGGGTTGTCTACTGTCGACTGATTGATTAGGGACAGATTCCTTCTCTTCGACATTAGTCTTTGGAAAGGTGCGCGGCAATGGAGCTATCTGACGAGAGAGTTGTAAAACTGCAAGAGATGGGCTGGAGGTTTGGGTTCGATCCCAAACAGGGCTGGATACTCCACGACCCGGTTGGAGAAGAGTTTCCAGACGCGAACGGTCAGTCCTGGGACTATCTTGACTATGCAGTAGAAGCGGCCGAAGAGGCTGAAGAGCGTGCCAAGCACGCTACTAGCTGAAGACCTTCGCCGGTGTGCTATGGACTCGACTAACCTGACAGTTGAACAGAAAATCGGACAGATGCTGTGCTTTGGATGGGCTGGAGAGAACGAAGAAGAGAGCCGCTCTTACTCGGCACACGCTCGCGAACTGATTGAGGATATGCAGGTGGGCGGAGTGATTCTGATGGGTCGCAACCTGGCTCCACCCTATCTTGCGACGGCAGAACTGCTGAATACGATGCAGAGTACATCGCATCTGCCCCTTCTTATTGGAGTCGATCAAGAAGGAGGTGCAGTGGCACGGTTCAAAGAGCCTTTCACTGTGTTCCCCGGAAACATGGCTCTAGGTGCGACTCGTCGCTCGGAATATGCGAAGCTGGCAGGACGGATAGCCGCAGAGGAACTGACAGCATTCGGCGTTAACTGGAACTTCGCTCCCAGTGTAGATGTCAACAACAACCCCGCAAACCCAATAATCGGCACTCGAAGCTACGGCGAGCTTCCTGAGGTGGTAGCATCGTTTGGAGAAGCTGCTATCTCCGGGATGCAGGACGCCGGCCTGATTGCGTGCGCGAAGCACTTCCCCGGGCACGGAGATACTTCAGTCGATTCTCATTTGGGTCTTTCATCGATTCCACACAGAAGAGAAAGGCTCGAGGAAGTAGAATTGCTACCATTCCGGCAGGCGATAGATGCCGGCGTGAGCTCGATAATGTCTGCACATATTCTCTTTTCGGCAATCGATTCCAAGCGACCGGCTACACTGTCGAAGCAGATCATTTCCGGTCTGCTGCGAGAAGAAATGGGATTTGGGGGCGTAGTCGTCACAGACTGTATGGAGATGAAAGCTATTGCAGATAACTTCGGTGCCGGGGAAGCTGCTGTAATGGCTGTTGAGGCCGGAGTAGACGTCGTTCTTGCCTGCCATACGCTCAGCACTCAGCGAGAAATGAGGCAGGCGCTGATAGATGCTGTTCAGAACAACCGAATTCCCGAAAGCCGTATTGATGAATCTGTCGAAAGAGTGCTGAATCTGAAGCGAGCCTACCGACTGGAAGATCGCCGCGCTACGGATTTGGAGAAGGTATCTCAGGCACTCGGCAAGCAAGAAAACAAGCGTCTTTCGCAGGAGATAGCCGATTCAGCCGTGACTCTTGCAAGCAACAAAGGGAGGCTGCTTCCGCTTCAGATAAGTGATAACTGCAAACTCGTAGTAACTGGACTCCATCCGGCAGTCGAATTGCTTGCCAGAGAAATTAGACCCTATCACGACAATACGCAGTCGGTTGTTGCAACGAATGAAAACTGGCAGCAGGCAGCAGATTCCCTTGCACAGACAGCCGCAGTGGTTGTTGTGGTCACGTGCTCCAAAGAGCCTTGGACGAAGGACGTTTTCGAACCAGCGCAGACTGATCTGGTGAAGCATATACAGGCAATCGGCAAGCCGGTGGCAGTTGTAGCTGTCCGAGAGCCTTATGATCTTAAAAAGCATGTAGAAATGGTAACGTGCGTTGCGACGTACGGCTACACCAGACCTCAAATGATAGCAGCCGCCAAGATGCTGTTTGGCATAATTGAGCCGAAAGGCACTGCTCCGGAGTCTTTGCACTCATAAAAGAGCTGCAATCTCAGATGCGCAAAGCTTTGACTACTGAAAATCAAAGGGCGCACAAGGCAGAACCCTGCGCGCCCACAATGTTGGACAGTGCTCTTCTTTCGGCCAACTCTACCCGACGACGATATTAACCAGTCGTCCGGGAACGAATACTATGTTCCGCACCTGTTTTCCGTCGGTTTGGCTCCGCACTTTTTCGCTCTCCAAGGCCAAGCGTTCTATCTCTTTTTGGTCAGCGTCGGCAGCAACTGTAAGCTTCTCACGCACTTTGCCATTTACCTGCACGACTATGATAATTTCATCAGGTTTGGCGATCTCCGCATCGTATTCAGGCCACGAGACATTCAGCGTAAACCCATCGTGCCCGAGCTGCTGCCACAATTCATCAGCAATATGCGGAGCCATCGGTGACAGAAGAATCAGAAGCATCTCGAGCGCTTCTGAAAAGACGCTCATCTTGCCTTCCATCGTAACAGACTGAACGTACTTGGAGAGGTCGTTCATCAGCTCCATCAATGCGGCAGCAGCGGTATTAAACTGCAGGTCTTCGATGTCTTCGGTTACCTTCTTGATTGTCTGGTGAGCTTTTCTCGCAAGCGCACGGTTTTCGGAGGAAGCATTCCTCTCTTCTGCAACCACACTTCGCCAATCGATGCAATAGTTTACACCATAATCCTGAACAATCCTCCACAGCCGACTCAGGAAGCGATGCATTCCGTTAAGACCTTCCGTGCTCCAACCGATTGACTCGGTTAGAGGGGCAACGAAGAGTTCGTAAACCCGAAGAGCATCTGCACCGTACTGCTCCACAACCTCATCGGGAGTGATGACGTTACGAAGCGACTTTGACATCTTGACCAATACGCCGGGATTTCTGGGATCTGGCGCAAGCACCATCCCCTGATTTCTAAGCGCCTGGAACGGCTCTACGAAGTTGAGCATCCCCACATCGTGTAGAACCTTAGCCCAGAATCTTGCATAAAGCAGATGCATTACGGCGTGTTCCGCACCACCAACGTAGAGATCAACCGGTAACCAATAATCGACTGCTTCCCTTTCGAACGGCCCATCCTGATAATGCGGATTGGCATATCGCAGGAAGTACCAACTGGAGCACGCAAAGCCACCCATTGTATCGGTTTCCCGGGTTGCAGCACCGCCGCACTTGGGGCAAGTAGTGTTGACGAACTCCGGAATTGTGGCTAGAGGCGATTCACCTGTGCCGGAAGGCTCGTAACGCTCAACGTACGGAAGCTCAACAGGAAGTTGATCGTCCGGTAACGGAACCTCTCCACATTTCTCGCAGTAGACAATCGGTATCGGTGCTCCCCAATAGCGCTGTCTGGAAATCAGCCAGTCGCGCAGTTTATAGTTGACCTTGATCTCACCGATGCCTTTTGCAGCCATATACTCGGCGATCTTTTTGGCGCCCTCAGGGCTCGGAAGTCCATCGAACTGCGCCGAATTGACCATTGTTCCTGCCTCGGTGTATGCTTCCGGGAGATCCTCGCCATTCCACCCATCCGGAGCAATAACAACCGTTATCGGCAGGTTATGCCTTTTGGCAAAATCGAAGTCGCGGGTGTCGTGACCTGGAACAGCCATAATCGCGCCCGTTCCGTAGGTGGCAAGAACATAGTCGGCAATGAATACCGGAACTCTCTCGCCGTTCATCGGATTTATCGCATAGGCTCCGGTAAACACACCTGTGCGCTCTCGTTCCGTAGAGGTTCGCTCAATCTCAGATGTCATTTGAGCTTTTTTGACGTACTCATCTACGGTTGTCTTATGTTCTGCTGTGGTGATTCGCGCTACCAGCGGGTGCTCTGGTGCGAGCACTGCAAACGACATTCCAAAAACTGTATCCACTCTGGTAGTGAAGACCCTCATTGAGTCGTCGGTGCCTTCGATACGCATATCGAACTCAACACCATCACTGCGGCCGATCCAGTTTCGCTGCATCATCTTAATCGATTCAGGCCAATCCACGAGATCCAAATCATCCGCCAGCCTGTCAGCGTATGCTGTTATGCGGAAGAACCACTGAGGAATGTTTCGCTTTTCGACGACCGAACTGCACCGCCAGCAGCAACCGCCTTCGACTTCTTCGTTCGCCAGAACCGTTCCACACGACGGACACCAGTTAATAGGTGCCTGAGAACGATATGCGAGACCTTTCTTGTACAGCAGCAGGAATATCCACTGAGTCCACTTGTAGTAATCTGGCGATGATGAGTTAATTTCTCGGGACCAGTCGTATGAAAGCCCCACCAGATTCATCTGCCGTTTGTAGGTGGCTACATAAGTGGGTACCGTTTGGCTTGGGTGACTCTTATTATTTATAGCTTCGTTCTCTGCGGGGAGTCCGAAAGCATCCCAACCCATCGGGTGGAGCACATCGAATCCGCGCATCCGCTTGTATCTGCAGACTACATCGGTAGGAATATAGTTGCGGCAGTGCCCCACGGAAAGCCCGGCGCCACTGGGGTACGGGAAGAACTCCAGCCCGTAGAACTTGGGTTTTGTTTTGTCGCCGCTCGCTCTGAAGAGATCAGCTTCTCTCCAGCGTTGCTGCCATTTCTTTTCTATGCTCTCTGGTTCGTATCGTCTCTCAGTCATTGCCACCACTCTACCCGAAACAAATCGACGGAACCGAGCTTGAGCTCTGTTCCGTCCTGCATCAATCCAACTTGAATTATAAGAAGGAGGCTCCCTGATGTCAAGAGGAAGAGCTTTATCACCTTGCCCGTCAGGCCACCTTTTGCCAAGAAGCTATTAGAACTAATCCGAAAAACCGAAAGCTCAAAAAGAATTATTGACACCTGTTCGGGTGCGTGTTAGAGTATGATTGTCGGGTCATGCAACCGTTTGCATAGTCGCGGTCTGTGGATGCACAACTCCCGAGCGATTATTGGAAAAAGGCTCCTGGGAGAGGTTCTGGCGAATTACAATGGCAGGATACCTGTCGGCGGGTGTCGTTTGTGTTGAAGCAAGCTTGGCTTCTCTTACATTGTTGTAGAGAACAGATGAGAATACGTCTAAAGTATTATTGACCCAACGATTAACTGCAAGGTATACTGAAATCGATTGCATTTATAGACAATGCAGGCTGCCAGCCTAGCACACGCAGGCTGAATCGCCGATAATAATAGTGCTCATCTTTTCCTGTGAGCTGAATCCGAGTCTTATTGCTGGCATAATGCCCACAGGCGCCATGCCTGAAGATGTCAAAGGAAGAGGACGCAAAATGATTACAAATGCATCTCGTGGTCGAAAGGGATTCACCCTTATTGAGCTATTGGTTGTAATAGCAATTATTGCCATTCTAGCTGCAATCCTGTTCCCTGTATTTATGAGTGCGAAGCAGGCAGGGCAGCGGAGCAAATGCCTCTCGAATATGCGCGAGATAGGTATGGCGATAATGAACTACTCCAACGACTGGTACGGCTTTACTCCTTACGCCTACCAGCTTGACGGCGGCATGCAAAACTGGGATGACCAGTGCTGGAGAGGCTACCTGCGCAAATATACTAAGAGCAAAGGTATCTTTGAGTGCCCAATCAAAACACACGCCCCACAGTTGGCCAGAGTCAAGAACGACCGTGTTCACTACGGTATTAACACCTATCTTTTCTGGAACTATTGGGACGCAGCTGGACAGCCACAGAACAAAGGAAAATGGAATCTCAGTCAGGTTCCGATTCCCACTAAAACGATTATGATCTGCGAGAATATGGATGGCGACTTCGCTGGCGAGCCATGGGAGAACATCGACACAGGTACAGAGGGGCGGTTCTATCCGTATCACGGCGATGACAACCAGAAAGGTGGAATATTTATATTCAACGACGGCCACGCCAAGTTCCTGTCGGTATGGCAGACTCAGGCCGGTTCCACTCCTCAGGCTCCGAAGAGCTACTATCTCTGGAAGATGAAAGACCAATACCAGCCGGCTCTTTAATGTGTGCAAACTGGTTTTACAAAACCCGGTGAGATAAATCTCACCGGGTTTTTGTTTGTACGAAGGTAGAAACAGAGCTTTGGTAGAACTAATTGTTAATAGGAAGTCTTTTAAGAGGTAGTCAGCAAGTATGTCTGTTGTTCATTACGCTCCAGCAAGAATGAAGGAGCTGAGGGCCGAGGCGAGCCTTCCCGCCAAGTTCAAGCGACTTTTGGCAGAATATCCGCTGAAAGGGATGTTCGATGGCAAAACGGTAGCCATAAAGATGCATCTAGGCGGCAACCTTGGTTACACAACCATATCGCCTGTGTTCGTAAAAATCCTGGTTGACGCGGTTAAAGAAGCAGGGGGGAGTCCTTTCGTAACCGATGGCACATATGCCATTCCTTCGGCCAAAGACAGAGGTTACACCGAGGATATTCTCGGAGCCCCTGTAGTCCCGGCAGCGGGGCTGAATGAAGGATACTACACAGAAGTGCCCGTAGGTTTTATGAACCTTAAGACCGTGAGACTCTGCGGTGAGATTGCATCTGCTGACGCTATGGTGGTCTTTAGTCACGGCAAGGGTCACGGCCATTGCGGCTGGGGTGGAGCCATAAAGAATGTCGCGATGGGCAACGTTACTTGCAAGAGCCGAGGCGATATTCATGCATTGATCGATACCGAGTTCGAATGGAACTCCGCAGTCTGCACCCACTGTTATCTCTGCCGCGACAACTGTCCGTCGGGCGCTATAGTATTTGATAAGGATGACAACCTGAGAATCAACCTGCACCACTGCCGCTACTGTATGCACTGCGTCACTGCGTGCCCACAAAATGCCATTGAGATAAACGAAGACGGCATTAGACAGTTCCAGACAGGCATGGCAAAGATCACCGAAGCGTGCCTCAACACATTTGAACCGAACAGAGTGCTTTACGTTAACCACATTATGAATGTCACACCGTTTTGCGACTGTTGGGGATTCAGCTCTCCATCGATAGTGCCCGACATCGGCATTATGGCTGGCACTGATATTGTTGCAGTGGAGCAAGCGTCAATAGACTCCGTGAAAACAGAAAATTACATTGAAGGATCACTACCCCACCCGCTTGTTGTGCGCGACGTTCCGGGACACCTCTTGATGAAGATCCACGGAAAAGACCCATATCTTCAGTGTGAGGAAGCTGCGAAGATAGGGCTGGGTTCGCGAGAATACAAGTTGGTGGAAGTTGAATAGGGCTTGTGCCCACCTCACAGTTGGTTCACCTAAGGAGGTATCACATTGCGTAGACTTGTGACTGTATGCTTGCTGATAATAATCGCATCAGCAGCAGCGCTGGCGGCGGAACAGCCGAACACGCTGAAAATCCGTAGTCTGAAGATTCTGGCAGTCATTTACCGTGGCACGCCGGAAGATAAAGACAGACTTACCGATGAACAGATTCAGTATGTGAAGAATGGGCTCGACTATGCACGCCTGTTCTACTTCAGAAACACACAGTGCAGACTGAACCTGGATATCCACTATCTCCTCGTTGACGAAGCACCCCCCAAGCACGACGGTCCGACTTACGACAACATAGTCGAGGATTTGAGAGCGCGTGGAGTGAAAGACAACGAATACGACGGGTTGTATTCCACTGGAATACGATTCACAGGCTGCTATGGCGGCTTCAGAATATTCGACAAAACCGCAGGAGCCTTTTCGACGTGTACTCCAGACAAAGACTTCGACTGGTGGCCCGAGAGTAACCCGAAAGCATGGTTCACTACGACGTGGATGTTCACTCACGAGTTCCAGCACGCTTTGGACCTGATAATCTGTGACGTGAACTCCGGTCGCCCAGAAATGCTTCACGGTCACCCGTATGCTGACTGCAAACAGAAGTATTTCTGGTGGGGGCACTCTGGAGCGCAGCACTTCGACTGGCAAGCCCACACCCTGACATCCTTCAAAAACTATTTGTCACTTAAGACACCTAATGACCTGATAATTGAGGCTGTCGATGCTGATGGCGATGGTATGCCGGACGATGATCCCAGGCTGCCTATGGATGAAAAGAGATTTGGTTCAGATCCGACCAAAAAAGACACTGATGGCGATGGACTCGACGATCTTCAGGAGTTCTGTGCAGACGTTTTCAGAGGCTCAGACCCGAGAAACCCCGATACCGACGGTGACGGCATACCCGACGGCAAAGACAGACATCCGACCGTTGCTATTGCTGAGACTATATCGTATACAGCCGCTGATCCCAAAATCGACGGCGTTCTCGACGAGTGCTACAAGCCATTTACCATGGGGATGTATGCCGACAATGCACCTGAGCTTGCTAAAGCGAGGATGTTCGCCTGCTGGAATGAGGACGCGCTGCATCTGTTCTTGAAGAGTGAAGTGAAGTGCAACCTGATTATGACAGTCGACTCCAGCCCTGAAAACGGTTACTGGGAGGGTGGAGATACTTATCTGATCAAAGTCACCCCCGAAGGTGAGGTTCTCTTCAACGGGCTTGGTCTGAAAGGCCCAGTTCCGAATGCCAAAGCCGCTTGGGGTGCGGACGGACTCGAGATGACGATTCCGGCAATGATCGGCCAAGGAGTCTCCGGCGAGATCAACTTTGGAGGCAAGCGCCGTCAAGAGGATGTCGTCGATGGTATGTCCCTCCTGGCAGACGGATGGGTCAGCTTTGATTTGAGACTGGAAAACGGCGCTGACAAGGCACTGATTACTCCCAGCCACTCCATGTTCGATGTACAACTCGACAAGAAACCGAGCGATCCATCTAAACCCAGCCTCAGGTTTTCAAAGCGCGTTTCTAATATTCCTAACCCGATAGTCACAGTGACCGGCGTCAGCCCGGATGATATCGTGACAATCGTCAACCAGGATGGAGTGGAAATTGGCAGACGGATTGGCTCTGGTGACGTGGAGCTCATTGGAGAGATTACCATAGGGCACGACGAGCTGAGCGGCATAAACACCGTTATGGCCAAGGTAGGCAATTATGTATCTGATCCGATCCAGATAGTAGTTGATATTATGGCAGATACTCCGGAGACCAGACTACTTGACGACGGCGAAACATACGAAATCTGTGGGGAACCGAACGCTCGTGTGGAGATTCGCGCTGGCGTCAAACCGAAGACTGGCAGGAGAACAGAATGGCCTGTGATTAGCCTGGAGCTTGATGAAACTGGAACAGCCACGTTCAATCCAGAGAGTCTGAGTGAAGGATTCGTCGGCGCCTACTGCGAAGGCAAGCAGTTCAATAGACCGGTCTTTTGGAGAATCGATCCAGAGATCAAGTTCGATTTCGGCTTTGGTTCTCCTGATCCTAAAATTCCCAGTGATTTCTTCGGAATACGCTGGATCGGCTTCCTGATGGTACCGGAGACCGGCAACTATACCTTCTATCTTGGGTCGGACGACGGCAGCCGGCTCGCAATTGGCGGCAAAGAGATAATCGACAATTGGGAAGACCACAGCATTGATGAAGGCTGGATATATGCCGAGGTTTACCTGGAGAAGGGTGAGCACACAATTGCTGTCGATTACTACGAAGAAGGCGGCGGGGCAGCAATTCATCTGGAATGGTCCGGTCCTGGGTTCGAGCGCACTTACGCTCTCCCAGTAAGCCACGCGCCGACCACTCACGGCGAAGTAACCTACTTCATCCGTCAGATAGATAAGGCAGGAAACGTGTCACCGACCGGAATTATTGAGGATTAGAGTATCCGGTTGCAACAAGGGCCGGAGCAAACCGCTTCCGGCCCTGAAACCTCTATCTTGTTCCTCATCGCTTACATACTGATGCGATAGGTTCGCTTGATATTTACACTCCGAGGCTCGCCATTCTGTACGGCGGGCTTATACTGCATTTTCTTTGCAGCATCAACTATAGCCTGGTCGATGGCTTTGATTCCTGAGGATGTTGTCACCTGAACATCCTTCACGTTGCCATCTTTGTCTACCGTGTAGTTGATGCGTATGGTGAAGTCACCCGATTCATCCAGATCTGGAATTTTCGGTTCGTAGTCTTTGACCAGTTTAGGTTCGGCTACATCAGCAATGCGGTTGGTATGCTTCGGCTGTGCAGGTTCTGGCGGGCGACACTGGCTGCATACAGTGGTTGGTTGAAAGCCTTCTGTAAAGCTTCTCCTCTCTTTCTTGCTGCAATTTGGTCCAGGAATAAGCCCGGATGCTGCACAAACTGTAACACTGATTCTCTTCGGTTTGGGCTGTTCCACCGGACGAACAGGAGGAGCCATGTATCCGGTGCCTTGGGTGAGTCCCGGCCCTGGTTTTGTATTCTGACTTGGTTCAGGAAAGCCAACTCCAGCACCGCTACCCGAACCCTGCCCTTTGCCACCGTCTTTGCCCGGAACCCAACCTACTGAAGTGGAACCCGAAGCAACTTGTCCCAAATCCTCTCCTGTTGGGCTCGCAATGCCGGACAGCCCACCGCCAGGATCGCCTGGCTCACTGCTGACTGACTTCGAAGTAGCTGTAGTCTGCGTATTGACTGCATTAGACTTGGCCCCAGTTTTTTGCTGACCATCGACATTTGGAGGAACTGGAACCGGCTTCGGAGGGTTGTTGTCGACAACCATCTTCGACGGCGGCGGCACAAACGGAGCCTCGTGTGCCGGTGGTTCAGGTTCATTGGCCTTCGGTGAGTCTTGCTGCACTTCTACGTCTTCGGGAGTTCGAACGACATCTACACGAACGACTTTGAGCTGCTCGACATCTATTGGTTTCGCGGCGGAAGTCCTGCCGATCAACCCCAGTACGAGAACGTGCGCCACTATTGACCCAAGTAGGGCATATGTTAACAGTCTATCTCGCATAATCGCTTACGGTGTTTACTGGCTGAGAATATGTATTCGCTTCCATAATGATGAGACGCTTGAGAAAGTGACGAGCTTCACAGTAATTGTACAGGTTTGTATAACTATACAGGCTTTCCCTTAGGATCCGTGGCGATTGTCAGAAGTTGAGCCCCTGCCCTCTTTGCTTCGTCTGCAAGCTGAATGCCACGCTCCCAGGATTGTGTCTTGTCGCAGTTGATGACCACTACAACCTTCGGATTCTCGTCGACACGGGATTTGATGGCTGAGTATATCTCATCGAACTCCACTTGTCTTTTGTCGATGAAGTAGTGACCTTGTTCTGTAAGTGTAAGGACTACTTTCACCATCGGTCTATCTGACGCGCTGTTAGACTTTGGCAGATTGACCGGCATCCCCTTCATCGTGGTCATAGCCAGCGAAGCGATCATAAAGAAGACGAGCAGAAAGAAGATCGTGTCGATCATCGGAATAATCTCGATACGAGCTTTCTTAGGCTGAAAGGGGCTTAATTTCATTTCTTCGTTCCTCTATCTCTGCAAGCGTGTTTACAAGGTGTGTAGCGCTGGTTTCGATAGTCTCGATTGCGCGTTTGATCTTCTCGTTAAGGTAGTTGTAAACAACAACAGAAAAGATGGCAATTGCGAGACCCGCCGCTGTGGCGATAAGCGCTTCGGCCACACCGCCCGTTATGGCGGTAGGAGCACTCATCCCAGATTTGGAAGAAATAACGTGGAACGAACGGATCATACCGGTAACCGTTCCGAGAAGCCCGAGTAGCGGAGCAATAGTGATGATTGTATCGAGGAATCCCAGCCGCACCTGAAAACCAGCTATTTCTTTCTGAGCCTGCTCTTCCATGGCGCGTTCGGCACCCTGGGTTCCGGATTTGCGGGCACGAATCCCCGCAGCCAGAACAGAGCCGACTGGAGTACCGCTCGATTCACACTTTTTGACCGCTTTTTCAGAATCACCACGATATAGCATAGTGTCGACCTGGCTGCACAGGTCTGTAACATCAGTGATAGCAGCTCTCATTTTGAAAAAACGTTCGATTGATACAGCAAGAGCTATGATAGAGCACAATATCAGCGGCACCATAACTGGCCCGCCTTTTACGAGGAACGCGATTGCATCCGTAAACCAACTCATCTGGTACGGCATCCTCCCTTTAAGGTGTTATACAAAGATATTTTCGGCAAAATGAGGCATTTACTTGAGGGAAATCCGAGGGTTCTACTGGTATTTGTGCGAGTGCTGTATCAGCCCCAAAATTTGCGATCAAGGCTTCGGTATTGTATGGCTTCGGTAACGTGCTGAATCTGGATGTCGTCTTGCGCGGCGAGGTCAGCGATCGTTCTGGAGAGCTTGAGAATGCGATCGTACGCTCTCGCGGATAGATTGAGCTGGGTGATTGCAGTTCGTAGAAGCCCTTTAACTTCATCCGATACCTGGCAATGCTGGCGGATCTGTTTCGAGTTCATATGGGCATTACAGTAGATGCCAGCGCCGACAAACCTAACAATCTGCCGCTGTCTGGCTTGTATAACACGATCTCTGATTTGAGCCGAACTCTCGCCGAGCCGCTGGCTCGTCAGCTCATCATGTTTCAACCGGGGAACCTCCATATGGATGTCGATTCTGTCTAGAAGAGGCCCCGAAATCCGCTGCAAATACCGCTGAATGGCCTGCGGCGTGCAGGTGCACTGCTTGACCAAGTCTCCAAAGAACCCGCACGGACACGGGTTCATAGCGGCTACAAGCATAAATCTTGCCGGGTAGGTAAGCGATGCCTGAGCGCGGGCAATGGTGACGTGGCCATCTTCGAGAGGCTGCCTGAGCACTTCGAGGACATCGCGTCTGAACTCCGGGAGTTCATCCAAAAAGAGCACACCGTGATGCGCCAGACTCACTTCACCCGGCCTTGGATAGCTTCCCCCACCCGTCAGCCCTGCGTTTGAGATAGTATGGTGCGGCGCGCGAAACGCCCTTCTTGTTACAAGCGCTTCGTTACAACTGAGAAGCCCGCATACACTGTACAGCTTAGTAGTATCCAGCGCTTCATCGAGGGAAAGCGGAGGAAGAATAGTAGGTATGCGACGAGCGAGCATAGTCTTGCCACTGCCGGGAGGCCCTATCATTACAACGTTGTGCCCACCGGCTGCAGCGACTTCTAACGACCGCTTCACATGTTCCTGACCTTTGACGTCATTGAAGTCCACATCATAAGTCGGCTCTTCTAATGCTGCGAAATCTGCCTGGTCAATGATAGCCGGCAGCATCGTTTCGCTGTTGTTGAAAAACTGAACTACTTCGGTGAGTGTGGTTACCGGATAGACTTCTACATCGTTTACAATGGCAGCCTCTTTTACGTTGTGTGCGGGCACCACTAGCCTTTTAATTTTCAGCTCTCTGGCTCTTAAGGCAATCGGAAGAACCCCACTTACAGGTCGAACGCTGCCATCCAGCGAGAGTTCTCCGACGACAAGTGTATCGGCGAGAGAATCCGGTTCGACCTGGGATGTGGCAGACAGAATACCAAGTGCGATTGGAAGGTCGAACGCAGGGCCTTCTTTTCTGACATCTGCAGGGGCGAGATTGATAGTAATCCGCTTCATAGGAAACTCGAGACCGGAGTTTTTGATTGCAGAACGGACACGCTCGCGGGATTCCTGAACGGAGGCATCTGGCAGACCCACGATATCGAAGCGTGGTAACCCACTAGATATGTCAACCTCCACATCGACGACATAAGCATCGATGCCGAGCACCGCACTCGAGTTGACCTGTGAGAGCATTGGAATACTGCCTCCGAAGGGGACGAAAGCTGACTAACAAATCAATTATAGGAAACATAGGCTCCCGCTGTCAATGAAAAAGGTATTAAGGTGCGGTTGTGTTTGACGCTGTAACGCCTATTCAGTTAGAATAGGCGGGGCTGCAGAGTAGGAATGCGGTCTTCGAATTTATTTCGGAACGATACGGGATCGCACGCATAGGAGGATCAGCTTAGATATGGATTATTTCTTCACGGAAGAACAGCAGTTCATGCGCGACGTAGCGAAGGACATAGCCGAGAAACGGCTCCGACCTGTCGCTGCACACTACGATGAAACCGGTGAATTTCCGTGGCCAGAGGTCAAGGCGATGGCAGAAGCCGACCTCTTCCGTGTGTTCATAGATGAGAAGTACGACGGTATGTCGGGTGGATCTCCTATTATGAACATGTGTATTGTCACAGAGGAGCTGTCCAAGGCGTGCGGTGGTATTTCGCTTGCGTTCGCAGCTACCGGACTTGGCACGATGCCGATTCTGATATCAGGTAGCGAAGAGCAGAAGTCGAAATATCTTCCCCAGATTGCCTCGGGAACGCTGGCCGCATTTGGTCTCACAGAAGCAAACGCCGGCTCAGACGCTGCCGGTATGCAAACCACGGCTGTCGAAGATGGCGATAGCTTCATTATAAACGGAACCAAGCAGTGGATCACAAACGGCGGTGAAGCCGATATTTACACAGTCTTTGCAGTGACTGATCCCGACCGTGGCCCCCGTGGAGTGACTGCTTTCATCATCGAAAAGGACACACCCGGATTCACTTTCGGTAAGAAGGAAGACAAACTGGGAATCCGAGCGTCGGCAACCCGTGAACTGGTCTTCCAGGACTGCAGAGTGCCCAAAGAGAATATGCTCGGCCGACGAGGTACCGGATTTTTCACGGCGATGAAGACCTTTGATATGTCGCGCCCGGGCGTCGGTTCTCAGGCGTTGGGAATCGCTCAGGGAGCACTCGATCTGGCAGTTCAGTACAGCCGCCAGCGAAGACAGTTTGGAGCCCCGATTTCGAGTTTCCAGGCAATCAGATTTATGCTCGCTGATATGGCTATGAAAGTCGAAGCCGCCAGGGCGCTGATCTACTCTATTGCCCGATGGATCGATAACACTGGCCCTACCAAAGCCACCATGTACTCCGCAATGGCCAAATGTTTTGCTTCGGACGTTGCTATGGAAGTCACCACTAACGCGGTACAGGTGTACGGCGGCTACGGCTATATGAGAGAGTATCCGATCGAAAAGTATATGCGCGATGCCAAGATCTGCCAGATTTACGAAGGCACAAACCAGATTCAGCGTGACGAAATCGGCAGAGGGCTGGTTGCTGCAGCAGCAAAGTCTGGCTGTTAGTTGAAGGCTTGATTAAGCGAACGCGAAAACGCGAAACGAAGAGCAATGTCAGTCGTGCACAGTGTTGCCGATTTCTTCTTTCGCGTTTTCGTCTGTTTCCGCTTTGTGGCGAGAAGGAGTTTCTGATTTGAAGATTGCTGTTTGCATAAAGCAAGTGCCGCAGACGACTGAGGTGAAAATCGATCCGGAGACACATACCCTAATTCGAGAGGGCGTTGAGTCTCAGATCAACCCCTTCGACGTCTATGCACTCGAAGAGGCTGTCAGGGTAAAAGAACGGCTGCAACAAGAAGGGCAAGAAGCCACCGTTACGGT
Source organism: uncultured bacterium (assembly GCA_964497515.1). GTDB lineage: Bacteria > Armatimonadota > UBA5829 > UBA5829 > DTLH01 > CAZCCV01. The sequence goes on along the minus strand of CAZCCV010000004.1, from coordinate 21,268 downwards.
TATAACTATGGGGCCTCCTCAGGCTGAGGCTGCACTTCGGGAAGCTATATCGGTAGGCGCGGATGAAGCCGTACTACTCTCCGACCGCGCATTTGCGGGTTCGGATACTTGGGCTACCTCGTATGCGCTCGCAAAAGGGCTGGAAAAGATCGAGCCCGACCTAGTACTCTGCGGAATGCAAGCCATAGACGGCGATACCGGCCAGGTAGGGCCAGGGGTAGCAGTTCATATGGATTACGCACAAGCGGCCTATGTAGCTAAGATCGAAGAGATCAAACCGAAGAAGATCACCGTGAAACGTCTGATTGAAAATGGCTATGAAGTAGTCTCTCTCTGGCTCCCGGCAGTGCTGACCGTTGTGAAAGAGATCAACGAACCGAGAACTCCGTCGCTGCGCGGCAAAATGAACGCAAAGAAGGCTGGGATCACCGTTTGGACGGCTGCAGATATTGATGCTCCCGCTGAGAAAATCGGCCTCCTCGGTTCTCCTACTCAGGTGATCAAGATATTCTCTCCACCACACCGCGAGGGCGGCGAAAGATGGAGCGGAGAATCCCTTGAGCTGGCCGAAAAGCTGGCAAGTCTTTTGAAGGAGATGGAGGTTATCTAGCGACACCCTCTGTGGCGATGCTGGAAGAATACGCGATATGTCAATTAGAGTCATCAAAGAAAAATGCAATGGTTGCTCGCTGTGCAAGCGCGTTTGCCCGCAGGGCAGTATCGAGATCGTAGACAAACTGGCCACAATCTCGCTGGATTCCTGCACGCTCTGCGGTTCTTGTGTTTCTGCGTGTCGCTTTAGAGCTATCACGATAGATATAGAGAAACAAGCAAAAGAGGATCTTTCACAGTACAAAGATGTGTGGGTATTCGGTGAGCAGTGGCAGGGAAAGATCGCACCGGTAGTCCTGGAGCTCATAACTGCTGGACGGCAACTGGCGGATGATCGCGGGAGCAAGCTGTGCGTAATCGTCCTTGGAGACGATTTGGAGGAAGCTGCCAATATGCTGGCAGAGTATCCGGTAGATAAAGTGCTGCTTTACGAAGCACCTGAGTTGGAAAGCTACGATGCCGAGCGGTATTCTAGAGTTCTCTCCGACGTATGCCGGCAGTTGAAGCCGGAGGTAGTTCTGGCTGGGGCAACTACCACAGGGCGGTCTTTCCTTGCCAGAGTAGCAGTGCAGCTCTACACAGGACTTACTGCTGACTGCACGGGATTGGCTATCGGTGAAGATGGACTACTACATCAAACACGCCCAGCGTTTGGCGGCAACATTATGGCCGAGATCGTCTGTCCTTACACAAGGCCACAGATGGCAACTGTGCGACATAAAGTGATCCCCACTTCACCTAAGTCTACAAACGGACACAAGGCAGAAATAGTGCGCCTGGAGCCAAAACCACTGCTCTTTGGCAGTAGAAGTGAGATAGTTGAGTTCATCGAGCAAGTGGAGAACACTGTTAATATAGTCGACGCCGACATAATCGTGTCTGGCGGTCGTGGAATGCAAACGCCGGAGAACTTCGCAATACTCGAAGAGCTTGCCAAGGCGCTTGGTGGTGCAGTAGGAGCAAGTCGCGCTGCCGTAGATTCAGGATGGATCCCTTACTCTCATCAGGTCGGGCAGACTGGCAAAACCGTCTGTCCTAAACTCTACGTGGCGTGCGGCATCAGTGGAGCTGTTCAGCATCTTGCAGGGATGTCGAGCGCAGACACAATTATCGCAATTAATAAAGATCCAAATGCACCTATCTTTCAGGTAGCAGACTTTGGATTTGTGGGCGATGTGCTTGAGATAGTGCCACTGCTCACAAAGAGAATTGCAGCTATGAGAGGTCTCTAGCGGGCAACGCTAGATTGAGTTTGTACAATAAAAAAGCCGTCTCGAATGAACTTTCGAGACGGCTTTTCTCTTATGCTACTTGCCCACTAGCTCAAACGTATAGAACACGTGTGGCTCAATCGGCGTCAAATACCAGTTCTCGTAGTACTTGTGCCCTGAACCTTCCTTCGGAATAACTCCAAAGGTTATTCCAATCTTCTTTCCAGGAACAAGGACTACTCCGTTGGCTTGATTCTTCGGAATGGCAATTTCATAGCTGTACCCATTCTCTTTCGACTGAGCAAACTTGATCTCGCCATCCTTCAATCCATCCTTATCGTAGAATGGCCACTTACCCGGTACACCACAGTTGTGGAATGCATAGGTGAGGCAATTGTCAGGCGTATTGTGCCACTCGGCTCTCGGACGAGCATCACCTTCGGGTTTTACAACAAGATGATAGTTGTCGTGACCCATATACCAACCGTCGTCGTCCATATCTAGAGTGAATTTAACCTCCCTTGGAATAACTGGACACCTGCCTGCTATGTACAGGTAGTCATCATCCCACGCAAGGAAGAACTCTCCGCTTATCATCTTGTCCTCAAACTCGACAAACGGAGCATACTCACCGTCAGAGATCACACCATCCAATGTTGGAGTATTCTTGACGATTTCAGGCTGTGCCGGATAAAGCGGATATGGATCCTGTCCATCAGGGATACCATCACCGTCGGTGTCCGGGTTCCTAGGATCACATCTGTGCTTGGAGATAGGACCAGCCCAAATTTCACCGAGACCAGTATCTACCCACTCACAGGCCATTGCTTCTTGCAGATCATCCAGTCCATCACCGTCGGTGTCTTTCTTCGTGGGATCGCTGCCCCAGCGGACTTCATCGAGCGGAACGCGCGGGTCGTTGTCCGGGATACCATCGCCATCAAAGTCGTCCGCAAACTGAACAACACCCCAGCGGCTGATGAAGTATCTGAACCACTTGGTAGGTTCAAGGAACGGTCGTCCCTGATGATCATCGTTGACATATCCGGCCCAATCCCAAAGGATGTAAGCGTTAGCATCGTAGTGGTCACCAGTTCTGTGAGCTGTGCCATCCCAAGGCTGCGGATGGTTGAAAATGAACTCTGGCCCCATTGAATGATGGTACAGAGAGTCGATTCCGTGACCGCCCTCGTGGCAGTACATCCAAGCGTTTGGACTTCCAGCTTTCCAAGCGCACTTGAAGTTGCCCGGTTTGCTCTCTGGGCCAATGGTTCCACCACCAGACGCAGGATACCACCATTTGTCGGCAACTTTGTCATAGTGCTTCTCGCACGAAATAAAAACGCGACCATCGTAGTCTGTCGGTTTCTTTCCGTGAGCTGCAAGCAACTGGACAAGTGCTTTCTCATCTGGCTCGCCCTCTGAATAACCGACGCCATAGTAGGAGTCATCATCAACAACATAGAACTTGTCGGATATAATGTACTCATTCTCTAGCAGTAGACGCATTCCACTGTTGATCCAGTAGAACATAGTGTTCTTTTCACACTCATCCTTTATGCGATCGACCATATCCTGAGAGACTGGTTGATTGGCGCCAGGAAGCTTGGCATACGACTTAGGAGTCACATTTGTGAAGATCACGTGGATGATCTTCAGTTTCAGGTACATTGTCTTACCTTCTGGCGCAGCTGTGTAGAATGCCAGAGGCTCGCTCTCTTTGCCATCTAGTGCAGGCGACACGCTGACGAGATAGCGTGTGCCTGGCTCCAGATTCGAAATAGCGAATGAGTGATTAGTCGTCAGAGCTCCGTCGGTGGAAGTAATCACCTGCTTGTCCAACGGCTTAACCATTTTGGACTTCGGTGTTCCACCGTAAACAGGAGTGCCGCGCTCAGTCTGCGCACGTCTAATCATAATCTTGGAGGTAGTCGGCACATCGCTCTGCCAAGTGATCGTTGCACTGTTTCGATTGACCTCAGTTAGCCTGAGTTCGGGATCGGTAATGAACGATCTGTCGACAATAACGTCCCATTTGATTTCAGGGACTGGCTTGCCGTTTCCATCATCCATATCGAAGTGGAATCCCCAACCACTGTGGAACTGGCAGACCTTAATCAGGAAAACGTTCGTGCCTCTGTCGAGGACTATGTCAGCAGAGTCCTGCGCACGCCCTGATCCGCGAGTGATCTTGTGATTATGGACGAGTTTCCCATTTTGCCAGACTTTGATTGAGTCGTCGCTACCGAGAAGCAGTCGCGCCTTGGTCTGCTTTGGTGAGTAGATAGTTGTCATCGCATAAGCAGTTGTCTCGCGAAGCATACCGTAGATGGTGTGGAATTCGAACATTCCATCCTCATTGATAGCGTTGCTGGGGAAGAGCTTCCATCCGACTTTTTTGCCATCTTTGTCGGTATACTCACTGGATATGTCGCAAGATGTCTCCGGCGGGAAGACCTTGTCGTGCCCCTTTTCAACGCCGCCAGCAAAGGAGCCAACATAGTACCAAGCGATGCTCTTGGAAAGGTAGACATCCATATCGAGATACTTGTTGGAGTTTGCAACGATCTGAACAGGGATTTTGATCTTACCCGTGGTGAACGACGCCGGCAGTGTAATAGGAGCCTTCACAGACGTGCTCTTGACCTTGGTCAGGTCAAACTTGAGCACTTTCACTCTCTTACCAGAAACATTCGCCTCATTGGGAAGAGTAATGTGGATTTCTCCAGTGATAGGTTCCTTAGTCCGGCTGTTGAGTGTAAATACGACTTCTCGGGAAATCTGTGTGTCTAGAGCAACAGACTGTGGCGTAGCATCCATCTTGACATCGACGGTAAGATCCGTCGGACCCAATGGAGCAGCCAACACTGTTCCTGATGCAACCAGGAGCAGTCCGAGTACTAACACGGAATACAGCCTCATTGATAACCTCCTGAAATGAGTTTCGGCACCCCGCAATTGCCACGGTAATACTCTACCATACGCTACTCGGCTGCGTCCATTGTGAGGAAGCGGATGCAGAAGAGGTTTGACCCTTATTTTGTGCAATGGTACAATGAGATTGAGCAGGTCAAGTGGTCGCTCCAGCAGGCTGGAGAGGAAAGTCCGGGCTCCACAGGGCATGATGCTGGATAACGTCCAGCGAGCGAAAGCTCAGGGAAAGTGCCACAGAAAAGAAAACGGCCCCAACCGCAAGGACGGGACCAGAGCTGAAACGGTGGTGTAAGAGACCACCGGCGGTATGGTGACATGCCGGCCTGGTAAACCCCATCAGGAGCAAGGTCGAATAGGAGGGGATTGAGGCTGCCCGCCAACCTCTCGGGTAACGACCGCTTGAGGGGTGGAGCAATCCACCTCCTAGAGAGATGATCACTCGCGACAGAACCCGGCTTATCGACCTGCTCGAACCATCAGTGAGCCGTCTTGCAGTCAATGACTGGCTTGCTACCGGAGCAAGGTTGTCGCTATAATGAAATAGGCTGCCATTTGGCCAGCTTGATCTTATTCTCACATCGAAAATTTCCTCCAGGAGGGGTTGCAGTGAAGAGGTATTTCGTAACTGCCAGTTTCATATTCTTGATTTGTATGCTCGCTTTGACAGCCGTATTTTTGACGGGCTGCGGAAAGGATCAGGATGATTCCTTTGACACGGCGCCATCCCCGGTCTATAACCCGACAGGTTCCGACATGTCTGGAGGGGCGCAACCTGGAGCCCCGGCTATGCCAACACCTGGATATCCTTCTATGCCTTCCCCTACTGGTGGCATGCCGACTCCGATAGGCGGCCAGCCTGGTGTTCCGACTGCAGCAGCACCGACTGCTGTTCCAAGCCCGGGTGGAGGTAGCGGAGCCATTGATGCTATAGAGTTCTCGCAAGTACCTCTTAAGTCTGCTGTTCAGAAGACAACCATCACAAGCGGAGGCGCATCGCTTTCAGTGCTCAAGTTCAAGTATGAGGACTATTCTGGCGCTGTTCACCTGTGCGAGATGCCGGAAGCCGAAAGCAGAGGGAAGCGAAGCCTTAACTCGTGGCTGTCGACATTCGACCTGTATAAGAAAGAGTCAGCAAGCACATCCGGCAAGCAATCGGAGAAGTCTAAACCAAAGCACTTAGACGATTTTCCGTTTGTAGCGCCACCTCCAGCAGCACCGTCGAGTGGTGGAGACGCATCTTCGCCGAGTATGCCATCACCTATGATGCCAACGGCACCTCCAACGCCACTCGTTCCATCGGGCTCTGGCTCTGGAATGCCATAGAGAGTTTTGACTAAGAAACAAAAAGCGGCGCTTTGTGCGCCGCTTTTTTTATTTGGTATCAGTAGTTGCTCTGAACACTTACGGTAAACTAGCTCTGGTCGTTACCCTGGGCTTGTCGCCTGGCATCTCTTCGCATCTCTCTTTTAACGCTCTGTCCCTCTTGCGCCAGCGCGACAAAGCTGCCGAAGAAGAAGGATAGAAGACATGCAACGGCTGTAAGAAGTTTTGTTCTCGGAGCGGATGGCATCTTCTCCGGAGCAGCCCAGTCGAGCACCGCAAAGCCGTCGGGTTCTTTGGCTTCGGACACCCTAGCCTGACTTAGCTGGGTGAGGAGCGAAGTGTAAACGGTCTCAAGCGCTTTTGCATCACGTTCGAGCTGTACGTATCGCATCTGGTCTTTTGCCATTCCCGACATATCCCGCTCGATACTCCGAAGGATGCCATCTAACGCCTTCAACCTGGCCTTAACACCCTCGCGTTTTATCTGTAATTCTGCGTGGTTCTGCACCAACGCTACACGCACGGGGTTGAGTTGCATAGTCTCAGTCGCGGTGATTCTAGGCAGTTCTTTTTCGATCTTTCGGCGGATGTTCTCTATCTCTTGGTTAACGGCTACAACATCCGGGTGTCTCTCGGTCATATCTTCGAGAAGCTGAGCCTTACGAACCTCTGCCGCTGCAAGCCTGCTTTTCAGTTCTGTTACAACTGGATTCTGCTCAATTGTCTCAGCAGCCCGCTGAACTTCCTTCTGGCTGGCTATTACATCTGCTGTTTTGCGGAGAGCCTCTTCGTCTTCTCGAAGCTCCGCTTCAGCCTGTAATTGTCGGGTGCGAAGCGATATAGCCTGCTCCATCCGCTGTGAAGAAGCATCTGGAGGAGGCAAGAGCGGGTGAGCCTCTTTGAACTTGCGAAGATCATCTTCTGCAATGCTCAACTGTTCTCTCGTCTTGCTGACCTCGCCCTCCAGAAAGACCCGATTGCGATGACTCGTATTTAGTGAATGCTCGCGATCAAACTCCTGCAGATGATGAATGAAGCAATTGGTCATCTCCGCAGCGAGCAGCGCTGATTTCTGGTGATTACTCTTTCCAGCACAGTTCCGCTCCACCCACTGAACCTTGCCACTTTTTGCCCATGTAGATGGCACGAGGCATTCTATGGTCATACCGCCATCTCTGTTAATGCCGACAATCAGGCGTTTCTGAAGCTTGGCTGGGTCAACATCGACTGCTCCGAGCCCCAGATCATCTATCACCAGTTGCTTGATGGTGCGGCTCTTGAGAATCTCCGCACACAGCCCGGGAGCTTCTTTTCCTACCAGGCCCAGGTCGGGAAGAAGTGCAGAGCCGGCCAAGCCAGCGAGCAATCCAGATGAGGCGATGCGATCCTGCTTAGGAAATATCAACGACGCTTGACCCTTGTAGGTTCTGGGAACCAGCAGCAATATAACGAACACGACGACCGTAACACAGACGGTAATGCACGCTACAGTGCGTTTCCGCCGCCAAATCACTTCAATATAATCGAAGAAATCCATCTCATCCATAAGCGTTATCGGATAGTCAGAAGACGTACAGTCGAAATAATCTGCGAAATATCACGCCAGTCGGCAATTACACGTTCGGGGACGAATACTACGTCACCAGGCTCCAAGAACGGGTTCTCTGAGTTGACACCCTTCATAGCCTTCTTCAAATCATAGTGCAGAGCATCGGATTTGTCACCAGACGACCTCACCAGCACCACCGAAGACTTAGCTCTCGGGTTTGGACCACCAGCAGCCCCAAGATAGTCGACCATCGAACGATTTGGTTCGTAAGGCAATGCTCCCGGATTGGCAACCTGGCCGAATACGTAAACATTGCCTTGAAGAGCAGGCACAACAATTGTATCGCCACTTTCAAGCACAACATCAACAGACTTCTCTTGTTTCATCAAAAGCCGGTCGAGTTCTAGAGGTATAACCTCAGTTTTCCCATCCTTAAGCCGCTCGATTCTTGCTTGTGACAGATCCGCCTGCGGTGTAGTGCCGCCGGTTCGGGTGATCACGTCACCAACCGTCTCATCTTTCGCAATTTTGTAGACACCCGTCTTGTTCAGCACCGCACCGGAGACTCGTTGGTATACGCCAATGCCTCTAAACTCACCTATCAGTCGGATAGTGGGTTGATAATCAGTTACCTTAGGAATCATAAGCTCGTCACCGGGCAAAAGCACCGTACTGAGATCGCGTAAAAGATCAACACGAATCGACCGAACTTCGTTTGTGGCCGGATCAGGTCGTCTGACAGTCGCGTTTGCCAAAGATGCAGTCGGCAGAACCCCCTGACAGAGTTTGAGGATATCGGCAACAGTGCAGGTTTCTGTGGATCTGTTGTCGGCAGAAACCAATTCGAACTGACCCAAGCGGCACGCTTCACCTTCCACGCTCACCCACCTGGTCGCCGCTGGGACAAAAATCCTGTCTCCATCCTGAAGAATCGGATTTCCTTCGGCCCGACCGGTGATAACCGTAGAGTACATATCGACAATCTGAACGGTTTGATCGCGATTCAGTTGAATAAGCCTCGTGGTTCCGGTGGATAGTATTCCAGCTTTGAGCAACGCTTCAAGAGCAGTAGAAGAACTGGAAAGCATCATCGAGCCGGGATTGGCAATCTGACCAGTAACCCACACCCTTATAAGACCGGGTGATGAGACTGCTACATCAACCGTAAAGTGCCTGTAAAACTCCGAGAGCTTTTCGGCAATAGCCTGCTTTAGTTCGGCTGCAGTCTTTCCCGCAGCAGTGACCGACCCTATAAGAGGAAGCTGCACGCAACCGTCTGGCTGCACCTGATAAGTATCACTCGGGTGCTGAGTTCCGGAGCTATCTGCACCACGCTGACCGCCGTAGTTGAGGTTCACTTTGCCTCTAACGACGACTGTGAGAGTGTCCCCTACCCAAATCCGATAATCTGCAGCTAGCCTGAGGGAAGATCGGACAGATTCGCCTGGGAGGGAATGATCCATCCACTGTGCTGAATGGATTCTATCACCGGTAGGTTCGATGGAAACAGATAGAACAGGATCACTTGACGTGGAGGACTGATCCGAAGTGCCGCCTGTAACCTGCGACAGCGCGGGAGGCGTAACAACTGCTACCAAAAGGAGCAGAAAAAGGCAAATCGCACGTCTCAAGCCTGACATCACCTCATGCAATTGCGATGGTATCCCGCATCCTGCCGGGAACTGTGCAGTAAGTATAACAGTCGGCCCCAAACCGGTCAAGTTTGCTTGACGACGAGATATACGAATGCTATACTTTGCGTGACCGCTGCGCAGCGGTTCAGGAGCCAAGCCTCTATGTATTCAGGAGACGAATTTGCCCGAAAACGTTGACCTCGAAAAGATCAAATCGCTGGTTAAGCTTGTTCAACAGAACAGCCTTGCCGAACTGACCATCGAGGAAGATGGTGTCACAATCACGATCAAAGGGACTTCAGCGGAAGCGCAGCCCTTGTTGGCACAGATCCCTCAGGTTGTGCAGCCAGTCGAAACAGTCGTCGCTCAAGAAGAGCCATCGGAGGAAGTTCCGACGGAAGCTGAGCCCGAAGAAGATACCTCTAATCTGCTTAAGATGGAATCGCCTATGGTGGGCGTATTCTACAGAGCCCCTTCGCCAGACTCGCCACCCTTTGTTGAGGTTGGTGACGTGGTGGAGGTCGGCCAGAATATAGGAATCATTGAGGCGATGAAAGTGTTCAGCGAAATACCATCCGAGTACGCAGGGGTGGTTGTGGAGTTGCCAGTGGAAAACGGCACACTTGTCCAACAAGGACAGGCACTCGCAGTGCTGAAACCTGAGTAATACGGACGGGAGCAATTAGTGAAGCCTGTTATCAATGTCGGAATCATCGGCTTGGGTATAGTTGGGGGCGGTGTCTACCAAATCCTACAGAAGAACGCCCAAGCAATAGAACGAATGGTGGGATCGAAAGTAGTGGTCAAGCAGATCGCAGAGTCAGATCCCGACCGTCCGCGTTCGTTCGAGTTCGATAGAAGTCTTCTGGCTTCCAGCGCAGATGAAGTAGTAAACAACCCCGATATCGACATAGTAGCTGAACTCGTCGGTGGAATACATCCATCGTATGAGCTAATAGAGACTGCCATAGAAAACGGCAAGCACGTGGTCACAGCGAACAAAGAGTTGATTGCCAAAGAGGGGCATACTCTCCTTGTGGCTGCTGGCGACAAGAAACAAGATCTGTTCTTTGAGGCGAGTGTCGGAGGCGGCATCCCAATCATCCGACCGATGAAAGAATGTTTGGCCGGAAACCGGATGCGGGAGATTATCGGAATTGTAAACGGCACTACCAACTACATTCTGACCCGTATGACAGAAGAAGGCAAAGACTTTGCAGAGGTTCTTGCCGAGGCACAGTCGAAAGGATATGCCGAACGTGACCCCACGAACGACGTGGACGGCCACGATGCAGCGTTCAAGATCGCAATTTTGGCTTCTATTGGGTTTACGAGCCGTGTGGACGTCAACCAGGTTTACCGCGAGGGCATAAGAAAGATCACCAAAAAAGACATTGCCTATGCGCGCGAGCTGGGCTACGTTATCAAGCTGCTCGCAATAGCGAAGGATGTAAACGGCAGCATTGAGGTTCGCGTTCATCCTACGATGATTCCAAAAACGCATCCGCTCGCAAGTGTTTCGGACGTCTATAACGCCATCTACATTGACGCCGACCCTGTAGGAGATGTCATGTTCTTCGGGCGAGGCGCTGGAGCAGAAGCGGCAGGGAGCGCCGTTGTTGGAGATATAATAGACGTTGCGCGAAATATCAATTTTGGCTGCACAGGTCGAATCCCCTGCACGTGCTTTGAAGAAAAGCCTATGCTCGCTATGAACGATGTATGCGCCAAGTACTACATCAGAATGAAGACTGCCGACCAATCGAATGTGCTTTCGGCGATCTCCACGGTATTTGGCGAAAACGACGTGAGTATCACTGCCGTTCTGGCAAAGAGTGTAAGCGCCGATGGTGACGCAGAGAGCATCTGGGTTACTCACACAGCACCGGAGCCGAGTGTAAGAAAGTCGCTTGCGGCTATCGAAGCTCTTCCGGTGGTAACAGAAATCAGCAACTGGATTAGAGTCGAGGAGTAGCACAACAACATATGTCACAAGTTCTGCGATCAACGGATATCCAAGGGATAGCCAAGCACACGACGGGAAAAGTGCGGGATGTCTACGACCTTGGAGACGAGCTTCTGCTGGTGGCATCCGACAGAATTTCTGCGTTCGATGTAGTCCTCCCGGATGGAATCCCCGATAAGGGCCGAGTTCTGACACAGCTTTCGGTTTTCTGGTTTGATATAGTAAGTGACCTTGTAGAAAACCACCTCATTACTGCCGATACAGAAGCAATCTTGGGCAGACTGCGCATAGCTGGTGTTCCGAATGCCGATGAACTGAAAGAAGGCCTTGCCGGGCGCTCCATGCTGGGAAAGAAAGCTCAACAGATACCTATTGAGTGCGTAGTGCGCGGATACCTCTCTGGTTCAGCGTGGAACGAATACCAGGAATTGGTGAAGACATCAGGCACTGCAGGAAATGTGACACTGCACGGAGCAACACTTCCTGCAACGCTCACTGAGTCCGATAAGCTGCCAGAAGCGATTTTCACACCTTCTACCAAAGAATCCGAGGGGCACGACGTCAACATCAGTGCCGAACAAGCAAAGGACATAGTTGGAGCGAAAATTGTAGATGAGCTTGAGCGATTGAGCTTGGCCATATACAACAAAGCAAGCGGCTATGCGCGAACCCGAGGCATCATTATCGCCGACACCAAGTTTGAGTTTGGCATAAGAGACGGGCGAGTTATTCTGATAGACGAAGTGCTGACTCCGGATTCATCCCGCTTCTGGGCAGTAGATGAATACGCTCCGGGAAGACCACAAGCCTCGTTTGACAAGCAGTTCGTAAGAGACTATCTCTTGACGCTCGATTGGGACAAGACCTACCCCGGCCCAAATCTGCCGGAAGACATCGTCGAAAGAACTGGCGAGCGTTATATGGAAGCCTACAGACGCATTACTGGACGCGAACTACTGAAAAAGTAGCGAGTGAGCATACAATCCGAGTCTTTTCTATGAACCGAGTATGGCAGGGATTAACCTCTGCCATCGCTGTTTTAGGGGTCTGACTGACTAACTGAAGTCACCCCCTAAAATCGTCATTCTCCATTGCCTTGTTATCATCATCTTTCATACGTGTAATGATGAAACGGCTACACAGTGCGAAGGAGAACCCCTCTTGCCTGACAAGTTCTGCAAAAATCTGTCTATTGTCATCAACACTAGTTTACATACGCAACAACAGGTGATAGAATGTATACGGCCGCTTGCTTATATGTGTTGAGCAGCCGCCGGAACATAGGCGAAGAGGCCGCGACTCCGGCGCGATATGAACCGGATTCGATGATGAAGGGGGGTTCGTCAGTTGCGGAAAGGCACTGTGAAGTGGTTTGACGATGCGAAAGGCTACGGGTTCATCGCTCTCGATGATGGCGAAAAAGACCTGTTCGTGCACTTCTCAGCGATCGTTGGCACAGGCAGAAAGTCGCTTGTCGATGGCCAGCAGGTTGAGTTCGAAGTAGAAGAAGGTGCAAGAGGGCCCCAGGCCGCAAACGTATCCGTCATAGGATAGTATCGGGCGCCCCCGCTGGCTCCAAGGCGGGGGCCATAAGTAATTAAATGGCTCTTGCAACAGTCGCCACAAGCACTTCCCTCGCTCCGACTTCTTTCAAGGACCAAGCAGCAGCGTGAGCTGTGCCCCCGGTAGTCAGAACATCATCTATCAGGAGCACACAACGGTTAGTTACGCCATCAACTCTCACGACTTCAAACGCTCCCAGCGTATTTGTCTTGCGCGCCTCAAGCGACAAATCAACCTGTGGCCGCGTAGGTTTCGATCTGATTAGAGCATTCGTAAGAAGCGGCAGAGCAAAAGCATCGGCAACCTCTCTTGCTATCAGTTCAGCCTGATTGAATCCTCGCTGTCGTTCTTTCGATGGGTGAACCGGCATAGGAATAACACAGTCAGCCCTGTGCACAATATCTGACTTAGTTTGCAGAAACTCGACGAGCATCGCTCCAAGCGCTGGAGCGATTATCCGGTGCCCAGAATATTTCAGTTGATGAATCGCCTCTTTTATAGTGCCTTCGTATGAAGCAACCGCGCGAGCTGCATCGAATGCGAACTCAGTGCCACTGTGACAGTCACGACAATACCCTTCGACCAAGGATGCCCCGCAGACGAAGCATATTGGAGGTGTAATCGGTACAATTTCAGCCCGGCATTTCTCGCAGAAATACTCCGACTGAATATCGCCGCACACCAGACATTTGGGAGGATATACCAAATCCAGCAGCCCGACCCAGGTATCCCGGATCAGGCTGCTTATGTTAGTCTTAAGGGGAACCCCACCAGTGCTCAACCTTAAACCTCTTTACGAAAACAACAACCTTCGATGCCGCATCAGCTACAATGTAGTTATCCGCTGTGCAAGCAACGCCGACCGGTTCCTTGATGCCAAGCTCAGCCACGTCAATTGTCGTTGCGAGTTTCGGAAGACCATTCACGGCTTCATACAACCTAATTGCGCCAGCTCCTGATTCAGAGACTAAGAGCGTATCTGCATCTGTAGTCACGTATCGTGGAGAAGCGATATCGGTAAGCACCGACTTCACATCGCCTGTTATCGGGTCAACCAAAAGGACTCGGTTGTTCCCGGTATCGGCAATTACCAGACTGTTATTCCAAACTACCGCTCTTGATGGCCTGTTCAGATCGCCTTTGTAGCGCCAAATGAGAGCACCATCCCGCTTGTAGCAATCGATGCGATTGTTACCGGAATCAGTGAGGATCACGTTTCCATCGTCGTCGAACGCTATGCCTGTCGGTTCGGCGATTTCATTGTCGCCAGAGCCTTTCGGCCATTTGCGAGATTGCCCTCTTTCGTCTTCATCAGCATTCTTGTAGTTGCGCAACAGGAAGCCAACGTTTGTCATATCGTAGCCATCCGGCCAGTCTGTGAAAGCTACTACGCCGTCTCTATCCACAGCAACATCCGTTGCGTAGCTGTGATTATGGATCGAGTTCCAGGGGCCTATTGCACTTAGCGTCGGCTTGAGATACACGAGCTGATTCTGTTTGTGGTCTGCAACGATTATCCTGCCGTTCGGCAGTGCACAAACACCCATTGGTTCACCGTATACAGAATAGCCGAAAGGCTTGGAAAACGCACTTTCGCTTTGAGCAGTTGTAACCGCTGTAACTGCGTATTTTACGAGGCCGTGGGGCGGGTTTCTGTCGATGAACTCGCTTGGATCACGCGCGGTAGTCATTCCGATCTTCTGCCAGAAGTACTCTTGAGGCAATGCGCGGTAGATGTTGTAGCGAATTACAGGATTGGAGAAGCCGGCGTCCAGCGGAGCGAGTCGCGGAGCCGCAGCGACAACCGGTGCATCGGGGTTTTTGTCCCACGCGATTCTCACTCCGTTTTCCTGCCTGCTCACAGAGATATTCTGCGGAGCCGCTGGTGCTGACCAGTGCGGAATGCCTGTGGCGTATGGATAGACAGCCTCTTCTTTTGCTCCTCGCCAGTAAGCTAGATTGAGCTTAGTAATCTCTAACCAACGGTACTCGGTGTGTCCTCGACCTTCTATCTTTAGGAAAATAAGCCCATTGCCGCCGACACACTGTATTTCCCCATACGGGTTCTCGTGATAATCATAACCGAGCACGTGAACGTAAGGATCTGAATTGATCGACCTGTTAGGAAGCAGGAACCTGCCGTCTGCACCGGTCACTCCGGAGAATACAGGCTGTGGTGCTATCCTATTGCCGTACGATTGGAAAGCAGTTATCTTGGCGCCTTCTACAGGGTAGAACTGATTGTCCAGAATCTCAACATAGTTCAGCATCGGCATAGCAACCAAGTATACGCCGTAGAACCCGCGCCGTTGCATAAAGTGAGTATCTGAAGCATACGCCGAATGCTCGCTCCAAGGAACCGGCCCGTGGCCGTGCATCATTGAATCGATCATATCGCTCATATGCCCAATCATTACCGGATCACCGTCTTCGTCGATAGCTCTATTGCCATCGGGCGGACAGTCGAGCTGGTAGAGGTCTATTAAGCCCAATTGGTGCCCGAGCTCGTGCGGCAGTCCCCAGTCGATAACGGTCGCCCATCGCTCTGACTCTTCGCGCCAGTCAAACCACCAGCCACCATCGAATCCGACTTCCTGAGCAGTGCCGCCACGATCCCTGTACCACTTATCTCTGGCTGCCTGATCCTTAACCACGACGAACTCGGCTCTCACACGCTCCCTAGAACCATTCGGTGTAGCAGGATAGATTGAATTCTTGAACATCTCATTCATATGATCAATGTACCAGTTGAGCAAATCTTCACACGAATACGTGCCAATCAGGTTCGGGCAGTTATTGAGACGGTTATAGGTGTCCTCGGATACCACCAGGTGCAGCACTTTTCCCAGCGTATCGTGGACGAGCGAATTGTTGTGTTCGAACGTCTCCTTGATCTTGTTGTCCGGGTCGACTACAAGCTTCAGAACGTGCGGAGATATCGCCCATTTCCAGTCGTACATAACATCGACGGAGGCTCCGGGAGCGAGAGACTTGATAGTCCCACTGCCGACTTTCTTGCCATCCATCAGCCATTCGTATTGGAATGCTGCGGCTGGTTGAGTGCCCTTGTTGACTATTCTACCGGTGAAGGTAACCTTCTCACCTTCATCTGGCCAGTGTTTCGCACCAATCTGGGACTTGTGGAGCTTCCCCATCCCGAGGTTTCCTGAATAGACAGCAACATACGCTGGATACCGGGGGGTGCGCTCGATGACAGTCACATCCAAGTCGACTCCCTGAGGCTTCGGGGGAACGGCATTTTGAGCAAACACCGAACATGAGAGCACAATCAGGGCTACAGTAGTCACGAGTTTCATTGTTGTCCTCCTGAGACGTACGGAGCCGTAATCCCCTTATATGACCGCCTGCAACATTCCTTCGACTGATCTTTCAGAATGCTATTTGGAGGCTGTTCTCTGTTAGAAAAGAGATGACGAATGGTCTCTAAACGGGATCTATTTTGATCATCTCGACTCCGTTTTCGCTGCC
The DNA here is from genome assembly GCA_964497515.1 of uncultured bacterium. GTDB lineage: Bacteria > Armatimonadota > UBA5829 > UBA5829 > DTLH01 > CAZCCV01. Next base: position 4,987 of record CAZCCV010000004.1, on the reverse strand, counting down.
AACCGCCAGTATGAAGCCCTCTTTGCTGGCGGCCGCGCCCCAGTTGCCGGCCTTATCGAGCGCTATTACGCAAGAAATGCGAGTGCGCATTCTTGGATCGTCGGTGACAGCCCAGGTCATGGTAGATCGGCACGCATCCATTGGAGATTCTCCCCGGCGCATCTCTTCCACTACCCTAAAACTCATTGCAAAACGCATTATATCCTCGCCCTGACCGGTAGCTGCTGCCCCGCCGATTTCGTTATCGCAATAGAGCCCGCTGCCGACTAATGGTGTATCCCCCACTCTACCCGGCAGCTTGTATCTGATACCACTGGTGGAAGTCCCCACGCACATATCGTTGTTAACATCCCGAGCAACCACGCACACTGTATCGTGTGATTCATCTGCGATGCCTGTTCTCTTCCATTCTTCCCATTTCAGTCGGCTGGCTTCTGCAAGCATCTTTCTGGGAACAAACCCTTTTTCGATGGCGAACTGGCGGGCTCCTTCACCAGTGAGCAGGCAGTGTGGTGTCTCTTCCATTACGAGCCGAGCGACAGAAATTGCTTCACAAATATCTTTCAGCCCAGAGACTGCGCCCAATCGTCGCCCCGGCCCCCACATCATTGCAGCATCGAGTTCCACTATACCTTCAGAGTTCGGTGCACCGCCGTAACCTACAGTCTCCACCTCCGGGTCTTCCTCGGTGATTCTAATTCCCTTTTCAACTGCGTCGAGTGCTTTGGCTCCCGATAGCAGGTGCTTCATTGCCTCCTCACACGTGGCTTTTCCGAATCTCCACGTGGCTATCGCTACTGGTCTCAAATCGTCGTCCTTTCTACAGACATAATGTTGCCTATATTCTGCATCAGTAAGGGGAATCTGGCAAGCACAGTAACACGATTCAGCAGTCCATCTGAAAGCATTACGTTTGGGTATGAGTTGCATGTACAGAAAAGCAGAAGCCGTGGCGAGAATTCTCGCCACGGCGGGTTCCTCTTATCGTGTCTATGTTATGAGGCTACTGTTCGATCTCGACTTCTCTTGAAGGACCTTTTGTGGTAAGCCAGTTGTCACAGTCGAGCCGGGAGCAGTAAAACATTTTTTTGCGCTTGCCTTTATTTGTAACTACATCAGCGATGTAAGCGCAGTCACATCGGACGCAGAGGATAGGATCAATAATCTTAATTACACGCAACTTGCTCTTTCTCATTAACACTCCTCCATGATTCGCGCACAGCATCCCTGCTCGTCTGGATCAGGAAGTCTGACCAGTCTCTTTATTCTGCGGATAGCCTCGATTTCAGAGGCACATAATCTGAACAGCCGATTCAGCCCCAGCGTGTTACCCAACTCTTTAAGCTGGCAGGAGTTAGCAACGAGATCGATAATGCCATAGTGATCTATTACACGTTTTGCAGTTTCGTGGAGATTTGACAGCAGTTGCAGGCCACCCGCCATCCTTTCGATGTTCAGCACAATGTGGTAGTGTCCGGCCTCCGCTAGCCGTAACACGGTGGACTCAAGCGTTCGAAGCGATACTGTATTGGCGTTACCAACAACCTGAACTACTGGTACACCGCCACAGTTACGAATGACTACCTGACATCCAGAACCGATCTCGTTCATTGGCACCCCTCCTTCATCAGTCATTATCGGCAGAAACGAAGGGTTTTAGCAGGCGATATGAGGCTAAGGTTTTGGAAGATTATTAGTTGGGCGCACTGATGATACACGTGAGAACAAAGAGGAGATTGAGCCCGACACTCCTGGATTGTCTCACCATTTGTGCATCTTTTTGCGATAAACCGCAGGATATCCCTTCTTCACTCCTGAAGAAGGGATTGGTAACGTATTTCCGGTAAGTATTCCGGTAATGTGGAGGTAATTCCTTGTATCCAACTAAAAGAAGCCGCGTGACAGTAGCTGCACTGGTGGCACTGATCATGTGCATCTGCACAAACGCCTGGTGCCTGACGTTCGACGACATTCTAAGAGGATTTGCTCAGCGCAGATCGGGCGTATGTGTCATTTACGGCCACGCAATGGCTATGGCCGAGCATAACCCAGAAGCATTTGCCAAGCTTGTGCGACAGGCTGGTCCGATATGGAGTGTCAAACTAAATGGCTACAAGTGGGCCTACGTCACCCACGATGAGATTGACAAATCAGTCAAAGCTGGTTTTTCGTGCGGTGAGACCGACAATCTGCTGACCATATACAGCATGGCTGTCAGCAAGCGCTGCAATGGCTACAACTATGAGACTGGCCAGCTCGACTACGGTGACGGCTGGATGGAACTGGTGGGCACTGGTAAGTGGACTCTCTATGATGATGGCCAGGTAGAAGGTCAGCACTTGAAAGATGGTCTTGATAGACTTGTTCGTGAAGCAGGGCCGGATGGCAAGCCGAAGACTCCAAGCACAATGGGTTTTGGAAACTTTGACAAAAAGACCATCCCGAACCATCTGGAGCAGGTTCAAAAAATCAAGCTGCTTGGTGGACATGACTACTCAGTGAGCCGCTACGACGCTGAGAGAAAAATCGTCCTCCTTAGAAATCCACACAACCCGAAAGAGTTCATCGAAGCTCCAATGGATCTCTTGCTTAGTATTCCCTCAGGAATAGACTTCATGGAGGTCTCTGACTCCTGATACGCTAGTACAGTCCTCTGCAAAAGACGGGGGCGAAGAATCGTTTTGAAGAGGGGAATGGTACAGAGGTGGACTTCTGTATCACTCCCCTTTGTTTTGTTCCGAACTACGAATGTGCACTCTTTGAAATCTCTTGCGATTAGTTCGGGTTAGACGCTGGCGGAGAGAGCGACATTATGCTTGATGGCAGTTTCATCATCTTCTTCCCCGAGAGACCCGGTCTTTTGAGAGTGACTGTAGCCTCGTTGGAATTACCAAAATCCCCCTTGTAGTTGGAAGCTTTCACGCGGTATGTATATGTTTCTGCATAATCAAGACCGCTATCGGTATATGTGACCGTGTTCGAGGAAAGCGTCGTGATAAGTGTGTACTGCCCACTTCCCTCTTTGCGTTCGACTTTGTAACCTGATTCGTCGCTCGCATTGTCTTTCCATTCCAACTGCACAGAGGGCCCCAGCAACTGCAGACCTTTCAAATCCGTAGGACTCTTAGGCGGTAATGTGATGATCGTCTTTCTTATTGGGAAGTGCCAAGGTTTTCTTGGGTGGCAGAATAACATGGGTTGCAGCTTTGCCTTCAGCGGCGTACTGTGAATGACCGAGATCGTTCAGCGCAGCCACCTTGTAACTGTACGTTGTGCCCGGTTTAAGCCCCTGATCCAAATAGACCTTCACATTGGCATCCACGTAATCCAGAAAGACGTATCTATCAGTATCTCCCTTGCTCCAGAGGATGAAATGCGTTTCGTTGTTGGAATTGTCGTTCCAGGAAAGACGGATCGCATTGGAAGAAGTGGCCTCCGCATACAGTTTCGATGGGCTTGCTGGTCGGTTGAAAGCCTCCGTGCTGCAGAAAAGACCGCCGTCGGTAGATATCACATATTTGCCTTTAGCATAGATTGCTCCATACGAGAACAGGACTCTGTATTTCCCATTGCGAAGGAACATCCAGTCCGACCAATTCAGCCCATCCTGCGAGACACACAACTCTGAAGCACCATAAACAAAAACACCATTGCCATAGTATACTCGGCTCTGATAAGTGCCTCCATCGGGTATTTCAGTAACAGCCCAATCGCTGAGACTAGTAATGGTTCTCAGTACAACGCTGTTTTGGCCGGTTATCACATAGAACCCGTTTCCGTAAGCTATATCTACCAATCGCTCATTTGTAGGTGTCTGAACCTGTTTCCAGGTTTTGCCATCATCCTTAGACACAATTGTCGTGCTTCGTGCTGTGCTTGCAGTTGAGGTAGCAACACCTACAACCACGAGTTTTCCATTGCCCGCAGCAATAGCTTTGTAGCAATCTTGGTAAGTGTTAACAGGGAACGGAGGGAGCTGGCTTTCGGATACTCTCCACTGAATCAGGTCGTCCGACAGCTTGATTTTTCCATCGTCCCCTACTGCGATGAACTGCCCTTTGTGCTCAATTACGTCGTTAAAGCGTACTGACGACGAAATGCGTTTCCACATTTGTTCGCCTCGCTCATAGGCAGCATCTGAAGCAAAGACGCAACCACTACAGAAAAGCAACACAGCAAGCGAAAGAAATAACACCTTTGAGTTCTTCAAAACTGACACCTCACTTGAGTCCAAAATATGGTTGAAATCAGTTTTCATCCAAATTAACAGCCGCAACTGGCAAACTGGCACTGCAGCAACTCGATTGTCAGTATATAGTGTCTTTTTGAATCAACGAATGAATCGCGGGGTTATTATGTGGTTAATATCACAAGGCCCTTAAGATGTCAATATGAAAATATGCGCCATACTTTGTAGCATTTGCTCGTTTTAGCAAGTGGTATTCCATAGAGAGGAACTTGAAGCAAACGCTGCTGTCACAGTCGATTTACGTATCTGAGACAGCAGCGGAATTAATCAAATGTACTGAGTTTCTTAAGTGAGCTTCAGCGCTGGAATCTAGAGTCTGTTGGTCATAAGCGCTGCCAGAGCCGAGATAACGAAGAAAGATACGGCCGCCCATTTGGTATAGTCGGAGATTCTCTCTTCAGCCCCAGGCTTGCCGCGAAACGCGGATTCAGACTTGCCACCAATTGTTCCGGTAAGTCCTTCGCTCTTGGTAGCCTGCGACATAACGATACCGATGAGCACAATAGCCGATATAATCTGAAGCAGCACAAAAATCGTATGCAAAAATTCCATTGGTCAGGTTTCTCCCCGCCGGACACAGAAAACAGCTGGTTCCGGACATCAGCAGTAATTCCACACAACAGTAGTAATGTTAGCAGAATAATCGCTGCCCGTCAACAACTTGAAGAGCACGAAATACACGGCAGGTAGCGTATTCTTTTTGTGTGTAAAATCAGTTGTGTATAGTGGTGCAGTAAT
>CAZCCV010000003.1:0-135250 GCA_964497515.1 uncultured bacterium | reverse complement strand
GTATTCCAATCTTTTTTCAGCCTCCCCTTTTTCCGTAACTTTGACACGCACCCAGCCACAAGCTGATGTTGACAATACCCATTTAAGTGGGTAGAATGAAGGTAACGGGCGATGAGACTAGTTTTCGTCGTCGGTTAGAACCAGTATCCGACCGTAAGGCACTGAAAACCCGAGCGGGAGGACGCGCGAGTGCGTGCCAACATAGTGCACTTTTCGAGCCCTTCTGCGTCATCCTGCGGGAGGGCTTTTCCGTTTGTGTGCTTGTCAGGAGGCGCGTGTGCAGAAGCGACTTGGAGTAGTTGGGGTTGTCGTAGAAAACCCTGCTGTAGTGGAAGAGATCAATGCTGTGCTGCACGATTATTCAGAGGTCATCGTGGGCAGAATGGGAATCCCATACCGTGAACGTGGAGTATCGGTCATTTCTCTGATAGTCGATGGCGCAGCCGATGAGATTAGTGCGTTGACGGGAAATCTCGGACGAGTTAGAGGAGTCTCAGTAAAAACGGCGCTGGCGAAGGAGGCAAAGTGAGATGTTAGAAGTGAAATACAACCCGAAATCGATGGATGCAAACGAATTCATATCTCACGATGAGATAACGGCTACTCTGGAACTGGCAAAAGCAGAATCCAAAGACCCTGTCCGCGTGCAAGAACTGCTCGATAAGGCAGCTACTTTTACTGGCCTTACTCACCGTGAGGCAGCAGTGCTGCTGGAAGTGGACTCTCCTGAAATACTCGACCGGATATTCAAAATGGCGCGGCAGATTAAGGAGCACATTTACGGAAAACGAATCGTTATGTTCGCTCCGCTCTATCTGTCGGATTACTGTATAAATCGGTGCACATACTGCGGATACAATGCAGAGCACGACATTACACGCCGAAAGCTGAGTCAGGAAGAACTTGCCGAAGAGGTTCGCGTTCTCGAAAGTATGGGACACAAGCGACTCGCCCTTGAGACTGGTGAAGACCCCATAAACTGCCCTGTCGACTATGTTTTGGACTGCATCAAGACTATCTATGAGCTGAAGTTCGATAACGGCGCTATCCGCCGAGTCAACGTAAATATTGCTGGGACAACAGTCGAAAACTATACGAAGCTGAAAGATGCCGGAATCGGTACTTATATTCTTTTCCAGGAGACTTACCACAAACCCACGTATCATAAGGTTCATCCGGCTGGGCCGAAGCGAAACTATGAATGGCACACCGAAGCGCACGACCGCGCTATGCAGTCTGGAATCGATGACGTTGGACTAGGTGTGCTCTACGGGCTCTACGATTGGAAGTATGATACGGTCGCGATGCTTATGCACGCCGAACACTTGGAAGCTGCGATGGGTGTTGGCCCTCACACGCTCTCTGTACCGAGAATCAGGCAGGCTGTCGGAGTCGATGCAACGGACTTCCCTTACATTGTTTCTGACGATGATTTCAAAAAGATAGTCGCTGTCCTCAGGCTTGCAGTGCCGTATACAGGGATGATTCTGTCGACGAGAGAACCCGTTGGCTATCGGGATGAAGTGATAGCGCTCGGGATTTCTCAGGTCAGCGCTGGTTCGTGTACCGGAGTCGGCGGATATGCGCTCTCGAACAAGCTTGGGACTGAATCTAAACCGCAGTTTGTGACGGAAGACCACCGCTCTCCGGCTGCAGTGCTGAAAGACCTGATGGAAGATGGATACATCCCCAGTTATTGCACTGCGTGCTATCGTGAGGGGCGGACAGGCGACCGGTTTATGCGCCTTGCTAAGACGGGTCAGATATCTAACGTCTGTCAGGGCAATGCACTACTTACTCTGCAGGAGTACCTTGAAGACTACGCCGATAGTGAGCTCCGTGAACTCGGTGCGCAAGTAATCTCGAAGGAATTGGACTCCATCCCCAACGAAAAGGCGCGACATAAGACCGAAGAGTTCCTTGCCCGGATTCGAAACGGCGAACGCGATCTGCGATTCTAATCTGTCCTGGGCTCGTCCACCGCGACTGGCTCAGGTTTATACCATTTCTTCGTTATGTCGTCTAACAGCGTGTAGGCGATCGGAACTACAAAGAGAGTCAGCAACGTCGATGTAAGCAGTCCTCCAATGACTGCAGTAGCCATCGGCGCCTGTATCTCTGAACCTTTCCCTATTCCAAGCGCTATCGGAAGCATTCCCAGCATCGCAGCAGACGCTGTCATCAGAATCGGTCGCAACCTGGTCGGAGAAGCCACGAGCACGGCTTCGTTCCGTTTGAAACCACGCCTTCGGAGTGTATTGGTGTAATCAACAAGCAGAATACCGTTCTTTACTACGATTCCAACTAGCATCAACACACCAATGAGCGCAGTGAGACCAAACGATCTTCCGGTGAGGAACAATCCAAGAATTACACCCGTAGCGGCGAGCGGTACCGAAAGAAGTATCGCGAGCGGGTGCGTAAGCGACTCAAATTGCGCTGCAAGCAGCATAAAAATAATGCAGATAGCGAGCACAATTGCGAGCCCCATTCCACTGAACTCCTCCGCCTGTCGCTTCTGACTGGTTCCCCAATCCCAATAGTAACCTGCTGGCATCTTCATTTCAGCCAGTGCTTTTTCGACATCGGCCTGAACTTCGCTCACAGTTCTGCCCTGAGGAGTGCCCGTAACAGCAATAAAACGCTGCCTGTCCTGTCGGGTTATCTGGCTAGGACCAAAGGCGTAAATAGGAGTTGCCACTTGCCTTAGCACAATATCACTCCCATTTGAACCACTCGGCTTTATGATCAGATTTGACATCGCTTCGACGGTCTTGCGGTCGGCTTCTGGCAACTGCACAACGATAGGATACTGAAAGCCTTCTTCCTGATAGTAGGTGGCGATAGTGCCGTTTGTTGCAATATTTAACGTGCTTGCAATGTCGCTAAAGGTGACACCGAGCTGAGCGGCTTTTTCTCGGTTCACTTTCCACTGGATTTCGGGCATCGACTCTTGCCAGTTGACATCCACATTTTCCAAACCAGGAACATCCCTCACACGAGCCATAACGTCTTTGGACAGCTTAGACAGCGTAACCAGATCATGCCCGAAAATATCGATCTCGACGTTTTCCATGCCACCAGTCATCAGCATACTGACGATATCGTTTATGCGTATCTGCGGTCTTACACCCGGAATACTGGAAAGCTCTTTTCGGAGATCGGCAATCACTTCCTGCGTGCTCTGCTTGCGGTCATCTCTCAAATGGATTGTCACCCCACCCTGGCTAGACTGAGACGAACCACCGCTACCGCGAGTCGCAGATGTAGAGCCCGCAGAAGCGAAAGCAGTCTCTACGTTCGGGTTCTTCAGCAGTATCTGTTCCACTTGCTGCATAACAGCATTAGTCTTCGAAAGCGCTGTGCCGGGTGGTAGCCTAATGTAAACCGACATATCGCCTGTGTCGGTTTGCGGCATCATCTCTCTGCCGAGTTGAGGAAGAAGAAAGAACGTTGCGCCGGTTATAATGAGTGCACCGACTATTGTAAGCATTCGATGATTCAGCGCCCAGTCAAGTCCATTACGATAAGTGTGGTCGAGCGAATCGAACCACTCTCCAAATCTGTTGAACACCCTGCTTGAAAGTCTCTTATGACGGTGTCCGTTTTCCATCGTATCAACGTGCGCTTCGCTAGATATTAACTTGTTCGCAAGCATCGGGACAACTGTTACCGCATCAAGAAGCGACACCGCAAGTGCAAAGACAACTACCAGTGCAAACTGAGTGAACATCTGACCAGACTGGCCTTTAATCAACATCAGCGGAAGAAAGACGACCATAACCGTCCAGGTTGAAGCTACAACCGCCGACATAATCTCGTTAGTGCCCTTGATTGCAGCCTCCCTGGCAGGGAGTTTGTCACGTTCGATATGCCGGAATATGTTTTCGAGCACAACCACAGCATCGTCGACAATAAGACCCGTCGCGAGCGCAAGACCGCTGAGCGACATGGTGTTCAGCGTAAAGCCGCACAGATAGACGAGCGCAAATGTGGAGACAATTGATATTGGAATAGCGAGCGCCACAACGAGCGTGCTTCGCAAGTTTCTGAGGAAGAACAACAGAATCAGCACAGCCAGCACGCCACCAATGATTGCATTTACTTTGAGATCGTCGACTGACCTCTGCACGTACGACGCCTGGTTATAAGCCACCTTATGTTCTAAGTGTGGATACAGTTCTTTGACTCGCTCCAGGCGTTCCATCACCGATTTGACTGTGCTAATGGTATTCGCATCACTCTGTTTGGTGATCATAATCCCGGCAGCGGGTTCACCGTTCATTCTGGCATAGACTCGCGTCTCTTGGTGAGTATCCTCGACTTTTGCCACGTCACCCAGTGTTACAATCTGCCCGTTTGGTGCAGCTAGTGGGATAGAACGTATCTGATCGGGGCTGGTGAGCCATCCGAGGCTGCGTATAGTGTATTCGGTGTCACTCTGCCGTGCGATACCAGCTGGAGAGTTGATGTTCTCCTGCATCAGCCTGCGAATTACATCTGCAAGAGCCAAATTGTGGGCGCGGAGTTTTATGGGGTCGACATTTACCATAATTGAGCGCGGCTGACCACCACTTACTGTAGCCGACGCCACGCCATCCGCGGATTCGATTATTGGTGAAATCTGGTTGTCTAGAAGGCTCCTCAGTTTCACAGGATCCTTTTCACCGTAGAAACCGACTGTCAGAATCGGCATCTGATTTGGGTCGAACTTCATAACAGCCGGGGTCTGAAGGGTCTGATCAATTGGAAATCTGCGTTTTGCCCGCTCCACCCTCTGCATAACGTCGATAGCACCCTGCCCGATGTCGGTTCCCCAATTGAACCGAACCGTAACCCTGGAGTTGCCGGCAGTAGTAGAGGATGTAACCTGGTAAAGATTCGGCGTAGAGGATACCGCCTGTTCGATTGGTCTGGTTATCTGCGCCTCGATTTCCTCTGGTGCCACGTTCGGCCAGTCGGTAGTGACGCTGACTGAAGGCAGAGTAACCCGCGGAAGAAGATCAACTGGAAGCCTTGTGAAACAGATAAACCCGAGAAGAACCAGAGCCGTAATCTGCATCGTAACTGCGACAGGTCTGGATACGGCAAATTTCGCTATATTCATGACTTGCTTCCCATCCGACCTGCAGCACCGCGACCGTCATTGCTTGTCCGGAGCATCTGCCCTTCACGCACTGGAGAAGCACTCATTGTTACGACCTTTGCCGACGGCGGAATACTCGTCGTAATCGCCACCCAATGGCCGTCGGCCACTCCAGTCGAAACCGTCAAGAACTCTGCTTTGCCGTCTCTACCAGCCACAATCAAGTAACTAGAGCCATCCGAACGCTCCTGAACAGCTTCCCTCGGAACAGCGAGTGCGTTTTTGGCGTGCCCGATAGTGAATGCCACTCGGGCGAACATTCCCGTTGTAAGTTCCTTCTGAGAGTTGTCCAGAATCACACGGATCGTGTACTGACGGCTACCCAGGTCAGCAGATGGGTTAATCTGTGCTATTTGCGTTTCGAAAAATTTGCCTTCCAGCGCATCAAAAGTCACTTTGGCGGTCTGCCCAATTCGCAGTTTGGTACAAACGTCCTCTGGAACAGCAACCGTTACCCAGACTTTGTTTATCGCTTGAATCGTAAGAATCGGTTGTCCGGAAGATGCCAGACTGCCCGGATCTAGATTGCGAGCAGTGATGACGCCATCAATAGGGGATTTGAGCACTGAGTCTTGCTTCTTCGAGATTGCGCTATCTAGCGAAGCCTGTGCAGCAGACACAGCGGCCTTCAGAGCCTCCAAGCTCTGTTTATAGGCTGGCGACTGGCTTTTGTTGGCCTCTGCATAATCAAGAGCCGCATTAGCTTGAATCAATCTGGCGCGTGCGGCTTCCAAGTCGGCGTCTGCTTTCGCACGGATGATATTCGCTTGCTGCTCCGCGGATCGTTTCTGGGTAACAGCAGAGTTCTCTGCAGCGATCGCCGACTGAAGCTGTCCTTTTGCAGTCTCGAGTGCAGACTGTTGAACGCTCACTGTAGTTCGGGCATCTTCAACGGCCTGTGTTGAGATGTAGCCGAGTTTGTAGAGCTCGTTAGCTCTATCGAGCTTGGCAGTGGCATTCTCAAGGTTGGCTTCTGCACTCTTCACGCCTGCGCGAGCATTTGCGACAGATGCTGCAGCGCTCTCGATCTTCGTTTGAGCATCTTCGACGAGTGCTTTGGCAGACTCATACTGTGCAGCGCGAGTCTTCTCGGCTTGTTTAAGATCGGCTTCTGCACTGGCGAGAGAGGCTTGCTGCTGACGCAGTTGAGTAGTAACCGACGAGTCCGTCGTCTCCTGTGTGAGTTGAGCCTGTGCCAGCCGGTATTTGGCTTGTGCAACCGCCGCCTGTTGTGCCCGGACATCAGCATCTAACTGCGATTCGTCGAGTCGAACGAGCACCTGCCCCGATTTTACACGGTCGCCCTCTCGAACATTCAGATACTCCACCCTGCCGGTAATTCGGGGAGATATATTCACATTGTGTAGCGGCTCTACAGAACCTGTAGCTTCAAATTTGTTGACAATATCTCTAACCTGCAGTTCGGCCATTTCGACGGACGCAGGCATCTGAGATCTGCCCACACGCTGATTCATCTGTTCAGCCGCTTCGGACTTCTTCTGATCAATTCTCCATACTATCAATCCCGCAATGATAATCACGGGAATCAGAACAGCTAACCACTTCTTCATAAACCTCTCCAGGCTCACGTAAACGCTTCGAGCCATACCTTTGACATCACGTAACAATGGTATTATACTTCGCTTATGAAACCATTGGCAATACGAAGCGGCGAAAACTGCAAATCTGACGACGATATCGCGTCGCTTGTGATGTCGGTAGCACCGAAAATAATGGGAACATTCAGAGGAGCCATGCGCGCCAACCGTCCTGAGGGCCTATCTGTTCCACAGTTTAGGGCACTTATTTTCCTCAACAGACGGAAGAGTGCTTGCATATCCGAAGTCTCAGAATACCTCGGGGTAGCACTGTCCACCGCATCAAAGCTCGTGGATGGTCTGGTGAAACGGAATTATCTGGAGAGAAAGACTGCAGAAGGCGACCGCCGCCGAGCAGTAGTAACGCTCACTGCATCAGGTGCAGAAGAACTCGATTCCACAAGCGCACGAGCCCGAGAGCTTATGAAGAATCACCTCAGCAAACTTACGCCGCAGGAACAGCAGGACGTGGCAAGTGCCATGCAAGCTCTTCACCAAATATTTGTAAAACCTGCAAAGTGACAGGTTTGTCCGGTTTCAAATATATCATCAACCGTCGCTAAGAGCTAACGGGTAGACTGATCCAAACCTCCACAGAGCCTTTTTGCAGTTCCCATCAAAGAGTCATTATCCTGCTCTTGCAAAAACTCCATCGCTACCAGAGTGCCTGCCTCTCCAGTTGCTAAATACACTTTGTCAGCAGACTGAATGGCCATCTTGTAGCCCATTCCTCCAGTGCCTGCCGTCGAGTAACCCATAACAAGTGCGACATCGGGCAGGTTCAGATTCTCTATACCAGGGCCAGAATCAGAAACGACAACCACAAGTTTGCCGTCGTTTTCGTGGACTGAAGCCTCTCCGCCGTTGGCATACTTCACCGCATTAGAAAGTATCTCCCCCACAGAAGTAGCCACCCTATTGAGAAGCTGAGTAGGTAGCCCTATCGATTCTGCATATTTTACGATATCCTTGCGGACGCGGGCGACATCAATAGGGTCAGTAAAGAGCCACGACTTCTTTGCTTCGCCAGCAAGAGAACGCACTTCGTCACGTTCGAGAATTACCAGCCTGTCCATAGTAGCTGCGGCAATAGTTCGTCGATAGAACGCGGTCTGTTTCTTCTCCAGCATCCGTTCGCGTTCCAATGCCCTTTTGCGCTCTGTAGTGTCTACAAATGCTCCAACAGCACCGCGAACTTCACCATTGGGGTCTCGAAGTGGCGACGCGTAGCCCCAAAGCGTCGTTCGGTGGCCGCTAGGTGTCAGGATATCAAATTCTGCTCCTTTGACATCGACATTATTTGCTGCCGCATATTTCAATGGAAGTTCGTTGTGTGCAAGCTCAGTGCCATTGCGGAAGAACCGGCGACGATTAGATGCCGATATCGAGATGTTTTCCTGATCTGCAGCCTCATAAAACTCATTTGCAGCGCGATTGCCGGTAATGTTGTTGCACTCCGGATCGTGCCCCACCAAGATAGCTACTGGCACAACGTCCATAAGCTTCTGCAGTTCTTCTGCGCGTCGGCGGAGTTGCTCCTGGGTTTCCAATTGTTCGGTGATGTCCGTATTGGTGCCAAACCATCGAACGGTCTTGCCGCGCTCGTCTTCAATCGGATATGCCTGCGTAAGAAACCATCGGTATTTGCCGTCTTTTCCTCGCAGAGGAATGGTGTCCGCCCAATACTCACCGCGCCCGAAGCAGTATCTTACGCGCTCGACAACCTTCTTGGCATAATCCGGGTGCTGAACCTTGAGCCAGCCCCAACCCTTCATTTCATCCGCGATGGCACCTGTATACTCGAGCCAGCGTTTGTTGAACCAGAACCGCTGCCCTGTATCATCCGCCATCCACGCCATCTGCGAGATGTTATCAGCAAGAGTTCTGAAGCGCTCTTCACTCTCGATAAGAGCCTGTTCTGCGCGCCTTTTCTCGGTTATATCTTCTCCTGAACTTAAGGAGCCGACGACAGCGCCATCGTCATCGAAAAGGATGGTATTCTCCCAGACAATCAGCCTCTCTTCACCGGAGGCTGTAACAATTGGGTTTTCTGCCTGTATTGTGCCAAATGCGGGGTTACCCTGCATGAGCTTGCCAAACGAACTTTCGACATCGACTCTATAGGATTCGGGCACAAATGTGGAGAACCAGTTCTTTCCCAGCACCTGTTGATCGGTGCAGCCAAGGACTTCGCGAGCTTTGCGGTTGATCATTGTAATCCGGCCATCTCTATCGAGGGCGACGAGCATGGTGCCGGCAATATCCAGATACTTTCGAAGAAGCGCTAACTCTCTCTGATCATCAATAATTCCATTGTGCTGATCAGCAAAACTCATTTCCATTCGACCAAGCTCTATTGACTTTGTTCTCACATCAGCAAGTATACCCAGTAGGTGAGGTCAATAAGCTCGATATATGCGAAATATGTGTGTTATCGGAATCAGAGAATGAACTCGTCTTCGGCGTTTGGTATCAGATCGTTTTCTATTGCGTAACGCACTAGCTGGGCGCGGTTCTTAAGCCCGAGTTTGGAGGTAATACGTGTTCTGTGTGTTTCTACAGTGCGATGGCTGATACAGAGCACATCGGCGATACGCTGATTGGTATAACCCTGCGCTATGAGTGCGACTATCTGAGTTTCTCTTTTGGAGAGCTTCCCCTGCCGCTGAGGGGGGATAACTTTCTCACCTAGAATATCCTGCCACAGGTGGGATGCTTGGTCGGCAAAAACGTGCAGATGTCCGCCAAACACGCGCCTGACAGCCGTTGCGATCTCCGACCCTGCGGCTCGTTTCACGACAAAGCCAAACCCGCCAGCCTGAATGAACCTGCGGGCACACTCAGCATCATCGTAAACAGTGAGAGCAATAAGTTTGATATCAGGTATTTCGCGAGCGAGTTTGCGAGCCACTTCAATCCCGCGAAGCTCCGGCATAGCGATGTCCAGCAGCATCACATCTGGCCGCAACCGAAGCGCCTCGGTAACAGCTTCTTTGCCATCCGACGCCTCTCCAACCACTTCCATATCTGGCTGTTCTTCCAGGGCTTTTCTGACGCCTTCTCGAAACAGCGGGTGATCATCGGCCAGCATTATCCGGATTTTCTGTATCAACCACGACTCCTCTCATTCAGCGGAATTCGTACAGTAACAGTGGTTCCAGTGCCGGGGCTCGAGTCTATATCGACACTGCCATTCAAGAGCGACGCCCTCTCGCGCATTCCAAAAAGCCCCAGGCTGCGTTTAGGCGAACCCGATGTATATTTTTTACGGTCGAATCCGTGACCATCATCCTCGATAGTCATAACTAACCAGCCTTTTCGCCTCTCCAGAGTGATACCCGCATACTGTGCTCCGGAGTGACGAATCACGTTCAACAGTGCTTCCTGAGCTATTCTGTATACAGAAACCTGCGAATCGAGCTCAAGATCCGCGGGACCAAACTGAGTGGCCACAAAATCGATCTCTACATCGGAGTTTGCTCGCAATTCGTTTACATAGCGTCTCAGTGCACCAGCAATCCCAAGATCGTCTATTGCGGGCGGTCTCAATTCAACAGCCATATCGTGCACCCTGCCAAGCGCTTTTTCGGTTTCAACGCGCAACGCCGTAGCACGCTCTGTGATGTCGTCAACTGATGCTTGCTCCAGCCTGGTGAGTTCTAATAGTACAGTAGATAACAACTGGCTGGCATCATCGTGAAGCTGGATAGCGAGTTTGTTGCGTTCCTCTTCCTGCGCAGCCATCAGCTTGTTTACCAGGCTGCTTCGCCATTCATCGCGGCGGCTCAGTTCGTCCCACAGCCTGATATTCTGCACGGCAGCGCCGACTACCAGTGCAAGGTGTTCGGCAAGGCTTTGTTCTTCTTCACTCGGGCACACATCCGAGGTCGTCCAACTGGTGAAAGCACCAATAACTCTCGAACCACAAAAAACAGGAGCAGCAAGCATAGATTTGGCGCTGATTGCTGTAGAGTAACCCTGATCCGCTGGATCAAGTACACCTTCTGATTGGTTCCAAACGAACGTGTGGCCAGTCTCTACAGCCCTTCCGCCAGCACCAACTCCGGTGCGGCAGTGGGAAGAATCGGCGATACGTGTGCACTTTGCCACCACTTCCGGGTCTTCGTGATAAGCGGCGGCGAGTTTCAGATTTCTCCTGCCCGCGTCGATTAGAAAAATCGCACAGAGCCCTCCAAGCACACGGCTGCCGATTTCACTCAGCTTCGCCAGCACATCCTTAGGTTCCATGCCGATTGACAGTAGTCTTACCGCTTCATCGAAGCTCTCCGACACAATATTTGAGGTCAGCTTGTTATTCATTCGTCTTTCCATCCAGTTTGCCGATAACATCGACACGATTCGAGTCGAACAGATTCTCCTCCGATCGAATACCTTGACAGTTGATGAGCCAAATCCCTGACCCGTAGTTGCTCACCAGCCTGTTGTTATCAATTCTGCAATCCCGCACTCGTTGCAGCCGAATACCGGTGTGATTGTCTCTAATGGTGTTGTCGCTAATATTGTAGCCGTAACAGAGCAAATCTCTAACACGTTGCTCCGTGTACGACCGTATTCCATCTCGGTTGGACTCAATAATATTGCGGGCTATTGTGTAGCTGTGTGAGCCCTCGCAATCTGGAAACACGCGAACCAAATCTTCATAGTAGTCTGTCCAGAGAAGTATCCCACTGCGATTGCGCTTGATTATGTTGCCGATTATCCGATTATCGTGCCCGTGTTCGATAGCGATACCTGCAATACGGTTCTCGTTGACCTCGTTATCGATCAGCTCCATATCTGAAGAGTAACCCAGCCAGAATCCATAGTTGGAAGCGTTGGCTTTGTTCTCCCTGAACAGGTTTCTAGAGCAGAATGTCGCTTCATATGACACATTGAGGCAGTAAGAAGCGTCGTTCTCTTCGATTACGTTATCTACACACGGCGCTATATAGTCCATATCGGGATAGCCGCAAGCGAGAACACCATCGCCTGAGCCGCGCATATAGTTGCGGCGAATGATATTGCGGGAGGAGCCATTAATCATCATCACCGACGCCGTGCCAGCACCAATATCTATACGCCCATCGCGCAGGTGATAGATTCTGGCACAGAAGTCCATCATATTGTCCTGAATCGTGCATCCGCAGGAAGCGTACAAATAAACTCCCTGGCCGGTGCACATAGAGGTATTATTGCGTTCTATCAACAGGTTTTTGCATCCATAGGCCAGTATTCCATTCTGTTGATGACTCACATCGTTGTCGGAAATCACAGCTCCATCGGTATTCTCGATGAATATTCCAGCGCCGTGAACACCATCGGGATAAGCTAGCACCGAGAGACCGTGCGAATACGGATCCAATTCCGAGGCGGCTTTCATATGGCTTCCTACTATCGAAATATCACTGGAGTCTTTAATCACGATTCCGTGGTAGTAGCCTAAGGTGCAGAGGTTCTTTATGGTAACGTTTTTTCTGCCTTCAATGCGAAGTCCACAGGGCCAATCTGTCGACCCCACAAAGGTAGCACCTGCTCCGTCGATAGTAATACCGTCGGCAGCAACCGTCAGCCCTTTTCGAAACACGTAAAGGCCCGGGGCAAACACAGTGTCTTCAGTTATGGTCATCCCGTCTTCTGGGAAGACTGGTGTAGTTTGGACCATAGTGGACAGCAGATTACGCTTCGATAATTACCGGAATAATCATTGGGCGGCGTCCGGTGCGGTCTGATAAGAACCTACCAAGAGCGCTTCTGACTCCTGTTTTCATGGCACCCCATTCGAGCACACCGTCGGCAGACACCTCTTCTATCTTTGCGCGAGCTACTTCCTTAGCGTCTTCGATTATCTCTTCTTCGTGCTCCGGCACCACAAACCCGCGCGAGACGATATCTGGGCCAGTCAACACCGCTCCGTCCGTCCGGTCGAACGTAACCACAACAATTATAACCCCATCTTGCGCCAGATGCCAGCGGTCGCGCAAAACGACGTCACTTACGTCACCAACTCCAGAGCCATCGACCATAATCCCCCCAGAACGTTCCACAGAACCGATGATACATCCACCCTCACTGCTGAGTTCCAGTATATCGCCGACTTCCAACTGGATTACGTTTTCAGGGCCATAGCCAAGACACGCAGCGAGCTGACGATAACTGGCTACGTGGCGATACTCACCGTGAACGGGAAGCACATAACTGGGTCTCACCAGACTGAGCATCAGCTTCAAGTCTTCCTGATTGCCGTGCCCCGATACGTGTACAGGAGAGATTTCATCGTAGACAACCTTTGCTCCCAGCTTGAAAAGGTTATTGATGGTGCGCATAACCAGATCTTCATTGCCGGGAATAGGCGTAGCGGAGATGATAACGGTGTCGCCTGTAGTGATTTTAATCTTCTTGTGCACATCAACAGCCATTCGACTGAGTGCGGATAGCGGCTCCCCTTGCGTGCCTGTAGTCATAATGACGGTATCTGATGGAGGTACAGAAAGCAGCTCCGACATAGAGAGTTTCGCCGATTCGGGAATGCGAAGGTATCCGAGCTGCTCTGCAATCTCACTGTTTCGCGCCATGCTTCGTCCGATAACAGCAACCCGTCGCCCGTGTCGGTGCGCGACATCGTACACCTGCTGAATGCGGTGGATGTTAGATGCAAAAGTAGCGATGATGATGCGCCCCTCGGCTTGAGCAAATACTTCTTCGAAAGCCTCGCCGACCTCGCGTTCGCTCGGTGTGTAGCCTTTCTTTTCTGCGTTGGTGCAGTCGGTTAGCAGGGCCAGCACTCCCTCATCGCCGAGTCTAGCAAACCTGGCCACATCTATTGCAGCACCTTCAACCGGTGAATAGTCGAACTTGTAGTCGCCCGTGTGGACAACTGTCCCCGCTGGCGTTTTGATGGCAAGAGCCACAGCATCGGGGATACTGTGGCTCACTTTTGCAAACTCTATAGCGAAGGTTCTGCCGAACTTAAGCACATCGCCGGGTTCTATCTCGTGCATCTCGGTGGAGTCGATAAGCCCGTGCTCTTCTAGCTTGGCTCTCACAAGACCTAGCGTGAGCTTGGTTCCGTACACTGGCACATTGATCTGTCTGAGAACATACGGCAGTGCGCCAATGTGATCTTCGTGACCGTGCGTCAGAACAATACCAGCAATCTTCTTCTTGTTTGCTACGAGATACGAAATATCCGGAATCACGATATCGACGCCGAGCATCTCTTCGTCTGGGAACATCAATCCGGCATCGACAACCAGAATTCTACTGCCGTAGCGGTAGACCGTCATATTCTTGCCGATCTCGCCAACTCCGCCGAGAGGGATTATCTGTAATTTTTTTATCTGAGTTGCCATATCTCGATATCGAGTCACCCCGATAGAAACTCCGTCCTGTCCTACTCTACGCTTTCTTAGCGACCAAACCCCGCTCGATCATACACTTCGCTATCTGAACTGCGTTAAGAGCCGCACCCTTTCGGATATTGTCGGCCACAACCCACATATCTATTGTGTTCAGGTTGCAAGAGTCCTGTCTGATCCGTCCCACGTAGACCGAGTCTTTTCCTTCGGCAAAGAGCGGCATCGGATACTCGGCGTTCGCTGGATCGTCGATGACCTCTATGCCAGGGGCGTTTGCTAGTAGCTGCCGCGCCTCATCTGCTGTGATTGGATTTGCGAACTGGACATTCACAGCTTCTGAGTGGCCTCTAATAACCGGCACTCGAACACAAGTGGCAGACACGGCAAGCTCCGGGCACGCAAATATCTTTCGAGTCTCCTCGATCATTTTGATCTCTTCGGCGTAGTATCCCGGGAACTCGTCTTTCAGACGCGATATATGCGGGATTACATTTCGATGGATCTGATGAGGATACTCCTTCGCAACGATAGCCTCGCCGTCAGCGTCAGCCTTTATCTGTGTTTCGAGTTCGCGAATAGCTGCGTTACCAGAGCCCGAAACCGACTGATATGTGGAGACCACTACGCGCTTCATAGTGGCCTTTTTGTGAAGCGGTGCGAGGGCAACCACCATCTGAATTGTACTGCAATTCGGATTGGCGATAATTCTCTGATGCGAATCCAAAGCTTCGGGATTGACTTCGGGAACAACCACCGGCACGCGCGAATCCATTCTGAAGTCGTCACCATTATCTATAACCACTGCGCCGCGGGAGACAGCTTCCCATCCGAAGAGCTGAGAAGCACCCTTCTCGCCCTCAGTTCCGGCAAAAAAGGCAAAATCCACTCCATCGAACGCTTCGGCCGTCGTGGGAATGACGTCAATTTCGCGCCCATCTATGATCTGTTTTCGCGCAGATCTCGCCATTACTCTCAGTTCTGCTATAGGAAACTCCGTCTCACGGAGAACTCTAAGCATCTCTTCGCCAACAGCACCTGCACCAACTACAGCTACACAATAACCTGTCACTATCTCGTTCCTTACCTCTTACTGTCGCTCTTTTGCAAGTATTCCAGTTCTCGCCTTAGAGCAGATTGTCCAACCCGTATACTATACCCTTAAGCTCGCGCACTTTGCGGATGCCAAGCAGCACTCCAGGCATAAAACTTGTTCGGTCGATACTGTCGTGGCGAATTGTGAGTGTCTGTCCCAGTCCGCCAAATATGACTTCCTGATGCGCTACAAAGCCTGGCAGTCTCACACTGTGGATCCGAACTCCAGAAACATCGCCGCCACGGGCTGCCGGCTGATCTGTTTTCGAATTGCGCGCCGTGTTCCCATTAACCGCAGCAATCAGCTCAGCAGTTTTGATCGATGTCCCAGATGGAGCATCGATCTTTTTGTCGTGATGGAGTTCGATAATCTCGACTTCAGGCATATACTTTGCCGCCTGTTCTGCAAACTTCATCATCAGCACTGCTCCAATAGCAAAGTTTGGAGCAATGAGCATAGGTGCATCGTGCTTTTCGCTGAGTTGTCTTAGCTCGCACAGATCATCCTGCGTAATTCCCGTAGTGCCAACAACAGCAGGAATCTGGTTAGCAAGGCACGTCCGGGCGTTCGCCATAACCGATGCCGGTGAAGTGAAGTCGACAACTGCGTCTGGCTTGGTCTCGGTAATGATCGCGGCCAGATTGTCACCAATCCTCACTTCCGAGTCCACCTCGTGAATTACATCCGAAAGACGGCTGCCGACTCCTGCTATATCGCAAGCTCCCACAATTTCCATATCGGGCGCATCGAAAACCACCTTAGCTGTAGCCCGCCCCATTTTGCCACATACGCCACAGATAACTACTCGTATTGTATCAGTCATTGGGTTTCAGTCAGTCCTCCAAAAGTGCACACGTTACAAGAGATGAAAATGAGCAGGTCAAGAACAGTATACTATCCTTCGCCCATTGATGGAGTTGGAGCCAGACAGCCATCAATACCAATAACTGCGCCAGAACCAGAACCTGCGGTGTCGACACCCTGTCCAAACGGACCAACAGCAGCAAGCAGAATGCGATCCTCTGTAAAGAGCTCGTTTACGACTTCACCAATATCCTCAGCAGTCACAGCCATTATTGCTTCGATGACTTTGCTTGTAGGAACAATCTTGCCAAAGTATATCTCGGAGTTTGCCATTCGGCTCATCCTGTTAGACATACTCTCCTGCCCGAGCACTAATGCGCCTCGAATTTGGTTTTTAGCTCTTAGGATCTCCTCGGGTTCCACATTCGATGCCTTGACGTTATCGAACTCCTGCTTTATCAGATCGATAACGAGACCAGCCTTCTTTACACTTGTTCCCGCATAAACGGTAAACAATCCACCCTCGCGGTAAAAGGCCGAATACGACCCAATAGTATAGACCAGCCCCCGTTTCTCTCGCACCTCTTGAAACAGCCTGGAACTCATTCCACCGCCAATGATGGCATCGAGCACCGCAAGAGTGTATCTCTTTTTGTTGTACTGAGAGTAGCCTCTGGCCCCCAAACACAGATGAACCTGTTCGATGGGTTTTGAAACAACACGGGACTTACCGAGCGCCTGCAGCGGGTACGGTTCCCGAGGAGAGGACTTACCCGTCATACCGCCAAAATGCTGAACGATCATATCTACTACAGAGCTGTGTTCCAGATTCCCCGCCGCTGACACGACCACGCTATCTGGAGTGTAAAACTCAGCCATATACTTAAGGAGGCTTTCGCGAGTAAAACTGCTTACCGCATTCCGTGTGCCGATTACTGAGTTGCCCAGTGGATGCTTATGCCAAAGCGCTTGTGCAAATACGTCGTGCACTAGATCGTCTGGTGTATCCTCGTAGCGCTTAATCTCTTCGAGTATGACATTTCGTTCCCTATCCAGCTCGACCTGATCGAACTGAGAACGCAGAAACATATCCGAGAGTATGTCAATCGCTACCGGTAGGTGCTCCGAGAGCACCTTTGCATAGTACCACGTAGCCTCTTTGTCAGTAAACGCGTTCAGGTGTCCGCCGATAAGATCCATTTCATCGGCAATTTTACGTGCGGAACGGCGCTCAGTGCCCTTAAAGAGCATGTGCTCTATGAAATGCGAAGCGCCCCTTGTTTCAGCATTCTCGTCTCGTGCGCCGACATCTACCCACATCCCGATGGATACAGAATCGACATACGGCACAGACTCAGTGAGCACCCGAATCCCATTGGGCAACGTTGTTTTGTTGATAGCGCTCCTAATCATAGGCTACTCTTACAAGATACGAAACGCGTGCAAACAGCACCAGATAAAGGCAGATGAATGAAGCTCTCCGCCACCAATACATCATAGCAAAAAAGTGCAAAGCGGGAAGTGTTTGAGCATAACCGGGCCGACTTCAGCCGGCCCGCAACTCCGTGCTCCACGCTTTACACTCTGAATCGATTATCGTTTAGGTCTGAAATAGGCCTGGACGTCTCCCGGGCCTTTGGGGTCGTCATCGTTCTTATCCGGAGCTTGCCCGCGTCCGCGGTCTCGGCCACCCGGGCGTCCACGATCTCTACCACCACGGTCGAAACCGCGCCCTCCGCTACGCTCCGGTCTGTCACCGCCTGGCTTCGGGGTAGTAGCAGCCGCCATTCGCGCCTGGAACGCTTCCTCCGATTCACCCGCTCTCGGCTTCTGTGTGAGACCCTTCATAGAGAGTCTGATTTTGTTGTCTTCGCCAGGAACGACTTTGACAAGCACTTCGTCGCCGACTCTAACTACATCCTCGACTCTCGAGACTCTTGCCGTCGAGATTTCGGAGACGTGAACCATCCCCTCTCGACCCGGAAGAATCTCGACAAATGCGCCGTAGTTTTCCACACGGGTGACTTTGCCCACATAGGTTTCACCAACGGTTACTTCGCGGGTGATGTCGTGAACAATCTTCAGCGCACGCTCGCCTCCTTCAGCATCGACGGAGGTAATATACACGTGCCCATCCTGCTGAATATCGAGTTTGGCACCGGTATCGGCTTCGATCCTTTTGATGATCTTGCCTCCAGGGCCAATTATGTCACCGATCTTATCCGGATCAATCTCGATAACAAAGACTCTAGGAGCGTATTCCGACATAGTCTCTCTCGACTCAGGAATCGCCTGCAGCATAGCGTTCAGTATATGCAACCGGCCTTCCTTAGCTCTTTCGAGAGTCTCTTTGACTATTTCGTTCGAGATGCCGCCAATTTTGGTATCCATCTGAATGGCGGTAATCCCTTCGGCGCTTCCAGCAACCTTGAAGTCCATATCGCCAGTGAAGTCTTCCATACCCTGGATATCATTAAGGATGGTGTACTTGCCCGAATCGTTGGTCATAAGCCCCATAGCAATACCAGCGATTGGAGCCGCAATCTTCACTCCGGCGTCCATAAGAGCAAGTGTCGAACCGCACACACTCGCCATCGACGACGAGCCATTAGACTCCAACACGTCTGAGATTAGCAGCAGCGTATATGGGAAATCTTCCTGTTCCGGCACCACATACTTAAGAGCACGCTCTGCAAGTGCGCCGTGACCAACTTCGCGTCTTCCCGGTGCTCTCAGTGGCCTAGTTTCGCCAGTGGAGAACGGCAGGAAGTTGTAGAAATGCATATAACGCTTTTCGGTATCCTCTTCGAGGGTATCGATTATTTGAGCATCGTCCAGCGAACCTAGAGTCACACTGGTCAGAACCTGAGTCTGACCTCTGGTAAACACGCCAGAGCCGTGAACTCGAGGAAGTATGCCGACCTCACACCATATATCTCTAATCTGGTCCGGAGTGCGACCATCAGGTCTTACACCCTGCTCCAGAATGAGTTTTCTGATCTCTTCCTTAACAACTATTTCGGCCGCTTCGGCAATTTCGCCCTCGCGCTCAGGGAACTGTTCAGCCAGATTCTCAACGATTTCGTTCTTCACATCGTTGATTCCACTCTCGCGCGAAGCTTTGTCGGGATCACGGATGGCATCGGAGACTGCAGCAGCAGAGGTATCTCTAACTGCCTGAAGAATCTCTTCATCCATCTCGTGGAGCGGCACATCCTTCTTGGTCACACCGACTTTGTCTGCCAACTCTTTCTGAAGTGCGCAGAGGGACTTAACGGCTTCGAAAGCAAAGTCTATTGCTTCGAGGATAGTCTCCTCGGGCAGTTGGTTTGCACCGCCTTCGAGCATTGCAACAGCTTCGCTAGTTCCAGCCACGACAAGGTCGAGGTCAGAGTCTTTCTGCTGATCAACACTCGGGTTGAGCACAAACTCACCTTCGATACGTCCGACTCTCACAGCGCCGACAGGGCCAAGGAATGGAATATCCGAGATAGTGAGTGCAGCCGATGCGGCAACCAGCGCCAACATATCAGCCGGACAATCGGTCTCCATAGAAAGAGGAATGGCTATGACCTGCACCTCGTTGCGCATTCCTTCGGGGAAAAGCGGGCGAAGAGGGCGATCAATGAGCCGCGAAGTCAAAACTGCTTTTTCGGAAGGTCTTCCGCCTCGTTTGACAAAGCCTCCCGGAATTTTGCCTACTGCTGATTTACGTTCTTCGTAGTCGCATGTAAGCGGGAAAAAGCCTATGCCTACCCTGGGAAGGGCGCCCATAGTGGCCGTGGCAAGAACTACGGTATCACCGCACGTCAGAGTCACGGCCCCGTTGGCCTGTTTGGCTAATTTGCCTGTTTCGAGGACGAACGTGCGGCCTCCCAGTTCGAGTTCTACTCTATTCGTCATTGTTGTGTTTAGCTGTCCTATCTTCTCAAGCCGAGCTTGCCAACGATTGCGCGATAACGGCCGATCTCGGTCTTCGCCAAATAGTTCAGAAGCCGTCTGCGCTTGCCGACCATCATAAGAAGGCCTCGTCTGGAATGGTGATCCTTCTGATGCTCCTTAAGATGCTCAGTCAGTTGATTGATGCGCGTTGTGAGTAAGGCTATCTGAACCTCCGGAGAGCCGGTATCGCCCTCATGGCTCATATGCTGTGATATGATCTCAGCCTTTCGCTCTTTAATAAGCGCCAAGTGTTTCTACCTCCCGTTGTTATACGGAAATTTACCACATCGAGTCTCTGTTGTCAAACGCAGGCAGGCTGCACTTGTGCAGTTCTCCCGTCGATTTGCAACATACTCTTTGGATTTTTCCACATCCTTCTGTATTTGTGCTTTCAGTTCGTCAAGAGAATCGAAACGGACTTCGTCGCGCAGCCTGGCAACGAAGTCAACGCACACGTTGTTGCCGTAAATGTCTCCATCAAAACCTATAATATAAACTTCAATTGTTCGTGATTTGCCGTTTACAGTGGGCCGAGTGCCAATGCTGCAGACTCCACAGAAGCTGCCTCCTGGAACCTCGACACTCACCGCATAGACGCCATCACCGGGCACAATCTGGTCTTTCGCAACCTCCACATTTGCAGTAGGAAACCCGATGGTTCTACCGATCTCCTGTCCGTGAACGACCGTTCCAAATAGAGCAAATGGTCGCCCCAAGAACTCCTCTGCAGAAATCACATCTCCAGATTCGATTGCACACCTTACACGCGTACTGCTAATTCTCTTGCCCCGCATAACTACAGGCTCGACGGCTACTACGCTTATCCCGCGTTTATCGCCAAGCACGCGCAATCTGGCGACATCACCCACTCGCTTCCTGCCAAACCGGAAATTACTCCCAATTACTGCAATCTCAGCCCGCAGCTTGGATACCAGTATCGTGTCGACAAACTCTTCCGGCTCGAGTTCTGCCATCTCCCTATCAAAAGTGGCTACTACTACGATATCGGCTCCAGCAGCCTTAAGGAGTTCCACCCGCTCCTCGATAGGCGTTACATACAGTGGCGCATTCTTCGGAGAGAGTATCTCTGCGGGATGGCGATCGAATGTAAGCACAACGGCCGGCGCATCCAACCTCTTAGCTTCTTCCACAAGAGCAGAAAGCAAGGCCTGATGCCCCAAATGAACGCCGTCGAACATCCCAATACTGACAGCCGATTCCTTGATTTCAGGCGGCAGATCATCCAGGCCAATGCAGCACTTCATTGCTAACACATCTACTGTCCCCCGGAGCCTGCGTTATACGACCACGCGCATATCGAGTTGCCGCAGCACCCGCTTATACCCCAAAACTGCATATTCACGCTGCGATGAACACCTTTTCAGGAGAGATAACGCTCTCGCTGCCTCTGTGGCGCAACCTGCCAACCGAGAGCAGCCTGCCATCTTCGGACAAAACTCGCACCAGTGTGCCTTCCTGATCGTCGAGTCGCACGGCTATCTCCCCTCCGTGAGCAACCAGCATCTCGTCTTGAGCGCCGACCGCCACAGAAGGCATATCAGTAAGCGCCTGATCCATCGGCATTATAACCTTGTTCACTCGGCCTTCGTCAACAGCCTGTTGAAGACCCTCCAGCGTTATAGAGTCATCCAGTGAGAACGCTCCCACGCGATTGCGGTTCAACCCCGCCATATGTCCACCAACGCCAAGAGCTTCGCCGATATCCGCACAGAGTGTTCTGATATACGTGCCGCTCGAACAGACGACAAATAGCCCCACTTCGGGATGACTGCCAGCAGCAAAGCCCGTCAATTCGAGCCGGTGAACACTGATCTCTCGAGGTCGCCGCTCTACCTCGATATCTTTCCTGGCAAGCTCATACAGCCTCTTGCCATTGTGTTTCACAGCGGAGACCATCGGCGGTATCTGCTGAATCCTCCCGGTAAATCTCGGCAGCACATCCTTTACCATTTCGACCGAGATGTGTGAGGCGTCGGTGTCAGAAGTTGCTTCACCTTCAGAATCACACGTGGAAGTAGTCTGGCCAAGCACCATTCGAGCAGAGTATGCTTTGTCATTGCCGACAAGGTATTCAACCAGCCTGGTAGCTTTTCCAACGCAAACAACCAGCACACCGGTGGCTAGCGGATCCAAAGTGCCGGTATGACCCACCCTCTTCTGACCGAGGATTCGTCTGACCTTTGCTACTATGTCGTGCGAAGTCGGTCCGGAAGGCTTGTCGATATTTAGGATGCCATCCATCTCCGAACCTCTGCCAATACAGCAGTTTTCGTGTCCTCGAGTGAGCCTTCTACAGTAGCTCCAGAAGCAGCAACGTGACCACCCCCGCCAAAAGCCCTGGCAATAGCGTTCACATCGGTTTTGCCTCTGGAACGAAAGCTGATCTGGATAAGATCCACTCTGGTTTCGCGAAACAGAATCGCCACTTCAATGCCCTTTGTAAAACTGAGCTGATTGACTATACCTTCGGTGTCGGAATCGGTGGCACCCAACCGCTCAAAATCAGCACGGGTGATCTGACCCCAAATGATCGCGATATCTTCCTCGATAACCGCACTCGACAGCACACTGCCCACGATGCGCATACTCGCAACTGATCGGTTCTCGTATATCTGACGTGCAGCAATAGCGGGTGACGCCCCGTATTCCACAAGTCTAGAGGCTATCTCCAGCGTGCGACTAGTGACGTTCGCAAACCTGAAACCTCCAGTATCTCCCACGAGACCAGCCATAAGCTGTTCCGCCATCTCTATCTCGAAGTTCACCTTAAGCTCGTGAATAAGCTCAAAGACGATTTCCGCAGTGGCCGCAGCGGAATGATCCACCAGAAAAACAGTGTTTTCAGTGTTAGAAGCTGATGTAGATACGTGGTGATCGACAACCAATCGATTCTTCCCGAGTGTCAACACCGAAGCGGATGCACCCATACGGCTCGGCTCACCCGCGTCGCAGAAAACAGCAACATCAAAAGACCTTTCATCTGCCTTCTGAACAAATCTTTCAGCATCCGGTAGATAGTCACAGTTCTCCGGAATTGGATCCTGTGAGATGAGAGTCACTTCCTTACCACGGGCACGCAGAGCACGCGCCAGTGCAAGCGCACTTCCGACCGTGTCGGGGTCGGGGCGAGTATGAACACCTATAACAAAGCTCTTATTCTTCTCTACTAACTCTACCGCAGCAAGAAGATCATCCCTGGTTAGACTCATCTCTCTTTATCTTCTCTAGGAGCTCAAAAATGCGTGCACCGTGCTCAATTGAATTGTCGAATTCAAACTGAATCTCGGGAGTGCTCTTCATCCGCACTCGCTTGCCAACTTCGCTTCTTACAAAACCGGCAGCGCTTTTGAGTGCTTTCATGCTATTTTCTTGCGCAGTCTCGTCGCCCATCACACTCACAAACACGCGCGCCTGCCTGAGATCCGGAGTAACCTTGACTCCCGTAATACTAATAAACCCCGCTCTCGGGTCTTTTAGCTCCCTGTGAATAATGTCGCTAATCTCGACCTTGAGCTGCTCTTCGACTCTCTCCTGCCGTTGTGTCATACAAATTCCAGTTCTACCGAAACAAGTGAAATGACAGGGTTCGACTCGGCAAAATCCACAACCTTGTCCATTATGCGATTTGCCAATCCCCTGTCATTTGAGATACACGCTACGCCAATTGTAGCCCGCCGCCAAACATCGTTATCACCAACCTCAGCGGCGGAGACGTTGAACTTACGCCTGATACCTTCGAGCATACTTTTGATCACTTGTCTCTTATCCTTAAGAGAGTTTGCCCCAGGTATCGCGAGCTTAACCGTCAGTATGCCAATGATCATAGCACTACGCGGCAAGTGAGCAGCAGATAATATTGTCGACCGCCCACCGATTAACAACTAGACCGCACGAGCAACGCGGCGAGTGGTAAAGACATCCAACGTGTCGCCTATTTCGAAGTCGTTGTATCCTTCCATCGCAATTCCGCACTCGAAGCCCGCCGCCATCTCCTTAACATCATCTTTCAGATGCTTCAAAGTGTCGATTTTGCCCGTATGGATGACTTCGCTATTGCGGATAACCCTTGCCTGGGAGTTTCTGGTGACTTTGCCATCAGTGACATAACATCCAGCAACGATACCCACCTTCGGCACGCGGAATATCGCACGAACATCCACTGTACCAAGCGGAACCTCTTCGTATACCGGCTCCAGAAGTCCACCCATAGCAGCTCTAACATCATTTATAAGCTCGTAGATGATATTGTAGGTTCTAACCTCTACGTGCTCGGCATCGGCCATATCGGAGGCTCTCGTGTCCACTTTAACGTTGAAACCGATGACAATCGCATTTGACGCAGTAGCCAGCAGAATATCATTTTCACTAACATTGCCTACGCCAGTGTGGATGATTTTAACCCGAACCTCTTCGTGCTCAATGCCCTCAAGCGACTGCCTTACAGCTTCCTCAGAGCCCTGAACGTCTGTTTTCAATACAATGTTCAGGTCTTTCACCTGACCTTCTTTTACCTGTCTGAAGAGGTCTTCGAGCGTCAGTCTGGATTCAGAAGCAATTCTATCCTCGCGAGTCCTCTGTGCGCACAATTCGGCCATCTGTCTGGCGCGTTTGTCGTCCTTTGCTGAGATGAGAGTATCTCCCGCAAGCGGCGGCTGAGAAAACCCCAGAATCTCTACCGGTGTGGCAGGGCCAGCCTTGTAGACCCGTTCGCCATTTTCATCGAGCATAGCCTTGATCTTGCCACAAGCTGCGCCGGCAACTACCGGAGTGCCAACCTTAAGAGTACCCTTCTGCACAAGCACCGTAGCAACCGGGCCTTTGCCCTTATCGATCTTGGCTTCGATGATAACTCCCCCTACGTCCTTGGCTGACGCCGGAGCCGACAGTTCCAGCATATCCGCCGTAAGGAGAATCATCTCGAGGAGGCTATCGAGATTAGTGCCCTGCTTTGCAGAGATCTCCACCATAATGGTATCGCCGCCCCACTCTTCAGGCATAAGGTCGTGATCCATAAGCTGCTGTTTTGTCCGCTCGACATTGGCGCTCGGCTTATCGATCTTGTTTATGGCAACGATAATTGGAACATCGGCAGCCTTCGCGTGGTTGATTGCCTCAACAGTCTGCGGCATAACAGCGTCGTCAGCAGCCACTATCAGAACAGCTATATCTGTGACACTAGCGCCCCTTGCACGCATAGCGGTGAACGCCTCGTGCCCCGGTGTATCCAGGAAAGTGATCTTTCTGCCGTCTATCTCCACCTGGTAAGCACCGATATGCTGAGTGATTCCACCAAACTCGCCTTCGATAACGTTGGCAGATCTAATCTTATCGAGAAGAGTGGTTTTGCCGTGGTCGACGTGGCCAAGAATGGTTACAACGGGCGGCCTGGGGACAGTTTTGCCTGCACTCTTTGACTTCTGTGCAGGAGCAACTGCCTTCGGTGCAGACTCCTTGCGAACCTTCTTTCCAGCCTGCACGCGATAACCGAACTTTTCTGCCACCTGCGCGGCAACTTCAGGCGAAAGCTGTTGATTGATACTCGCCAAGACACCCGATTCCACCAGTCGCCGCTGAACGTCGCCGGAGTCTGCATTCATTGCCTCAGCGAGCTCACGGACAGTAATGGCCTGCCCCATCTCGACGACACGACTCTTGTCCTCATTGATAATCTCTTTTACAGACTCGGCCGTACTCTTGTCGATCTCACTGCCCGGGCCATCTACTGCAACCCCGAGGTCTTTCAGGGCCGCCATAAGCGGGCCTGCCGGAATCCCCATCTCCTTCGCGAGTTCGGAGACTTTGATATTGCTCATATTAGACTTTCTCACCTCACGCTGCTAGTCGATGGACGCCTGGTCCAAAATAAAGAGGAAATCAGGGGATTCCCATTTTCCTTTCCAAAATTGGTACAGCCAACACCTGGCGCCTGGAAGAATTGGAACGACAGCCGATACGACGGTGGAAGGAAAGGGAAATGACGATCAATCGTCAAAGAGGACACTACACGGCGGACAATGCCGCACTCCTGGGCTCGCCCACGGCGAGCAGTTGTCGCTTTTCGTCTAGTGATCCATAACGCTTCCCTACTACCGTCTGTCGGTCGCTGTCTTCCTACTCCCGCACGGTATTCAACAACTCTTCGATGACACCCGCGGGCACTACCGTGCGAAGCGCCCGTCCGAACGATTTCTTCTTTGCAGCCGCATTGATACACTCAACACTGCGGCAAATATATGCACCTCTACCAGGCTTTTTCCCGGTAGGATCAATACTGACAACACCGGATGAGTCCTTTACAATCCTCAAAAGGCCCTGTTTCTCATCAGACGCTCTACAAGCGACACAAGTTCTTATCGGCCGCTTATTTTCTGCCATAATTTATCTCATTTGCAGGAGTGCAGTCTGTTGATCAAGTGCACTCCATCAAAAGCCGTTCTAACCTACAGGTTCATCTCCAGGAGACTCCGAACCCAAATCGGCAGGCTCTGTCCAGTCCGCAGCAACCCCGTCAGTATTATCGGGTGCGCCAGCCATTTCCTCTTGCTCACCTTCGGGCGAAGAATCTCCAAGATGCGATTCGCTTCGAATATCGATTCTCCAACCAGTCAATCTGGCAGCCAACCGCACATTCTGTCCGGATTTTCCGATAGCGAGCGACAACTGGTTGTCCGGAACGATGACGAGAGCCGCCTTAGCTTCTTCATCGGCGGTGACAGAGATCGCCTTTGCAGGGCTAAGACTCTCAGCCACGAACTTGGTTATGTCAGCGTTCCATCGAACTATATCTATCTTCTCGTCGTAAAGCTCGTTTACAACCGACTGCACCCGAGTTCCGCGGTGGCCAACACAGGCGCCGACCGGATCTACCCTATCGTCGCTCGATGCCACTGCAATTTTCGTCCTGGCGCCGGCTTCGCGAGCAACTGATTTTATCGTAACAATCCCTTCGGCTATCTCAGGGACTTCCAACTCGAACAATCTTCTAATAAGTGTCGGATGAGTGCGCGAAACAATGACCTGAGGCCCTCTTGGCGTACGTCTGACCTCCAGCATATAAACTTTCAGTCGGTCACCGAACTTATACGGCTCGGTAGACACCTGTTCAGCCGGCGGAAGAAGAGCCTCAACCTTACCAAGATTGATAAGCACATTCCGCTGCTCTCTGCGCTGAACTGTCCCGGTTACGACCTCACCTATTCGATCGCCGAACTCTTCGTAGACCTGCTCTCTTTCGGCTTCGCGGATGCGCTGCACTACCACTTGCTTGGCAGTCTGAGCGGCGATACGTCCAAAGTCTCCCGGAGTAACCTCCATCTCAACCGCACCGCCGACAATGGCATCGCTGTCGTATTTTCGAGCGTCCTCCAAAGCAATCTCTGTATGATCATTTCTGACTTCCTCGACTACATCCTTTTGGGTGTAGACCTTAAAGCCAGATTTGGTGGCCGCTACCCTTACCCGTATATCCCCAGTCGCAGCATAGTTCTTTTTGTATGCCGTCTCCAACGCCGACTCGATTGTCGTAAGGAGAACCTCTAGCGGAATCTCCTTTTCTCTCTCTATCTGCCGGAGCGCCTCCAGGAAGTCGTGGTTCATTACACCTTTCTCCCTAACTTGCTCATAACGATAAAAGAGTGGGCGTGCGACCCACTCTTCTCAATGCACCTGTATAACCGAAATTAGTATAACACGCACAACACCCTATTGCAAGACCTGCCAAGATTGAGGGCAATTGAAGCAATAGGCGAGAAGACAGATGGGTAACACAAGTTCCACAGCGTGGGCTTGATTGCGATGCAAGGAGGGTTGATGAAACGCAAAGAAGACGATTGCTTGACCTGCACTCCTAAGCGAAGATCGTATTAGTCGAGTCTCTGCTTGGCGCGCGAGCCTGCTGCTGCAAGCATTGATTTTGCGAGGATATCTTTTGCGGTATAGTTCCCCGGTTCGAGCGCAAGCGCCAGCCTGCTCTCTCTTTCAGACTCTTTCATCTGTCCATTCTTGTAGTAGACGTACGCCAGATCGAGATGAACTACGGGGTTCTTTTCGTCGAGTTCAGTCCGGAAGGTATCGCGTTTGGCCGGGCAGATCAGCAGTGCCCAGTAACCGTGACGCTCCCAGAGGGATTCGAACAAATCGTACGATAGCCGTCTGGTTTCTGGCTCGTAGGGATCGATTACATAGATAACGCGCTCGTCGTCATCGTAACCAACAGCTACGCGGTAGTGTCCGGATTTATCAGTGAGACTGGTGTCCTGGATCACGATTACAGGGACTCCCTGCGCGAGTTTATTCTTGATATCCAACAATCCGCTGTTCCAGGAGTAAGCCGAGTAGCCTTTGTTACGAGCAAAGAACATCATATCTGCTCCGTTGGTGGCTTCGATTGCTGGATCGTAGCAGTCTGCACCAATCGCTTTCTGGTCGATTTTGAGTCCCCAGTAGTTGAGGACGGAAGCAAGTGATGCTGGCCCGCAATAGTTCTTCAATTGCTGGACGTAAGGCACATTCTCAAGCTTTGCACGTGCAGGAACTCTCTCGCCAAGAGACGGTAATATCCCAGTGAGAAAAGCGATTACGGCCATAACAAAGAGAATTGCAGGTTTTGCTTGTTTCATAGTGCTCTAAAGTCCTGTATCATAAGCATCCGGGCTGACTTAGTAGTATGTTGCAGAAAACGTGCCAACTGTTCTGCTTGCCCTATCGAGCCTTTTGCAGGTTGTTTTGGAGGGAAGAACTGAAGAATTGTATATTTTTGGCATTCATGCAGGAACTTGCTCACCATTTGTATAAGAAGCAAATTTGGTACTACACAAGTGAATAAGCAGGAGGAATATCTGAATGACGACAAAAAAGCGCGTTTACCTTTTCAGAGAAGGTAACGCGACGATGAGAGACCTACTCGGTGGCAAGGGCGCCAACCTGGCCGAGATGACCAATATCGGCCTGCCCGTACCTCCGGGTTTTACTATTACCACCGAGGCCTGTAACGAATACAGCAAGTCTGGCCAGCTTCCAGAAGGACTCTGGGATGAGGTTCTTGCATCGCTCGCCGATGTTGAAAAGGATATGGGTAAGAAACTCGGTGACGCGGCAAATCCGCTGCTGGTCTCTGTTCGCTCCGGTGCGAAGTTCTCCATGCCTGGTATGATGGACACAGTCCTGAACCTTGGCTTGAACGACGACACACTGAAAAGCGTCATATCTGCCTCCGGCAACGAGCGGTTCGGTTACGACGCCTATCGCCGATTCCTTATGATGTTCTCCGACATCGTGCTCTCCGATGACTACCCTGAACTGAAGAAGCACAACTTCGAGCACATTTTCGACGAGATTAAAGCCAAAGTCGGTGCCAAGTCTGATACCGACGTCGATGCCGCCGGCCTGAAGGACCTCGTTGCCAAATACAAGGAATACTTCAAGAAAGCCACCGGCTCCGACTTCCCGACGGACCCGTACGAGCAGCTCAGACTTGCGATAATCGCTGTCTTCAAGAGCTGGAACAACGAACGAGCAATAATCTATCGCAACCGCGAGAAGATTTCCCACGACCTGGGAACCGCCGTGAACGTTCAGACAATGGTCTTCGGTAACATGGGTGATGACTGCGGCACAGGCGTTGCCTTCACACGAAATCCGGCTACTGGTGAGCACAAACTCTTCGGCGAGTTTTTGAAGAATGCTCAGGGAGAAGACGTTGTTGCTGGTGTCCGAACGCCGGAGTCCATCGACCAACTCGAAGGCGAATTCCCGAGCATCTACAAGCAGTTTGCCGACACTGCACAGTCTCTCGAGGATCACTATCGAGAGATGCAGGACATCGAGTTCACTATCGAGAAGGGTCGCCTGTTCATCCTTCAGTGCCGAGCCGGCAAGCGCACAGGTGTTGCAGCAGTCAAGATTGCTGTTGACATGGTTGCCGAAAACCGCATCAGCAAGGACGAAGCTCTCACCCGAGTAGCTCCCGAGCAGCTTGAGCAGTTGCTGAACCCGCGCATCAAAGATACTGGAGGGATTAAGCCGCTCGCAAAGGGACTGAATGCTGGTCCTGGTGGTGCTTGGGGTCACGTTGCGCTCGACGGAAAGGCTGCCATCCGCATGGCCGAAGAGGACAAGCACGTTATTCTGGTTCGCAAAGAGACCAACCCTGACGACCTCGGCGGGATGCTGGCATCTGTTGGAGTTCTAACCCAGCTTGGTGGCCGAACAAGCCACGCAGCCCTGGTTGCAAGACAGTATGGCATTCCTACAGTCTGCGGCTGCGGCGATCTGAAGATTGACGAAGCAAAGCGCTCGTTCTCCGTTGGCAGCACGACCGTGAAGGAAGGCGATATAATCACCATCAACGGAACAACTGGTGAAGTCTACAACGCCAAGCTCGAGACAGAGCCGGCCGCCGTTACTGGCGACTTTGGCACATTTATGGCTTGGGCTGACGAAATCCGCAAGCTGGGAGTTCGCGCGAACGCTGACACTCCCGAGCACGCTTCCGACGCTATCCAGCTTGGAGCCGAGGGAATTGGCCTCTGCCGCACGGAGCATATGTTCCTCGGTGGCGACAGAGCTCCTTTCGTTCGGGACATGATTCTCGCCGACAACGAAGAGATTCGTGACAAAGCACTTGCGAAGCTCCTTCCGATGCAGCGCGAAGACTTTGTTGGAATATTCAAGGCCATGGGCGGCAAGCCGGTCACAATCAGACTGATTGACCCCCCACTCCACGAGTTCCTACCGCCGCTGCTCGAGCTTCTGGTGGAGGTCACCGAGCTTCGATGCAAGAACCCAAATGCACCCGAGCTCAAGGAGAAGGAGATTCTTCTGGCTAAGGTTCGTGATCTGCACGAGCAGAACCCAATGCTCGGCCTGCGCGGAGTTCGACTCTCGATATACTTCCCTGGCATCGTGAAGATGCAGGTTGGAGCTATCATCGGCGCCGCATGTGAAGTGAAGAAGTCCGGAATGGAAGTTCATCCCGAGATTATGATCCCGCTTATCGGCACAGTGAACGAGCTCACCTACATCAAGACTCAGCTCGAAGAGGTGGCGAAGAGCACAATGGCTGCCGAGGGTGTTGAAGTCAACTATATGTTCGGCACGATGATCGAGATCCCGAGAGCAGCGCTCACAGCGGACGAGATCGCGAAGGAAGCCGAGTTCTTCAGCTTCGGCACCAACGACCTGACTCAGATGGGTTACGGAATCAGCCGTGACGACGCTGGCAGATTCCTGCAGCTTTACGTCGACAACAGCATCTTCAAGACCGACCCGACCGAGACCATCGACCAGAAGGGTATCGGACGAATGATGGAGATCTGTGTTGAAGACGCAAAGGCCGTCAATCCTGGAATCAAGCTGGGTATCTGTGGTGAGCACGGCGGAGAGCCGGATAGCGTTAAGTTCTGCCACAAGCTGGGTCTGAACTACGTTAGCTGCTCGCCTCGCCGACTGCCTGTAGCGCGGCTTGCTGCTGCTCAGGCTGTCATTGAGGAGCGCGGCACCGGAGTTGCACGCGACAAGTAAGAGTATCCGGCTTTAGCGCCGGTATTTGTGCTGCCTCGCATCCACCGTTGCGAGGCAGCCTTTCACACTAAAGCTCACCTCGGTATTGAGGCAGACCGGTTCTGCAATGTAGAACCAGAGCGAAGCGAAAGATATACCCGGGTTTCGTTTTGGAAACCGGGGTTTTCTCTTTTTTTAGGATGGATCCCGTGTCTGAGACTGCAGAAAAGAATGCTCTGCTCAAAACTGAAGAGATTAGTGCAGTAATCCGTGCCGCTTTCGGCAATCAGGCTCAAGTAGCCAACTGCAAACAGATGCACGGCGGACACTACAACACACTGTATCAGATACGCACAAAAAACCCGGATCGACACGTGGTTCTCCGTGTTGCTCCTAGAGATGATGAGGCTGTTGGCCAGTACGCCAAAGCCGTGCTTATGTCGGAGAGATTCAAATACGATTTGTTAGAAGCCGCCGGAGTGCCCACATCTCGAGCGATTCTGGCGGATGGAACGAAAACGGTAATCGACCGCGACTATATGCTTGTCGATTACATCGAAGCTACCCCGCTTTCAGATCCTTCAATTCCAGCCGAGGCTAGACCCGGTATAATGCGGGAAGTCGGCCGACTGCTTGCTCGGATGCACAGCATTACTCGCGTGAAGTACGGCAAAGTGATGTCAGATGGTTCCATAAAAGGAAGCCACAAATGGTTTTCCTTCTTCGGTGAGCTGTTGAGAGAAGTCTCTGAGAAGTGCAGCACTGCTGGAGTGTTCTCTGAATATGAAATCGCAAGCATCCTCGATTGCTACACAAAGAACCGTGAGATTTTCGATAGCTGCGGCGAGCCGGTGTTCGTTCATAACGACATCTGGGATCCAAATATACTTATCAGCAAAGAGAACAACAGTTGGCGGGTAAGGGCTATAATCGACACGGACAACGCGTTTTTTGCTGAAAGTGAGTTCGAGTTTGTGCTGTGGGATAATCCCGACCCGGACTTGCAGGAAGGCTACGGTATAGCCCTTGATCAGTCGGCAGAAGCAATCCTTAGGCGGGAGTTCTACCGAATGCATTTATATATGAACTACGCTTGGTTCTATCTGCTAATGCGGCCGAGTCCAGATTTTCAGGCGGAATCAAAAGGGATAGTGCTCAGTATCCTGCACAGCATAGAGAGCCAAATCTGAGGGCTCATCCAGTTGCACTGTTAAAGACCTTTTCCACGTAACGCACGAGATCGGAGCGGTTCTTTGGAGGGATTTGAGTAAACTCGGCAGCCCAATAACCATACGGTCCACCGACTCCTGCAGTATGATTTACACGAAGGACACGGCACGCCGCACTAATCTGCTGCAATCCAGGTATAAACAACCTGACATCGACGATGTCCCCGCTTGCGATTCGGGTATCTATGCTGCGAGCAACCCTGATACCACCTCCGCCAATATCGATACTCTCAGCTACCTCCCAAGGTCCTGTTGCAGTGGAAAGTCGAAAGTTGACCGAAACAACGTGATTGATACGTATGTAGTGACGACGTTCGGGCTGCACACAACTGTGAAGGTGCGATAGAACTATAGTCGGCACTTGCCCCCTTAACTCTTCTCCTATTCTGCCATCGAACTCGTGATAGGTGTCTTTGTACACGACACCGACTGTTACAGAGGAGTCTTTTCGGGTGCTTACTATCTTCCCGCGATGAATGGGAGCAGCAACGACAACGTGATCCGGATAGACATCCTCAACGCGGCTGGCATACGTGCGGCCGTCGATGTTGAGCTGAACTCGCTCGTTAATGGGAAAAATTCGTGCGAGATCAACATCGAGGCACTTGCTTGATCCATTGGGTTGATTAGCTGTCATTACCATATTGAACTGCTGTAGCTAGTATTCCATATAGGATTGCTATATGAACACAGCGTTCTCCAATTGTCAGACGGCACAAAACTGGTATTTGTGCCAATCGCATTTGCCCGAATCTTGCATAGACAATACATGCGTTCTTAATCATTGCATTTTGATACAGGACATTATTCTGCGCCAATGGAGGGCTTATATGGAACACAATAGGCGCGATGATTGGATTTTTGATATTCCTGATAACCTAGATGAATGCCAGCGCAGTATAGAAGGTCTGATCGACTGGTTTCCAGTAGCAGATGAGTTTCCGCGGTTATTATGGTGCATCCACTATCCTGATCGCGGCACTTATGCTTGTCGATTGATTCCGGAAGACCCTAGTGCGTTTGGACTGGTCACTTTTTCTACACTCGACTATTGCCGTAAATTTATAAATGCAGCAGCCAAGCACGGTTCTGTCACTGACTGCATTTCTGTTCTCAGAACATTCGATGAAGCGCGTGATCTTGCCAAAGATCGGCAACGGGTCCGAGCCGTCATGCTCCTTGACGACCCGGCAAATCCGAAACTGCATTATGTAAGGGTCGCAGACGAGTAGCAGCAAACTCCGCATCGGGTGAGTGCAGAATGGCTAGAAAGAGCCTGCATGCCATTCTGCATTCCCCTCCCCACCTCAATACCTCAAAATATTACTTCATTCCACTTGCACCTGAAGCAGAGCGCAACTCGTGCAGCGGTTGCGTTCGTATGCTGGAGGCTCTATAATTGAGTAAGTGTCCGGCCAGCAACTTCAGCGCCGGCTATTCCGTATTATAGATATCAAAAACTCGAAAGGATCACATTACTTTGTTCAAGAAGCGTGTACCTATCTATGTTGCCCTGGCCATAGTCTTGGCAACGGTCTTGGCCGGCTGCGGTCAGCCGAAAGTTGCGGAGATTAACGGACAGGTGGTTTCCGGCGATGATTTTGTAAACTATATGCGAGCTCAGGTTGGTGTACGCGCGCTCGCTCAAATGCTCGATGATCAACTGACTCTTCAAATTGCGAAGGATCAGGGAGTCGAGCCAACTGATGAACAGGTTCAGAAGCGCCTCGATACCTTTAGCAAGCTGACTGACATCTACGATCAGCTTGCTGAGAACGGAGCGACCAAGGACGACCTGAAAGCACAGTTTGTGGTTGTCCAGGCCAAGACAAACATTGCGGTCAAGATGTTTGGCAAAGAGATAACAGAAGACGAGATTAAAGAGGCCTATGAGCAGAAAGGCTATGATCTGCCGGAGAGAACAAAAGCGGAAATCGTACTCTTCATGAACGAAAAGGCAGCAAAGGAAGCCTCAAAGAAAATAAAGAGCGGAAAGACTCTCGAGGAAATCGGCGCCGAGTCCGGCGAGGATCATCAGGCAATGGGTTCTATGGTCATCCCGAAGTCTGGCCCTGAGGTTCTCCCAGAAATCGCAAAAGCCGCTTTTGATACACCGATGGACAAAGTGAGCGAACCCATTAAGGTTGATGGCCCTACCGGCGAACCCGCGTGGGTGTTGCTGCAGCCGCTAAAGAAGATTGCTGCGGTGAAGATAAGTCTTGATGAGGCGAAGGAAGTAATCCGCGGAGAATTGGCGCTTCGCAAGGCTTACAGCGACAAGGACTATATGAAGCTCTTTGAAGATGCACGACGCGATGCAAAAGTTACGATCGATGATAAACTGATGAAGCAGGCTGAAAAGGCATTCAGACAGATGAGATAATCGCGGAGGCGTCACTCAATGATTGACTTGATGACAATCAGAGCGATAGTAGAATCTGCCTTGGCAGAGGATATTGGTTCTGGCGACATCACAGCGACACTAACCGTTCCTGAACGATCCCTGGGGCGAGCTGCTATTTCAGCGCGCGAAAACGGGGTTGTCGCAGGTATGGATATCGCAGAGTTGGCATTTAAGGCAGTGGATCCGATCGTTGTTTTCAACCGAAAGCTAAAAGACGGCGATCGGGTTACTCCTGGAGATATTCTGGCGGTTGTTGAGGGCAAGAGCCGTTCTCTTCTGGCAGGAGAAAGGGTAGCGCTGAACTTTTTGCAGCGGCTTTCCGGCATTGCTACTAAAACAGCACGTTTCGTTGAGATGGTTGCTGGCACCAAGGCGCGAATTGTCGATACGCGAAAGACGACTCCCGGACTTCGCGCATTAGAGAAGTACGCCGTGCGTGTCGGCGGAGGCCAAAACCACCGATTCGGGCTGTTTGATGGAATTCTGATTAAGGACAACCACATTGTGGCTGCCGGAGGTGTAGGCAAAGCTGTTGAAGCCGCCAAACAGGGGGCTCCTCACACACTCAAAGTGGAAGTGGAAGTTCGCAATCTGGACGAACTGAACGAAGCACTGTCTGCCTGTGCAGACGCTGTTCTGCTCGACAATATGGACACGAAGACCATAAAGAAAGCCGTGGATATTACTGCCGGTCGAGCTGCGCTGGAAGCATCGGGCGGAGTTGATGAGAACTCTGTAGCTGCAATAGCATCGACTGGCGTTGATCTGATTTCTGTCGGCGCACTGACACACTCAGTGAGGGCGCTGGATATAGGTATGGATTTTCAGCAATGATTGGGTGTGCGATCCACCGTTATGACACGGTTGGGTCGACGAACGATATAGCTCGCACACTTGCTTCTGAAGGGGCTGCCGAAGGCACTGTTGTTGTGGCGGCAGAACAGACCAGTGGGAAAGGGAGCAGAGGCAGAACCTGGGTTTCCCCACTTGGCAGCAATCTCCTAATGTCGGTGGTGTTGCAGCCAAATCTGCCGCACGAGCGACTCGGTGAGCTTGCATTTGTGGCTGCAGTTGCAATAGCTGGCACTATCCGGGCAAATCTCGGACTCGACGCCAGAATCAAATGGCCGAACGATGTCCGCGTTCAGGGCAAGAAAATTGCGGGGATAATGATCGAGACAGCTGGCGATGCGGTTGTTCTTGGCATTGGGTTGAACCTGAACTGGGTAGAGTTACCAAAAGAGATTGTGGAAACGGCAACCAGTGCAGCGATAGAACTCGGCAGAGAAGTTGATCTCGAGGATGTTCTGAAGTCACTCTTGGCAGATCTGGACATAGCCTACAGTGTTTTCCGGGCTAGAGGGTTTGGCAGAACACTTGAAGAGTGGCGAAAACTCGAGGAAACTACGGGGCGCACGGTCACCGTTGCGCTTGGAGATGGCAAGGCCATCAGCGGAAAGGCTGCCGGAGTCGACGATACGGGCGCACTCATAGTTGAGACCGATGCAGATGAACTGCGGGTTGTCTCTGCGGCGACTGTAACAGTGACGGGATAAAGCGAATCCTTCGTTTTTGTCTTGCGAACTGCTGAAGCAAGATGCCCGATCGTTGCACACCCCACATTATTGATAACTGCGCCAATCTTGGAGGATATACAATGGAAGGACCGAAAGCAATACTACTCATCGGTGATGGGTTAGGAGACCGGCCAGTGCCGGAACTGGGTGGAAAGACTCCACTTGAAGCTGCGAATAAACCAAACATAGACCGCCTGGCGGCTGAAGGCGAGTGCGGAATTATGGATCCGATAGCTCCTGGTATAAGAGCCGGGAGCGACACTTCGCATCTTGCAATCCTGGGTTACGATCCCCATAAAGTCTATACAGGCAGAGGGCCGTTCGAGGCAGCCGGAATCGGAATGGATGTTCAGCACGGAGACATCGCATTCCGCTGCAATTTTACGACTGTTACCGATGATATGACCGTCGTAGATAGACGAGCTGGACGGATTACCGAAGGCACTCACGAACTCGCCGCAGATTTGAACGGAATGCAGATAGAAGACGTTACGTGTCTGTTTAAAAAGTCCGTTGCGCACCGATGTGCAATGGTGCTTAGAGGGCCTGGGCTCGGCGCGGCTATAACCGATACCGATCCACACGTTGAAGATGCCAAAGTCCACGAGTCAACAGCTATCGACCCAGATGATACCGCCAGTGTCAAAACTGCTCGTATTGTAAACGAGTTCGTGAAGCGGTCTTACGCTGCCCTGAAAGACCATCCGGTCAACAAGAATCGCGAATCCAAAGGCTTGAACCCGGCGAATATCATCCTGCCGAGAGGTGCAGGCCTTGCCCCGCATCTCACGCCGATCAATGAGCAATGCAACATAAAAAGCGCTTGCGTGGCTGAAACCGGGTTGATCAAAGGCGTGGCGCAGTACGTGGGGATGCAGAATATTGAAGTTCCTGAGGCGACAGGCGGACTTGATTCTGATCTCATAGCTATGGCAAAAGCCATTGTTCGCGCTTTCGATTCACACAACTTTGTCCTTTGCAACGTGAAGGGTGCCGATGTTGGCGGACACGATGCAAAACCGCAGGCAAAGATTGAACTGATCGCAAAGCTCGACGAGATGGTAAAGTATCTTGTTGATAACTGCGATGCTGATACATATATCGTGTTGACAGCAGACCACTCGACACCTGTTGCCGTGAAAGATCATTCCGGTGACCCTGTTCCGATAGTCTTCTGGGGTCCGGGTGTGAGGACAGACGATGTTCAAACATTCGGTGAACGATCTGCTGCGAAAGGCAGTGTTCATAGAATAAGAGGCACAGACATTATGAACATCATCACGCAGCTAATGACAGTTCAAGAAAAGTTCGGAGCGTAGCAGTAAGAGTGAACACAAAGCCGACGTGTGAAATTTGCCAACAGAACGAGAGTAAGTGGCCGTGTCCCAAATGCGGTCGTCGGGTATGCGAGAAGTGCATTACAGACGAGTTCTGTTTAATCTGCTATTCAGACAGCATATCTGAAGAGATGTTTGGGTTTTCGGTAGAGCCAAAGCTCTCTGTAACGAAGTTCAGCAGATTCGCACGTTGGCTTGCTGTTGGGTCAGGAGTGCTGGTTCCCTATTTGGCCTTACCTGTGGGAGTATTGTATTCGATCCTGGCAAAGGACAAAGAGCAGCGGACAACCGGCAGGGTTATGGCAATATCGGGTCTGGTCAGCCTTACTGTAATTGCTGCAATTCTAAAAATTCTGCACGTAGAGATCCACGTCATCCCCGAGTTTTTCCACAAATAACCTGTGGAAAAGTATCAGGTTATCCACAGATTTTGGTGTATAATTCGCAGTATTGCTGCGATTCAATAGTGTCGCGTCTCGTTTTCACACCCTATGATTTTGGATCTACGATCTCAGAAAGTAGCTCCTCGAGAAAGGTGGATTAACGGCCCCGCAAACACTCCGATAGCCAGAACCACTATCAGCATTAGAGCTACCACAGTCTTCAACGAACCAGATGCACGAAGCGGTTCTGGTGAGTCGAGTTCCTTCATATACATCACCCGCACCACGTTGAAGTAGTAGTAAACCGATATCACGCTGTTCGCGATGGCAATGAGTGCCAGTATAAGAAGATCGGTTCTGCCCGTCTGAATCGCACCTCCAAATACGTACAGCTTGCCAATGAAGCCTGCTGTTGGTGGAATACCTGCGAGTGACAGGAAGAATACCACCAGCGACGCTGCAAGAAACGGTGCACGGCGGCCAAGATCAGTAAACGACGAAATCTCTGAACTCCCCGACTTGCGCTCAATCGCAATCGCAACAGCAAAGGCGCCGAGGTTCATGAACAGATAGCTGGCCGCGTAGATCAGAAGACCGGCAAAACCGTAGTTAGTTGTTGTGAAGGAATCGAAAGTAGTGCTTAGAGCTAGCCTCTGTGTCCCAGCTACAGCGGCAAGTATACCTATCATCATGTAACCTACCTGGGCGATGCTGGAATAGGCAAGCATCCTCTTAATGTTGTGCTGAGTTATTGCCACCAGGTTGCCAAGTGTCATACTTACCGCAGAGAGAACCAGCACAATAGAGTACCAGTCTATACTCTGCAGAGCAACTGCACCCTCGGCCCATTGTAGGGGCACACCTACCAGAAGGAATCTTGCTACAACCGCCAGACCGCCCGCCTTCGATGCTACCGAAAGCCAGGCAGTAATCGGAGTAGGCGCACCTTCGTAGGTGTCTGGAGCCCACAAGTGGAACGGCACAAGAGCCAGCTTGAAGCCCAGCCCGACCAGAACCATAACTACGGCAGCGAGTGCAGCAGTGCTGCTGTTTATAGGATCGATCATCGAAGCTGCCACTGCCTTCAGACTCGTTGAACCAGCAATGCCGTAGAGCATCGACATACCGTAGAGCATAACCGCAGAGGAAATAGCACCAAACAGGAAATATTTGATACCTGCTTCGCTCGATTTCTCGTCGTTCTTCCA
This sequence comes from uncultured bacterium, assembly GCA_964497515.1. Taxonomy (GTDB): domain Bacteria; phylum Armatimonadota; class UBA5829; order UBA5829; family DTLH01; genus CAZCCV01. The sequence continues at coordinate 95,654 of CAZCCV010000003.1, read as the reverse complement.
ATACGATGCCAGAACATAGGATGCAAGGCTCAAAAACTCGAGCGAAAGATAGATCATCAACAGGTCGGCAGCAACTGCAACAATCATAATCGCCGCTGTGGCAAAGATCAGCAATGAGAAGTATTCCGCGCGGTGTTTCGTATTATGGTCGCCAAAGTATTCCAGCGACAGAACCATAACTATGAGAGTGCCAATTGTCGCTATCAGTCCGAAGAAGATGCCGAATGCGTCGATGTGAACCATATTGCGTACATAGTCGACGGACTGTATCGGAATCATCGTGGAATATTTCCAAAGCGCGATTGCCGTCACCACAACGGCAGCAGTCATCAGAGCAATAGAGAAGTATTCCGGCGGCAGGAAGTGGTTGAGTCTGCCCTTCGGCCGACGGTCGGCGGCAACTCCGAGTATCAGAACAACAATTCCGAATACTCCCAGCATCAAGACCGGTGCCGCATATATCGAATCGAATGGAAGATTACTCATGTGCAGCCTACTTCGCCAGATTGGCAAATATATTTGCAATTGTGATAGATGCCGGGTTCAGAAGGCGGAGCAACAGCGTTGGCAATACGCCGAAGAGAACCATCAGCACCATCAGCGGCGCCAGACTTATCAATTCTCTGCCATCAGCATCGCGCATCTTTTCATACTTTGGGTTAAGCGGCCCCAGCAAGACCCTCTGGATCGTCCACAGCAGATAGGCCGCAGTAACAACAAGGCCGATTGTCGCTAAAGCAGTGATCGGCACACTCGCCGCAAAAGCACCTCTAAACACGAAGAACTCGCCGATAAACCCTGCGAGCGGCGGAAGTCCGAGAGACGCAAAACACGCCACCCAGAAGAGTCCTCCAAAAACCGGAATCCTTGCGCCAAGCCCTCCAAAAGAATCCAAATCTCTGGTGTGCGCGCGCTCATAAATCACTCCGACCAGAAGGAAGAGCGCGCCCGTGATGATTCCGTGGGCAAACATCTGCACCATAGCGCCGTTTAGCGCCATAGCTCTATCGTCTATCGTCATTTTGGTAACAGACACTGCAGCCGCGATACCGAGCATTACGTAACCCATATGGTTTACGCTGGAATACGCAATCAGCTTCTTCAGATCCTTTTGCGCCATTGCAACGAGAGCACCATAGATAATGGATATCAGCGCGAGCAGTGCGAGCGGCAACCAGAAACGCTGGCAAGTCTGCGGCAGTATAGGCAGAAGAATACGCAGGAAACCGTAGGTTCCCATCTTCAGCAACACTCCAGCCAGGATGACCGAACCAGCCGTTGGAGCCTCAACGTGAGCATCCGGAAGCCAGGTATGGAAAGGCCATATAGGCACTTTGATAGCAAAACCTAGGAACAATGCCCAGAACACGAGCGGCGCCGCAACCAACCCATATTTGGCAGTGAGTGCAGCATCCATCCCGCTATTGGCCATCGTCAGCATATTGAATGTATGTGGCTCGGAAGTGAAGTATAGCGCGAGTATAGCAAGAAGCATTGCAACGCTGCCGACCAGAGTATAAAGGAAGAACTTGATAGCAGCGTACTCTCGTCTTGGCCCGCCCCAGATACCTATAAGGAAGTACATCGGCACCAGCATAAGCTCCCAGAACACATAGAACAGGAAGAAGTCCAGCGCCACGAATGTTCCAATCATTCCGGTTTCGAGCAACAGGAAGAGGAAGTAGTATTCTTTTGCCCTGTTTTCGATTATCAGTGAATAGATCAGACAGATCGGCGTAAGGAGCGCTGAGAGGAAGATCATCGGAACACTGATGCCATCCACACCCATAAGGTAGTGCACATTGATCTGCGGAATCCACGGAATATCAACTTTGAACTGAATAGAGTGAGGGAACTGTCCTGCAGTCGTCGCCTGATAAGCAAACCAAAGCCACGTTGCCAGTCCCAGCGGGATCATGCTGATGACGATAGACGTCCATTTCACTGCGCTCTGCCGCTCTTTCGGGATAAACGCCACTATTATGGCTCCCATTAGCGGAATGAGCGTTATAAGAGTAAGAATCCATGTATTCATCAAATGCAATCCTCAGGTCGAGCCGAAAACTATCTCAGTACAAAGTACCAGCCCATCACAACAATGCTGGCGACGAGTATCAGTGCGTAATGCTGGGAGACGCCGGTCTGCACATATCTAAGAGACCTGCCAGCGAGCTCCGCAATCTTAGCTATGAGATTCACAATGCCGTCTACGACGTAGCGATCGAACAGAGCCCAGAATCTCGACAGTTGCAATGTAATCCAGGCTACACCGTTTACAATTCCTGTATCGATTATCCATCTATCGAAAGCAAAGAGTGCTCGCGTTGAAACCATCAGCGGGCGAATAACTACAATATCGTAGATATCGTCCATATAGTATTTGTTAGCAACAAGTGTTTGCACCCATCCAAACGCGGGTTTAAGCGCAGAGATTCTAATTACAGGTTTCACCCAGATGAGCGTGCCCATAAGTATTCCAAAGAGACCCGCTCCGGTTCCAGTCCACATCACGCTCCACAAAAACTCGTGTTCGCCGTGGCCAAATGCAACGTACTTGGAAAGAACGTTGTGCCAGGGTGCCCCGACATAACCGGCAGCAACCGAAAGAACCGCCAGAACACCTAGTGGTATCAGCATCACTTTTGAGCTTTCGTAAGCATGAACACTGGGATCGCGCGGCTTGCCGAGGAAAGTCATAGCAATGAGCCTGGTCATATAAAACGCAGTGAGAAATGCTCCAAGCACACCTGCGTAGAAGATCATCTTTCCGCCCGACCAATAGTACGCCGAAAGGAGGATTTCATCCTTGCTGAAGAACCCTGCGGTAAGCGGGAATCCGATGAGAGCCAGTGTTGCTATAGCAAATGTAAGGAACGTCCACGGCATCTTCCGGGCAAGTCCGCCCATCTGCCGCATATCCTGCGTGCCGGTGCCGTGGATAACGCTTCCGGAACCCAAAAACAGGTTAGCTTTGAAGTATGCATGCGTCATAAGGTGGAAGACTCCAGCGGTGTATCCACCAACACCAAGCCCCATCATCATATATCCAAGCTGGCTGATTGTGGAATAAGCCAAAACTTGCTTGATATCGTTCATCACAAGACCCATTGTTGCTGCAAAAACAGCAGTAAACGCGCCAATTACTGCGACAGTATTCAGCGCGACCGGGTCTGCGTGGAAAACAGGATACATTCTTGCGACCAAGTACACACCAGCGGCGACCATCGTAGCAGCGTGAATCAATGCGCTGACAGGTGTAGGGCCCTGCATAGCATCCGGCAGCCAAACGTGCAACGGGAACTGTGCAGATTTGCCCATTGCTCCCCAAAACAGAAGAAGTGCAGCAACAGCGAGCAATGAGAGCGTAATTCCAAACGATCCAAGCACTGCGTACGCTATACCACCAATAGCTACGGCTGCGACCAATGCTACAGGAACTCGAAGTTTTGCGCCTCGAAGTATTGCTGCAGCGAAACCATACGCTGCAATCCCAAGTATGATCGACGCAATCGCACCAACGGCGGGAATATGGACACTCGGCAGTGTCTTCAGATGCTCAATCTGTTGGAATATTGCCGACAGTTCAATCGAGCCCGTATTGAGATAGAGAATCATCAGACCCAGGAAGAAACCAACGTCCCCCACCTTGGTCACGAGGAATGCCTTTTTGGCAGCGCGCATCGCTTCGGGTTTTTCGAACCAGAATCCAATGAGTAGGTACGATGTAAGACCAACAAGCTCCCAGCTTATGTACATCAGCAGAATGGTATTTGCGACGACAAGAGAGAGCATCGCAGAGCTGAAGAGCGCAAGGAATGCAAAGAACCGCGGATAGCGTGGGTCTCCGTGCATATAGCCAACCGAGTACACATGCACCATGAAGCTTACGATCGTCACAACCATAAGCATCAGGATTGTAAGAGAATCGACCGTAAAACCCATTCTCATCTGGCTGAGTCCCGTTGGAGCCCAGTTGACTAACACCGAAACCGAATCGTGTCCGCCATGAATAAAAAAGAACTCGTACCCGATACCTACAGACAGCACAAACGACGATGCAATTGCTGCAATGGCAACGTACGCAGCATTGCTCTTAAGTTTTGGCCCAAGAGCTATGATTACGACAAATGCCGCTAACGGTATTGTTGGAATCAACCAGGCGGATTGTATCATTCGGTTACCACTTCATAGTGTCGATTTCGTCAGCATTGATGTGTCTGACCGTACGATAGACGTTTATCACAATTGCCAGTCCCACCGCGACTTCGGCGGCTGCAACAGCTATCACAAACAGAGCAAATATCTGACCCGATAGCGGCTCTGCCGGATTCTTCAGGTAGCCCGAAAAGGCTACCAGATTGATATTTGCAGCGTTTAGCATTAGCTCGATAGACATAAGCATCGCGATAGCATTTCGGCGTGTCATCATACCGAATATCCCTATCGCGAAGAGTGCAGCAGATACATAAAGGTACCAATGGACAGGAGGATGCTCAGGAATCATTTTCTGTCCTCCTTTGCAATGACGATGGCACCAATAAGCGCTACCAACAGTACAAACGAGGCCAGCTCAAACGGAAGAACGTGTGGCCTAATCAGTGATTTGGCGATAAGCTTAATGGTCTCAGTTCCTGCTGGAGCAGGAGTAGCGTTGAACTTCATCTCCGAAAGCGGCTGAATAAACGCCTTTACCAGGAAAACAAAGACTAACCCAGCAATTGGAGCTCCGAGAATCACCATTCGGAGGTTCGTCGCCTGTCGAATCTTTGCCCCCATAAGCTGCTGCGTTAGAACAATGGCGAACATAATAAGCACAGTGATGGCGCCCACATAAATGAGCACCTGCATGGCAGCCAGAAACTCAGCGTTGGCAAGCACATAGAGCCCTGCAACGCCTAGGAACGTAAATGCCAGAAAAAGTGCAGATCGAAGGATGTTCGGCACTGTAACTACCAGAACTGCAGATGCTATAGTCATCGCCGCAATAGCGGCAAAGGTCAAAGAGTGTCCGTAGGGTATCATTCTTCTGCCGCTCCTTCTGTGGAAGGATTATCCTTCTCTTGGCACTCAGAATCAGGCTCCGGCTCCTCGTGGAAGGTGCCGCCCAGCTCGCTCAGTGCTTTCAGGTTAAAGATCATCTGATCACGATCAAAGCTCGATAGTTCATACAGTTTGCTGGTCACTAACCCTTTTGTAGGGCACGATTCAACACAGAGTCCGCAGAACATACACCGCGAAGCATCGATAGTAAACTCTACCAGCTTCCGCTTCTTGTCCTCACCTATTTCGTGCTGTATGGTTATAATCTGTTCAGGGCAGACTCTTGCACACGCACCACACGCAATACATCGCACCTTGCCAGTTGCAGGATCTACAGGAAGGACAGGCAACCCCCTGTAATTGTCTGGCAGCGGCCATCGTTCCTCCGGATACATAAGAGTGACTTTCTTTCTGAACAGGTTTACAAAAGTCACCGCCAACCCTTTAACAAGGCTCGAGAAAGTATATATGATTTCTTTGTAGAGCGGCTGTTTTTTCATAGCCGACTATCCCCCGAGCACTGCAACCGACCCGGCGACCAGAATCATCACCAGCCCAGCGGGGATCATTATCTTCCAGCCCAGGTTCATCAATTGATCCATTCTAACCCTCGGCCAGGTAGAACGTATCCACATGAGAACAAGCACGCCGAGGATTGATTTCGAAAGGAACCAGAAAAGCGATGCGGCCATTCCTGCAAGACCTGTCCACTGATCTCCGAGAAACGGCAAAGGAGCGTGCCATCCGCCGAAGAAAAGAGTCACTGCAATTGCACATATGGTAAACGCAGCGGCAAACTCTTCGAGGAAGAATAGTGCGAACTTCATCCCACTGTACTCTACGTTGAATCCAGCGACAAGCTCAGACTCAGCTTCCATAATATCGAATGGCGTATGATTAATCTCTGCAAGACCCGCAGTAAGGTAAATGACAAACGCAACTATTGGTATTCCAAAGGTGCTGAGGTTAGGGAATATGAACCAGCGAGTGAAGCCTCCTGCCTGCGCCTCGACGATTCCCTGCATACTGAAGGTGCCAGCAAAAATGACAGGAACCATAAGTGCCAGTATCATTGGAACTTCGTAAGCCACAAGCTGCGCAGCGGCGCGAAACGCACCTAGAAGCGCCCACTTGTTGTTAGATGCCCATCCGCCTATGATGATCCCAATGACCGTTATACTGGTAATAGCAGTGATGTACACTATTCCAATGTTGAGGTCTTTGGCAATCAGTCCTTTGCCAAACGGCATCACTACGTAAACAAGATAAGCGGGGATGAACACCAGAGCAGGTGCTATGGTAAACAGCCAGCGGTCTGCTCCTGTCGGGATAACGTCTTCCTTCTGCAGGAGTTTCAAGGCATCAGCAATGGTCTGGAATAATCCGAACGGTCCAACCCTGTTCGGCCCCACTCTTACCTGGATATCGCCCATTACTTTTCGCAGACCCCAGATAATGTAGAGGACTGCGACCAAAATAAAGCCGAGGATAACCACGGCAACGAGCAGCATCGTGCCAGCTATGCGAAGGACTTCTGGTACATTCATGTAAAGGGTCTCGCAGCGGATTTCGCAACACGAGGGAGCAAAAGGCGCGCTAGATCCGCTCTGATCATAACCTCATGCCAAAAACCGCTCTGGCCTGTTCCAGATTCACGGACACAGGAGGTCTGAAAAGCGTGCCAACCTATTATAGGTACCCTCGTACCGCTGTGTCAAGGAAACCCGAGAGGCACAAACAGAGTATTCAGCAAACGGAGTGACTGCAATAAAAATGGGGCATTTTTCCCCGCTAGGACGATTTCTGTTGACACAGTCGTTCGACTTCTATAAAGTGGTAGTGAAGTACTGAAATGCCTGAATACAACGGAAAGAAAGGCCAATGCCGAGCCTACTCAGAATATCTGAAGCCGCATCTTTAGCTTTGCATGCTATGAGCGTACTGGCTGAGTCGCCCGACCAATGGTTATCGACTCATCATATTGCCAAACGCCTGGCTGTGTCGGAGAACCATCTATCGAAGGTCAGCCAGCGTCTGGCACACGCCAAGCTCGTCGAGACTGCGCGTGGGCCAAAGGGTGGAATGCGACTTGCGAAGCCGGCTGATGAGATCACTTTGCTCGAAGTGTATGAGACAATAGACGGCCCGCTCGAAACGTCGGATTGTCTGCTTGGCCAGCCAACCTGCGGCAGAGCCGAATGTATCCTCGGCGACTTAGTTTCTCAAATCAACAGACAGGTAACAGAACGCCTGTCTAATACCACTCTCGGGATTATTAAACCGTGACTATTCTTTATGCTACCAATAGGAGGAGTCTATGAACATGTTCTGTTATCAATGCGAGCAGACGGTCAAAGGCACAGGATGTACCACCTCAGGGGTGTGTGGCAAGGATGCCGAGACCGCTGTTTTGCAGGATGAGCTGTTATTTGTAACCAGGGCGATCTCGTGGTATGCCCACAGAGCGCGCCAACTCGGCGCATCGAGCAAAGAGATCGATGTCTTCACAATCGAAGCTCTCTTCACAACTGTTACCAACGTGAACTTCGATCCCGAAACAGTGCAACTGATGATCGACAAGGCTGTGGAAATGCGTGATACGGCGAAGAAGCTGTATGAAGACGCCTGCGTGAAGGCCGGCAAAACGCCGGAAACGTTCGATATGGAAGCCGCCACTGGTAAGTCGATCGTTGGTCGACGTGAGGATTACGGCGACGACGTAGTAAGCCTGCAGGAGCTTATAACCTACGGCCTGAAGGGTGCAGCAGCCTATGCAGATCACGCGCAGATTCTTGGACAGGAAGATGACGCCGCATATGCTGGTTTCCACGAGGCTCTAAGTTTCCTCACCAACCCGAGCCCGTCAGTTGATGACTTGACTGCTATGGCTTTGAAAGTGGGCGAGTTAAACCTCAAGGTTATGGAACTCCTCGACACCGCGAATACCAGCGCCTATGGGCATCCGGTTCCGACGCCCGTACGCATTGAGCCTGTAAAGGGCAAAGCGATTCTGGTATCCGGACACGATTTGAAAGACCTCGAAGAGCTGCTGAAGCAGACAGAAGGCAAGGGCATTAACATCTACACGCACGGTGAGATGCTCCCAGCACACGGTTATCCGAAGCTCAAAGCCTACAAGCATCTGGTCGGCAACTATGGCGGTGCCTGGCAGAATCAGGTCAGAGAGTTCAACGAGTTCCCTGGTGCAATTCTGATGACTACGAACTGCATTCAGCGCCCGCGCCCGAGTTATATGGATCGCATATTTACAACCGGCCTGGTTCAGTGGCCTGGCGTAAAGCATATCCCTGGGCACGACTTCACTCCGGTCATCGAAGCTGCATTGGCCGCACCTGGATTCACTGAAGATGGAAGCGACAAGACAATCCTCGTGGGCTTCGGTCACGATGCAGTGCTCGGTGTTGCCGATAAGGTCATTGACGGTGTGAAGAGCGGTGCGATCAAGCATTTCTTCCTCATCGGCGGTTGCGACGGCGCGAAGCCGGGACGCAACTACTACACCGATCTGGCACAGGTTGTTCCCGATGACTGTGTTATCCTCACGCTTGCCTGCGGAAAGTTTCGCTTCAACAAGCTCGAGTTCGGCGACATTGGTGGAATTCCGAGGCTGCTCGACATCGGCCAGTGCAACGACGCCTACTCTGCAATTCAGATAGCAGTTGCGCTCGCCGACGCATTCGGTGTAGGTGTAAACGAACTTCCGCTCTCAATGGTGCTCTCTTGGTACGAGCAGAAAGCTGTAGCAATTCTGCTGACACTTCTGCATCTTGGTATCAAGAACATCAAGATCGGCCCTTCCCTTCCTGCGTTCGTTTCATCAAACGTTTTGAACGTGCTGGTAGAGAAGTTCAACATAGCTCCGATCTCCACTCCTCAGGAAGACCTGCAAGCCATCCTTGCATAGTCGCAGGATAGAGTAAGGCGTACAAAAAGGGTGGGCACCGAGGGTGACCACCCTTTCTATTTCTCTTTCGTGCAGTAGCGCTACTGCTAATCAGCCCACTCAAATATCTGATGCCGCTCTGGGCCGATAGATACCAGCCGGATGCGCACTCCTATAAGCTCCTGAAGTCTGCTGATGTATTTCTGAGCAGTTATGGGAAGCTCGTCAAAGGATGTCACGTCTGCCGATCCTGTCCAACCTTCAAACTCCTCGTAGATTGGCTCTGCCTGCTCCATCGGCACAGTCGTTGGAATCTCGGTAGTGACTTCGCCACCGATGCGATACGCAACTGCTACCTTAAGTTTATCTAAACCGTCGAGCACGTCGACTTTGGTGAGTGTGATCTCTGTTACGCCGTTTAGTTCAACAACATATCGAACAGCGACTGCATCGAACCATCCACAGCGTCTCGGACGACCAGTTGTCGATCCAAACTCCCCACCATGGTTACGCAGCCACTCGCCTGTAGCGTCGTCGAGTTCGGTCGGGAAAGGACCAGAACCAACTGCCGTCGTGTAAGCCTTGGTTATTCCTATCACACGATCGATCGCAGTGGGAGGAACTCCAGAACCGGCGCACAACCCGGCGGTGACAGTCGAAGACGTGGTGATGTATGGATATGCACCCCAGTCGATGTCGCGCATTGTGCCAAGTTGACCCTCGAGGAGGATTCTCTGATTCTTTTTGAGCACACTGTGTAGAATAGGACTCGTCGGCCGGATGATTCCGCGTAACCGTGCCCCTTTTTCGCGCGCCCAATCGATTATCTCATCGACCTGAACAGGCTTATGCTTGTAGACACCTTCAATTATCGCATTTCTCCACTCGAGAGCAGCGCGAACCTTGTCTGCAAGCACGTCTGGGTTCAGAAGATCCCCTGCCTGGATGCCGATTCGTCCCACCTTGTCACTGTAAGACGGACCGATTCCTTTCAGCGTGGTACCTATCTGCCGCTTGCCCAATCGCTCCTCTTCCAGCCTGTCTGCCAGTATGTGGTAGGGCATTACAACGTGAGCACGGTCAGAGACCACCAGCTTGTCGGTTTTCACTCCGGCAGCTTCGAGCACCGAAATCTCTTCCAACAGTGCAAGCGGGTCGAAAGCCACTCCAGTGCCTATCACGCACGTGGCATCACTGAATATCCCTGAAGGTATAAGATGGAGAGCGAACTTGCCAAAGTGGTTGATGACCGTATGCCCTGCATTTGCGCCACCCTGGCATCTGACTACCGCAGCAGCATCTTCTGCAAGGAGGTCTACAATCCTCCCTTTGCCCTCATCTCCCCATTGTGTTCCAATTACGGCCGTAGCCGGCATAGCAAACCACCTCCAATACAATATAGTGAGGTCAATTCGATTAGTCCAGTGAATATTTCTTATGCGATCCATAAGTGTACGTTATAATTGATCTATGGAGATTAGACAGCTCGAGACTTTTTGCACGATTGTGCGGCTTGGCAGCTTCAGTAGAGCAGCGGATGATTTGTACATAACGCAGCCTGCTGTATCGATGCATATAAAGGAACTCGAAAAGGAGTTGGGAATATCCCTACTGGAACGTGGGGGCAGAACTATCAGGCTGACACAGCCCGGAGAGATGCTTCACCGATATGCATTGAGGATTCTAAGGTTGGCTGAAGAAGCAAAATACGCGATTTCTGAAGCTGCGCTAGGTGAACAAGGGCGAGTAGTTGTCGGTGCTGGTGCTACTACAACAATATTTACTCTCCCTCCAATTCTTCAGTCACTTAGAACGCAACACAGGAAGATTGAAGTAATAATCCAGAGCGGCACGAGCAAACAGGTCGCAGAGATGGTGCGAACTGGAGAAGTAGACTTGGGACTGGTGACCAGCCCTGTTGGAGAGGAGGATCTTATAGTTGAACCCCTGCTGGACGACGATGTAGTGGCTATTGTGAGTAGCGACCATAGACTTGCCGGGCGAAAGCAGGTTGCGCTTACTGAGTTTGCTCACGAACCGCTAATACTCTTTGTGCGAGGCACTGGTTTTCGAGCACACCTCGATGCGATTTTTGCCAGTGGTGGAGTAACCCCTCAGGTACAGATGGAACTCGATAACGTTGAAGCCATAAAAGCTCTGGTTGAGATTGGCGTGGGAGCCTCACTGGTCCCAGGAGTGTCGGTGCGATCTCAGGCACAGCAGGCGCAGCTTGCAGTCGTGGAGATAGTTGACCTCCCGCATCTGTCACGCAGACTGTCGCTAATCCACAGAAAGGACAAATACCTGACGCCTGCCATCGAACGATTTTTGGAAGCAATACGCACCATAAAGACAATATGAAGAAGCTTAGGCAGTGCTACTCTTCGCCGAAACTCAATAAGTCTTTTGCACGCCTCACCAGTTCTGCCTGTTCATCTTTCTGTTTCCGAAGCATCGCGACGTCAGATAGATCGATGTAGAGCTTGCTGACACCTTCCATATCGACCCGCATAATGTCGACAACCAGCCAGCCTTCTTCGCTGGTCTTCCCCTGGCAACTCGCAACTATTTGCAGTTTGTCTTTCGGAAAAAGCATATTTCACCTCCAAGTGCAGGTTTGCTCCTCATTATACTACGATGTATATCTGCAAATGTCGATTTAGCTGGCTATAGGGAACCCATTGATTCGACTGTAATACATGTGTGTCCGCACACGTCTTATGATTGAGTCCAGTTAGTCCCCGCGGACACTGACCCTCAAATATCATACCCAGCAGTGCTTTGGGCGCGGAGGTAAGAAAAGTGCACGAAAAGGCTGTTGTGACAGTTATCGGTGTTTTGGCGTTACTATCGACGTTGGCCGTAGTAACTGATGTGCGCACCAGCTATTCAAGCAATAGGCAAGCTGTGCCGCAGTTAGCTTCGTACGAAAGCGCTGCCTCCATCACTTCGATGGGGACGATAACACTGCCTCCCGTCGGCGATACCAAAAGGAATCCTGTAGTAAACGCAGTCGCCAAAGTTGGTCCGGCAGTTGTAAACATTGATACACTCTTCGTTGAAAGGCGTTCGACACTACCGAGTATTTTCAGGGATTTTTTCGGCGATGACCCTATGTTCAGCCAGCCAATGCCACGAAAAGGCCAGGGGTCTGGAGTTATAATCGATGGTAAACGAGGTTTCATCCTGACAAACGAGCACGTCGTTCACGAAGTCAAAGACGGAAAAGGACAGATCAAGATCAGTCTGCCGAACAAGCAGACCTATGAAGGCACTCTGGTTGGAGCCGACGAAATCAGCGACCTGGCTCTGTTGAAGATAGATGGCACCAATCTGCCACAGGCTGAACTCGCAAATGACGATCAACTGATGATTGGGGAAACAGCGATAGCGATAGGCAACCCCTTTGGATTCCACAATTCAGTTACCGTGGGTGTAGTGAGTGCCACGGGCCGTGCATTAGCCACACAGAACAGCACACCAATGGAGAACCTCATTCAGACAGATGCCGCAATCAACCCTGGCAACTCTGGAGGCCCATTGTGCAACATCGAAGGTAACATCATCGGTCTGAACACAGCAATCATCCCGTACGGTCAGGGGCTCGGCTTTGCAATATCTGTTAGCACCATTAAAGGCGTGGTTGAAGAGTTAGAGAAGTACGGTAAGGTTCGTCGACCGTGGACAGGAATGTACTATTACGACCTTTCCGCTCGTGGAGCAAGGCAACTCGGCCTGCAGAAGCCCGAAGGCGCACTTGTGGCGGAAGTGATGAACGGCAGCCCCGCCAATAGAGCCGGAATTGTGCCTGGAGATGTGATTCTCGAGGCTGACGGGATGCCAATACGGTCGGTATCCGATATGCAGCGTTTTCTGATAAAGGCCAGGATTGGCCAGACTGCAAAGCTCACTATCTGGAGAGACAAGGCGAAACGGACGGTAACCCTCAGATTCGAGGAGCCACCACAGGAAAGCATTAGAAGACAGCCTCGAACCAGATAGAAATCGGAAAGAAAGAGCTGACTAGTGTCAGCATCGTTTTCATGGATGAACTCAAGGAGGAAGTGAGTTGAAGAAGCATCTACTATTGTCCCTTGCGTTAACAGCGGCAGTTGCCTGCAGTGGGTGGGCAGCAAAACCAGTGGTCAAGGCGGCTCCTAAGCCGGCTGTAAAAGCTGTTGCCCCATCGTATCCAGTAGTACTGCAGGGCGTGACTACATTTGATGGAAGCGAAATCACACCCAAAATTTCAATATTCGTCTGCCCAAATGAGACAGAACCAGGTTCATTTCTGATGAAGGCTCCTAAGGGCATGAACGAAGTGACTGTTAAACTAGAAGGGGACCTCACCAGCGGCAAGAGTAAGCTCCCTGTGAGTATGTTTGCGCTGTCGGTGGTCGATGGCGATAAGATTCTGCCTGTCTCTCCTATTGATCTTCAATCAGATACAGTAAAACGTTACTGGATTTCAATGTATGCACCAAACGGCACCGCTGCAGGAACTTATACGGGTGCTGTTGTTGCCATAGCGGACGGCAAAGTCGTCGGCAGGATCCCACTCGAAGTTAAGGTGCTTCCAATAAGGCTTGTATCGTCATCGAAACAGTACGGAATGATTCTGCCTGACCTGGCAGAGTGCGAAACAACGCCTGAAGATAGACTAAATGCAATCAAAGACAATGGTTTCAAGCTGATTTCGACCAGCGTTCCAGTGGATAGACTGAGCGAGGCTTTGAGATCTATCAAGATAAACGGCTTTGGCTCGATTGTGCCTTACACCTTTCCCGAGATAAACGAAGAGAACGTAAAAGATATAAAAGCAGAAGAACGCTTGGCAGGTGCAACGGGTCTGGTATGCTGCGCAGCTATTAAGCCGGAGAGTGAAGAAGATATAGAAAGTGCCACAGAGACTATGAAAGCGATGCGGAAAGCCAAGCTGACATCGCTGGTGATTGTCGACAATATGCCTGCCTACGAGAATCTTGCGCCTTCAGCTGCCAATGTTTTCTGCAACATTGAAATGCCCTACATTCAGGGGCTCTTTAACGGCGACAAACCAGAAATCGGCAGACGCGAATGGTACTACTGGGATATTACAGGAAATGCAAGAATAAACCGGCTGAACTCTGGATACCTTCTGTGGAAGAGCGGACTATTCGGAGTCTTCCCTACTCTTCCCGAAGAATCCGATTCGATTATCGGGACCATCCGTTGGGAAGCATTACGCGAAGGTGTAGATGATACCCGATACATTACAACCATGATGCAGCTATTGCGTGAGGCTAAAGACTTGAAGAAGGGTCCAGAAGCTGTTAGTGCAGCAGAGTCTTATCTCAATGCAGTTCTGAGCAAACCACTCGCGGAACTAAAGAACAATGAGCTCCAGGCGATCAGATGGCAGTTGGCGCAGCATATAATCAAGCTGCAGCCTTACACCAAGTAGAAGAAATCGGCCAACAATAATACAGGCGAGAAGCCGCCTCGTTCACAATTCGAGGCGGCTTCTTCGTATCTTTACTGATTAATCGGTGAGCTTTGTAACACTAAGCGGATGTCTATCTCCGCAAAGCAAAGATCAACACGCCACTTGTAACCAACGCTATTCCGAGCCATTCGCGAGCGATCGGACGCTCTCCCAGGAACAGAGTGGCAAAGAAAGTGGAAAAACAGCATAATAGAACCAAGCTGATAATGAACCCATAGTCACTCCACTCCAATTCCAGCGGATATAACAATACTGCTTGGAGTATCACCTTGCAGGGGAGGCATACTTCCTCAGAACTCTGACGCTTACAATCCAGATACTTCCGATGGATACTGCGGCAATCAGCGAAATAACAGTCTCTGGATGAGTTATGCTCAGCCCCATAGATATGCTGTCACCAGCGGCTTCCAGCAGGCAGGCCGCGCACAGACTGCAGCCAATCGCACTTTTCTCCCTGATCAAGGCGTGTGGAATTGAACGGATCCAACCAGGAGAGCAAACCAGCAAGCGCACAAATCCTACGACCGACGGAACCCACGCCGGAGTTGTCTCGACATAACGGTTGTATTCTTCAGCGTAGACCAGTCGGAGGTGTCTCTCTTCCCGTTGCACTATCAATTGATGAACAAAAAGAAAAGCAGTCACATAGAAGACTACGAGTGGCAGACTTCCATAGACCGTGAGCAGTCCGGTGCCAAGATGCAGGCTGCCAACATACATCGGGTTTCGAACAATAGCGTATGGACCACCAGTAACCAGTTGATCGTCTCCATAGTTCGCCTTCCAATCTCGCGCCACAACACGAATCAAGAGCCCAATCAGCACCAAAGACACACCAAAAGTGTCGATAAACACATCAACTACAGGTTTGCTTACAATTGGTGAAGGGCGACCAAACACCAATGCGAATGCGATCACCACTCCATAGAAATACCAGTTTTCTTTCGCTCTAGACAAAAACGCTACTCCTCTTCGCAGTGCGTGTTGAGGAAACCATACGTGCCACAGCAACCGCTGGTATGAAAAGACGATCTATGGTTTGGCCAATTGCCGAGCCGTATAGTGTTGAGGGGTACAACAACCAAGCCGCCTTTAATTATCTTGCACGATTTAGCGGCTTTAGTGCGTTGTTATGGCGGAGCGAGTGGGATTCGAACCCACGAACGGGAAGCCCGTTACAGCATTTCCAGTGCTGCTCCTTCGACCAACTCGGACATCGCTCCAACTACTGTCTCTGGAGTCTCGATTGTACCACTTGAGCGCAAAACGGTCAATACAATTTGCACGTATTGCAGCTAGAGAACGATACCTTCATTATTAGACAACGGTAGCTGATACACTGTGAACGGATTGCGCAAAAGAGCAAATTGGCAACGGATTTCTGTTAATGGGGAGGTAAAAGGGTAGTCGAAGGTAGAACTAGAATCGGGGATTGAGGCAAAGACCCTGCAAGGAGGTAGAGAGTTGCAAAAACCTATAGCTGTGCAAAGACGAGAGTATATGACGGGAACAGGCCCTTCGATCTTTGGAATCACACGTATGGACAAAGTGAAATCGCCAACTGGAGAGCTGCTTATCTTCCTTGGCGTTCGCGAAGGTGAAGTATATTTGGAGCGTGAGGACAAAACGAAGGGTGAACCGTTCGTTATTGTTGATAGCTCCGAGTTCATGCGATTCCAGAAGCAAATCTAGCATCCCGAACGCCACCTGCAAATCCGACTGGTTTTTCTGGTATCGGATTCGTGTGCCCCACTACTTTTCTCACGAGGAGATTAAACAATATGCAGTCAATTCAACACGTGGACCTGGAATGGGCCATAGTTCATACCGCAGACAGTGCTTTCGAGACTCCGAGCATCGCAGACGAGCCACTGGTGCTCGACGAGGATTTGCGGAGATATTTTGAGGATCACATTAGATCTTGCCTGAAGTCGAGCCAGCTACGGATGGGAAAGTTCGCTTCGTCGGAAAGCTCAGTTGCGGCAGCGTGTGGCAAAATCATTGAGGAAGGGCCCGGCTGTTTCAGGGAAGTATCACAGGAAATAGCGTGGAATCTACAGAAAGTGGTGTCAAAAGAGAGCGGAGTCACTGTAGACCTGGCTATCCTGCCCTTCAGAGATGAAGAGACCGACAACCGATATGTGGCCTTGTTGAAGCTCGACCCTATGCGCGTGTATCTTCGCCCGGATACCGAAAGAGAGTTTCAGCAGATCCTCGTGCTACCAGATGCTGCACACGGGTTGATGACGTGGGCGATAATACGATTCTACGACGAAGAAGCTCGTTATGATTTGCTGTTTAGAGCCAGTTCCGACGATAGTTTCTGGACAGCGGATTTTCTGGAGTGTGACGAAATTGCCACTCCGCGGCAGTTAACCAAAATCGTCATCGGAGAGACTGCCAAGTTCCTGGACGCCAACGCGGAGAATATGAGCGCCGAGCTGGTGAGCGAAATATCGCAAGCCGTTCGCGAAGAGACTCAATCAGATTTCATCGACCTTGATGAACTGTCGGAACGTGTTATTCCTAACTCTCTTATGCGCGATGAATATATAGGGCGTATGCTCGACAAAGGGCTCACCGAAATGCAGTTTGTCCCCGATCGCGAGTGGGCCGAGAGACAGTCGCGGAAGACTACATATGTTCTGGATGATGGAGTAGTTGTTGCAGGGCCAAGTGATGCAATAGACGGCATTGTTCAAGTGCTCCCGAAGTCCGAAGATGGCAAGACCAGAATAGTGATAGAATCCAGCAAGTTCTATCAGAAGTAATGTGTGTCTACCTGTGGAATACTGAACTCATAGCAGGTTGATCTGCACCGATTGTGAACCCGATCTGTTCACACAATGCGAGCATTTGTTCTTGACAGTGGCCTGCTCTGTGGTATAATACGGAAGGATGCGAAAGCCTCAAATGGCTTTCGCATGTTCTCTATTTGTCACACATTTTGTTCCGATGCAGTCATCCAAAACGACCGTCTGCGTCTGTGAGACATGGTGGAATATCACACCAAGAGAGAAACGGTAATAATGCGCAAACACGAAATCGCCCTTGTCGTCTTCATCGTTGTGGCTATGGTTGCGGGATGCTTCACACGGTTTCTTGTCGACAAGCACGGCCCCATCGCAAGAGCTCAGGAATCTCTACGTGCGCATCGTTCGCTTACTGCGTATGCGCGCGAGTCATCGTCTACGGATGTTGGAATACGCTCCGACGTCGATTTGCGACCGCTGCAAGTCTTCTACGAAGTCCTGCAGCGCGTACGTGGGGAGTATGTAGAACCCATAAAGAAGTCCCAGGAACGCGACCTTGCCTACGGTGCAATTCAGAATATGCTGGACTCCCTGCACGATCCGCTGACGAGATTCTACAACGTCAAACAGGCTGAGGTCGTGACAGATGCCGCTGAAGGCAGGTTCTACGGTATTGGGGCAATTACTCTAATACGGCAGGAAAAGCAGGGCGACATCTCCGAAGAGAAGTTGATGATAGCAAGCGTGCTGCCCGGAAGCCCGGCTAATAAAGCGGGATTGCAGTCTGGCGACATCATAACCCATGTAGACGGCAAGTCTATACTCTCCTACGATCCGTTCCAGCGAGTCGAGAAGATGATCAAAGCCGTCCGCAACGGACAGATGACTGAAAACGAGTTCAGAAAGCAGCTCGAAGCCGAAAACAAGCACATCAAAGATGGAATCTCTTTCAGACAGGCTGAGGATACGCTGGCAAGCGAAACCGAAAAGTCGTTTTCTCTTACCATAGCCCGCTCAGAAGTTGCTGAACCCATCAAGGTGAGTGTCCCATCTGCTGAAACACGTATAGACCCTGTGGTCTACAGGATGATCAAACCCTCAGTTGGGTATATCCGCATTGGCCTGATGAACAAATCGGCTGTAGCAAAGCTGGATCGGGCTGTATCCGATCTGAAAACCCGCGGCGCAACGTCGATCGTTCTTGACCTTCGCGATTTCGCCGGAGGCACGTTAGAGAGCGCTCAGGCGATGGCTGCAGATTTTGTCCCGGAGAAGGTTCTGTCGATCCTTCGAATTGCCGATGGCAAGCAGCGAACGCTAAGAGCAACATCGAAAAGAGATGTCATTTGGGAAAACGATATAGTTGTGCTAGTTAACCGTGCAAGCTACGGTCTCTCGGAAGTTCTGGCCGCTGCGATCAGGGATGGTGCCGGAGCGAAGATTGTAGGCGAGCGGACAACCGGAGCCAATCTGCAGCAGACGTTTGTGCCGCTCAAAGACGGTTCCGCTTTCACAATGACCACTGGCAAGTATCTGACTCCGAAGAGCGGAGACTACCGGGGCATGGGGCTCGTTCCAGACGTGTTCGTAGCCGCGGGCAAAGCCGATGGCTCCGACATTCAGCTGGAACGCGCTATGGAACTGCTCGTTGCTGGCAAAGGCAAGGGATAGTCTATTATGAACGAGAAGATATTCCGCATAGTTGTAGTCAGCCTTATAATAGTGGTTGCCTTTCTGATTGGCTTTGTCACGCCGGAGGTTGGCGCGTCGCGAGGCAGTGTTACGGAGTTTGCATCGCAGCTACAGCAGCTAAGCAGCAAGCTGGAGTTAGGGAACGACTCCGAAGTAGAACTCCCGGTGCTTCAGACATACTACGATGTTCTCGGTCGGATGAGGGACAGCTACTTTGGCCCGTCCGGGCAAAAGATCGACGATCGCCAGATGACATACAGCGCCATTCGGGGTATGCTGGCATCGCTGAGTGACCCCTACACCCGTTTCCTCGACCCCGACGCCTATAAGCAGATGCGTGAAGAGAACCAGGGCAACTTCGTTGGAATCGGTGCGCAGTTGGATGTAAACAAGAATGAGCAGGTTTACATCAAGGAGCCGCTGCCGGACAGTCCTGCTATAGCTGCCAAGGTAAGGGCGGGCGATATCATCCTGCGAGTAGATGGCAAATCGATAGCAGGTCTCGATATAGACGATGTAGTAAAACGGATACGCGGCGAGGAGGGCACTAAGGTCACCCTTACACTCGTAAACGGCAACGAGAAGCCGCGAAACGTGGTTATAATCCGCAAGATGGTAGAGTTCAGGATGGTTCGATCGAAGATGCTGGACGAGAAGAACGGCATCGGTTACGTGAGGCTCTACGGCTTCAACGAACACAGCGACGACCAGATGGAAGAGGCGCTGAACCATCTCAACAAGCAGAAGATGAAGGGGCTGGTGCTCGACCTCAGACAGAACCCAGGCGGACTGTTGCCGGTTGCGGTTAGTATCGGCAGCCGATTTATCGACAGCGGTCCGGTTGTAATCATCGAAGAGCGCAGCGGAAAGCGGAACGTATTGAACGTCGATCCGTCCAGGCGCGGCCGCAAGACTCTGCCGCTGGTGGTATTGGTCGATAAGTCCAGCGCCAGCGCGTCGGAGATAGTCTCAGGCGCGATACAGGACAATCAGTCTGGCACGCTCGTTGGATCCGATACCTACGGCAAGGCTCGAGTTCAGACCGTCTCCCCGCTGACTGACGGTTCAGCAATCGCCATTACTACAGCAAAGTATCTGACGCCTAAAGGCAGAGACATCAACAAAGTGGGTGTTAAGCCGGATGTCTATGTGGCGAGCAGCGAAGAGGCTATCGAACTCGGCGACCTCGCACAGGACGTGCAGTTGAAGAAGGCTGTAAGCGTGCTTAAGGATAAGATGAAAGGCGCGCGAAGCGGCGTTACCGCACAGGGCAGCGGTGCAAAGACCAAGAGGTAAGATTTTGTTCGCAAGAATAGGAGCCTGTGCATCGAGCAGGCTCCAAACCCTTCTATCAATAGTCATCATCACAGTAGTCTCCTTTACGGCACTGATTCTTCTGTCGTCGTGCTCGGCCAGGCAGGAACCGCAGGCGCCATCATCGCAAGCGCCAGAACCGACACAGATAACAAAGCCTGCACCGCAGGAAGAACCACCGACTACCGAAGAGAAAGACGGAGCCGAAGCCCAATCTTCGGAGAAAGACTCTCCGCCTACGGTGTCGGTGAATCCGGGTTCCGACCAATCCCAGAAGCAGCAGTCTCAGCCGGCTGAACCTGCCAAACCTGTGAAGGTGCAAAAGTCCACTGCTTCGCCGGAGATGCAGCAAGTGGCGAACGATAGTGGCCGAATCGCGCTCACGTTTGACGCGGGAGCAAGCTCGAAACCGACGCCTGCACTCCTCGATGTGCTTGCAAACAAGGACATTAAGTCTACGTTCTTCCTTACCGGGAAATGGGTAGAGCAGAACCCCGAGCTCACCAAGCGGATCATTGCAGAAGGTCATGAAATCGGGAACCACACGTATTCGCATCCCGATCTTACAAAGGTGACCGATCAGCAGATAGTTGAGCAGTTGGAACGGACGGAGCAGTTGGTTAAGGAGACCACCGGCACGAGCACTAAGCCGTATTTTCGACCGCCCTATGGCGCACGGAATCGAAGGGTGCTTGAGGTAGCTGCCGGGGCTGGCTACAAATCGGTGTATTGGTCGGCGGACAGTTGGGATGCGTTCAAAAAGGGCATCGAAGCTGCAGAGATAAACCAGCGTGTGCAGGATCGCGCGAAAGCTGGAGCAATCGTGCTTATGCACTGTGGGAGCTGGCCTACAGTCGACGTCCTTCCTACAATGATAGATCAGCTAAGAGACAAAGGCTTAGAGCCGGTAAAAGTCTCCGAACTGGAATAATCCTCTAATCCTAAACAGGCGTTTTGTCGGCGTTATTTCGCGGGCGAAGCGTCGGGATTATTACATCGCCGCCACTTACACTAATCTGCGTTGTGCTGCTGATACCGGTTATGGCCCAGTAGGTTCCAAAGGAAGGGCAGATAAACGACGCTCCCGGCGCAAGATTGGCGTAGGAGACACGTACGCCGAGCACAAGCTCGCCCAGCGCGTTAGTAGTGCCATCCTCCAGAGCAGAACCATCGTCTATGTAGAAGAACTTGTTGGTGGTGTCTACATATGTGACCTTACCGGTAGTTCTTACCAGAAGCCCAATGTTGTTAAGTCCGGTGCCGTTAGTAACACCCGGAGTGAAGTCATTGAGCGGGCCGCCACCAATAGCTTTGTTGTTCATCGCCAGCGGAGCCGGACCGGCTGCGAGGCACGGTAAGGCTATTATGGCGACTGCGCACACCATGAGCAGTGTTTTGAGGTTTCTGTTAATCATCAGCTTCTTCTCCTCGATCCCATCAGCGGTAACTATGAAGGATTACCTCTATTATTGCAGACGATTCAACTCCGCAGAATGTTCACGGTACTGGTAGTAAGAGGCCAGGGTGCAGGATTCAAAAACAAGGGGGTGGCCGCTTTATGCAACCACCCCTTTTTACAAGGGACTCACAGCCCCTCTCAATAGATTTCGTAGTGGCCGGATTTCTGCTTTCTTTTACTGCATCGCAGTATGATTTGCTGATTACGCAGCGATTACTGCGCAGGGATAATCAGCGCGAGTGGCTTGAGCGGGCTAGTAATGTTCTTAGCCACATAACCACTCCAAGGCTCCATGGACTGATACTCATCCCACGGATCGATACCTACGTCAAAGTAACCGTAAGGATCCATTCCGGTGAGTGTTGGCTCAACCCATCCAGCGGCAACGGCCTCTTCCCAAGACAGAACCTGGGCACCGTCGGTCACCATAACGTCAATAAGCTCGACGCTGTGGTTGAACGGTGTACCTATACACGTGGTGTCTGCAGGCAGAGGAATCCACATGTCGGTCATCTGGCCAACGCCATCTGGAATACCGTCGTCCACACCCTGATACTTCACCCAAGTGCCCTGCGACTGGAACACAAGTCCGTCGCCGAGAAGCACGCCACCGAAGTCATCACTCCACGGTGAGAAGTCGACCATACCAGCACCTGGCTCGAGTCGAGACAGAATACCGTCGATGTCGACTGGATTACCGTCGCGGTCTGAGAAGACCACCTCTGGGTCACTGTTGAGCGGAACGAGCGGAACAGATGTCAGATATGCTCCGGCTACAAAGTAGTTCTCCACCCAAGTGGCTGCCGTGGCGCAAGCGCCAAGGACTACGACTGCGAAGATCGCGAGTGCTATTGCTCTCTTCATTATATCACCTCCTCTCTTGTGATCCTTTGTAGATGTAAGTGTTTTCATAAAACGTCACCTCCCCCTCTCAAAATACGCTTGCTTCCTCAATTTCGGAAATTAGCACACCCAATAGGGAGCGTCAACATTGTAAGTCCCAGTTGCACGTAGTGAAAAAGTGCTTAGTAAGATGATTGCAGTAAACAGTGAGATGCCAACCAGGGATTTGCCGACTGCCCCAATTGTGTAGTTCGAGTGTGTTGCGGTCTCCTTTCCAGCATCCCCATCTGGTGCGGGGTAATGTGTATCGGTTATACTTGCTTCTGAAAGGGCCGCCGGGCGTTTGTGACGCCCGGCCGGCAATTCAGTGCCGGGAAATAAACCCGGAACTAGTTTAGAATTACTTTCTGCGGCGGATCGCGAAGCCAACGAGGCCAGCGAGTCCACTACCGAGAGCAAGCATGCTACCCGGCTCAGGAACAGCCATCACTTCAACGTTCAGGAAGTGTGCTTCATCCTTGCCAACTTCCGGCAGATACAGTGCCCATCCGGCAGTTGTCAGCGGATTGTCGGCGTTGAATATAACGGAACCAGAGGTGTACTCACCACCAGCCTCCGTGCTACCCAGTTCCCAACTTACCTTGACAAACCATACTGACCAGTCGGCGGGAGCCTTGTCGCTGCCCTTGAAGGTCAGCATCTGGCAACCGATCTCAGGTCCTTCATTGGACGAAGTATAGCTAACCAGCGTCCAAACTTTTGGAAGTTCCGGGTTAGTCGCCAACGGCTCTCTGTAGTCGGTCTTGGTCCAGATATCGGTGCCCTGGAACTGTGCCATTGCGAAAACAGCAGTCGTACCCTTGAACGGGGGATCAAGGACTGTGGTCGTCTCACCCACGTCGATTCCGTCAGTCTTACCAGGCTGCCAGCCAATGGTAGCCAGTGAACCCTTGCTCCTACCCTCCCCGTCAGATCCCTGCACCTGCATAACCCATACGTCCGCAGGAGCTGCCATTGCTACGATTGAGCAGGCAAACACCAATGCTAATGCGATTCCTAATACTTTCTTCATACTTTCACCTCCTCCTCTCTTTTCTCCTCTTGCGATGGTGATATCGCTTATTCTTGTGCTCACGAAGTGTTCCCCCTTTCCGTAGAGCTTGCAATTCATGTTCACTCAGATATTGTGCAAGAAGTATGCCAATACACGTGTGAGACACGAGAGAAGCCAGGGGATGAACACAAGATGTAGGACTTAATTGTTCTGATACGCTAGTTCGCCATACCTCCGCGACCTGTCGTTTCATTCAAATTAGAGGTGTCTGAAGTTTGGAGCCTGGAGAAAGGCTCATTCATAATCAAGATTCAGCCAACCTCTCAGTAGTAAACGAAGTATAGCCTGCAAACTAACCGTTGTCAACCTCCTTTAAGAGAAGCTGGCAACTCTGCCTGGTTGTGCCAAAAGCTAAATGTTGCTCTGGCGGTCGATAGATGGAAGTGGAGGTTTAAGAAGCTTGGAGTCTGCGCCGCGGGAACGCCCAGAAAAAACGGCAACCGCATCTGGCGTGTTACTCCCTGGCTTCGATTCCCCTTTCCCAAGTATCATTCGGCGGCTTCATTTAGGTGCTATGCACCCTATGCCGCTCTACTATCGCTTACGATGACAATGTAGCAGACGCTCTGTATGTTGTCAAGCGTTGACAAGAAAAGCTGGCAAAATCCGGTAGAATTACCAGGTTAATATTGCTTAAGACTGGCAATCCCGCCTTTATGGGGCTATACTGACTGCACAAAGAAGCGTCTGGAGGTGGAGAAATGATCCGACAGCCATCGGTTGCAGGAATGTTCTACGAAAAGAACCCCGACGATCTCAGGGCAACGCTGGATGCGTGTTTTCTGGGGCCGTACGGACCCGGACGGCTGCCAGAGCAAGCGCCGTTTGTCACTCGTGATATAGTAGGACTGGTAGCTCCACATGCGGGATTCAAATACTCCGGCTACGCAGCAGCATCTGCCTACGCCGAACTCGCCGACGACGGAATCCCCGATACCGTAGTGATTATCGGCCCCAACCACCGCGGATTCGGAGCTACAGCAGCTACCGTAAAGAGCGAAAAATGGGCAACTCCCCTCGGCGATGTGGAGATAGAGCGAGAAGTAGCAGAGTCTATCATCCGCACAACGAACCTGGTTGAAGAAGACCCAAGAGCCCACATATATGAGCACTCCATTGAAGTACAGCTTCCGTTTCTACAGTATATAGGCGGGGATACGAAGATAGTTCCTATTGTTCTTTCAATAGTTGCATGGGAAGATTCCATACTATATGCGGAAGAAATAGGTGGGGCTGTAAGTCTGGCGCTAGCTGACCGCAACGCAGTGGTCATAGCAAGCACCGATCTCACCCACTATGAGCCGAAGCAATTTGCTGAGGAGCACGACCGAAAAGTCATCGCTAAAATAGAGTCGATGGATTACGCCGGACTGCTCGATCTTGTAGTCAGAGACGATATATCTATGTGCGGAGCGCTGCCAACAGCGATAATGCTGGCGGCAACTAAGGCAATGGGAGGAAAGAAGGCCGAATTGCTTTCGTACTATACTTCTGGCGATATAACCGGCGATACGAGCGATGTTGTAGGCTACGGCGCACTCAAAGTGGTAAAGGGACTGTCAGACTAATTTGCACCCGATAGTCTTTGCGTTCAGGGTGGTGTGCAAGTGAATATAATCGATGCTGTTCTGGCTATTCTGATTATCGGAGCCGTGGGATTGGAGTACAAACGCGGTTTCGGAAGGGCAATCTTCGACTTCGTAGCACTGCTCGTGGCTGTCCGGTTCGTGTGGGTAATATCCCCTAGTGTGGCCTCTGCCATTCAAGTAGCAGGCGATGCACCTGCGAACGAAGCAATCTGGTTTGTTACGCTGTTTGTACTCATCGGACTAGTGCTGCTGTTTCTGGGGAAGTGGACTTACGAGGCAACCCTCATCAGCCTCAACCCGCTCGACTCAGTGCTCGGCGGCGGCGTGGGTCTGGCCGTAGCAATCATAGTCGGGCACACTATTGTAAGCGCGCTTGGAGTCTCTGCAAGCGTCAATGGAGCTCCGCCGCAGGCACTGGCCGAATCGTGGCTCGGAATGGAGTTCTACAGTTTTACCACGTTCCACCGGATAGAAGAAATCCTGATGGCCTTAGTGAGCTAGTGAGTGATGATCCCTCCTCACTTAGAGGAGGGATTTTGCCTTTATCCCTCTCCACAAGACGAAGCAGCTTCCCCCGCCACCCAACCAGTAGAAAACGCCGCTTGTAGATTGTATCCACCGGTTGTAGCGTCTATATCTATTACTTCACCTGCGAAATAGAGCCCCTTAACCAGCTTCGATTCCATCGTTTTGGGGTTGATCTCTTTAATATCTACTCCTCCGGCGGTAACAATGGCCTCATCTGCAGGACGCAGTTGTTTTATGGTGAGAGTCATCTCTCTTAGTGTTTGGAGCATCTTTTTGCGTTGAAGAGCCGTTATTTGGTTTAGTCGGCTGTCGGCAGGAATGTCGACCAACCGGATGAACGTGGGGATCATTAGCCTGGGAAGCAGCTCTGGCAGATAGTTCTTGAAAGTCTTTCGAGATACAAAATCGCGGATTAGGCGGGCATCGAGCTGTTCATCGGAGAGCGCCGGTTTGAGATCTATCGAGAGTTCCACCCTGCCCTTTCCTATATAATCGAGCGCTCTGCGACTCAATGTAAGAATTATCGGCCCGGAAACGCCAAAATGCGTAAAGAGCATCTCGCCGAACTGCCCGGCGATTAGCAGCCGTTTGCCATCCACACCCGTGAAGAAGAGGCTCGCTTGCACGTTTTTCAGACTGAGCCCCTGCATCTCTTTAACCCACGGCTCCTCTGAGACCATCGCTGCCAAAGCCGGACGAGGCTCCATAATGTTGTGGCCAACAGCGCGCGCCATCGTATAACCATCTCCAGTTGAGCCTGTTGCCGGATATGTGATGCCACCAGTAGCAATTATCACCGCGTCGCATTTGATCGTCTTAGAGTTCGTGTTTATGCCGACTATTCGAGAGTTTTCGATGATAAGACTCTTTACGCGCGTATTGAGGCGGATTTCTGCACCGGACTTGCGCGCCCATCGCTCGAGAGCATCGGCGACATCGTCAGCATCGTCCGAAACAGGAAAGACCCTACCTCCACGCTCGATTTTGGTAGCTACACCCAGGCGTTCAAGCAGAGCCGTAAGATCGTTCTGAAAGAATCGCGAAAACGCGCTGTAGAGGAACTTACCGTTTTCGCCAAATGCGCTGATGAACTCCTGCAATTCGGCAGTATTCGTTATATTGGCTCTCCCCTTGCCGGCAATTCGCAGCTTGCGACCGGTTTTGGGCCCGCGTTCGAGCAGAATTACTGTCGCCCCAAGCTCTGCAGCTCTCCCCGCCGCCAGAACTCCCCCTGCTCCGCCACCTACTACTATTACTCTATTGCTAATGGACAATTAAACCGCCTGTTCGACCCGTACGATTCGAATCGGCCGATGTATCAAACGAAAGTATATCATTCTACGAAAGCGTGGACAATCGAAATTGGCCGCGTTGGCAGGCAGAATTGTTGACGCAGATAGCTCAGCAGCAATAGAATGAAGTCGGTTGTAGGGCAGGAAGGACGGTGCGGAAGATCAAGAAGTCAATGAAGACCGAAAGACCGAAAGACCGAGACGGCTGAAGGATTTGTTCGGCTCAGTAACTAGAGAGCTAGGCGCACTGAGCGGACTGGTTGTCATATGTATTGCTCTCTCGATTTCGGCGCCGGAATCCTTCCCCAAGGCGAGCAACTTCATAAATATCGTAACGCAGGTTTCACACGTCGCAATTATTGCTGCGGGAATGACGCTTGTTATAATCAGCGGCGGGATTGATCTTTCGGTAGGGTCGCTACTGGCGTTTTCGGCGTGTGTGGGCGGGTATCTTGCGCACGTGATGCACCTGAGCCCGTGGATTACGATACTCGGCGCACTTGTGGCAGGAGCCGGATTTGGCCTGGTAAACGGATTGCTTGTAACCCGGCTTAGCCTGCAGCCGTTTATAGCCACCCTCGGGGTGATGGGGATTGCGCGCGGGCTGGCAATGCGGATAACAAACGGCGGCACGTTTTACGAACTCAGTCCTCAGTTCCTCTACCTTGGCGATGCGAAAATCTGGCACTTTCCTGTGGCAATACTTGCTGTGGTAGTGGTGTATGTAGTTGTCCATGTAGTCCTCGCAAAGATGAAGGTAGGAAGATACACGTACGCAATCGGCGGCAATGAAGATGCCTCACGTCTTTCGGGAGTCCCTGTTAACCAGACCAAGATATTCGTCTACGTGCTGACAGGACTGCTGGCGGCGGTTGCCGGTTTGATAGTGGCAGGACGAGACCATGCTGTAGTCGGCACGGACGGGGATGGACTGGAACTTGATGTAATAGCAGCGGTTGTAATTGGCGGCACAAGCCTCTCTGGCGGACAGGGCAGACTGATAGGATCTTTAATCGGCGCGTTGATTATGGGAGTCGTTAGAAACGGTCTGGTACTGCTTAACGTCGATCCGAACTGGCAGAAGGCGATAATCGGTGCAATAATAGTGGTCGCTGTTGTTATAGATGCATATCAGAAAAAGCGGTCGGCGCGTGCTGCCGCACGGATAAGGGTCTCTTCGTAACTGAAGAACCTGGCAATTTACGCTTTACACTCTATTCTATTTGAGGAGGCAGTAAGTGAAAGTCATATCTGCAATTCTCGCAGCCTTAGTGCTCGCGGTGGCACTAATCGCAGGATGCTCAAAGAACGATACCACCAGCCAGAAAACCAATAAGGATACCAAAAAGGAAAGAATTGAAGTTGGTCTGGTCTCGCCTGCAATGACGAGCGTTTTTCACGTAACACTGGTGGAAGGCGCCAAGGAGCAATCAACTGCTGAGGGTTTCAAGCTGCGCTCGATGGCTCCTGCTCGCGAATCCAACTTTAATGAGCAAGTAGGGATGATCGAGAACCTGGTTCAGAGCAAAGTGAAGGCCATCAGCATCTGTGCGATCAACGACAAGGCCGTTGTAGGCGCCGTAAAGAAAGCCAATGCAGCAGGGATACCGATATTCATCCACAACTCACTTACAGAGCTTCCGGGCGGCGAAGTTGCAGCCTATATAGGTTACGACCAGCGCGAAGGCGGCCGCAAGTGCGGAGAGAAAGCAATTGAGCTTCTCCGTAAAAAATATGGTACACCCAAAGGCAAAGTGGCGATTCTGGACGGCGTAGACGGGTTTCATACTCGAGAAAGAGCTGGCGGCTTTAAGGAAGCATTGGCAGCCTATCCAGAGATAAAGATCGTCGCAGAGCAAGCTGCAGACTGGGAAAGAGGCAAAGGCGTTACAATCACAGAGAATATGCTGCAGCGTGATGGAAGCATCGACCTGGTATTCGGTTGCAGCGATGCAATGGCTCAGGGAGCCGCTCAGGCCGCACGACACGCTGGTAAGAGTATATTCACTATAGGAATAGACGGTAATCCGGATGCTGTTGCCGACGTCGGCAAAGGGAATCTGACGGCGACGCTTGCAGTCTACCCGAAGGAGATGGGACAGACAATAATCAAGTCGATGAAAGACTCTCTGGAAGGCAAAAAAGTGGAGAAGTTCATCAAGACTCCATCGATTATAGTCGACAAATCAAACTGGGAAGAGTTTAAGTAAGAGTTTCCCGTTGTTTGGGGTGGCTGCTCAGAGTGCAGCCACCTCCTGCAAGTTTTCTGATTCCGTCTGCGCAGTAACCGAGTGACAACCACTCACAATCTGCACATATCCTCTCCAGATCAGCAACTGCAATATGGTTGGCCACTCTTTTGAAGATCGCACTCGATGCCAGGCGGCTTCCAACTGGGATTTGCAGCATTTCAAGAACAACTTGGTCTTTGAGGGAGACGCCCTCGCCGTTTGCTCGGCGACACTCCGCATCGTCTTTCTTTGGACACGCCCGACAAATATCGTCGGAACCAGAGATAATCTCGACAATAGAGTTGTCCGAAAAGGCTCGCGATTGGCAACTGGCCATATTCGCAACGAACTCGTCACTGTAGCCAAACCCTCTGAACCCAAGCAGGCAGAGAATATGATGGCCTCTAAGCCGAATTATCACTTCCAACGTAGAGTGCCTGTGGCTACCGCTGAGGCAAGCGCTACCTTAAGCGCATCAACGCCTACGAATGGCGCAACGCCGCACAGCCACGCCACGAGCCACGGAGAGCCTTTTCCAACAATGGCAGTCAGTGCCGCAAGCCACGCTACTCCGCACCAGTAGATAGCAGCCAAACCGACTGCTCCAGCAAAGAGTGCGTGGCGCATATCCTGTTTTGGTGCACGGTGAAAGATGAAACCTGCAGCGTATGCTCCGACGACAAACCCAGGAATATAGCCTCCGGATGGGCCGAGAAGAGCTGCGGGCCCACCTATCCAACCCGCAAAAACTGGCGCACCAGCGAGTCCGAGAGCGATATACTGAAGCTGAGCGAGTGCCCCGAGTCTGCCACCAAGGAGTAACCCTGAAAGAATCACACCAAAGACCTGCATAGTAACAGGAACTGGGGTAAATGGCAGTCTAAATGAAACCTGTGCGAAGGCGGCTGTAGCAAGAGCAAGCACAAATGTTGCCCCAACCGTCTTTACATATGGCCTCTCAAAAGTAGATGCAATGGCTTTCATATTTCTCCTGTTTGGCACGTCTATCGGAAAACCCTTCCTTTTTTAGGGAAGGCGGTGCCCCTGAAGAGGCACCGCCTTCAACTGATCCTTTTTTGTTATACCAAATCGGTCTATCTTCTTCTAAGGAACGCCGGAATATCGAGTTCGCTTTCGCCTGTTGCAACAGTGACAGGTTCTTCATTGGGCTTCACAACAGTCAGCTTTCTAGCTGGCTGAGCCTGTCCTTGCTGCGGTGTCGGCATCTTGGGCTGTCCCTGAGGAACTGGCTGCTGCTGTGCAGCAACCTTCTCTGCTGGGCGCTCTGGTCTCGTAGCATCGAAACCGGTGGCAAGAACCGTGATCCTGACTTCTCCCATCATAGATTCATCTACGACGGTACCGAAGATAATGTTCACGTGCTCTTGGTCGGTAGCATTGTAGATAACTTCGGCCGCTTCGTAAACTTCTGAGAGCATAAGATCGGAGCCACCCGTGATATTCAGGAGTACTCCGCGTGCCCCATCGATCGACGATTCGAGCAGAGGGCTCGCTGTCGCCGCCTGAGCAGCTTGTATTGCCCGCTGATCGCCCTTTCCGTAGCCGATACCCATCAGGGCGGAACCCTGGTTCTGCATAATTGCTTTAACGTCTGCAAAGTCTACGTTGATCATTCCAGGAATGGTAATGATGTCCGACATCCCTTGCACACCCTGTCGAAGCACATCGTCAGCAACCCGGAAGGCTTCGGTGAGAGTGGCCTTCTTCTCGACGACGGAGAGGATTTTATCGTTCGGGATAGTAATAAGGGTATCAACTTTGTCACGCAGGTCTTCTATACCGGCCTCTGCTGATTTGGCTCGCCGGGCTCCCTCAAACCCGAATGGCCTTGTAACAACAGCGATAGTAAGAGCACCAAGCTCTCTCGACATCTCGGCGATAACTCCAGATGCGCCTGTGCCGGTTCCTCCGCCCATACCGGCGGTAATAAAAACCATATCGGCACCTTCGAGCATCTTTCTGATGTCCTGGCGGGATTCCTCGGCGGATCTTCGTCCGATATCCGGGTCTCCACCCGCGCCAAGACCTTTGGTCAGATTCTCACCAAGCTGCAGCCTGTGTGTGGCTTCAGAAAGGTTCAACACCTGCAAGTCGGTGTTCATTACGACGAAGTCGACACCGGAAACACCTGCCTCTATCATTCTGTTGACGGCATTGCTCCCACCGCCGCCGACTCCGATCACCTTAATTCTGGCGTAGCGCTCATCGCGATTTGCCATCACTATACCGTGCTCCTCTCTTCAGGGTAGGTCAAAAACAACTTCACAAGCGATCCAGACCATATCAATCGCTCAGTTCACTTTCAATTGCTATCTAAAAATCTTCCGAATGGTAGTCACAACGTTTCCGAACAGACTCGAGGAACCACCCTCTTCTCCGTTCTTCGAGCGTTCTCTCGCTGCAAACATCACAAGACCGACACTTGTTGCGTGCTCAGGACCGCTCACACAATTCACGGCTCCGCCGAAGCCTCTAGGTGTCTCCGCTCTCGACGGAGTCTCAAGCACCCGAGTCGCCACGTCGATGATACCGGGCAAGGTCACTGAACCACCAGCGATCGCTATTCCCATCGGCAGCAGGCCGAGATAACCCGTCTTATCGATCTGTTTGTGAGCCAACTCAAAAATCTCCTCAACTCTGGGCTCTATCAACTGAGCCAGGATATGCCTAGGTAACTCTTTAGACTCCGATGAACCGAGTGCAGCAACCGAGATGGTCTGTCCCTCTTTGACCAGACCAACTGACGCACAGCCATAGTTCATCTTTACCCGCTCAGCTTCGTCTTCAGTCGTCCGCAAACCGACCGCAATGTCGTGGCTTATATGCCCACCACCAACAGGTAGCACTGCATTTGCGTATATTTCGCCATTTACGAATACAGCAATGTCCGTTGTACCTCCGCCGATATCGATGACAGCAACGCCCAAGTCTCGCTCTTCCTGGCTCGTCACCGCAAGACCCGATGCAATAGCTGACGGGATCAACCTCTCGATTTCGACACCAGCCTTGCTGACACTTCTAACGATGTTCTCGAGGAATCTTGAAGTGCCGCCAGTTATGAGTGTTTCTACTTCGAGCTTGCGTCCGAACATACCAACAGGGTCTTTGATTCCCGTCTGACCATCCACGGTGAAACTTCGGGGAACAGAGTAGATAATCTCTTTGTCCTGGGGAATCTTGATTCGGCGTGACGCTTCCACTACAGCATTGACGTGCTCTTTCTTTACTTCGTGGTCTCCCTGCTCAATCGTCACCTGGCCGTGTTCGTTGAGCCAGAAGATATGTTCGCCGGTAACACCAACGATAGCTGTATGAATCTCTGCCCCAGAGGCACGCTGAGCCGTTTCGATTGATTCTCTGATGCCTTTAGCCGTTGCATCAACATCGACCACAATGCCTCGTTTGAGACCCGAGCACGGAACCAATCCAACCCCAATTACATCAACGCGACCGTCGTCGTGAACTTCGGCAACGGTCGTGCAGACCTTTGTTGAACCAATATCAAGACCAGCGAAAATCTCGCTCTTGGCCACGATAACCCCCCAAGCGCTTTACAAAACCCACCCGCTCAGTATTTTTTGCACGAATAACCTCCGATTCAGAGGTTACGATTTGTCTGTCTTCTTGGCCATAGCTGCTTTTGTGAGCCAGTATCTGCGAATGAGCGACAGATTAAGGAACACTCTTCCTCCCATCACCACAACAGCCGCCAAAAACAGATCTACACCGATCAGATCGCCAAGATACGCCAAGCCAGCGGCCAAAAGCGTATTGACCACAAACCCCGACAAGAAAATATCGTCGTGAAACTTACCCTCGATGCCGGCTCTGATTCCGCCAAATATCGAATCGAGTCCGGCGAGCGTCCCCAGTGATAAATAACTAGCCAGATAGCTCGGCACATGAATACTCGACTGGAAGACAATCAGAAACCCTGCAACCAGACCAACAAGCGGCAGCCAAGCCATCTTAAGACAAACCTTTCCTCTATATCCTCTTCTTCAACAAAACTGCGTGCCCCGACCGATCAACAGCAATCAGGATAGAGACTCACTTACTGTTCGACCGGTTCAGCCCACTTATACGGTTTCGGATTGTCGTAAGCAGGTACTTCGATTTTCTCGGACTGCTTAATATCGACCATCTGTGGGTCTGGGAAGCTGTCTACCAGCCCCTGCGGCACTCTCAGCGCACCCTCGAGAGTACGGGGATCGCCAATGGCACGTATTTCGTACGGTGCGGCAGCCTGCTCATCGTTTATAAGCACTACCGGCCCCACGCACCTTACAGCAGATCTAAAGACTATCCTATGGTTGTTAATAGCAATCGCCTCTGCTCCGGCAACAACCAGCTCGTTAACAAAGTTCCTGATATCGGAATCGTGAATAATCAGCTCCGTCGGCGACGCTGCAGCAGACGCCCCCTTCTGAGGGCTATCTTTAAGAGTCACGATTACTCCAGGCCCTTTTACAGCAGTAAGCCCCGCACGGAACCGGGAATCGAGGATTTCTTTTCTGAGCAAATCCTCTCCCGGGGCTCCCTTCGAGACTTTCTCTTCGTACTCTTTCAGTTTCTTCTTTAATGAGACTGCTTGCTCAGTAAGTTCGAGATTCTGCCTTCTGGTTTCGCGAAGTGCAGCAAGCATTTCATTCGGCCTGATCGGGACGTCGGTGCCCCCGTTAATTACTTTGGTTTTAATCGCGACAGCGAGCAACATCCCAAGGACAACACTCATAATCGTTATTTGAAGGACCCACGATTTGCCGCGCATTTACCTCTACCACAGATTGTCACAGACAATCCACAAGTGCTGCTTAACCAGCCCCGCCATCCCGCTTCAATCTCGATCTGTCACTGATGTCCTGTTTAGGCTTCCAAACAGGAGCATCGCTACAACTCACATCGATATACTCTACGCCATTGCCGAACTCTGGCCTGTATAAAATCTTTGACAAAGTAGCCAGTTTTTTCGAAATTTCGACCGGCTGGCCGAGTTTCACGTAAAAATCACTGCCCATATTTAAGCACAGATTGCCGAGTCGGTCAACGGATATTTTCCTGACTTTGCAGTGTATTCGGTGACATTCTTCAATGCTCGCAAGCGCACTTTCAAATATGGAATTCGCGATTCTCTTACCTGAGACTACCGTTATTCCAAGCCTCGAATCTGCCTCGATAACAACCAGATCCATTGGCAGCTTATCAACTCTATGAAAAGGCACTCCGTCGGCGTCCACAAGCCAGTAGACTGCCATTTTGGGTGAGGATCCTGTGTTCTCAGTTAGAGTGAATACAGCGTACGGAACCCTTTCTTCAACCTTTGCTACGACAGTTCTCGGCAGCACACGCCCCACATTCACTGTCGATACCTCAGGGTATGCACTCTTGATCCTCGATGCAACATCACTCTTCCGAATGATCAGCATATTCTTACCGCAGATGCGATTACTTATGTCGGACTCGATTACATTCCTGTTGGCCAGTTTTGTGCCTGAAACCTTCACGTGCGAGACTACCAGTTTCGGCGTAGTAAGCACATAGTAACACCCAGCACCGACAACTGCCGTAGCGAACAGCAACAGAAGTGGCGCTATCAGCTTGCTGAAGTCGAACCGCCGTCTATTGCGCCTGTACGTGCGGCGCCGACCTGTTCTTCCTGTCGGTCTCCTATGGGAGGTTTTCTTACGCAAATCTACTCCTCCAGAAGGGCGAGTTCGATTAATCTATCGAGCAGCACCGGAAACTCAATCCCTGCTGCTTTAGCTGCGGTTGGCAGAAGACTTGTAGGAGTCATCCCTGGAATAGTATTAACTTCCAGAGTGACAGGCTCTCCATCGGGAGTCACAATCATATCGACCCGCGACATCCCTCTGCAACTAATAGCTCTGTGTGCAAGTAGCGCGTGTTCCCGCGCTTTCGTCGCCGCCGATTCGGAGATACGAGCGGGGACTATCTCCTCCGTTGCTCCCGGAGTGTATTTGGCCTCGTAATCGTAGAGTCCTTTTGCAGGCACAATTTCAACGATCGGCAGCACCTGAGGATCGTCATTTCCGAGCAAACCGACGGTTATTTCTGTCCCACAGGTAAACTGTTCAACCAGCACTTGAGTGTCGTACTCAAACGCCTTCTCTACCGCACTGAGAAGCGCTGCTTCATCTTCTACCTTCGACATCCCAATGGTAGATCCCTGCTTACTGGGCTTCACCATAGCCGGATATCCGAGTGCCCGAACTTCCGAGATTATATCCCTTGCTGCCATCTCAGATTTTCGGCGGATATCTACAGAGCGAGGCACATTGATCCCTACATCAGCGAGCACCCTCTTGCTTGCTATTTTATCTATTGCAAGTGCACTTGCCAGAACCCCAGAGCCAGTATATGGAATCCCAAGAAGCTCGAGCATACCCTGTATAGTGCCATCTTCTCCAAACCGCCCGTGAAGAGCAATAAACGCCACATCAGCCCGCCCGTTTTCAGGCACTGCGATATCAGCTACCGAGCGGAGTGGACCAATTTTTGCAAGAGCCTTTTCAGCCTCGGCTATAGCTGGAATCGCTGTCTCCCCACCAGGGAGTTTTCGGGCTGTACTGCCAACAATCAACGCTCCATCTACAGGAAAAGCGTCATATTTGGATTTGTCCAGGGCTTCCAAAATCATTCTGCCCGTCGAAAGAGAAACGGCCCGTTCCGATGACAGGCCGCCCATAAGAACTGCAACCTTGAGTCTATTCACGCTACTACCAGTCTCCGACTATCCTAATTTCATACTCGAGGTCCATATCGAACTCCGATTTGATCGCACTTCGCACCTTTTCTGCAAGAGTGCGCACATCATTTGCGGTGGCATCGCCCGTATTCACGATGAAGTTAGCGTGTCTTTCTGCTATGCTTGCACCACCAACGCTGGCGCCTTTCAGCCCAAGCTTGTCGATCAACTGCCCCGCACTCTGTCCTTCTGGATTCTTAAAGACACATCCAGCGCTTCTTGCGTTTGGCAGATTAGTATTCCTCCTGCGGCGGATATGCTCCATCGTGCGAACAAGCTCTTCTTTGTTGCCCTGCTCGAGTTTGAGGACAGCTTCGACAATGATCTTGCTCTTATCGTGCTGAAAGACACTCCACCTGTAGTTGAACTCTAGATCCTCCGGCGCCATCTGCAGAACGCTGCCATCATCGGTGACTACTCGCACAAGCTGGACGACGTCACCAATCTGCCCTCTGTAGGTTCCGGCATTCATAACTATTGCGCCTCCAACAGTCCCCGGAATACCTGCAGTGTTTTCGAGCCCACCAAGCCCCAGATTGACGGTCATCCCAACCAGCTTGTCGAGTTTCGCGCCGCTGCCGACCGTCACTGTACAGTTGTCGATACTAACCTTCTGGAAAGGCTTCCCAGTCCGAATCACGACGCCCCGTATACCTTTGTCCGAGACAAGCAAGTTGGCACCGTCGCCAAGAACGAACCAGGGAATCTTCTGTGAATTCAGATGGATGATTATACTGGCAAGATCATCTACATCCGCCGGCTCTACAAAAGCCTCAGCCGGACCTCCGATACCGAAAGTAGTGTGCTTCGACATCGGCTCATCGGCTCGCACAATTCCGCGCGCTATCTGCCGAATATCGTCTGCCAGGTGGATACTACTAGTTGACATAACCCCTCATATTATCTTACGTCCTATCCACCTTAAAGGATACCTCAAAACAGAGTCCGAGTATAGCCCAAAGGATCAGGTTAAACCGGTAAGTGTAAAGCATTCTACTACTGAAAGAAAGGAACTGTAGACAGAATATGTCAAAGGAATTATAATGCTACTGATAGATTGCCCGAGAGTATTTCACGGCACATATCGCCCACGACGTGCCACCCAGTTTTGAGTTGTTACTCGGGGTGTGGTGGAATCAGCCCAGTGTTTTCTGGCTGAGTGAGACACTGCCCTATTACTGCTAGTTGGAATTGCCGACAATCCTGTATGACAGATCTTTTTCTGAGGGCGAGTGATAACAGTGGAAGAGATAGTTCGGAGGATCCCTGAACCGACGGCCGAATCTGAGCGTAAAATCATAATTGTGGCATCGAGCGACAGACTGTTTGCTGAGTCACTTCGGAGTCATTTAGCTAAAGGGTTCGATGTACTGCTCGCAAAAGACTGTGGTGAAGCATCCACAAAGGCTCAGGCCACAAGCGCACATCTGGTCATTATAGACCTTGAACCTCCTCTAATGGGAATGGCCGCTCTCAGTCGATTAAGAGATCTGCGAGAACCACCTCTGGTATGTGCACTTGCACTCCCCAAATCACCCACAGATGTGGAACTCTTCGATTTCGATTATGTGCTCGCGCGCCCCGAGAATGGATCTTCCATACCCGAGCGCATTCGGTTCATCTTCGCTAAGGAATCGGAACAAAGGGCGTAGAAACACAGGTGCTTAACCTGGTTTGGTTGCGGCAGGCGGTTTATTCTGCCTTCTCTACATTGTTCGGAGTCTTCGTACCCGCTCTTCAATAGGAGGGTGAGTATCATACAGACGATTGAACATTCCCTTGATATTCTTCAGTGGATTGCAGATAAACAGCGAGGCCGTGGCCTTATTCGCTGCCTGCAGCGGTACGGGATCTGCAGAAATCTTCTCAAGAGCGCTGGCGAGTCCCTCAGGATAACGAGTGAGAAGTGCACCGTTGGCATCGGCCAGATACTCCCTTTGTCTGGAAAGAGCTGCCTGCAAGAGAGCTGCAGAGATCGGTGCCAGTATTGCCAACGCCAGACCAATAAGCAGCAGTATTACGCCTGAGTTGCCACTTTTTCTGTCGCTGCGACTCCGGCGACCACCGCCACCCCACCACAGGCTTCTTAAAAACAAGTCGGAGAGCAGTGCAATTATGCCCACCATCATAACAACAAGTGTAGAAAACCGGATGTCGTAGTTCTTGATGTGGGACAGTTCGTGCGCCACAACGCCTTCAACCTCTACCCGGTTCAGCTTCTCCATCAATCCGGTGGTAACACAAACAACGGCGTGTTCAGGGTCGCGTCCAGTGGCGAAAGCATTCGGGGCAATATCGTCTATGACGTAGACTCTCGGTTTCGGGATTCCGGCAGCCATAGCGATACCTTCAACGCTATCTACCAGATGCTTGTAATCCAACCCTTCAGCCGGTTTGGCGCCAGACATCGCAAGGACTATCTTATCGCTGTTGTAGTAGCTGCCGACGGTCATAAGCACAGCTATAACGACTGCAATCGGCACGATCAGGTTATTGTCCAGCACCACCGCAAAAACAACGGAGATTGCAATAGCCATCACCAGAAACACAAACAGCAACGCCCACGACTTTTTGATATTACTGCTTACTTGATCCCACATATCGTGATTC
Organism: uncultured bacterium; assembly: GCA_964497515.1. Classification (GTDB taxonomy): domain Bacteria; phylum Armatimonadota; class UBA5829; order UBA5829; family DTLH01; genus CAZCCV01. The sequence continues at coordinate 57,013 of CAZCCV010000003.1, read as the reverse complement.
TTTCACGTGAAGAACCCGCGCCAGAGCACGCTTAAGAGCAGCTATTACTCCGGCAACAACGGGTCGATCAGTTTAGAACTGAACCTTGACGGGTTCCCTTGCCACGTCTTCCATCGGGAAATAATCGTTAGTGTGGAAACCAAATGTGTTGGCAATTATATTCGAAGGGAACGACTGAATCAGAGCATTAAACGACATTACGGTGTCGTTGTAGAATTGTCGAGAGTATGCAATTTTAGACTCTGTGCCAGAGAGTTCTTCCTGAAGCATCATGAAGTTCTGATTGGCCTTCAGTTCCGGATACGCCTCAGCGACTGCAAAGAGCGACTTGAGTGCGCCGGTGATCAGATTCTGCGCTTCACCCTGCTCAGCAACAGTCTGCGCATTGGTCATGGCAGCACGAGCCTTGGTAACCTCTTCAAAGACTCCCTTTTCGTGGGCAGCATAGCCCTTCACAGTCTCTATGAGGTTGGGAATGAGGTCGTAACGACGTTTCAACTGAACATCGATCTGAGCCCAGCCATTAGCAATTCTATTACGGAGAACAACAAGCCTGTTGTAGGTAGTTATTGTCCAAAGTATGAGCAAGCCCACTATGGAAAGCAAGACTATTGCAACTGTACTCATCTTAATATTCCTCCTTTGCGGCAGGCTGTGCCTGATCTCAACAGAACGAATGCTGTAGAGAGCCTGGCAGCAACCTCATCCTTGCGCGGGTATGGTCGTGACCAGCGCTAACTATTATGCAACTCTCTTTCGATATTGTCAAGGATGAACCAGTTCCCAACCAACAAATAGCACAATTGGAAACGACATCTTAATGAAACTACTGCTCTATATCCATTCTTTCCAAGAAAGACAGAACGTATTCGCCTTATTGTTTAGACGCAGGGAACATTACAGGTTTGCCAATCGTCAGAATTATCAGACAGAGCGAAGACTCTGTGTATGCCACAGCGCGCCTCCGCGCTTACGGAGTTGAGAATGTGAAGGAGACAATTAAGAACGCCATTCAAGGCGTCACCCCATTGTACGTCAGAAAAGACGTCACTTGCCGTGTATTCTGGCACGAAGGCCTGAGTGTACTCGAGGCACAGTTTCCCGATTGTATAGATCGTGTAGCCGCTGGCTTTACAGCAGTTGGATTTGAGCACGCCTCTCAATACAACGGTTTCGCCCCGGGATTTCAGATTTATCTCACAGAGTCGGATTATGCGGCCTATGGAGCAGAAATGCAAAACGCACTCGATCAGCTCCCCACTGAGTTTGAGGGCGTGGTGTGCAGATCATCCGGCCTTCACACTTTCCGCATATACACAATAGACGGATTCTTCAGAGAGAAGACATTTAACGGAGTTGCGAGTGGTACAACTCAGGCACCTGATGATGCTTTTGGTTGGTTAAGAATCCCGGAAAGCGCTCTCTTCGATCTGACAGAGGGACTGGTGTTCTACGACCCATTTGGAGAGTTTACACGTCGCAGACGGGAATTCTTGAACTACTATCCCGATGATGTTTGGAAAAAGCGCCTCGCTGCATCACTCTATAACGCCGGGCTTTACGCAGAATGTATACTCTCTAGCGCACTAGCGGCAAACGATTATCAGACTGCAGAAATCGCCTGGAGGGCATTCAACACAGCAGCAATGAAGGCAGGTTTTCTTCTGAGCCACTGTCATGCTCCGCATCTTGCTGAGCTCTATAGAGAATTCTGCAAGCTACCGGACTTTGCAGTCGATGTCGTGAACTTGCTGTGGGAAGGCCAATCCAGCACCCACCGCCGAGCAAGGAGCGCAGAGAGAATAGCGGCCATATACCGTTTGGAAATTGAGGCGATGGGTTTTGAGTGCAGCAGCGGAGCGAATCTGATGAAGCTGGCCAACTGCATCGCTGCAACTATCAAAGACCCCAAATTGGCTCGGATGGGCATTGATATAGAAATTGTTCACTGTTAGAAGCTCATTTACTGCGGTTTCTATCAGTAGTGGCGATCTCTAGAGATTCTACCTGTTGATTCACGTTGACTGCTGCTATTGCCAGATGTAGAATGCACCTATGATGGGTCTACGTTTTCGACTGATCGGTATCGTCGTACTCACGTGTCTACTGGCTCCAGTCGCCATATGCATATCAGATGCATCGACAGCCAAGAAACGCACGGAAACGTTCGACATCGTCTGGCTGAGAGTGAAAGAACGGTACTACGACCCCAGCTTCAACGGAGTAGACTGGGACGCTGTGAAGAAACAGTACGCTCCCTTGATAGCCACTGCAAAAGATGATGGCGAGTTCTATGAGCTTCTAAACAGAATGCTAGGAGAGCTGAAACAAACCCACTTTGCGGTAATTCCCCCAGATGAAGAAGAGAAGGCTTCTGACGCCACCAATGTCACAAACGATTCCGATATAGGCATAACGGTGCAATTGGTGGAGGATAGACCTACGGTCACAAAAGTTGGTGCAGACTCACCCGCGGCGAAAGCTGGAATCAGGCCGGGGTTTCTGATAGCCGAAATCGACGAGAAACCTCTATCAACACTACTGGAGGACCTGCAGAAGGTAAAAACGCGCACTCTTCCACTTGGAACCGCTTTTTCTTATGCTGTGAACTCGCAACTGAAAGGGAAGACGGATTCGGAAGTAAGTATCACCTATCTGGATGAAGAGGATGCGAAGCACCGTGTTACGCTGAAGCGCAGCAAGTTAAAGGGTGAACCTGTGAAGTTCGGCGAAATGCCGACCGTCTTTGCCTCAACCGAATCTCGTATACTCGAAAGTGGAATCGGCTACATACGTTTCAACATATTTATGCTTCCGCTTTTTCAGAAGATAGAGAGCGGTATTTTATCGTTTGCCGATGCACCAGGTATAATACTCGATCTTCGCGGCAATCCTGGTGGAATAGGTGGAATGGCCGCACCACTTGCTGCAAGGTTCTATTCTGAACAATCCACACTCGGCACTATGAGGCTTCGGCAGGGAGAGATTCGTTATGTGATCTTCCCATACGAGAAACCTTACACCGGCCCAGTAGTCATCCTGATAGACGAACTGTCAGCCAGCACAGCAGAGATACTCGCAGCGGGAATGCAGTCGACGGGCAGAGCGAAAGTCGTCGGTCAGGTTTCCGCCGGAGCTGCTTTACCTTCGGTGATCGAAAAACTTCCAACCGGTGCAAAGCTGCAGTATGCGATAGCCGACTTCAAGACTCCCGATGGAGTGATGATCGAGGGACACGGCACTATTCCCGACGTCGCAGTGAAGCTCACAAGAAAGGAACTGCTCGCTGGACACGACCAATCACTCGATCAAGCAATTATCCTGATTCTAGATCAAACGAAAGATAGCGAGCAGAGAGGAGAGAATCAATGAAGAGAGTCTCATTAGTGCTGGTATGTTTGTTATTAGCGTTTGGGACGCAAGTATTTGCCCCCGCAGCACCCAAACGTGCACCAGCTAAACGCACGACGACAAAGAGCACCAAAGCTAAACCGGCAGCGAAGAAACCCGCACAGACTAGCGCCAAACCGACAATCACAGCAGAGCAAGTCTTGGAAAAGGCTGTCGAAGCTATGGGCGGAAGAGAAGCACTCGATAAGATCAAAACCCTTTTGATGCGCGGCTCGATTTCCGTTACTGGGCAAGGTCTGAATGGAGTCCTGGAAATCCAGACAAAAGAACCCGACAAAACCCTGATGACTATGCAATTGGCCGGTATGGAGATTCAGCAAGGCTTCGACGGAAAGGACGGATGGGTCAAGGATTTTGGCGGCATCCGTGATCTGTCCTCTGAAGAGTTGGCCTCTCTCAAACAGCAATCGAAGTTCAGTACCGAAGCCAACTGGAAAGAGCTGTACAAGAAGGTAGAGTTGATTGGTCTCAAAAAGCTGGACTCAAAATCGGTCTATGTGTTAGAAGTAACTCCGGTCACAGGCCCAAAATCTACCAATTACTACGATGCTGCGACCTTTCTGCCGATAAGGGCAGACACGGAGATAAACACGCCACAAGCCAATCTCACAGTTACTGTGACACTGAGTGATTGGCGCGATGTGAGTGGAATGAAGGCTCCCTACAAGATGGTTATGAAGATGCCGTTTATGGAACTGGTCATGCAGATGGCCGAAGTAAAGGCGAACATCGCAATAGACGACTCTGTATTTGCTCGTCCCAGTGCCAAATAGAAAAAACACCAAGATGCAACAAAGGCCCGGTGCATAGCTAATGCGTCGGGCCTTTACAGTTGCTGAACACTCACGGCAGTTACTCCACGGGATAGACGCTAATCCTTCTTCGTCCAGCTGCGTGCTCGAACTTCACTGTGCCATCGATAAGCGAGAACAGAGTATCGTCCTTGCCGATGCCGACATTTGTTCCGGGATGCATCTTAGTTCCACGCTGGCGGATAAGGATAGAACCGGCTTTGACCTGCTCGCCGGCGAACTCCTTTACGCCCAGGCGCTTGGAATTGCTGTCGCGTCCGTTCCTGGAACTGCCAACTCCTTTTTTATGCGCCATACAATCTCACCTGCCTTCTAATAACAAGAATCAAAAACTTTATGCTTCGATCTTAGTGATCGATATTCTGGTAAGCTGCTGTCGATGACCCCACCGTCGAGAAGTGTGCTTTCTCGGCTTGTAGGTAAAGCCATAAATCTTCTTGTCCTTGAATTGTTTGAGGACTTTAGCAGTCACCTTAGCTCCGGCAACGGTCGGCGCACCGACTTTGACTCCTTTGTCAGTTCCCACAACGAGAACCTCATCCAAGACTATCTCAGAGCCTTCGTCAACCGGCAGCTTGTTCACTTCAAGAATGGTCTTTTCTTCGACCCTAAACTGTTGGCCGCCTGTTTTTATAATCGCGTACACTGTCGGTCTCCCATACAGAATACTGGGTACCAGGAGTCATCCTGGTACCCAGGTTTTAGTATACTATCACGAAGCTTGCGCCTTGTCAAGCGACTTCGCTCCGCTAACCACCTCACCCAGCGCATAGGAGCGCTTAGTCTCTGTGAGTTTAGCCTTCACTGTTTGTCCGATGTATTTTCCGCCATTGGAAAGGTCTATCAGATACCCATCCAACCACGCTGTCGATCTCGGAAGCAGTGAAAATGGATTTCTCACTACCTGACATTCAACAACCTCTGAAGGTTTAAACGGAAGCATATGCTCATCGACTTCCTGCATATTGCCCGGAACTATCTCAGACTTCTCGATGTGCAGTTCCTCGTTAGCGCGAACGTAGATGGCGCGCTTCAGTCTTCGCTCGATTTCGTCGATCGTCTCCCCCATAGGTCCGATCAGATGCACGGCAACCTCCGGGTTGACTGTAACAACGAACGCCTCCTCGTCGGTCTCCGAAACCAGACGGCGGAGTTCACGCTCCAGTTCGATCGAGACTGTCTCTGGAGACTTCACTCTGCCTCTGCCCTGACAATACGGGCAGCCCTCAGTCATAGCCTCACCGATAGTCTCTCCGGTGCGTTTTCTGGTCATCTCAATTAGCCCCAGCGGGCTTATGTGAGATATCTTTGTCCGGGTGCGATCCTTGCGGAGCGCCTTATCCAGAGCTGAAACCACGTGCTGCCTGTCTTTTGGGTTCCCCATATCGATGAAGTCGATAATGATGATCCCACCGATATCACGGAGCCTTAACTGCCGCGCTATCTCGTTGACCGCTTCCAGATTGGTTTTCAGAATCGTATCCGATAGGCTGGTGCTTCCGATGTATTTGCCGGTGTTGACATCTATTGTTGTCAACGCTTCAGTCTCATCGATTGTAAGGTGACCTCCGGATTTCAACCAGACCTTTCTTCTCAGCAATCGTTCGATTTCGCTTTCGATTGCAAACCTTTCGAATATAGGTTCTGATTCATCGTACAGTTGAACTCGCGATCTCATCTTCGGCGACAGCAGTTCGATAAGCTCTGCGGCTTTTTCGTAGTCGACCGGAGAATCAATCAGCATCTTGCTGACATCCGAACCGAATACATCCCTGATTGTTTTGTAAATCAGGGACAGGTCGTGATGAACCAGTCCGGGCGGATTGATCTTTCGGGCCTTTTCCTGAACCTGATTCCACATCCTAAGCAAAAACTCGAGGTCTTGCTTAAGTTCAGTTTCGCTCTTTCCTTCAGCTTCAGTCCGAACAATAATACCGTATCCGGATGGTTTTATGCTTTCGGCGATTTTCTTGAGTCGATCTCTCTCGCTGCCCTCCTCTATCTTTCTGGATATTCCAGTATTGTCGGAGTCGGGCATAAGAACGAGGTAACGGCCCGGAAGAGAGACTCTGGTAGAGACTCTGGCTCCTTTTGTGCCACGTGGGCCTTTAATTACCTGCACGAGGAGTTCCTGCCCGACTTTTAGCACATCTTTTATGTGCAAGTGTCGGTTGTCACGCTTAGTGGCAGCCATGTCCTCGTCGGCCTCAGGAAGCACATCGGCCACATAAAGAAACGCATTTCTTTCCAGACCTATATCAACGAACGCCGCGTCCATGCCAGGAAGTACGTTCGACACCCTGCATTTGTAAAGGCTGCCGACTACGCGTTCCTCGCGTTCGACGTGGAGTTCAACAAGCTTACCAGCCTCTACAAGCGCGACGCGTGTCTCCCTGGAATCGACGTTCACAATAATCTCTTTAGACAAACGATTTCACCTCCTTTCTTATGTCTGTATTCATTTCTTTCTCCTTGTGAAATACCGACCGCACAGGCGATCAGTACAATTTGATTCTGTGTGCAAAACGAAACTCGACAGAAGGAATGGTAGGTTTCATAGCCTCCACCAGTTCCGACGGCCTCACGGATGCCAACTGGGCGCGTATGAGCCCCGAGCATAGACCGTGGTTAGCATCGTGAAGCACCTCCACTTTTTCGATTCCTGGGCGGATCTCAATATCTTTCGATTCCCGCTCCTTTTTTCGTTCCACCACAATGCTGTCTTTCAGAAGCAGTTCTTCTACTGCAGCAGTTAAGCTGCCGTTGCAGGCGCCATCTATACCGATGAGGTACTCGCCGCCTCTTAGCTCAGGGGATCTTCGGTTGTCTACCTCATAAACAGAAGTGATTCTAAGCCCCGCAGGCATAGCCGAGTTGAGAGCGCACATTAGCTGGTTTGTGTCCACTTTCTTGGTAAGCTCCATTGTCATCGGCTCTGCCTCGCCTGTCATTCCCACAGAGAGCTGCGAGTAGAACGATAGCCTTGGCCGCGGGTTGAACCCCTCCGAGTATGCTATTGGCACCCGCGCTCTGCGTACCCCACGCTCGAAAACCCTCACCAAGTCCATATGCCCCAACCATCTCAGACTACTGTCTTTAGCAAAGGTTATTCGGTACCAAGCGCGGTCTGGCGGCACACTATCGGGCTGCGAGCCACTCTCTGACTGAGTATACGTCTCTTCGCTCCAGATGGCACAGTCCTCGCCCAGCATTTCAGATATCCCACAACGAATACATGCGCCAAAACGACAGTCTTCCGTAGTTTTAGTCTGTTCGGCCAGCAAATCCTGTGACTTCAACCAGCTCTTAGTAACGCCAATGTCAATGTGATCCCACGGCAGCGGTTCATCGTACGACATGCGCTTGTGAGCAATAGCATCTGCATCGACACCAGTTGACGCAAAAGCCTCTTTCCAGCGCGAGGCGTCGAATCTGTCGTCCCAGCCATCGAACTTAGCGTCACTCTCCCAAGCCAACTGTATGGCAGGGCTCAGTTCGCGTCCGCCTTTAGCCACAACAGCCTCAAGCTCGCTCATCGCGGTATCGTGCCATGAGAGCGAAATCATTCTGTTTCTGAGCCTGTCTTTCAGGATACCTACTTTGCGCCACAGTTCCTCTCGGCTATCCTGCGCCCTCCATTGAAACGGCGTATGCGGCTTCGGCACGAACGATGAGACTGCAATATTGATAGTGAGCGGCCGCCCCTTGGATCTAGAAAGATCCAGCACCTTGTATACAAGATCGGCTATTGCAAAGACATCTTCATCGGTCTCAGTTGGAAGGCCGATCATAAAGTACAGTTTCACCTTCCGCCAACCGCTCGCTATAGCTGCTTCCACAGCATCGAGAAGATCGGCTTCAGTGACGTTTTTATTGATAACGTCCCTCAAGCGCTGGGTTCCAGCTTCCGGAGCGAATGTAAGCCCCGTCTTTCTGACTTTCTCGATCTGGGCTACGAACCTGACGCAATCCGAATCGGCACGGATAGACGGGAGCGATACACCGACTCTATCCCCTTCGTACTTGCGTATTAGTGAGTGTACCAACTGAGATATATGCGAATAGTCGGTGCTCGAAAGCGACATCAATCCTATCTCATCATAGCCTGCATTCGCTAAGAGGCTCTCCACCTGACTCTCGAGTTTAGCCACCGAGCGCTCGCGAATCGGGCGAGTTATTATGCCGGCCTGGCAGAACCTGCACGCGCGAGTGCAACCTCGCATTATTTCGAGCGCGGCTCTATCGTGAATCGTCTCGGTAAACGGAACGACGAAGCTGTCTGGATAGTCTGCCGATTCGAGATCTCGAACGATGGCGCGACGAACCCTCGGCGGAACATCAGTTTCAATCGGCTCCACACTGCCGTTCTCATTTAACCGATAGAGCGACGGAACATATACACCATCGATCTGCGAAAGTGCGTGAAGCAACTTGCCGCGGACGCTTAAGTGATCTTTGTAAGCATCGATGATGCCGTGCACCACTTCCTCACCGTCGCCAATTACGAAAGCGTCGATAAACTCCGCCATCGGTTCCGGATTGACGGTGCAATGGCCTCCAGCAATGATAAGAGGATGATTAGCATCTCTATCGGAAGTCTTAAGTGGAATACCTGCCAGATCGAGCATATTGAGCACATTGGTGTAGGTAAGCTCGTATGCAAGTGAGAAGCCGACGATATGGAAATCTTTAATCGGAACGAAGGATTCTAAGGCGTACAGAGGCAAACGCGCCTCCCGCATGGACTGTTCCATATCTGCGGCAGGTGCGAACACTCGTTCCGCCGCGGTATCTGTACGGCGGTTCAATGTATGGTAGAGAATCTTAAGTCCGAGGTTGGACATGCCGACCTCGTATACGTCGGGGAAGGCGAGCGCGAAAAGAACCTGCGCTTTGGTATGGTCCTTTTTGGTCTCCCCAAGCTCCCCGCCGGTATAACGGGCCGGTCCCTTAACCCAGGGCAGGATCCTCTCTACCTGATCCCGTATCCCGGTGAGCCGGAGCTCCAATATCAGCCAACTTTCTTCCGGCCTGGCAATGCTAGTAGCCGACCTCAATATGTGAAAGACTGGCGAACACTTCATCTTCACCAGTCCTGCAAGTCTTTAGTTCACCGTTATTATATCATTCGGTAGCTATGAGGTCAAACTGAAGCCGTTGCTTCGGCAGAAGGTTCTCACAATTTGCGGCCAAGACTAGCCGACTCTCTTACCGTATGTAACACCTCAAGTATATCGAGATTCAGGAAGAATTGACAAATATTCTATTGCAAATCTTGTGTTCTAACGCATTCTTGGGTTCACAAGGCATTTGGGGTTGTGGTAACATCTTAGCGGAGCTGGCTATCGGTTGGTCAGCTTTCATTTTTTTATTGGAGACGTACCTAGTGGACTTGGCAGATAACGATGTAATACTCACACGTCAGGGATATGAGCAGATCAAGCGTGAGCTTGAAGAGACAATCACAGTAAAACGACCAGCAATAGTAGAACGGATTAAAGAGGCAAGACTCCTTGGAGACCTCAGCGAAAACTTCGATTACCAGGATGCCAAACGAATGCAGGGCATTTTGGAAGGTAGAGTTATGGAGCTTAAGGCACTGCTCGATTCTGCAGTAGTCGTTGACTCCGCAAACGAAGATGGGACAGTGGGCGTAGGTTCGAAGGTTGTTGTTAGAGATGCCGAAGACGGATCCGAAGAAGAGTATTTCATCGTAGGTCCTGCCGAGGCCAGTCCTGCTGATGGAAAAATCTCACACGAATCATCAATGGGAGCCGCACTCATCGGACGAAAGGCCGGAGACAAAGCAGAAGTCCATGGCCCCGGGGGTGTGTTCTACTACGATATAGTATCAGTCAGTTAATTGACGGGGCGGAAGCGATTCTGCCCACTTCTGAAACTCAGCGACCGATGCGAACAGTATATCTGGGCTCTTTGCTTCAATCTCGGCTTTGTTCGAATGAACCGACCAAGCGGCACCGATAGCAGCAACCCCCGCTTTTCGGGCGGCGTCGACATCGGTTGGGGCATCACCTACATAAGCCACTTCTTCAGGTCTGAAGCCCCAGGCCGCCAGAATATTCTCGATTGAATCCCACTTTCTGCCGCCCACTGCGTGACCAGCTTCAACAACGTCAAAATATCCATCCAGACCCAGCCGCTTAAGAGATATTACGGTGCTCCCCATCCCTTTTCCAGTTGCCATAGCAAGTGCTATATTGCGTTTGCTTAGCAGGGTCAACGCATCTTCGATACCCGGAAACAAACTCTCGCAGAGTGTATGAGCGCGTTCGTATTCTTCTAAGTATGTCTGAACTCCGGCCTCCCACCCTACCGGTAGAATGCGTTTGATTATCCCCTCTTCGTCTGGCCCGAACATCGCTTCGATCTCTTCATCGGTATAGTGCTTTCCGGTGTGCTTCATAAATGCGTTGCGAAAAGCCTCAAAACAGATAGGCCAGGTTTCGGCCAAAGTGCCATCGAAGTCGAAAACAATACCTTTAAGCTGCAATAGTTGAAACTCCTGATGGTTGGTGAAGTGCAGTCCGGCCTAAGTCTAGCATATTTGGACGATCGACGGGTAGAGCTTAAGGCGGACATTTGACTTTGGAGGCTTCTCTCTTGGAGTCCGATGCCAATTCACTGTCGTTTAGAGGCTCCTATTCGCGGGTAACCAAAAGCATAGACACCTACAGTGGTCGCAGGGGAAGCATACCGTGCTGATACTGAAACATATTCCTAATAATAACAGACCAAAACGCGCTCCGAATGTTTTGGAGGAGCTGTCCATAGGTGTTAGAGATGACTGGGACGCCGTAGTCGCTGACGCTACGAGAATAGCTGCAATCATCGACCGACATCTCGATTTCGAATCGAAAATGCAAGGCAGGGTTCTAAGACCCGTTGCGCTCTGCCCTAATCAACGCGTCAATCTGATTAGCGACCTATCTGCAGTATAATAGGAGCCTGTCGCTACTATGAAGAAGATATTTCTCGATGCCCCGGATGTTCCTCAGGGTGTAGCGAATCGGGGTGTAAGAATAATAGAAAAGCACCTTCGACTGCACAAAGCAGAGCGGGTGAAAGAGCTTCCAGAAGAAGCCAAAGTCCGCCTGTTGCTCGATCTTAAGTCGTTTTTCAATGATGAGCTTGGAGATGACGAGAAGATTGGCCACGGAGGAGGGCACGATGGATTCTGGAGGCGCTTGTGGACAAGAATCGAGAATATTCTGGAAACCAGCGCCAATGAGTGGAATTTTGACTCGTTATGAGTCTGCTCCGCTGCAAGTTCGACAAACGCCCGACACCTGCAGCCCTGAAGATACATAGGCCTACAGGGCTTCGAGTTAACCCTCGAAGCCCTCAACTTTGAATCAACCACCAAACCGCTGATTCAGATACGCGATAATCGCATCATCGTCATCAGCAATCACCATTCCATCTTCGGTAACCAATGTAGGAACTCCCGCTTGGCCAGATACCTCCATGAGTTCCGTGCGAGCCGTTTTGCTCTGTGGAACGTAAACATTTATAAAAGACAGACAGAGTTCGCCCATACGCTCGCGCACTCTCGCGCAGTATGGGCACCACTCAACCTGATACAACTTCATCATTGCTCATAACCTCATCAACCGTGTGTTCCTTGTTGTCGAAATCTCTGTAGTGCAGCACGTCTACCTCCCAAAACTCCAGCGGAACCGGGATTTTGCCGCTGCCGTTGGGCGTATCGATTACGTACGTCGGGCAGGCTATTCCACTCAGGTTCTTGCGAAGCTCCGTTACAATTCGACGTTCCTTTGCGATATCTACGCGGAAGTGCTCGATACCGGCGACAGGATCGCATCTGTACAGATAGTATGGGTTTACGCCGACCTCAATGAGCCTGGAAAACAGCTCATAAAGAGTCTGATAATCGTCGTTCACTCCGGCAAGAAAGACCGTTTGGCTGTAAAGTATCGCACCTGTCTTCCTGAGGCGAGATAGAGCTTGTACAGTCTCTTCTGTAAGTTCTGCAGGATGCTCGAAATGTATCCCCACATAGACCGGCTGCTGAACAGAACTGATTGCGCGGAGTTTCTCGTCGGTAACAAGCTCTGGTGCAGAGACTGGTACACGAGTACCGATGCGAATCACCTTGACTGTTGGCACCGATGCTATTCGGTTCAGGGCAAACGTAAACAGAGCATCGTTCACCACAAGTGCATCTCCCCCCGAAACAATGACTTCTTTAATGCCCGGATGAGCTTTGAGATAATCTAACCAGCGTTCGATATCTCCGGTATCCATGCGTCCGCGCTCTATATCGGACACCTTCCGGCGTCTGGTGCAGAACCGGCAGTATGCTGCACACTCCGCAGTCAACAGGCAGAGTACCCGGTTTTCGTATTTGTGAACCATTCCTCTGACGACCTCGTGCGCATCCTCCATAAGTGGATCGGATGTCCCCAGCGACTGGAGTTTTGTCTCAAGTTCCGAGCGAACGAACTGCCTGGCCACGGCAAGTTCTTCTGCTGCGAGTTTTTCTATGTGTTTTGATCTTCTTTCAAGCATTCTCTGAAACCTTGCAAGGCGCCATAACTGCGTCGACCATTCCGTGGATCAATTTTTTGTTGAGTGGAACCACCGTGGCAAGTGCGCCTGCAAGACTTGCCCCTTCCTTGGTCACAAAGTAGTACGGGTTGAGCCTCACCCGTCCCTGCATCCCTTTCATTTCATTTGAGCTCTGGTCGAAATAGTCGACCACAACTCTTTTCCCCTCGTTGAAATGCTGCAAAACGTAAGGCAGAGTCCTAAAACTCGCAACTGCGTCCTCGACAGCATCAGACCATCCCTCGGCGGACATATCGTGACCGATCACAACACCCCGGCTCCCCCAGGCAAGTGGGGAGAAACCCGAAGGTTTAATAACCATTCTCCGCTCTTTCTGCGTGCTCTCCTTAAGTGCGCTCCAATCGCGAACAGCTTGACCACGATATCGCAGCCCCGCAATAGTCGCGTGTGGAGGAACAGGTCTGGAGTCAAGTATCCAGGTTTCCGGGATGAGTTCTTTCAGTAAGTCGTAGTCTTCTTTTCCGAGTGCATCCTGCCAGTAGCTATCCAGCAACGGATTATGAAGAATCGCAAGCAGCATTTTCTCTTCCAGAAAGTGCTTGAAGGGAGGCGTCACCACCACGCGCTTCTTCTTGGCCGCATACATCAGGAGCTCCGCTTTTGGGATGTTCTTCAGATCGAAAAGTTCAAAAAAGCGATAGACCACATCTATCCGCACACTCTTGCCTTCGGATTCGATGTATAATCCATCCTCGGTAAACTGCAGGTCTTCCGGACGGATCATCCATGCTCGGCGCCCGATTTCTCTTAACGCGTCGGCAAGCCAAGACATTTCCGGACGATAGTCGTTTGATTCATCCGATACAACAATAGCAAGTGCCGGGTCGTCGGTTTCTGCCGCAGCACAGATCATACTGTCGAACCCGTGAAGCATTCCGCGGGTGCCTCCAAGAATCTCACACCCGAACTCTGCATAAACCTTCGACATTGCATCGAGCTGCCCCATACCACCCGGTACAGAATCGAGTTCTGTAATTCGAGAGCCATCTTCGGTAAGGATGATATCTGGACGGATAATCGCGGGCAGCCTGCGTTTCTGGTAGTTCATACGGGCATGCTCCACCAGAGTCTCGGGCTTACCCATATCGAGATACTCATTTGCCCAGGGGTGAATATGGCGCAGATAAAGCGAGTTGGCTGCGTTGTAGAACGACAGCAGCGCTGGGCCGAGTCGGGTAAGGGTCCGAACGAGTGCCGCATCCAGAGGAAATGGAGTTGGCGAGACACGCCAGACCCTAGTTGTGTTCTCCGCCGCACCCGGTATTCGCCATACACCATAATCGAGCAGTCTATCAGCGATGTCACTGCACCGAGATTCGCCCGTTTCTACCTGCACTATCTACTATTACCCCCAACAATACCGGATCAACGGCCAGTGAACCAGCTCTTCCATAATCTTTACCCGGCGCCGGGCGCAACGAAACGCTACATTGCGAATGCCTAATACAGTATAAAATAGAGTGCTGTTTTATCGCAAACGCGGACTGGCAAGAGGGGTAGCATTGATTGTTCTTTGTGCGGCAGGGGTTTTGAATGCGTTGAGTGTAGTGTCCGGCAGACGGACCGGACACTACACCGAAGTAATCCTACAGGACTTCCTTAGCGGAAAGTATTATGTCCTCGGCCGGAACCACCACTGTCAGAAACGGAAGTTCGCCCTCACCCATGTTCTGCGTAGACACCGTTCTAATAGCAATGATTCCCACGATCTTTCCGTCTGCACCAGAGAAGACTGACCCCGGGAAGTCCAAATTGCTAGCGTAGAGATTCCTCGGCTTCTCGATAACAGCGTTTATTCTCTTTGTCGCTATTGCTGAGGAGCGATCGGCAGCCTTTCCCAACCTGGTAAGCACCAGAATCTGATCCAGCATTTCCACCTTAGTAGAATTGGACAGATCGACATAAGCCATGGGTTCGGTCGGCTTCTGCACTGGTCTAATGAACGCAACACCTAGATCCTTGTCTCTCAGCACCACTTCGCACGGAATCTCTTTTCCATCACCAAGCACGATTCTCAGATCCTTGAGCTTCGTATTCAAGCTACCTGTAGAACCCATAAACTTCGCCAGAAGATCTCCCAGAAAATCTCCCGGATCGACAGATACAAGCGCCACAACAGTTAGACCCGAAGGATCGATTACGGTACCCGTTTCTTCTTGGTCCTCCTCATTAGTTCGGTCTTCCCCCATAAAAGACATTTTGAATTCAATGACGCTGCGCACGGTTACAACCGCAGACCCGTGTTTAGCGATAAGATCCCTACCAACTTTGGCTTCATCCGCGAACGCATTCGGCGTAAACGCACAGGCAAGCAGCAAAACTGCAAACCATAATATGCTTCTATGACAATTCTTCATTGAAACCGCCCCTTTCGGTCAGAGACCCGATAGTCATTCAGTTGACTGAGCAGTAGAGCCTTCGTGAATCTGAGCCACTACTGAGAGAATATCTTCAGCAGAGAGCACCACAGGAAGAGCATCCTCCGACCCGCTTGGCCTCGACTTGAGCAAGACTATTCCAATTGCTTTGCCGCTCATAGCCAAAACAGGAGCGCCGAATTCCTCGCCAACATTCTCCAGGCTAACAACATAGAATCTCCTGGGTTTCTCCACTATCGACTGCACTTGTTCGATGTTAGCGGAAAGCGCGCGATCGGCAATCTTCCCCAACCGAGTGACAACCAGTACTCTGTCCAGAATATCCGCTTTCGCACTATCCTTCAGATTGACGAACGCCATCGGCGTATCTGGCTTTTGTGTCGGTACAATAACCGCCAAGTCGAGGTCTTGGTCACGGAGCACCACCTTTGCAGGCATTTCTTTTCCATCAGAAATGACAATCTTCAGTTCTTTAATCTGCGAGGTTTCCGAGTACATACTACTCTCTCGGCTATTATCTATAGCCGAAAGCGATACTATGGTAATTCCCGCCGGATCTACAACCGTTCCAACTGTCTCAGACTTTCGATCGTATTCATCTGAATCCCCATCATAATCGATGGAAATGCTTTGCACGGCCTCTACCCTCACGACAGCATCACCCATTTTAGAGCATATTGCCCTGCCATCAGCCGCGTCGTCAGCCAGAAGAGAGCTGCTCAACAAAATGCAACAAAACACCGCAAAAACAATTTTCCAAATCACTAGACTAGTTTTCATAAAAATCGCTCCTGAATGTCAGTAATCTTGAAATCTATATTTGATGCCACCACTATTTGTTCGACCAGTCTGCTTCCAGCTCGACAAACACCTGCGTAATTCCCCTCTTCACGTGAAATACTACGTGCTTCGGTTTCTGCTCGGCAATACGATGCATCACTTCGCGCATACCGGAGACTTCGGAAACAGGTTCATTATTGACCTTAGTGATAATATCTCCAGTAGCCAGCAAGCCGAAAGCCGCCCAACCGCCCTGGTTTACTGTTTCAACGTAAACACCTTCAGTTGGTTTCTCTTCGTTGTCTTTCAGCCGATCTCTATCTGCAAGATCTCTTACGGTGAACTCGAAATTGTCATCACGGAATTTCTTCATCTCGCGAGGGAGAAGCGGAGACTCTTCGAAAGCTATCGGAACAGCGATCTCTTCCCCATCTCGCATTATAGTAAGCTGAGCCTCTGAGCCTATTTTATACTGCCGTATCATCGCAGGCAGCACTTCGGTATCCTGAGGCTGGCTGGCAGGAATTGATTTGCCATCCAATGCGACGATGAGATCTCCCACTTTAAGTCCTGCCTTCTCCGCCGACGAGTTGGGATATATCTGAGTTAACCTGACACCCATCTTTCCGGCGATGCCAAGCACTTCAGCTATGTCGCGTGTGATAACCTGCATTCCGACAGGGAGAAATGCCTTGCGAACCTCTCTACCCGGATCCTCGAATTCACGGATGCCCACTTTGACCACTGTTATGAGTCGCTCTTGTCCTCGGTCAAAAGCTACAAGAACCGGGGTAGGCTCCGTTTTGCCTTCCGTAACTTCGGCGGTCACATCTACCAGATCCTGAAGACTCTTGATCGGTTTTCCCGCAACCTCGACAATCACATCGGACTGTTCGATTGGAGGTTTTGCATCGGCACAAGGGCCGCCGGGTCCGATACTCCGAATGAGTGCACCGTCGGAATTGTTGCGCTTCAACGAACGGGCTTTGATGAGCGACAGATCACTCGCACACGCTCCCCACTGCTTCATCTCGCGGGGTCTGGGCTCAGCGATAGGCTGTTCCTGTGGCTTTATCTTGAGTGAAGTTGTTTTGCCATCGCGAAGCACTGTGAACTCAGCATCTGCTCCTATTGAGAGGGCTGCGATCACCTGATTAAAGGCTGGCAGTTCTTCGGCGAAGCGCACATTAACTGCTTTGGCGGCAACCTTGCTTATAATGTCTCCCGATTGCAGTCCGGCCTCGTCGGCAGGTCCTTTTGGCACTACTCCAGCCACCAACACTCCATTTTTGACGCTGCTGCTTTTGAGAAGAGGCTGAACATTTGCCCCTATCCAAGCACGGCTGACCTTGCCCTGTTTGATGATGGACTCTGCAATCTGCCGTGCCAAATTGCTTGGTATTGCACCAGAGAGACCAATACTGATTTCGTTTACACCAATAATCTCTCCCTTGAGATTAACAAGCGGCCCCCCAGAGTTTCCTGGAGATATTCTGGCATCGTGCCCTATCCAACGAACCAGAGCACCAACATCCTCGCCATCGAGTTTGAGTCCCCCGCCCATGATTTCTGGAAGAACAAGCTCTGTGTTGCTGATGATTCCCTGCGTTACCGACTGAGAAAGAGCAAGAGGGCTACCCATCGCAAGCACAGGGTCTCCCACGCGCAGTTTGGAGGAATCTCCCCACACAGCGGGCTGGAATTCCTTAACCGCTGCGTTCGGTCTCAGTTTAATGACGGCAATATCGGTAAGAGGGTCTGTTCCGATCAGATCGGCCTCGACCTCTTCTTTGTTAGAAAGAGTGCACACTAAGCGCTTTGCCCAACCTGCTACATGGTGGTTTGTGACTACATAACCATCTTTGCTGATAATGACACCGCTTCCGCTAGCCTCCGATTTCATCTCTCGCCCCTGGTAGTAGTCTACAGTGGCCACGAAGATGCGAACTAAAGCGGGTTTTACAGCAGAAATAGCGGGTTCAATCGCTTTGTAGTCTGCTGAAGGTGTTGGAGCCGCACATACAGCACCTGCGATGAACGCTAACGCCACCACGGTGTTGAGCATTGCGGCGACTTTCTTGCCTGACAAACCGAGTGTAGAGCCCAAAAGCATCCTCCTGAAGTAACATTGGATATGTGTAGCTATTGAATGTTCGACACAAACTGTAGAGCATCCTCCTACAAAGTGTTGATTTATGTGCTGGATGGTTATATACTTCAAAGCAGGAGTGCAGAACGCAATTGGTGGAAGGAGGACAAACCTTGGAGGGAATCCGACTCGAAACGAGCACACGGGAAGCAAATGGCTTGAAAGTACTTGATGTTGTTGGAGAAATCGATGTGTATACTGCTCCACAGTTTAGAGAAGCGGTTAATGAACTCATCAATGATGGCCAAAAGAACCTGATTATCGATATGAAGCAAGTCACCTATATGGATTCCAGCGGCTTCGGAACTCTTCTTTCGGCCACGAAACGATTGCGTCCTGAGGGCGGAGCTGTGAATCTGGTGGCGTGCAACAGCGCTATCGATAGAATGCTCAGAATTACCCGGCTGAATACTGTATTTGGCACATTTGCGACGGTGGATGAAGCTATTGATTCGCTGACTGATGGCGATTAGTAGTCAACTTGAGCGGCATCGACTGACTTCTATTAGGCGGCGTTACCTTGGTAGCGTCGCCTTTTTGAATTCACTCTACCCTACAACCCGCACGAATATGAGGGCACAAGACGCTTAGAGCTCAAGCATTTGCCGAATGACATCGAAAAGCGATAGAATACCACGTAGAAGCTGATAGCGAAGGAGAACCATCTAATGGCTGAAGGCGTTACACCTCGAAGCGAGGATTACAGCCGCTGGTATACAGATATTGTTCAGAAGGCAGAACTGGCAGACTATGCACCGGTAAGAGGTTGCATGGTCATCAGGCCTTACGGATATACGCTTTGGGAGAACATTCGCGACGCACTGGACAGCAGGTTCAAAGCGACCGGGCACGTCAACGCTTATTTCCCGATGCTGATTCCGATGAGTTTTCTTCAGAAAGAGGCCGAGCACGTGGAGGGATTTTCTCCCGAACTTGCGGTGGTCACAATAGGCGGTGGAGAAAAACTTGAAGAGCCGCTGGTGGTTCGTCCGACATCGGAGACGGTAATAGGGCATATGTATGCTCAGTGGATAGAGAGCTATCGCGACCTGCCGGTGCTCATCAACCAATGGGCGAATGTAGTGCGATGGGAGATGAGAACTCGGCTGTTCCTGAGAACTACAGAGTTCCTTTGGCAGGAAGGTCACACCGCGCACGAAACTTCCGAAGAAGCGGTAGAAGAAACGCTCAAGATACTGGACCTTTATACAGATTTTGCTCAGAATGAGGCTGCAATACCAGTTATTCCCGGAAGAAAGAGCGAATCTGAGAAGTTTGCGGGAGCGGTCGAGAGCTACACGATTGAAGCAATGATGGGTGATCGACGAGCTCTGCAGTCCGGAACATCCCACTATCTCGGTCAGAACTTTGCAAAAGCGTTCGACATTCAGTATCTTGCGAGAGACAACGAGCTGAAGCACGTCTGGACAACCTCGTGGGGTATCAGCACTCGAATGGTTGGTGCTATTGTTATGACTCACGGCGACGATAAAGGTCTGGTGTTGCCACCCAGGCTCACACCGATTCAGGCGGTCGTTGTCCCAATTTACAAAACCGACCAGGAACACACCGGGGTGATGGAGGCGGCGGAGCGCTTGGAGAAGCGTTTGAAGTCGGCAGGAATCAGAGTGAAGCTCGACGCCAGAGAAGAGTTTACCCCAGGATGGAAGTTCAACGACTGGGAAATGCGAGGAGTTCCACTTCGTATAGAAGTGGGGCCGAAAGATGTCGCAAATGAGAGCATGGTGCTCGCCCGCAGAGACATTCCTGGGCGCGATGGCAAAAGCTTTGTTCCGTGGTCGGAACTCGAAGAGCAAATGCCGTCGATGCTCGATACGATACAGAAAGCGCTCTTTGATAGGGCGCTGGCATTCAGAGAAGAGCACACTCACTGCCCGTCTACCTGGGAAGAGTTCGAAGCAGCTGTTGACGATGGTTTTGCAATAGCCTGGTGGTGTGGTGAAACAGAGTGTGAAGACGAGATAAAGGGCAAAACCAAAGCAACAAGCAGATGCATTCCAATGGATCAGCCGGGCGGAAGCGGTAAGTGTATCCACTGCGGCAAAGATTCCACTGAACAGGCTGTATTCGGAAAAGCCTACTAGAAGTCGCCCCGGAGAATGACGCAATTTGCTTGAATCAACGGCTTGACGACTGCTGCTTTGGGTGCTATAGTATAACTGCTTTTGGGGCCATAGCTCAGCTGGGAGAGCGGTTGCCTGGCAGGCAATAGGTCAGGGGTTCGAGTCCCCTTGGCTCCACCATCATACCGGAGACTTAAACGTCTCTTGTTGTTCATGTACATGAACTGCACCACGCCCATGTTGTGTCGATGTGAGCGTGGTTTTGCTTTGTACACGGCTTGAATCTAGGACACGCTTCTTTGGGCTCGGTTGGGGCGAACATTGCCAGAAAACGCTCTCAACCAGTTCTCTTTCGGGTGGTTTTTCTCTGTTTTGTCCATTGAGTTCTTTGGATTAGTCCAGAGGATCCAACACCTCGCGGTCTTGACGAGCCTGCTTGGTCGGCAGTATCATATGGACGTCTGGAGGCTGTCTTTGTGCAAGTGTTCTCGAAGTAGAATGGAGGACCGTTGGCTGTGATGCACTCGAATATCAGCATATTGGACGCTGAAACCGTGCGACACGCGAGCTATGACAGAACAAGGCATGCTGCTGCACATACCAAGGATTATCTATTTGGCCAGTTGATACCATACATTGGCAATAAGCGGAAACTTCTCGATCTGATAGGCAGGGCACTACGACACACTGATACAGAAACGGGTGGCACACTTCTTGACATGTTCGCCGGCAGTGGAGTTGTATCGCGCTTCGCAAAGACGCTTGGCTATCGAGTGATTGCTAATGATTGGGAACCGTACGCCAAGGCGATCAATACCTGCTACATCGCGTGCAATTCGGAGCCCCCTTTCACAGCACTAGGCGGTTATCAAGCCGCAATTGACCTTCTCAACAATCTGCCTCCACGTGTAGATTGGGTCACGGAGCATCTATGTCCACGCAACGATGTAAACTACGATGTTGCTATTGATCGAATGTTCTACATGCGGAAGAACGGTGTTCGCATAGATGCCATCAGACACCAGATAAAGCAATGGAAAGATGCAGGCATTATCGGAAATACTGAAGAGGCTTGCCTGCTGGCACCTCTTCTTTATCAGGTTTGTTACACAAGTAATAC
The DNA here is from genome assembly GCA_964497515.1 of uncultured bacterium. Taxonomy (GTDB): domain Bacteria; phylum Armatimonadota; class UBA5829; order UBA5829; family DTLH01; genus CAZCCV01. Next base: position 35,669 of record CAZCCV010000003.1, on the reverse strand, counting down.
AAGCGGAGTATTCAAGGGTTTCCATAATGGTTGGGGTGGACAAACACAGACGGCTCTCTACAGGATAGCAGGAGATCTTCAATTATCTCCAGCTATTTTACTCGACAATCAGTTGAACAATGAAGTTTTCTGTGGCGATGCACAAAGGATTGCGGAAGAACTACAAGTAGATGTTGCATACCTTGACCCACCGTACAACCAGCACCCATACGGTAGTAACTATCACGTCTTGAACTCTGTTACATTGTGGGACAAGCCTACATTGAGCAAGACGATCACCCCCGGCACGAAATCGGCTATACGTACAGATTGGCGCACAGAACGGCGTAGTGCCTATAACTACAAGGGTGAAGCAGAGAATGCTTATCGCGACTTAATACAAACCCTTAACGCCCGTTTCATTATGACCAGTTACAGCACTGATGGCACTATCCCATTAGAGAATATACTTCGCGCTAATGTGGAACGGGGCTCTGTCCGTATCGAAATGTGTGAGTACAAGCGCTACCGCGTTAGTACCCAACGTTTCTCCACGAAGCCGATCAATGTGGAGTTCATTGTGGTTGTCGATACACAACGAAAAAGCCACTCATCTGTGGATGAACTGATGAGTGCGATACTAGCAACTGAACAAAAAGCGCTTGAGTCCCACCCGGAAATACAGCGTTCCATCGAAAATCAACTGCCGTTTTTCAGTGAGGTATGACTGTGGCCAAGAAGGATCAACTGAGTAAACTTCGCACTGGCACGATAATCAATGCAACATCCAAGAAGCAGGAAAGCGATGTCATCAAGGCTCTGGACAAGGTCATATACTACTTGTACGATAGGTTTGAACAGAAGATAACACTGGTCCACGAGAAACAGTGGTTTCTCAAAGACATTGTGGGAGAACTCAAACACTACTACCCGAATGCCGGGTTCCACTATCACTTTGATACTAGCTCTATACGTCCAGATGGTGGCATTCTCTATATTAAGGGATCCAGCAAAGATCCACTGCGGTATCCTATTCTCATCGCCGAGGTAAAGAACCAAGGCACGAATGACTTACGCCAGAAGAAGGGCTTGCCCAAACAAGCGAAAGGCAACGCGATAGAGAGGCTGGGTAAGAACCTTATCGGACTTCGGACGGCCTTGATGCGGGAATCGATATTCCCGTTCGTTTGCTTTGGATATGGCTGTGATTTCGATGAAAAATCATCCATTCGGGACAGAGTGAGCACGATGGCTATGTTTGGTAGGTTGAATGAGACTCACCTTTACAACGAGGAGAACGGCAAACTCAACAGGGGCAGTTTCTACTTCAAATGCGACAAGTGGACCGTTAATGAGATGTACGATATCATGAAGGACATCGCCGAACGATCGGTGATGTAATACTTCTCCAAATATACGGAGAAGCATTTCAAAGTTTCTCGTTCACAGCCCCAAAAGTCTTGTGGGTCTTGAGAGTACCTCGCTGACGATTGTTACGGAGACAACAATTCCTCCACCATATATTGGAGTTGTTCGGTTGATATTGAATCACCTGCAACTCGTTTAAGACAAGGTCGCCGAGTTCTGCAAAAGAGAACATTATTCGGCGGCTTTCGTTTTTTGAGCTATTGATATGCGCTTCTGCCGTTCTACTCCAAACTGTATTCATCAACTGGTAATACAAACAAGGCTCGCGGTTTTCTGAAAAACACTCGCGAGCCTCGCCTGCAAAATTATCTGGACGTCCGCTAACCTCACACGTTACAGCGACCGTCTCCTAAACAGCGCTTACGATGTTGGCTGCAGTTCTGCCTCCGAAGTGAACGCTCCCATATTGCGGAACTTTTCGTAGCGCTGATCTGCTAACTGCTCAGAAGATAGCTTTGAAAGTTCCTCAATCGCCTGTAGTATCGAGCTCTTCAGGCTCCGGGCTGTCATTTCGACATTCCTATGCGCACCACCCAACGGCTCTGTAACGATCTCATCGACCACACCCAGTTCAAGCGCATCCTGAGAAGTGATCTTAAGAGCCTTCGCTGCTTCCATCTTGCGATTAGGATCACGGAACAAGATGGCAGCACAACCCTCTGGAGGAATAACGGAATACACGGCGTTTTCGAGCATTAGAATCTTGTTTCCAACTCCGATGCCCAACGCACCACCGCTTCCTCCTTCACCCAAAATTACCACTATCACTGGAACCTTCAGCACCGACATTTCCATAAGGTTGCGGGCAATCGCTTCGCTGATTCCGCGCTCTTCTGCACCGACGCTGCAGTCGGCAGCAGGAGTGTCGATGAAACAGACTATCGGCCTGCCGAACTTCTCGGCAAGCTTCATCAACCGCATCGCTTTTCGATACCCTTCCGGTTTTGCGCTGCCGAAGTTTCTATACTGTCGATCTTTAAGATCGCGCCCTTTCTGCTGGCCTACAAAAACTACCTGCTGTCCACCTAGAACGCCGATTCCGCCGATCATCGCTTTATCGTCGCTGAAGAGTCTGTCGCCATGAAGCTCTACATAATCGTCGAATATCAGCCTGACGTAATCGAAGGTGTACGGTCGCTTGGGATGGCGGGCCAGAAGCACCTTGTCCCACGCGGTAAGATTGCTGCAGACCTGCTCAAGCAGCCTGTCGCGATGCTTTTCGAGCTGAACTATCTCTTCCGAGCGATCCTGCCCTTCTTCTGAGGTAAGCCTCTTAATCTCTTCTATCTGAGCCTCAAGTTCAAGGATGGGCTTCTCAAAATCCAGGATATTGAGTGGGCTATTTGACATTGGCGGCCTCCTTGCAGGTGAATTGGAGCAGCTTCGTAAGCGTAGATCTCAATTCTCTACGGGGCACGATAATATCGACCATCCCGTGTTCAAGCTGAAACTCTGAAGTCTGGAAGTTTGCGGGGCGGTTAATCAGTCCCGCCTGCTGCGCTACGCGAGCTCCGGCAAATCCGATAAGCGCACCAGGCTCAGCAATAATCACATCGCCTATTGAGGCAAAACTGGCATGCACACCTGCCGTAGTTGGATCGGTAAGCACGGTTATGTATGGTAGACCCGCTTCATTTAACCGTGCGATTGCAGCGCTGGTCTTTGCCATCTGCATAAGTGACAGTATGCCCTCATGCATCCTTGCACCACCCGACGTACAGTACATAACAAGAGGAAGCCGCTTCTCAATTGCAGTCTCGACTGCACGCACAACCTTTTCTCCGTAAACACTCCCCATACTTGCACCAATAAACCCAAAATCCGCTACACCAATAACAATCGGGAGTGAATTTATCGCAGCAGTGCCCATAATCATCGGGTCGTGCAGTCCGGTTTTTGCTACATCTCGCTTCAGTTTATTCGGGTACTCAGGGAAACCGAGTGGATCTGACGTGCGGAGGTCTTCAGCGAGCTCTTCAAAACTCCCCTCGTCCACTGTAAAAGCCAGTCGATCCCACGCACCAAGTCTGAAGTGGTAACTGCATTTGCCGCATACCCTCAGGTTCTTTTCCAGTTCTTTATTGAATAGAATCTCGTTGCATTTCGGACATTTCGTCCAAAGACCATCGGGAAGAGCATCAACGCTGCGGCGTGCAAGCTTCTTGGCGCTCTTCTTTCGCCCTAACCATCCTATATTAGCCATTTACCAGCCCAGTCCTCCTGCAGATGTCCCCAAAGAGACGGCTACAGTATATCAGTTGATAGGTTTGGCTGCAATTGCAGCCCATTTTGAGGGAGTGAAGGAGCCTTCTTGCGCCAATCATCAGTCTCCCTGCACGTATTCCGTGCTTACCTTGACCTCTGCGGCGTCAGTCTTGCCAAAGAAGACTTCGAGTATAGCCTTCGAAACAGGAGCAGCACTTGTTGAGCCGTGGCCCCCCTGTTCAATCACCACTGCAATAGCTATTTGTGGATTCTCTGCAGGGGCATAGCAGATGAACCAGCCGTGTGGTTTCTTTCCGTTGACCTCAGCAGAACCTGTCTTTCCTGCAACTGCAACCCCTTCGAGATCCACAATCCTTCCAGTTCCACCCGGCCCTACAACTGTCTGTCGCATTCCGTGTTGAATTGCTTTGAAAGTCTCTTTGGACGCCGGCACCTGACGGGTGAAGATTGGATTGAACGACTGAATGATTTTTCCCTTGCCGTCGGAGCTGCGAACCTCCTTTAGCACCTGAGGCTGGTACATTCTGCCGGATGTAGAAACTGCGCCGCATACCAACGCCATCTGCAAAGGTGTGGTCAACACATATCCCTGTCCGATTGCACAGATGACAGTCTCTCCCGGATACCACTTTTTGTTCTCCGGACTCTTGAAGTAATTGCGTTTCCATTCTTCGTCGGGAACAGTGCCTTTTCTCGTCTCGCTAGGTCGGCCTACCTCTTCGGGAAGATCAATCTTTGTTGCTGAACCCAGGCCAAATCCCCTTGCCATTTCAGCCAGCTTGTTTATTCCGAGCTTATTGGCAACCTCGTAGAAAAACACGTCACACGATTGCGATATAGCAGTTGTGAAGGTCACGTGTCCGTGTTTTTTCCAACATCTGCGACGGTACAATCCCACCCCACTGCAATGCGTGGAGGAGTTGGCAGTACAGACACCACCTTCGAGTGCGGCAGCTGCTGTTACCGGCTTAAATGTGGAGCCTGGTGGATACATGTTTCCAATGGCTCTATTCTGCAGCGGATGAGCCTTGTTCTGGATGATCTTATTCCAGTCTTCGAGCTTCACTTTTTTGACGAACACGTTTGGGTCGAAGTCTGGTTTACTGACGAGTGCCAGAACTTCCCCAGTCTGTGGATTAATCGCAGCAGCAGCACCAGTCTTTCCTTGCATCGCACGTTCAGCAGCTATCTGCAGATCTCTATCAATAGAAAGCACAATTGTGGAGCCTGGTACGGGTGGTTTGTAGTCGAGCACGCGCCGGGTGCGCCCCTTGGCATCGACTTCTATTTCCTGTCCGCCATCTTCACCGTGCAGAACCGTCTCGTATTGCTTTTCGATACCGGCTTTTCCAACGTAATCGCCAGGTTTGTAGTGCGTAATACCAGCTTTTCGGAATTCGTCGAGCTGTTCCTGGTTGATCTCTCGAATATACCCAAGCACGTGACCGCAGAGCGGCCCATCGGGATAGTTGCGCAACTGGTCGAGTTCGACGCTCACTCCCGGCAGTATCGGCCTGCGCTCCTGGATTTTCGCAACAACATCGAGAGGAACGTCGATTGCCACTCTTATCGGCGCACGTTCTGCTACCCTGTCTCTCGACATAATCTGCTCGAGCTCGTTGTGCGTCGTACCGAGCACCTTGCAGAGTGAATCCATAGCCTTGGGATTTGCCTTAATGATCTCGGGAATAGCCATCACAACAAACTGGGGACGACTGGTAGCGAGAACTCGCCCTTTGCGATCGAGGATAAGACCGCGAGGAGCGCGTACACGAATAAGCCTGCGGCGATTCGTCTCTGAGTCCGCAAGCATCTTTTCTCCAATGGCTATCTGAAGATACCAGAGTCTTCCGAGTAGAGCAGCGAACAGCACCAAACCGAACGCTGCGAGCGCTCTCATCCTGCTCCGCTCGACTTTTTGGTCTTCTTGTTGAATCAACATATACTAACGATCCGGAATAATAGGCGGAGGAGGCGTCAATCTGAGATCAGTTGGCTCGACCCCAGTTCCGCTGCCGGTTCTTGTTCGTCCCCTGGGGCCGTGTATTGAGCAGTTCGTCGTGGGTTCATCGCCCTTGACGAACGAAACCACGTGCCACGACGGGCACCAGCGTGTTGCCAAATGTCTGCTTTCATCGCACACTTTCACTCTAACAGTGCCTGTTGCACTGTCCTCCGTGGTTTCTCGATCCTCTGTATCATCTTTATTGCTCTCAGTATATTGAGAGTTGTCCGAATCCTCTTCTGTTTTCTTGTTTCGCCAATTGTCGTCAACTGATGTCGGTTTTACCGGCTCAGTTTTTACGACTTCGGGTTTGGGCTTAAGAGTAGTCTCGTTGGGCTTGTACTTAGCATAGACCTTCAGCGCGCCCTGCATATACTCTTTCCAAACCGGGGCACAGACATTTCCGCCCCAGACGTTTCTCATAGAAGTGTGATTATCATTCCCAGCCCAAACAGCAGTGACCATTTTGTCTGGAACATAGCCGATGAACCACGCATCTACATCACCGTTGGTTGTGCCTGTTTTGCCACGAGCCTCCGGGATGCTCTGCACAGCGTAGCCCGTCCCACCGCGCCCAACAACCACATCCCGCAGGCACTGGTCAACAACTTTTACAGTCCTTTCTGAAAGCACGGGCTTTGGGTCTGGTTGAATCTGATCCAGAAGCTGTCCGTGGCTATCTGTAACCTTGATTACTGGGGTCGGCTCCACGTAGTGTCCGTTCGATGCCAGCACGTTATATGCGGCGGCCATTTCGATAGGATGGATACCCTTTACTCCACCGATAGCAAGCGAAGGATACGCTTCGATCTCTGAGGTAATCCCCATTGCGTGGGCATAGTCTATCACGCTCGGCAGACCTGCTGCCAAAGCTGTTCTGATAGCGTGAATATTGACAGAGCGAGCCACAGCCTGACGCATCGACATACTGCCGTGAACCTTGTTGTCATAGTTTCTCGGTTTCCAAACAGGCTGACCTGGCACGGAATAGGTGAACGTGCCACCTTCGATTATATGATTTTCATCCCAGCCGAGTTTTTCGGCCGCCGCGCAGTAGACAAATATCTTGAACGAACTACCCGGCTGTCTATAGGCTTGTACCGCTCTATTGAACTGCCCTCCTGTTTTGCTCTCGAAGTCAATTCCGCCCACCATCGCACGGATGTATCCCGTATTTGCTTCGATACTAATTAGAGCACCGTTACCCTGAACGGAGTCGATCTGACGGGACTTACGCGCCTGTGTGATACCCTTGACCAATGCCTTCTCCGCTGCCATTTGCATCTGATAGTTCATTGATGTATGAACTATCAGCCCGCCCCGATAGATCAAATCGTCGTTGTAGTCGAGCTTATCGTGCAGATAATTCTTCACGTACTGTGTAAAATACGGCGCTTTCGAGCGGAATCTGGCTGGTTTCAGCTTGACAATGCGTGGCACTTCGGCCTTTGCTGCATCGGCCTCTTCAGGAGTAATCATCTGAAGCGATTCCATCGTATTCAGAACAACGTCTCTGCGATCGACAGCATCTTTGAGGCTCTCGTGCGGTGAGTTGTATGTAGGGCGTTGAGGCAGACCAGCCAGCATCGCACATTCAGCGAGAGTGAGATCCTTTACGTCCTTGCCGAAGTAGATCTTTGATGCAGCCTGAACACCAAAAGCACTGGAGCCATAGTAAACCTGATTCAAATACAGCTCGAGAATCCGCTGCTTTGTGTAGTTGCGCTCAATCATAACAGCTAGCACAGCCTCACGCGCTTTGCGGCTCAGTGCTTTCTTTGGAGTCAAATAGACGTTTCGGGCAAGCTGCTGGGTGATCGTGCTGCCGCCCTGCGCCATATGACCACCAGCGATGTTCACGAAAATTGCTCTTGCAACACCTCTGAAATCAACTCCTGAATGCTCGAAGAACCTTCTATCCTCAATGGCAACTGTAGCTTTTTCGAGATTATCCGGTATCTGTTTGAGGCTGACAAACTCGCGGTTCTGCTCGCCAAAAGTGGCTAGCACTACTCCATCGCTCGACATTATCTTGGTTGCTTCCGGCGGGCTGTAACCCGTCACCTTCGGAAGGTCACGCGATACACTAATGAATACACCAACAATACCGCCAATGCCGACAGCAAACGCCAGACAGACAGCGGCCTGAAGCCAAAGAACCAGCTTCCTCAACTTGCTGTGCCGTTTTCTGATGCGTCCTCTGCCCGATTGGGTCGATCTTGTTTGGCTCATACTCTGATGCTACTCCACAGCCCTCTGGCTGCATTCTGATTATAAGTCTCGGATATGCTTGCGTCAAACCAGGTCCTTGCTATACACCTTACTAAGACGACAGTTGTGGCGGAATATGCTGCAGATCAATTATGCTTGGTCGGGAGGCACCAGGCCGAACTCACGAATCTTGCTGCGAAGAGTTTTGCGATCGACTTCGAGGATACTGGCAGCCAAGGATCTGTTCCAATTGCAGTGAGTGAGGACTCTGCGAATATGTTCGCGCTCGATTTCACGGATAGACTTCATCTGACTGTGCAGCTTTCGCCTGGCGTAGGAAGCGCTCCCGGATATCGACAGATGCGTCGGCTGAATGCAGTCTCCATCGCAAACCAGAACCGAACGTTTTACAAGGTATTCGAGTTCCTGAATGTTTCCTTTCCATTCGAGGTCTAGAAGCTGTGCCATTGCAGTCTCTGCGATCTTCACGGTAGACCTGCCAAACTCTGCAGATGCCTTTTTTATGAAGTACTCTACCAATGCCGGAATATCGTCGCGCCTGTCACGGAGTGGAGGGATGGAGATCATTGAAGGACGAAACAGATCGTACAGTTCCGGGTCGATTTTTCCGTTCTCCAGCGCCTCCTCAGGAACGGCGTTTGTAGCTGCAATCAGCCGGATATCACAATCTATAGGTTCGATGCCTCCAATTCGCTCAAATCTGTGTTCGCGTAGCAGCCGCAACAGTCTGGACTGTGCATCCCGTGAGGCTTCTGATATTTCGGCAATGAAGATTACTCCACCATCGGCAAGCTCAACACATCCTGGTGTTGGGCGACCGCCCGTAGGAGAACAGTTCTCTTCGCCAAACAGCTTTCGCACAAAGGATGACTGGGTAGAATTGGCACGATTCACCTTAACAAATGGACTCTCGGATCTAATACTCTCCTGGTGAATAACCCGGGAAACAAACTCCTTGCCTGACCCTCTTTCGCCCGAGATAAGAACCGGCAAATCCGTCTGTGCGATTCGCTCTGCAGCGGCTAGAGTCTCTTTCGTGGCGGGGTCGGCTGCAATCGGTCGATTCATCCCGTTTTGACTGCATAGCTCGCGCACCAAGCGCAAGTTAAGAGCCAAAAGACTGCTATGATCCAGAATGCGCTCCACTCGTGCTTTGACTTCCAACATATTGAGCGGTTTTACGAGATAGTCACAGAGACCGACTTTCATTGCGGAGACGGCTGTGTCGACTTTGGAGGGTGACGCAGTAATGATCAGCGGCAAGTCCGAGCACTCGTCACGGATTGTCTTTATTCCCCTGGTACCCTGCAGCTTCGGCAGATCAATATCGAGCATAACGAGATCCAGCGGATAGGAACAGGCGTTGGTGATGGCTTTCTTGCCATCTTCAGCTTCGACTACGCGATGCCCCATGCTCTCGAGCAATTCTCTAATCGTCAATCTGCAGTTAGGATCTTTGTCGACTACGAGTATCCTGGCCATAGTGATATCGAGGTTAGGGGTATTTCTCTACAAACAACAAGCATTATCGGACTGCACCTGGAGATTAGCCAAGAGCCCACAGAAGCAGGCGACTCGGCGTGTTCTCCGGGCAGACTCTCGCCCATCTCGTCAGATTATACATAGCACACTGGTATAAAGCAATGTCTAGAGTTGAACCTTTGGATTAGGTTTCTGTGGCGATTGTGAAACCGTTTTCTAACCCAATGCAGACGATTCTATTGCTCCATCCGTAAAATAGAGTAAAAATCGTTAAGAAACCCCTTGACAAACACAAAAAACCTGGTAATAATACTAGTGCTTCTTTTTCTCCTTTCACTACCTCGTTGGGCTTGGCTGGCCGCTCAACGGCCAAGTCTAACCTTTTTTTGTCTCTCCGGCCATTACCCCAAACTGGCTACCATTCTAGCAGTCGCAGCGATTGCATTGTCTATTATGTTCATCGCTCTATCCAGTTCATCCGGCGTAATGACTAGCGGTGGTTCAATGCGGATAACCTTCGGGTTGTTTAGGCTGTGTGCCACAAGCAGTTTTTCACTGCCACAGACAGAAATGACTAACATAGCATAGTCTTCTACAACAAACTCGATACCGGCAAGCATTCCCTTTCCGCGAACTTCCTTGACATACTCCGGATACTGAGAGGCGATGCTCCGCAAGCGAGAAAGCATTGTCTCGCCCATTTTGGCGGCACGGCTTACTAGATCTTCTTCGATAGTCGTCTTTATCGCCGCGATTGCTGCAGCACAGGCCAGAGGGTTTCCGCCGAATGTGGATGAGTGAAGCATTGGATTGCTGCCAAAGAGTGAATCCCAAATCTTGGCTTTAGCGGTGAAGGCTCCAACGGGCATTACGCCACCACCGAGCGCCTTCGCCATAGTGACTATATCGGGGACAACTCCGTAGTGTTCACTTGCAAACATTGCTCCTGTTCTGCCAAAAGCCGTTCGGACTTCATCGAGAATCAGCAGCGCGCCTTTCTCATCGCATATCTGCCGCACGTCTGAGAGGTATCCGTCTGGAGGCATATTGACTCCACCTTCACCTTGAATGACCTCCAGAATGACCGCCGCAGTTGTATCGTCCACCGCCTTCGCCATCGCATCGGTGTCACCGAACGGCACGTGGTTAACACCTGGAAGAAGCGGGTGGAATTGCTGCTTATAGACATCTCTGCCGGATACCGACAGTCCTCCGTAGGTCTTGCCGTGGAATCCGTTAATGGTTCCCACATAGCCGGGGCGTTCGGTGTGGATACGAGCGGCTTTGAGGGCTCCTTCAACAGCTTCGGTGCCAGAATTGCAGATGAACGAATACTGCAAATCGCCAGGTGTAACTTTAGCAAGCAGTTCGCAGAGATCCGCAAGCTCTGTAGACATAAAGTAGTGACTCTTGAGTGCCTCTTTTTCGAGTTGGTCTTTTACGGCTTTAACAACCTTCGGATGCAGATGCCCGAGACTGAACGCTCCATAGCCACCGACGCAGTCAAGGTATTCGTTGCCGGCGTGGTCTCTGATGTAGACGCCGTGCGAATCCTTTTCGGGTACTGCAAACCCACCGAACTTGAGCAGGTTGGCCATAGCGGGGTTAACAAAGTCGCGATACTTCTCTAGTGTCTCTTCAGCGATTCGATTTGCGTCAATACTCATGCGGTTACCTCTTGCTTTCGGGCGCTGCCTCGTGGTAATAACATGAAGCGGCCCGTACTCCCTATAGTTTTAGCACGTAGGGTGCATTGGCTGCAAGCAGAGCAAATCAGAAGTGGCTCCTCAATTGCTGAGATGTCACATAGAAAGCAGATCTAATGGCTTATTCTGAATCTACAGGAGTGATGTTGTTTAGCCGTCAGATGCGGCGTAGAATGTCCGGTGCTGAGCGCAGAGGACCGAGTGTTCGCCCTCCAGGGCCAGGACAGCCGAGAGGCGGACGGGGCTGCTGTCTTTTTCTTATGATACTGACAGTAGTGCTCGTAGTGGTGGCGTTCCTGCAAGCTTACGTCTTCAGCCCCCGCGAACAAGAGCTTGAGAAGCGGACTGGGTCAAGGGGCGTTTCAGCAACAGCGCAGCAAAACTGCTGCACGGGTGCACATTTGCCCCTTAATTTTGCACTTTTCCCAGAAAAACCCAAGAAATCTTGAGCTTTTGTGAATCTTTTTCACCTGTTTCGTCGTCATACAGTTGAGATGAACAACGATGGCAGAACATATTTTTAGGTTTCACCAGCAAAAATGTTGGTAGGAGCTTAATATGAGTATGGTATAATCCTAGCGAATCGGTAGGAAACGTTCTGTCAGGCACTGGTCGACTTATGATTTGGTTTCGGCCAGTGCTTGGTTTGTTAATACTGGAAGACCAGACCGAGAGGTGAAGTCCTATGCAGACAGACAAAGAGATTGTCTTAACCGCGAGCGGGCTTAAGAAGATAGAGGATGAACTCGAGCAACTGGTGACTGTTCATCGAAAGCGTGTTGCAGAGAGAATCCGAGAGTCTAAGCAGTTTGGAGAGTTCTCCGAAAACGCTGAGTATGAGGATGCCAAGATCGAGCAGGCCTTTGTTGAAGGCAAGATCGAAGACTTAAAAAAGATCCTGATGCATGCTCACGTGGTGGAGGACGATGACGTGCTTACCGACCGCGTCGGAATTGGCTGCATCGTCAAAGTGCGCGACCTCGAAACCTCCGACGAGTGGGAATACCACATAGTTGGCAGTGTTGAGGCTAATCCGGCTGAAGACAAGATATCCAACGAGTCACCGGTAGGCGAAGCTTTGATGGACTGCAAAGTGGGAGATAAAGTTCAGGTTGAGATCCCCGCAGGTGTGGCCCGATACGAGATTATCGGAATACGCAAGTAGTCTCTCAGGTCTCATAACCGACGTAAATCGGATATAGTAGAGGAAAACCAAGGTTAAATCCATAAGGTGGGAGTGTGAACGTGGTAATTCTGCGTTCACGCTCCCACCTTGTTGTGCATTTATAGGATTGCAGGAGGAACAGATAGTGGTGAACCTGCCATATGAGCAAGACGAAGAACCTGTGCGAATACGAGCAACAAAACTAAACGAATTGAGGGAAATCGGCAAAGATCCGTTTTCTATAGAACGCTTCGAGCGCAGCAACCTTGCTGAAGAGATTCATAGCAATTTTGATGAGTTAGAAAACCAAACGGTGACAGTTGCCGGAAGGATTACAGCGATCCGTGAGATGGGCAAGGCGAGCTTTGTCCACATAGAGGATCGATCCGGAAAGATCCAGCTCTACTTCAGAAAAGACGACCTTGGCGAAGATTATCAAGTGGTTCATCTGATGGATCTTGGCGATTTTATCGGAGCCGAAGGTTTTGTCTTTAGAACCCGCACGGGAGAAGTCTCAATCCATGTAAAGAGCGTAGTTATGCTCTCAAAAGCGCTCAGGCCTCCACCTTTCGGCAAGCAGAAAGGGGATGAGCAATGGTATGGACTCACCGACACAGAACAGCGTTACCGCCAGCGTTACGTAGACCTAATTGTAAATCCGGAATCAAAAGAAGCATTTGTTAAGCGCAGTCGCATTGTAAAGGCCGTGCGCGATTTCTACGACAGTCGCGACTATCTTGAGGTCGAGACTCCCGTTTTGCAATCTGTCGCCGGAGGAGCAGCGGCAAGGCCATTTCTTACCTATCATAATGCGCTCGATCATCAATTCCACCTGCGAATATCGCTGGAACTCTATCTGAAAAGACTTGTCGTCGGTGGACTTGAACGGGTGTACGAAATCGGACGCGTATTCAGAAATGAAGGGCTTTCTACACGTCACAACCCGGAGTTTACACTTCTGGAAAGCTATGAAGCATACGCGAATCTGGAGGACGTGCAAAAACTCGTTGAGGATCTGTTCCTTTACATAAGCAACACCATCTGTGGTGGGCCGAAAATAGTGTACCAGGGACAGGAGATCGATTTTACTCCGCCGTGGCCCCGGATTCCAATGCTGGAAGGAATAGAAAAATACGCTGGCGTGAAACCCGAGGAGTTCGACACCCTCGAGTCAGCGCACACAGCTTTGGAGCGACTCGGAATTCCGACCGAGGGCGAGGATATGGTAGGTGGAATCATCGAGAAGATTCACGAGCGTTTTGTTCAGCCGAAGCTGATTCAACCTACGTTCATTACTGATTTTCCTATAGAGACTTCACCGCTTGCGAAGAAGGTGCCAGGAAACCCCAAACTCACCAGAAGGTTCGAAGTCTATATCGGCGCCCAAGAAACGGGAAATGCGTTCTCGGAAATAAACGACCCAATCGACCAGCGCGAGCGGTTTGTTATGCAATCTGCAAGGCGAGATGCCGGGGATGTAGAAGCGCATCCGATGGATGATGACTTCATCCGCGCGCTGGAATACGGCATGCCTCCCACAGGTGGACTTGGAATTGGAATCGACCGGCTGGTTATGCTTTTCACTGGTCAGGATTCTATACGTGACGTTGTGCTTTTCCCACAGATGAGGGCGGAAAAACACGATCAGACCACTGAGCCTTAATTCGTTCTCTGGAGCTTGACTTCCGATGATAGTAAGCGGCAAACCGTATCGCACGATATGGATGGAAGGATCTGTTGTGCGGATGATCGACCAACTTGCGCTGCCGCACTTCTTCAGAATAGTGGATATGGTCGACCATCGGGCGACGGCTGAAGCGATATGCAATATGACGGTGCGAGGTGCGGGAGCAATTGGTGCCGCTGGAGGATATGGGGTGGCGCAGGCTGCCCTTGAAGCTCCCGATGGAATTGGTTTTGCATCTTACGTCGCCGAGGGAGCTGAGAGGCTGCGCTCTACTCGGCCAACTGCTCAGGATCTCTTTCGTGCAATCGACCGAGTCGTGGCTGCAGTTCAAGGCGCCGAGGGCGTCGAAGCGGCACGAGCTGCCGCAGCTATGGAAGCCCAGGCTATCGCCGACGAGAACGCGCAATCCGGAGAGGCTATTGGCAGGTATGGCGCCGAACTTATAGAAGACGGAATGCACATACTTACTCACTGCAATGCCGGCTGGCTGGGGCTTGTGGACTGGGGAAGTGCACTGGCGCCGATATACTATGCCAAGCGACAAGGCAAAAGAGTCTTTGTCTATGTTGATGAAACCAGACCTCGCGGCCAGGGGGCGAGCCTCACAGCGTGGGAGCTGATGAATGAAGGCATCGACTGTACAATAATCGCCGACAACGCTGCAGGACACTTTATGCAGCGGGAAGAGGTCGATTTGGTAATAGTCGGTGCCGACCGCATAGCGACAAACGGAGATGTGGCAAATAAGATTGGCACCTTCGAGAAGGCCGTTCTTGCGAAAGAGACGGGTGTACCTTTCTTTGTGGCCGCCCCAACATCGACAATAGATCAGAACACCGCGTGCGGAGAAGACATACCTATCGAAGAACGAAGTGCCGAAGAAGTGCTGATTACAAGAGGTATGGCACCTTCCGGTGAAATAATTGGCGTCCGCACTACCCCTGCAGGAGCCTCAGCGAGAAACCCTGCGTTCGATGTCACCCCGGCGAAATATATCAGGGGCATTATTACGGAGCTCGGAATAGCAGAGCCTAGTGTTGATGGATTGCTCCGATGTTCTCCACCAAAGAACACTAACGTATGAGAAGACACTGATCACTATTTGGTGGCAATTGCTGTCCAAGCACGCTCTGCCGCAGCCTGGAGTCGGGGCTCAGCGGATACATAACCACTTGGTGAAGTGCCGATGCCAAGAAGAATAGGTTCTTCTGCCGCTTCTGTATTCTCCCATGAGCATATAGATATACCTCTCAGCTTATCAGTCGGCTCGATCTTCGTCATTTCGCTGATACTCTGCAGTCCAGATGGCAGATTCCTGCCAAATAGAGTTGGCTCCCAGCCTAGAATTGTGCTTGCTGAACTTGCCCTATTCTGCACCACATATAGAGGCGACCAGGAGGCGTTTATCAGATCGTATCCCTCTGAAACATACTCCAACGCCTGGGCATAGGCATTTTCAAACTGTTCGACGATTATGCCTTTGTTTACGACAGGCTGGGTTGCCGGGCGAAAGCCTTCCCAGACTATAGTCCGGCGGCCGTGCGACGCGACAAAAGCATCCGTACGATTGATAAAGTAATTGTAAAGCTGGCTGTCATCTGAGAAGCCTTCCCGGTTCTTCAGAGCTTTGCACTCCGAGCAACTCGACCAGCCCTTTGTGTCAACTTCATCCGCTCCAATGTGAAAGAACGGCCCGGGGAAGATGTCCATTGCTTCAGAGATCAAGTCCTCCAATATCTGTCTTGCTTTCTCTGAACTGGGGCAGATGACATTTCCAGATTTGCCAGGGCGACACGTGGTATCCGGAAGAGCACTGGTGAACGCTTTGGAGTGCCCCGGAATATCTATCTCGGGGACAATAGTAACCCGATAGTGCGCCGCTAATATAACCAGCTCGTTCAGTTCTTCTTTCGTATACGATCGATTTGGGGTCGGGAGTTTTGGATACTTGTCGCTCGGAAGGGTCCAGCTCTGATCATCGGTAAAATGGATATGGTAGATATTCATTTTGAGGCTGGCGAGCCTCTTTATCATACGTTTGTGGAACTCCACAGAGTGAAAATGCCGTGCAGTATCTACCATAAGCGCTCTGTAAGGGAAGTCTGGTTTGTCCCATATGGAGAGCTTCGGCAAGCTCTCATCGGGTCCAGAAGAGAAAATCTGAAGCGCAGTGCGTGTTCCCAAAAAAAGACCGGTCTCCCGGTGAGCTGCAATTCTTATCCCATTGGCAATACTGAGCTTGTAGCCCTCTCGGTCGAGCATGGGATCATCAATCATTGTTAGGTTGATGTGAGCGGACTTCGAGGGCTTGTTAGTTACGACAGGTGCAAAGCCAAGTTCCTCTAAATCTTCCGCAAAGACACGTGCGACCCTTAGAGCCTCGTCATCGACTGCTGTTATCGTGAGTTGCTTGGGGATGAGCATCGTTCCTGAGCTCATTGTCACGTTTTTCGGCCAAGGTGTAAGCGATAGGTCACTAGCTTCAGCAGAACACATCCAAGCTATCGCGAAGTAGATTCCGGCGAGCAAAACCAGCCTGATATCCATCAAATACTCCTTCTCTGCTGCCGGTTCAGTGTCAAGACGAGGGCTATGTATCGCGCTCCACAACAAACCGCGCAATCAGCCTGAGAGGTTCGGCTTTTTCATCGAAGATGGCAAGTGCTTCAAACGCTTCTGCTACAGCCTCGTTCGCTCGCTTCTTTGAGCCTTCCACACCAAGGACGCTGGGGTATGTAGATTTATCAAATTTCAGGTCACTGCCAACGGGTTTTCCAATCTTCTGTGCATCGCCCGTAATGTCAAGGATATCATCAGCAATCTGAAAAGCGAGCCCAATATTTATGCCGTACCGAGACAGCGCATCTACCTGCGATTCCGTTCCGCCTCCCAGCAAGCCTCCGACGGCTACAGAGGTCTCAAGAAGCGCTCCTGTCTTGCGGCGGTGAATAGCATCAATTGTGGTGAGATTCGCTCTCTGGCCTTGTGCCTGCATATCCATCACCTGTCCTCCGACCATACCGCTTGTGCCAGCCGCCGAAGCGATCAGTCGCCAAGTATCCAATACTCTTTCCCGAGGAACATCTGCAGAAACGCGGGCTATCAGTTGGAAAGCGAGTGAGAAGAGAGCATCGCCAGCTAGAAGCGCCATAGCCTCTCCATAAACTTTGTGCGAAGTCGGCCTTCCTCTTCGCAAATCGTCATCATCCATACACGGCAGATCATCGTGGATGAGTGAGAACGCGTGAATGCACTCTATGGCACAGGCCGCAGGCATCACGTGTCTTGTATTGCCACCAACAGCCTCGCAAGCAGCTATCGTCAGAACCGGACGAATACGCTTGCCACCGTTCAAGACGCCGTAGCGCATAGCCTCGTGGACTATTGTCGGCTCTTCTTCTGCGGCAGGCAGAAACTCGTCGAGTGCATCGTCGATCCATTTCTTACGTTCTTTCAGATAGCTGTTGATTTCTTCGTGGGTCACGATGTCTCCTCGGCGGGTTTGCGTTCTGGCAATTCGCGCATATACGCAGCCAGCACACCATTAACGAACTTACCCGAGTCCTCAGTGCTGAACTTCTTTGCAATTTCCACAGCTTCGTTCACAACGACTATCAGCGGGGTGGCTTCGACTCGGGTCATTTCGTAGATAGCCATCCTCAGCACATTTCGGTCGACAACCGGCTGACGGGCAAGAGGCCAACCGACACTCAACCGACCGATGTATTTGTCTATGTCGCTTACTTCGCTCGCAACGCCTCTTACGATCATTTCAGCAAAGTCAAATACTTCGGCATCGGCTGCAACGTTTTCTCTTGCCGTCTCGATGGCTTCCTCAACAGGAATCCAGGCAGCATCTACCTGATAGAGAATGTTCAGCGCCAGTTCTCTGGCGGCTCTTCTGGCCTTTTGCATTACGCTGCCGCACTCAGCATCCTTCTGCGAAGGAAATTGGTGGACAGATCTCCTTTTCGAAAAAACGCATTCCCCATAATCTTCTTGTGGAATTCAATATTGTTCTTTATGCCGCCGATCTCCATCTCGCCCAGACATCGAGTCATCCGCGCAATGGCTTCGTTGCGATCACTTCCCCAAACAATCAGTTTGGCGAGCAGAGGATCGTAGTACGGTGGCAGATCGTAACCGGCATACATATGAGTATCCATACGAACCCCGTATCCTCCAGGAAGCACCAAACTGCTGATCTTGCCAACGGAAGGCACAAAGTTATTTTCCGGATCCTCAGCAGTAATGCGACACTCGATCGCGTGCCCGTTCAAATGTACATCTTTCTGATTGATGTCGAGTTTTTCGCCGCTCGAAATGCAGATCATCTCGCGCACAATATCGACTCCCGTAACAGCCTCGGTTACCGGATGCTCCACCTGCACTCGGGTGTTCATCTCCATGAAGTAGAAGTTGCCCTGTCCATCAAGCAGGAATTCCACTGTCCCTGCACTAGAATAATCGACTGCACGAGCTGCTTTGATTGCAGCTTCACCCATCTTCTGTCGAAGTGCTGGAGAAAGAGCAACTGAAGGCGATTCCTCAACCATCTTCTGATGTCTTGCCGTCTGAATGGAGCACTCACGCTCGCCAAGATGGATACAGCGTCCGTGCCGATCGGCGAGCACCTGGATTTCGATGTGCCTGGGATCCTCGATGTACTTTTCGATATAGACATCCGGGTTGCCAAACGAAGCTTCGGCCTCAGCTTTTGCCATCTTCAAAGCGGTAACCAACTCTTCATCGTTCTGCACCAGCCTAATTCCGCGTCCACCTCCGCCTGAAGCAGCCTTGATGAGTATAGGATAGCCCATTTTCTGCGCTGTTCGGAATGCGTCCTGTTCAGTATCGACAGTCCCTTTGGTGCCGGGAATAACAGGAACTCCAGCATTCTGCATTATCTCGCGAGCTTTGGCTTTGTCTCCCATTTTTTCGATTGCTGAAGCGCTGGGACCTATAAAGACAAGGTTGCAGGCTTCGCAGGCTTCAGCAAAGCTGGGCTGCTCCGAGAAATACGCGTATCCCGGGTGAATAGCCTCCGCACCAGTGATCATAGCTGCGCTAATGATATTAGGCATATTCAGGTAGCTGTCTTTGTTCGGCGGAGCGCCAACGCATACGGCTTCATCAGCCAGCCTGACGTGAAGAGAATTGGCATCGGCCTGGGAGTAAACCGCAACAGTGGCGATTTTCATCTCACGGCAGGCTCGAATAATTCTAACGGCGATCTCGCCTCGGTTTGCAATTAAAATCTTCTTGAACACAGGCAACTCCTACAGCCCTTCGTGTCCCGGCGTAGTGCATTTTACTTCACCGGTACTGGGGTCGTATTGATAAAGCTGACCACTAACGGGGCAGCGGGCCGCACTTCCAAGTTTCATATCTTCGATCGTCTGAGGCAGTGGATCCCCTGATGTTTTGGTATATACTATCCACTCCCTTATCTGACGCAGGTTAGACATACACTGAGTCGCTTTTCCCTGGTCGATTGAGGCTCCCACGACGGTCTGCCCTGGTTTAGTCTCTACTATCCCCTGTTCGCCAGCTTGATTACCAGTAGCAGTGCCACTGCCAAGCAAACCAGGCATAAGGAAGTAAGCCATAATCCCCACACCAATAGCCACAGCTACGAGCAGACCTATCAGCGACCAGTTTCCCCGCTCGTTTCTAAGCGCTAAGAACATACTAAGCCTCCCGTTGCTCTGGCTTCAGTCTGAAGAGTGGTTGGCCGAACTCGACCGGCATTCCGTCCTCTACAAGAACCTCATCGACTTCGCCTTCAACAGTCGATAAAACGTCATTCATCAGCTTCATAGACTCGATAGCGCCAACAACCTGTCCATACGGAAGAATGCTTCCTTTGGCAATAGTGCCGTCGGTGACATGGAATATGCCAACCATAGGCGCGGTAACCACTGGTGCCGGCACTTCTGGCTTGGGGGCCTGTTTCGGCTTTGCTTTCGCCTGAGTAGCCTTCTTAGGTTGGGCAGACACGCCATTCTTCGGGGACTTCCTCACAACCACAGCCGAGTCGTTGCCTCGTATGGCGATCTCGGCCACTTCTGACTCTCTCACAACCTTAATCAGCGCTTCGATTCGCTTGATATCCATAACACAGTCTTCCTATGCCTATATTTGAAGCTTAAAGATAAGATAATCCAGCAGCCTGAGCGTATAGCTGACCGCCATGACTATCAACCACACGATAAACACCACAATCACAGTTTGCGGCACATCGGTATTCTGCGCGTGAGCAGCAGACTGTGGCAAGAAGGATATACGTGACATCAGTCCGTCTATCCAATGCACAAGGCCAACAGTAATCTTCGCAAAGACAGATGAGTACCAAAGTATAACAGCTACAACAGCAGCTACCGCAATCGGTGTAACAATTTTATATTTCTGTTTCTGATGGTATTCGTAGATAACACAAGTTCGACAACGTGCCCGTTTCTGAGCTGGAGTAAGCACGTCATTCCTGCCGGCAGCACCCGGAACTCGATACTTCAGCTCCTTAATATACTCGCGGCTCCCGCCGTGTGCAATCACAGCCTTTTCGACTATTGAGTTATCACACATACAGCCAGATTTTACCCGCCAGCAGTTCTTGTGCTCTAAAAACCGCGGACAGGTTTTACGAACATACGCCCGGCAGTATGGAGTCTGCCAGCATCCGGCGTACATTCGGGGTTGCTGCTTGTCGCCATCGGTCTCGGCCTCTGCTGCTCGAGCATCGCTGAGGTTTCTGGTAACCCTGACAAAAAGCCCCCGCAGTATAATCAAGACTCCGGGCACCATAAACGCCATTCCGGAGAATTGAATATACCTAGCTACCATTTTGGTCGCCAGAGTGTATGAAACGCCAGCCTGACCGGCATCGAAGCCCATAAGAAGCGGCGATGCCCCAAAGTACAACAGCACGCCGAGGAAACTAAGCAGATAACCAACCAGTTCCTCGGCGTAGAATCGCAGCAGCGCGCTCAGACCAGCGATGACACCCGCCAGCCCAAGCAACCTGCACGCAATAGCGATGCCATTAAGTGCTGAGGCTTGTTCGGCGGCATTCATCCCCGTCAGCGTGCCCTGCAAGCCGGTCTTCGAGCCCAACTGATAGCCCAGGTAACCCAGGAGGATAGCGAATGCAACGCCACCGACACCCATACCAAAAGCGGTCAATGCGTCGAAGAACTCTGCGAATGAACTGCGGTCTTCACGGCGCTTGAGTGCCATATTACGCCACCTTGGGCATTAGCCCCTTACTTTGAACGCTCGAGATAGGCATCGGTTCGCGTGTCCACTCTGATTTTGTCACCAATGTTTATGAAGAATGGAACCTGAATTACAGCGCCTGTCTCGAGTGTAGCTGGTTTTGAACCGCCAGAAGCTGTGTCACCACGGACACCAGGATCGGTATCTGAGACTTCGAGCTCAACAGTAAACGGCAGTTCCACCCCGATGATTTCTTCGTTGTGTATCAGAACTGTTACCTGTTCATTCTCTTTCAAATACTTGACCGGAGTGCCGATCAGGTCTCCGCGAACAGGAGTCTGCTCGAAGCTTTCGAGATCCATCAGATAGTAATCGCCGTCCTGGTTGTAAATGTATTGCATTGGCTTGCGCTCTAGCACAGCCTGATCCATTTTCTCCCCGGCACGGAACGTCTTTTCGATAGTCGCCCCGGTCTTCACGTTTTTGAGTTTGGTGCGGACAAACGCCCCACCCTTGCCCGGCTTAACGTGCTGGAACTCAACAATCGTAAACAGGTCTCCATCGTAGATAATCGAAAGACCGTTCCTGAAATCGCTGGTATCGATCAATGTCGTCTGACCCCCAGAAAAGACGCCACTATCCGTCAAATCGGCACTTCATATCCGATGACGGTGGCATTAGAGTCGATTATAACACATCAAAAGTTCACCTGCAAACCAACCCGCCTTCGCACGTGCGCCGCTCATTTTTGGCTTGACGAGGCTGACGAGGAAGATTCAATTGTGCGATATGCAAGCAGCAAGTGCCTCATTTTGCAGAATAACACAAGGCGATTTGAATGACTGTATTCGAATTATTCTGTTTTCACACTTCTATTGGCTTGCGTTGAACCCTATCCGTTTCTCTTGCTTGCCAACGAGTTCGGCGGCAATCCGAGCCGCTACAGCAGCATTGTTTGCAAGCAGTGCCAGGTTCGCATCGACAGCTTTTCCGTCGGAGAGTTCCTGCACGCGTGAGAGAATCCACGGAGTTAGAGAGGAACCTGTTATACCCTCACTCTGAGCAGCAGCTACGGCCTGTGCAATCTCGTGGCTCACATCGATTTCGTCTTCCGCCGGAATGGGAACTCCCACAACCATAGCACTCCTCTGCCCTAAGCTCAAACGCGCAAGATACATCTCAGATACTGTTGCTTCGTCGTCGATGCACGGAACAGTCAGCCCAGAAGTGCGGCTGTAAAATGCTGGAAATTGCTCTGTACCAAACCCGAATACTGGAATGTGGAAACTCTCCATCCATTCGAGCGTTGCTGGCAGATCCAAAACCGATTTTGCACCGGAGCAGACGATAAGGGAGGGAGTCTTAGCCATCTCCCAGAGATCACCTGAGATGTCCCAGTTTTCGCAGGCAAACAGGTGGATGCCACCTATTCCACCAGTCACCATCACCGGTATTCCGGCACTAGCTGATATGAATGATGTAGCTGCAACGGTTGTAGCGCCATCCTTTTTCCATACAACTGTGCTTGCTATATCTCGAGTGGAGACTTTCTGCACATCCTTTGCGCTGGCCAACCGTTCAACCTCGGCATCTGTCAACCCGACTTTTACCACGCCTTCGATAATCGCAATAATCGCGGCTGTAGCACCGTTCTTTTCGATCTGTTGAACCATAGAGCGGGCTGCCTCGATACCTTTGCCCTCAGGCAAACCGTGTGCAATGACTGTGGACTCCAAAGCCACAACCGGTTTGCCACGATTCAGTGCAGACTTGACTTCGGCAGATATATGAAATGAATCACTCATAGCATTGTCCTTTCTCCAACCGGTGAATCGGCCACACACTACTTATTCATCGGAGGCGACAATTCCTCGCCAGCAGGCAATTTGATGTCGACTGTCACCGTCAAGTTAATGCACAATTGTAAAAAAGACCCCCAACAGAAATGGGGGTCCCTTAGAAGAACTCTGTTTGACAACTATCTTAAGACTGCCGGACTATTTTCTGCGGCGAATCATTCCCGCCAATCCAAACACTCCTGCCGCCATTGCCAGCATACTGCTGGGCTCTGGGACAACGGTGCCTGAGAGCTGCAGATAGAAATGAGCACCATAGTCTGAACCAAAGTAGGCCCATTCGTCCGTGTCCGAATAGAGACCGTCGCCATTGTCGTCAAACCAGCAGAACGGTATGTTGTATCCAATAGCCGGGTCGCCTGCCGCGAACACCATCGTAACGCGGTCGCTCAGTGTGCTGGATCCCAATTCGGTGAAGATAATGTCTACTGCCCAATCGTTATCTGGGAAGAAAATCCCACCCATACCAGATAGGTCGACCATACCCGTAGCATACATACTCCCAGCATCGATCTGCTGAACATTGATGCTGAACCCTCCGAGGTAATCGCTATTCACCGGTGTGGCATCTTCAGTGAGGGTATCGTAGAATAGCAAGTGAGCAGTAAAGCTTACTCTCCCTGTTCCACTAACATAGAAAGCAAAATTGACACCGTCAACGAGAACTCCGCCTACTCCATCAGCAAAAAACCCATCGTCAAGTCCGCGAGCCATACCGCCGCTAGCTGTAAAGAATGGGCTTGTCGTAGAATCGTAGACGAGCTCTGCGTTTGCGGCTACTCCCAGCGCAAGCACGAGCGCCAAGACTACAAATGATAAACGCATGGTTATCTCTCCTCCCTATTTTTTGTCGGGCCTTGTGTTGTGGCTGTACTACGCTGGACAGATATGGCCTCTAATCAGAATAATATCACGAAATAACCGTATGTCAAGACCAATTTTTACACGTGTTTCGTATTCTGTCTTCTGACCAGCCAAAGTCATTCTAGCAAACTTAGCAGGCTGGTTACATGCGCATATCCCTGGGTAGGCGTGGAATAATCTATTGTGTAGACTGAGATAGTTCCATACGTGCTATAATGGTGAATCTGCGGGGAGGTCGGGGGTAATGCTCAATTGTCGCAATGTGCTCATTGTTTTGCTGTTTCTGGCATCTGCGTTCTTGATACAGGGGTGCGGTGGCGGAGGAGGTGACTCATCGCACGTTACATCCACCGGAAGCATCAGCGGAACGGTGTATGCACCCGACGGCACAACACCGGTAGCAGGAGCCATAGTTTATATTCCGAGAGGACGAGCCATAGAGCCTCCTGAACGGTCTTTTGCGTGGACGGTCTCAGATATTGACGGATCGTTCCTTCTGGAAAACGTTCCTGCCGGGAACAACATAGTCAAGATCATAAAAGATGCTTGGATTCAGTCGTTCGAGTTGACTGTACCTGCTGACCAATCAGTAGAAGCACCCAAAGCAGTAACGACGTTTGCAGATGATCTTGATGCTCCGCCGGGCAGTCCATTTCCAGGGAGCAATGGTGACCTGGATGAACCACCCGCTCCTCCAAACAATAGTGGGCCAATAGACGAACCACCTCCCCCACCAGTATAACAGCAGTTAAGGGACACCTCTCGGAGGTGTCCATTTCTACTATATTGTAAGCACCCGCTTTGTGAGCAGCAGTTCCTGAATCTCCAGCATACCAGTAATCTTGCCAACAGCTATACTGCCCTCAAGACCCAGAAATTCTATGCAAGTGAGGCACGAAAGAATTCGTGTTCCCATCTCCTCCAGCCGCTTAAGATGATCTATCCAAATCGACCCTTCAGCAGCTATTCTCACACCCTCATTCCACAGAATAATGTATTCAGGACGATCTTCCCTTTCGCCTAGTAGTCTCAGAAAGTTAGCGAGAATCAGACCGCCGAGTGCCCCTTCTCCGGAGCCAACCTGTGCCTGGCCAATCAAGACGACATCAGTTTTCACATACCACCTTTTCGATCAACGTCATTTCGAGGATTATATCAGCGTTCAGTCCAGTGATGCCAGCCGAATGATTGTGGAGAACATACCGTCAACTGGACAAGCGCACACCGTTGGCAGCGTCTTACTACGGTAGTACGTCGACGTATGGAGAGAGATTTGAAAATAGCATTAGTTATAGCAGCCCTGCTATTGACTGTCGCCGGAGCACTATATGCACAACAAAGTCCGGCAACGGTAATCAAGCTTATCAACGATATTGAGTTTGTTGGTAATACAGTTGTATCAAGTGACGATATCGCAGAAGCAATCCCGCTGAAATCGGGAGTCCTGGCAACAATCGGCAATATAGAAAAGTCCAGAAGTGCAATTCTACGGTTGTATGAAGACAGGGGATACCTCGCAGCAATCGACAGCAGCGACATTGTATCCCGATTACAGGATACTGGCGTGCTGACCTTCCCTATAACTGAGATAGCTGTTGGTAAAGTAAGAATAGAAGGGCTAAAGCGAACTCGCGAGTCCGTTGTGGAGAATACCCTGACGCTGAAACGCGGCGACGTATACAGTCTTGCAGCGCTCAACAGAGATGCTGACAGACTGAACTCACTACGGATATTCGAATCTGTGTCGGCAACCGTAGAATCCATCGGTGCGACTGGGCAGATTGCGGTTATTTGGCACATAACCGAACACGAAAAGACTGGTTATTGGTCGTTTGGTGGAAGCTACGGTAAGGCTGGGGGTTTTGTTGGAGCACTAAACTATACAGAAGAAAACTTCAATGGGCGTGCGCAACGAGTAAGACTATCGGCAAGCGTAAACAGCGTTGATACACGCCCGAGTTTCGACTTCGATTTCTTTGATCCCCTGGCATCACCGTCCTCAACATTTGGTTTGAGCGGATTCAACACAGCAAGCTTTCGATTTGGAAAAACGCTCGTGAGCTCGCCTTCATCCGGCAGTTATTTCGAGAGGCGAATCGGTGGGCGAGCTACCGTAACTCGTTCGGTATTGAACAGGAAGACTCTTACAATCTCACCGAGGTTCGAAAGTGTCCATCTGGGCAACTTCCCGACAGAGGCTATGTCATCGTCAATCACTTCTGCCGATGCCAGAGTAGCAGCCATAGCAAGCACAATTACCAGTGATATGCGGGATTCCAGCGCCTACCCGACCAGAGGGCACGTCTGGAGCGCAGGGTTGGAACCGATGCACGCAAACCTGAAAAGCGATGGTTCGGGATTTGTAAGCAAGCTAACCGGCACCTTCCGAAGATTCACGCCACTCGACGACACGGATGCATCTACGCTGGGTAAGACTCCAAAACGACCCAGAGTTCTCGCTGTGCGGCTTGATGCTGGAACATCGACTGGGACTCTTCCGTTCTTCGAGCAGTATTTTCTCGGTGGAGCCTATGCGCTGCGTGGTTATACTCCCGGCAGATTCTGGGGAAGGCACTATATGCTGAGTTCGCTGGAATACCGGCAACCTATCGGCAAGTCTTTCACTGGAGTGCTCTTCGGTGATGTCGGAGATGCCTGGGGCAGTGAGTATCAGTTCACATCTTCCGTCGAAACCAGTTTCAATCAACACCGCGGGTTCCATCCTCGTGTTGGTGCCGGCGTTGGACTGTTTTATGCGGGTTCGTATGGCACGTTCGGGCTTGGTTTTGCCCACGGTGAAGAAAACCGTGTTGACCTTGTATTCGGAACCACTTTCTAAAAATTATATAATCAGCGTTTCAGAGGTATTAATGAGTCATTTCAGCGATATTGGATTTACCGTAACGGGTCCGGAGGACATTAAGGCGCTTTCTGAAATAGTATATGAAAGCGGCAAGCGTTATGAAACGGAACACAGTTATCTTTTTCATTGGCCGGTGGAGAATGGTGCGGCACTCTGGCTCTCAATCGAAAAGAGTAACAATCTGGTTTCACTAATCCCGGACTTCGTAGGCAGCGGGCGTATGAAGGTTGGGATCACAAAACTCTGGCCACATCGTGGAAGCGAAGCGCTGGGCGGCCTGTATCTGTGGGCTAAACCAGATGAAGCCGGAGAAAATCCTGAGGAGTTCGGAAGATACCCATTTGTGGTGGATGTGCCAAACTTCGATTTGGTAAGAGACTGCATCGAATTGCCTTCCGTCATTTCGGTGCAGACAACTGCGTTTGCAGAGGAAGTGACCTACTACGACACAATTGATGCGTTTGAAGAACTGCAGAAGAGAGAATACGACTTCGGAAAGAGCAGACTGAAGCTCAAGGCAGGCTCCTTCATTAGTGCAGGACTCTTCCGGCCTCTAGTGGATCATCAGCCCGCAACCGGCTATTTTGCGGCTGAAGTATTAGAAACCGAGGAAATAACAAACTCACACACCGGAATCGTGTTCGAACACGCCCTTGTTAACCTTGAAGGCGACACTTTGGATGTAGTAATCGACCCTTCAATTGTGCCGAACAAACCGACTGTCGGCGGAATCGTTCAGGGAACATTCTGGTTGAGTGGACACATCGTCGAAGAATAGAGACTGTGGGCACAGATACACTGAGCCCACAGTTCCATAATATCATTTAATGACCGTGCAGATTTAACGTGATCTTTGCAGCAGGAGCTGGTGAAGGCGCAGAAGTGGAATACGTTATACCATTCGGCGCTTTACCCACGGGAATAGTGGCAACGAGCTTCTTCGTCGTTATGTCGATGACGCCTACGGTATTATCGAACATATTGGTAACGTAAGCGAATCTGCTGTCGGCTCCTACAACAACGCCGTGGACACCTTTGCCAGTCTCTAAAGTGACAGCAACCTTAAATGTGGCAGTGTCGATAAGTGATGTGGTGGTGCTGGGCGAATCCTCCGTCCCCTGATTTGCTACAGCAACGATCTTGTTGTTAGGAGTCACAAACAACTGGACAGGTCCTTTGTCTACAGCCACCTTTTCAACCAGTTTCAAGTCGGATGTATCTACTTTTGCGACGGCATTTTCTCCTCCCAAACTAACGTAGACGTATTTGCCATCAGGAGAGACTCCCACCTGCACCGGCTGCTTTCCAACCGTTACATCCGTCAGTTTACGGTTAGTGCCCGTATCGATAACAGAGATTGTGCCACCACCGTAATTGGCAACATACAGCCTCTTGCCGTCCGGGCTCAATCGAAGGCCGTGCGGATGGTTGACACCAGTCACAAGGGCAATGGATTCCAAAGTGGATGCATCGATAACCGAGATTGTGTTATCTACTTCATTTGAAACGTAGACCCGTTTGGAATCCGGAGAAACCACCACGTGTGCAGGTGACTTGCCAGTATCGACAACACCAGTTATGCGGTAATGCGAAGGATCTATCCGCACAAGCCGCGACATATGACCGCTTGTGACCCAAATAGTCTTATTGTCGGGAGATGCTTGAATGTTGTGAGGACCTTCGATGCCCTCAAGTGTGGTGACAACTCTGTTATTAGCGGCATCGATAACAGTTACGCTGTTACCGGATCCGTCGGACACCCAAACCGTGCCTTTAGTACCTTCAGCCGCAAATGAAACAGAATATAGCGCAAGAGCCATCAGCGCAGTTAAAAACATCAACTTCTTCATAGGATACCCCCTGTGATGACCTCACAATTCAGTGAGTTCTTTTTCTCAGGTTACCCACGGAGAAGACAAAACTACGCTGATTTGCCTCGCCCCATAGTCTCTCGCCCCGTTGAAAATGCCTTGACGTTGACCTCACGGTGTTTAGCAGGAACAAGCTCGGCAACAGCCCGTGCCCATACAGCTTCGTCGATATCAAGCAGAGCGGAAAGCATACCGGTCATTATCATATTGGCAGTTCGAATGTTGCCTATGTCCTTTGCTGTCTGCAGTGCATCAACAAGATGTCGCTTCGGATACGCATTGGCAACCCTTTGGTCTATATCCTCCACCCACGACTGCTGGCCACTTGAGACCGTAACAGGGGTGATAACCTGCTTGTTGATAAGAGCAGTGCCGTCGTCCGCCACAGTATCAGCGTACCGAAGTGACTCCAGAAGCTCGAAACTGATTAGATAGTCGGTCTCTCCCTCTGGAATAATCGGTGAGTACACTTTTTCGCCGATGCGAACCTGACTTACAACGCTCCCACCCCGCTGCGCCATGCCGTGCACTTCACTCTTCTTCACATCGTGGCCAGCAAGCATAGCAGCGCGAGAGATAACATCACTGGCCAGGAGAATTCCCTGTCCGCCGACACCGACAAGCGCTATATTGACTGTCTTTTTCAATTCTCCGCCACCTCTAGATTATGCTCTTTTATCGCATCGAATTTGCACACCCGCACGCACATACTGCATCCTACACAAAGAACCGGGTTGATTTTCACTTTTCTGAGATTGGGCTTTGCCGGATCGGCATCACCAAGTTCAAGGGCGGGACAACCGATCCTAAGACATGCCCGACAGCCCGTACAGGTATCGAAATCGACCACAAACTGCCTGGTTGTTATCAGTCTGGCGCCAAGAACACAGGGCTGTCGCGCAACTATAAGTGAAGGCTCCGGGGAGTCGATCTCTTCTTTTAGCACCTGTTCGACTGCTGCCATATCGTAACAGTCGACTACTCTTACTCGGCCTACGCCAATTCCTTCTGCAATCCGTTCAATGGAAGCCTCGTCGGTCGTTTCTCCCATAAGCGTTCTGCCTGTACCCGGGTTGTCCTGATGACCGGTCATAGCCGTAATTCTGTTGTCGAGGACGATTACAGTCGTTACACCCTTGTTGTAGACTACATTCAGAAGACCGGTAATACCTGAATGGAAGAACGTGGAATCGCCGAGAACGGCTACCGTTCGATTAGAGTAACCAGCTTTTTGCATTCCGAAAGCGTTGCCGATGCTGGCCCCCATGCAGAGTATACTATCTATCGATTCCAGAGGCTTGAAAGCGCCCAGGCTATAGCAGCCTATGTCACCCATAACAGTCACTTTGAGCTTGTGCAGCGCCTGAAAGACCGACCTGTGGCCACAACCGGCACACAACACCGGAGGCCTTGCAGGAAGCCCCTCGCCCACCCCTTTGGATACCCGTTCGGGGTACGTCTCTTTCAGAATCTCAGATCGCAGTTGCCGCATATGCAGCGGGTTCAGCTCACCTATGTTGAGCTTCAACTCGTGGTCTTCCACTTGAACTCCAAGTGCACGAACCTGCTCTTCCAGGTACGGCTCCAGCTCTTCGATTACGTACAGCTTCTTGACACTTGCTGCAAACTCGCGGATCATCCGTTTCGGAATTGGGTTTGTAAAACCCAGCTTAAGAACGCTGGCCTCAGGAAAGACTTCCTTTACATACTGATACGCCACTCCAGAAGTGATAAAGCCGATTTCCGGGCTTCCTTGTTCCATTCGGTTCCACCGACAGTTTTCGGAATACTCGGCGATTTTCGCGAGTCTCTCCTCCAGTTGCACCCTCATTCCTCTGGCAAAAGCAGGAACTGTAACAGTCTTTGTTACATCCTTCTTGTACTCTCTTCCTGTTGGAGGAAATGGAGTGAAGTCCCCAAGATCCACGATGCCGGAAGCGTGCGATATTCGCGTAGTTGTCCTTACGATAACCGGAGTGGAATACTCCTCTGAAATCGCAAACGCTTCGACAGTCATATCGTAGGATTCCTGACTGTCTGATGGCTCAAAGAGCGCCACTTTTGCAAAACGAGCGAAGAGGCGGTTGTCCTGTTCGTTCTGGGAACTGTGCATCCCCGGATCGTCGGCGGAGACAATCACCAACCCACCGTTTGTCCCGATGTACGACAGGGTCATAAGCGGATCGGCCGCAACGTTGAGTCCCACGTGTTTCATAGTTGTGAGCGCTCTGGCACCGGCCAGCGACGCGCCAATAGCTACTTCCATAGAGACTTTTTCGTTCACCGACCACTCGCAGTAGATATGGTCTTTGAACTTCGCAACGTTTTCTAGTATCTCGGTACTTGGGGTGCCGGGGTATGCTGCCGCCACTTTGCACCCTGCCTTATATGCAGCGTGAGCAATGGCCTCATTCCCCGAGAGGAACTTCCTGTTATCGATCATATTGACTAGCCTCTGAAACTCTGCTCTGAGTGGATGCCCACAGCGCTGTGGTATTGAAATGTAACACAAAAACACGCCCGGGCAATCGTCCGAGCGTTCATCGCAAGTTAGGATTCTACCAATACAGTTATATCACAGAGGGGCGGAATCGTCTAGGATCGTGGGCTTGCAGATAGAGGCGCAGGCGGCACGAATGCCGCCTGCGTTAACTAGATTCAAGTATCTACTTTGCAAGAATGCGAGAGTAGAAGAGTGGTCCTTCTCTGTAGCACGAGCTTACGCCTGTAACGGTAACAAAAGTACCGATTGGAGGAATCCTCGTACCCACTTGGACGATCACCTTTGTCGTTTTGTTTGGTGAACCATCATGTATAATATACCAGGAAGGATTGATCGAGTTGTCGCGATCGACAACCACCCCACTGGCTTTGATGAGAAGGCCTATGTTATTCAGGCCTATGCCTCCTTCAACACCACGTTGGCCAGCACCGGTACCAGCGATGAAATAGTAATCGCTGCCACCGATGGATTTTCCTGACATAAAGAGTGGTTTGACCGACACTAATTCTCCAGTCACCGCAGCCCACGAAGCATCTATGGTGCGTTCACCATCCTTATTTGTGGTAATAAAGCCTTTAACATCGGCAGTGGCACCTGCTACCATTGTGTGGTCTGCTTTTTCGACACGGATTCCAGAATGTCTATCGAAAGACTGGATGTAGAAAACACCTGGCCACGCGGCCGATACCGCTGCGTCACTTATGTCCACGCGGCTGTTATCTCGTGCCACTTTTGCGTTTGCAATGCCTATTACTGGTTCACTTGGGAAGATAAACCGCACACCGTCGTACCAGAGTCTAAAACCGTTGCCCCACGTGTCAGCGTGGAACTCCACAGAGCTGATTTTAGATATATCGGGTGTACCGAACGTAGTGCGCCGCCATCCGTTTTCGACAATTCCGGTGGGGCCAATAGGTACTTCCCAGGTCTTCCAAGTCTTCCTTGCCTGATTCAGAATGTCTGCAACATTGCCTCCTATGTAGTACTGATACTGGAAGTAGTTGCCATTTGAATCCTTCAGTCGTATCCACGGACTG
Organism: uncultured bacterium; assembly: GCA_964497515.1. Lineage (GTDB taxonomy): Bacteria > Armatimonadota > UBA5829 > UBA5829 > DTLH01 > CAZCCV01. Next base: position 3,550 of record CAZCCV010000003.1, on the reverse strand, counting down.
CCATTCTGGAAGCCGTCAACGCTTGGATTCTCGGCGTACACACTGAATTGGAGCGTGGAAGCCTTTCGGAGATCCCAATGAGCAGCAAGTGTCCGTGGATATCGAACAAGCGTATCGAGTGCTCCATCCGTCACGAATTTCACTGACCCGTTGCCTACTATCTTTCGGACGGTGTCATCTTCAGTATAGGTGCTTCCCGGACTAGATCCTTCGGCCCACGCTGCCCAATCGTTGGCGTTCAGTTCAGCCAAATCATCAGGTGGGTAGAACTGAACCTGACCGCCCAGAGCGACTTCGCGTTCAAATGTAGCAAGTTCGGTCTCGCCACGGAAATAGGCGACCATTGGCTCTGTAAGATCAAGCCAGCAGTAGTCGACGTCTCCCTTATACTCTATCTTGAAGTGAAGGAGTCCGTTAGTACCGACTATTGCAATATAACCGAACGGATTTGGATGCAAGGTATCCCCGGTATGCGCTGGGGGAACCTTGCTCGGATCTATCGGAACGTTCGGAAGAACGAAAATGCCGTTAGAGTCGGTCACACCCTGAGCCTTGACCTGATCCGTTATAGCCTCACCTAAACCTGGCCGTTCGCACTTCTGATACATCGTCACGACAGCTCCAGCAAGCGGAGAGCCATTTTGGCCGATTATCTTCAGCTGCATGTTTGTCGGCAGGTTGTACATAAACTGCCCATAATAACCGTGGGCAACATCCAGCCAGTGTTCCATCGCAAGCGCACTGAACTCCGAGAGAACAGGGCCGCAAGTTCGCATAAGACACTCAGGGGCAGAATAACCAAGTCCAGAAACCTGGTTCTGGCTTCCTGCAATATCCATACGATATATGTCGATAAGACCTAATTGGTGCCCCATTTCGTGGAGCAAGCCGTAATCTATATCCTCGTTTATACGGAAGTATGCAGAGACGCTGCGCGGATCCCCATCTGTTACTCGATACCTGAATGGGAATATCGCAAATTCGATAGTATTGACAGATGGGTCTGGAGAATTATCATCGATTGGTTCAAGAATGCCGTAGTGTACTCGTTTCTGAGTTCCAGCGGCGGCAAACATTTGGTTGAACTTTTTCATATGACGATTAAGCCAGTCGAAAATATCGTCGGTCTGTCCAGTCGGCCATTTAGTACTTGTCCAGACAGCGAACTGCTCAACAAACGACTTGTCGATATAAGTTAAGAATGCAACCGACTTAGTATTCACTGTAAGTGAGTTGTTGTTTGGTCGGGCATCTGTGACGTTTATTGTGAAGGTAATATCGTGCGATTCACCATCCCAATTCTTCACATACGTAAACGTTGTCATGTCCCCTGGTGCCAGGGCAACTATCTTAGAGGGCGTTGAAACGACAACCCCATCTACCATCCACGTAGCTGTAAGAGCTCCATTCCACGTATTTGTGCCGCGGTTCCTCACTGTCGCAGTATACGTGCAAGACTCGCCAATATCGGGCCACCGTTTTGTGTTCTCGGTCTGTCCCTGACCCAAGTGCGTTGATGCCGAGAATATATACGGGCCATAACCAGAAGGCTCTGTGATCTGATAACCTGTATACATAGCAGCATAGCGTGGATAACGCGGCGTGCGTGAAACAGTCAACACCTGCAGATCAGTCTCGTCTTTAGGAATGAACGGGCCAATGCTCTTAACTGTTTTGATCTCACCCCCAGTTGCTGAGACTGATGTAACGGCATAGTAATATCCGACGTTGTTATCCAGTGGAGCATCGAGGTATCCGGTATTATTAACACCCGGAACAGTTGCAATCGGGATCATTCCTGCCACTGAACTAAATGGCGATAGGGAACGATACACCGCATAGTGAGCGAACTGTCCGGTGAGATCAATAACAGGACTCCAATTGAGCTGTACTGCGCGATTGAGCGGTGTGCATCTTAACGGTGGCGGCGGAAGAATCACAGATGCATCACTGTTTAAGTCGATGCAGGTAAACATATTTGCCACCTGGAACGTAGGACCACTGTGAGTCCCGTTTGGGGTACTCCAAATGGTTCTAAGTGGAAGGTAGAGCATTCCGTCAGGAGAGATTGTTGCACTGGCATTAGCATTGCCAGCCGCATCTACTTCCAGAGTATCGATGAGAGATCCGTAGCTGACCTCATCTTTAATCGCGAAATACTTCTTTCCCTCGTTGTTACCGACAACAACCACTCCGTTTTGGGTAACTATTGGTGAAGAAGCAAATTGACTCCAGCCTTTACCCTCAGTGTCGTAAGTCCACGAAAGAGTCCCAGTGCTAACATTAAACGCATACAGCTTGCCGTCACCCTCTTGGCTGTTGGTCTGGAAATAGTACATCTGACCATCAGCACGCAGACAACCGGTCGATTCTGCAAACTGCGGGTTCTGGCCACTGGTTCGGTTAAATACTTTGACCGCCGGGTCTGAGCCCCAAAGGGGGTTGCCATTTTTGTTCAGCCCAATAACCCAAATGCTATCTGAACCAGATGCAACGTAGATATTACCGTTACTCGGATCGATAGTGGGACTGGCATCAGTTGTACCCGTGTTACAAGTCCTCGACCATATCAACGTGCCGGTAGTACCATTGAAACAATAGATCCTTCCGTCGCGTCCAGCAGCAATGACCTTGAGAACACTGCCATCCTGATAAAATGCAGGCTCATTCTTGATACAGCCTGTGCGGCTAGCAGCATCCCAAGTAGTCAGAATGGCCGACCCGTCATCTGTTCCGCCGTATGGGCGATCATTCCACGCACCCAAAAAGATTCGTCCGTCCGGGAGTATTTTGGGACTTCCTATACTGAGCTTCCAAGGGTTCGGATCTGATCCATTATGTCTGAAGCTTGCTGGGCCAGACACTGTAGCAAAAGCCATCAGAGGAAACCCATCGGGGTATTCGGAACTGCCGGTAGCATCGTTTACTACGTAGATTGTTCTTCCGTTATTCGCAAACGCCGGAGCAATTCGCCCGATGGTCTCTCCACCAGCCGGGTTACGTTGCCAGAAGATGGCACCTGTCCAGCGATCCATCCCCTGGACACCCTTTGGCCAATGATACCCACCGACAACAATATCCGCAGATTTCGGGCCAACCTTATCGTAGAATGTCATCTGTGTGGAGCTGACACCACCATCTACAGGTGAACCCGGAGTTGGAGTCTGCCATTTGAAGATGTCGAAAAACAAACCGTTTAGTCTGTTTTCGGGAACTGAAAAATCGGCTCGCCCTGTGTTCCAGATATCCCGCTGCTTCATAGGCCAACTTGCAGCAAGGGCATCAGTCGGGATCAGTAGGCAAACTAGTAGGATGGTTAGTGCCAGTGGTAGTACAGAAGAAGTAAATTTTTTCAACAACGCTCGGCCTCCTTTCACTGAACAGAAATGAGTTGAACTCGAGCTCTGCTTCAGTATTCACTGGGCGTCATACTTTCAGGAGCCACGATACCACACTTGTATTATGGGTTACACTTGGTGCAATGTCAAGGGCAGTTGTGGGTGCATGTCAGATATCCGGAATCAGGCCGCTAATCTGGCTCCCTCGATAA
>CAZCCV010000002.1:0-155521 GCA_964497515.1 uncultured bacterium | reverse complement strand
AATACCAAAGAGTCATCCTTTCCCGCAACCCCCAACTGTACCACATGTATTGTAAGCGTACAGTCTCGCATTCTTCCCATATTGTAACAGTTTAGTCGTTGTGGTATAATCGTTCAGTTAGGGGGTTGACCGGACGAAATGAAACGCACATACCAACCTAAAGTCCGCCGACGAAGGCGTGTTCACGGCTTCATGTCGCGGATGACTACAAGAGGTGGCCGCAGAGTGCTCAGCACCCGAAGAGAGAAGGGGCGCTGGAGACTTGCGGTCAACTAGCGCTCAGAGGAGCGCATAGGATGCTGCCTCCGCGGACGAGGCTGGCTTCGTCCGCTGGGTTTAGAGCGGTATACAGTCGAGGGAGGTCCAATCGCACGGACCTCATCGTCTTGTACGTACTCCCAAGACCGGGGGGAACACGAGTACGGTTTGGGTTTACCGCGGGGAAACGAGTTGGAGGAGCCGTTAAGCGCAATAGGGCAAAACGACTGATGCGCGAGGCAGCACGGGCGCTGATAGAACAGATCAATGAGAGCTACGATATTGTTGTAGTAGCTAGAAATACTATTATTGAATCGGGGCTCAAGGAAGTGATAAGAGACCTCGAGCACCTACTCATTCGTGCGAAGGTGCTGTCTGGTGCGGAGAAGAAATAATGGTGCGACGCTTTCTGGTCTTTCTGATCAGAGGTTTGTACCAACCGCTTTCGAGTCGACTATTGCCAAAAACCTGTCGGTACACGCCCACCTGCTCTGAATATACGGCTCAAGCTATAGAAAAGTATGGGCCTGTAAGAGGCGTGTGGCTCGGGATGCGCCGCATTGCGCGGTGTCACCCGTGGGCACCCGGCGGGGATGACCCAGTGAGATAACCAGCTTAATGAGAATTCCCAGATTTCTATACGTTGCAGTGTCGCTCCTTTTCGTGTCGCTTGTAGTTGTAGGATGCGCTTTCAAACCGGCACCGAAGGGCAGGATTTCCGATCTCCTTGATAAGGCAAATACAGCCGCAGTAGCTGCACAACGCACCAAAGGCGATAAGAAACAGATTGAAGCCTTCCAACACGCAGTGCAGGCGTATGCTGATGTGACGAGAAAAGATGCCGATAGCCCTGAAGCTGCACAGGCTCAGTTGGCAAGTGCGAAGCTGATGGCTGGAGTTCCGATTGACTATGAACCTGGCCCCGAGTTCAAGCAAGTCTATCGAAACAAGAAGACCAAATACGCCTATTGGGTGTACCCTGTCGAAACCACGTGGCAGGAACAAAACTTCTACACTTCTCGAGACACATTGCGGCAGATAGTGCAGCGGTTTGGTGGCAAAGACAAACTGTTCTCAGATCTCGAAATAGACTACGGCAAAGATGGCGCAAAGACTATCCAAACTGCCGTTAAACAGGCTGAGATCCTGCAGCACCAGGTTGGCGAACAGATGGACATCGCTAGCCGTGGCGGCTTACTGTATAGGGTTTTGGACAGCCTTGTGAAGCTGACGGGGAGTATTCCGTGGTTCAGCTACTGGTTTGCAATAATTCTGATTACAATTATCATCAAGATTCTCATCACTCCGCTTACCAAGGCACAGTTCAAAGGCATGCGCGAAATGCAGCGCATTCAGCCTCTGGTAAAAGAGTTGCAGGAGAAGTATAAAGACGACCGGAAAGTCCTCGGCGAGAAGATGATGGAACTGTATAAGGAGCACGGGGTTAATCCGCTTGCTGGATGCCTGCCGCTACTGATACAGATGCCGATTCTTATAACCCTGTACTACACAATTCGATCTTACGAGTTCCAGTTCCAGAACGGTTCATTTTTGTGGATCGGTTGGGACAAGTTGGTGCATAAGTTCTCAGTGGCTCCGAGTGGCAGACCCATCTGGTTTACTGCGGAGAACCTTTCACAGCCAGACTTGCTATTGCTTCTGCTCTACATTGTGAGCATGTATATATCGCAGAGGATATCTGTCGTCGACCCAGCACAGGCCGAGCAGCAGAAGATTATGTCGATAATGATGCCGGTGATGTTCTTCTTTATCATTGGCTATCTTCCCTCTGCATTCGTGCTATACTGGTTCGTGTTCAACCTGCTGCAGACGTGGCAGCAGTATAACGTCGTACATAAGGGGCTGCGAGAAGCGGAACTGCAAAAAGAGGGTGAACAGCCTGCAGATGCAGCTCCTGCTCCCCGAAAACCAAATCCGAGCAGACGAAAACGACGGAAGTAATCGCTACACGACTGACGTATGGCGATGGAGGTTTTAGCTAGATATGACTGAGGAGACAATCGGCTCTCAAGCCTTAGAGTTTCTAAATCAGATTCTAAACACTATGCAGTTTGATGCACATCCTGAACTGGTGTCGGAGACCGATGAAGAAGTCAACCTGACTATATCCGGAGAATCTGAAGATATTGGAAGACTCATCGGCCGACACGGCCAGACGCTCGATGCTTTGCAATATATTGTAAGTATTGCCATCAACCGCCGTGCAGATCAAAGATGCCGCATTCTGTTAGACGCCGAGGGTTATCGAGGCAGGCATCAGCAGGCGCTTGAAGAAAAAGTGCTCCAAATTGCAGAGCAAGCCAAACTTACGGGCGAAGAAGCTGTGCTGGAGCCGCAGTCCCCGAGAGACCGGCGCATCGTGCATATGATTCTTGCCGATGATCCCAACATTGTGACCTATAGCGAGGGTGAAGGCGACAGCAGGCGCGTCGTTATCTCCCCAAAGAAATAGTCTTCTAACTTGCCTTATGCCAATCTGGGGTGGCGACTACTGGTTGCCACCTTTTGAAATTCCGGTTGACAATGAACGAACCATATAGCGATACCATTGCTGCCATAGCTACCGCCATAGGTGCGTGCGGAATCGGAGTCATCCGAATAAGTGGTCCGCAGTCGCTTCAGATTGCTTCCGCAGTATTCAAAGGCAGACCAGGAGCTCCTGTAACCGATTATCCCTCACATACCGTGCACTATGGCACACTAATTGACCCGACCACATCAGACGCAATTGACCAGATTCTGCTCACTGTCTTTCGGTCTCCTGCGAGCTACACAGGCGAAGACACCGTAGAGTTGTCGTGTCACGGGGGCAGTGTCAACCTGCAAAGAGCGCTGCAGGCAGTGCTTGGAGCTGGCGCAAGACCTGCTGAACCAGGTGAGTTCACAAAACGCGCATTCCTAAATGGTCGACTCGATCTGGCGCAGGCAGAGGCTGTGAACGACATTATCAGGGCGCGCACTGATGACGCACAGAGACTGGCTCTTCGTCAATTGCGCGGAAGCCTCTCGCGTGAAGTGTCTGATGTGACAAGCGGTATACTGTCGATACTTGCTCGCATAGAAGCTGCTATTGACTTTCCAGACGATGTGGACGAACCAGACTATACCTCAATTGCAGCGGAGATAGAAACACTCGCCGGTCGTGTTCGAGATCTACTAAAAACCAGCGACCGAGGCATAGTCTACCGAGAAGGAATCAACCTGGCAATAGTGGGCAAGCCAAATGTGGGCAAATCGAGCCTGCTGAATGCGCTTCTAAGAGAGTCCAGAGCCATAGTCACATCCATTCCCGGCACAACGCGGGATGTCATCGAAGAGACAGTGAACATCCGCGGGATACCTGTAGTCATAGCTGATACGGCTGGTATTAGGCAGGCTATGGACGAAGTTGAAGCCATAGGCGTTGAACTGACAGAGCAGGCCATGGCAAGGGCGAATGTTGCGCTTGTCGTAATGGACACCACAGAAGGCGTAAACGAAGAAGACAGAGAAATATTCAAGCGCTCAGGGCCTCGTACTATCATTGTTGCAAACAAGATTGACTTGCTGACAGAAGAAGATCGAAAAGACGTGGAATGTGCTGATTTCGGGCGTTATCCTGTTGTATTGGTCTCCGCCCTGAGTGGCGAAGGAATTGATGACCTTGAAAACCAGATTGCGGCAACGGTTCTGGGGAGCGACATTAGCAACGAGAGCATCTTCGTAATCAATACCCGCCACAAACACGCACTTTCTGAAGCACTGGAGAGTCTGGCGCGGGCAAAGACGACAATCGATCAGATGATGCCGATTGATTTTTTGTCAGTGGATCTCATCGCCGCACGGATGAGCCTGGGCGAGATAACCGGCGACACAGCATCAGAAGACCTCATCGACCACATATTCGATGAGTTCTGCATAGGAAAGTAGTCTGCCGTGCAGTAAGGCCATAATCAGAAGTCAAGACATTTGGCCGGTTATACCATTTCCCGGCCACTGTCCCTGCTATATCTTCTTGAGCATAATTGCGCGCTTGATATCTTCGACAGCAAGGGTGACCTCTATCTCTCTTGGACACGCTTCAGTGCAGTTGAATATCGTTCTGCATCGCCACACGCCCGATCTGGTCGTCAGAATAGAGAGTCTTTCCTCCGCGAACTCGTCTCTGCTGTCGAAAATGAACCTATGAGCATTAACGATGGCAGACGGCCCCACATACCCTTCGGGATTCGCCCAATAGATGGGACACGAGCCCGTACACGCTGCACAGAGAATGCACTTGGTTGTGTCGTCGAACTTTTCGCGTTCCTTTGGACTCTGTCGCCGTTCCTTTTCAGGTATCGGATCTTCGTTCACCAAATACGGGTGAATTGAACGGTACTGTTCGAAGAAGGGTTCCATGTCGACAATCAGATCTCTTAGCACTTTGAACCCCGGCAATGGCTCCAACTTGATATTTGTACCCACATCCTTTATGAGAGCCTTACACGCGAGTCGGTTCACGCCATTAATTACCATAGCATCCGACCCGCAGATGCCATGCGCGCACGATCGACGGAATGTGAGGGTGCCGTCGTGGTTCCATTTGACATAATTTAGCGCATCAAGCACACGATCTGTGGGCTCAACTTCGGCCGTATAGGTTTTGAACCCGCACATTTTGGGATCGTTCGGATCGTATCTCTTAATTTCCAGGAATACCTGCATATCTGCCCCTACTCGAGGAACTGGCAAAGATCAACACGTGACCTTTGAACCATCCCCCACTTAATACTTGCGCTCCTTCGGCTGGAACTTGGTGATAGTAACAGGCTTATAAGCCAACCGGATGCCGGAATCGGTCTTGTAAGCGAAAGTATGCTTCAACCAGTTCGCGTCGTCGCGGTCCGGAAAATCTTCGCGGCTGTGAGCTCCCCTGCTCTCTGTTCTGGCCTCAGCCGAAACCAGCAACACGTCTGCCAGATCGAGCAGGAAGCCGAGCTCTATAGCCTCCATCAATTCCAAGTTGTAGCAGTCGGATTTGTCCTGCACTCCCACATTCTTGTACCGTTCTTTCAACTCCGCAAGCTTTTCGCGCATAGCACGAAGAGAATCTGCAGTTCGAAACACCGATGCATTATCCATCATATGCTCCTGAAGCTCTTCGCGGATTTTAGCAGCAGACTCAGTAGCGACATCGGCCATTATTCGTTCTATCTCTTCGCGAATCATAGCTTCCGGATCGTCAGGAAGTGGAGTAAACTCTGATTCCTGCACAAAACGAAGCATATCTTTGCCAGCGCGCTTGCCAAAGACTTGAAGGTCAACCAGGGAGTTAGTTCCGAGCCTGTTGGCACCGTGTACCGACACACAAGCGGATTCTCCTGCTGAATAGAATCCGGGAACAATAGTGCCGGTTTCATCGGCAAACACTCTACCGTCGACATCGGTAGGAGTGCCACCCATTGCGTAATGCGCTGTCGGTTGAATCGGAATAGGTGTTGTTACCGGATCAATGCCCAAATAGACGCGTACGAAGTCGGTTATATCCGGCAGTTTAGTCTCAATAGCCTCTTTGCCAAGGTGAGTGAGATCCAGATGGACGTAATCTTTGCCATCCACTCCCCTGCCCTCTCGAATTTCGAGGTAGATAGAACGTGATACCATGTCCCTTGGAGCAAGGTCTTTAATCGTTGGCGCATAGCGTTCCATAAATCGCTCGCCTTTGCCGTTAAGAAGAATCCCGCCTTCCCCTCTTGCGGCCTCGCTGATGAGGATCCCCATCTTGTAAATGCCTGTTGGGTGGATCTGGAAAAACTCCATATCCTCAACAGGAAGGCCTCGCCGATACGGTATCGCTATGCCGTCACCCGTGAGAGCGTGAGCGTTACTGGTAACCTTAAACATCTTCCCACACCCGCCAGTTGCAAATAACACAGCCTTGGCGTGGAATGAATGCAGCTCACCTGTAGCGAGTTCGTAGGCAACGACACCACAGCAGACTCCATCTTTTAAGATGATATCGAGCACGTGAAACTCGTCGTAGAAATGAACCTTATGCTTAACGCACTGTTGATAAAGCGTCTGAAGGATCATGTGCCCCGTGCGGTCTGCTGAGTAGCACGAGCGCATAACGGGAGCTTCTCCAAAGTTGCGCGTGTGTCCACCGAAGCGGCGCTGATCTATGCGTCCATCCTCTGTTCTTGAAAACGGAAGCCCCATATGTTCCAGATCGTAGACTGCGTCAATGGCTTCTTCGCACATTAGCTCAACAGCATCTTGATCCCCGAGATAGTCTCCTCCCTTCACGGTATCAAAGGCGTGCCATTCGGGACTGTCGTCTTCTCTATTACCTAAAGCCGCACCTATACCGCCTTGAGCAGTGCCGGTATGAGAGCGCGTTGGGTAGAGTTTGGTTAGAACAGCGACGTCGACCTTGCCACAGAGCTCAATTGCTGCTCGCAGCCCGGCTCCTCCGCCGCCTACAATGATTGCATCGTGCTTGTGTAGCATTTTCACAGTCTCCTATTGTGGCCTGTATACCAGCATCACAAGCCCTCCGAATACCAGAAGGAAGGCTGTTACGACATAGAGTGCGCCGTGGAGGAAGTTGCGGCGGCTCTTGGAACGAATGTAATCGTCAATGAGGATACGGACACCATTCGCTCCGTGCAACAGCGCGATAATCAACAGAGCCACATCCATCGCAAGGACAGCAGGACTGCTCCAGCGGGTGGCAACAAACTTGTAATTCACCTGATCTACACCGTGGACAAAGTGAACATAGATCAAGTGGATGCTAACAAGAACCAGGATTGCAATGCCGCTGAGCCGCATATACAGCCAACTGCCATATTCGAATCCACCGACAGGTTTGGTGAGTTTTCTCATATCCTAGCCACCCTTCCCAAAAATATGACTCGCAAGAACGTAGGCGCCAGGGATAAACAAAGCGAGAAACACAACCGCTGCAGCGTAGAAGAGCTGTCGATGCACTCGTGTTGCCTTCGGGACGAAGTCAATTATCATTATCCTAATTCCGTTGACTCCGTGGTAGATCACAGCGCCCACCAAAGCGATCTCACCCAGCCTCCCGATAGGGCTGGTATACAGTTTTATGGTCTCATTGTACAGCCACGAACCCCATCCAACGAATGAAGTGTCTACAATATGGACCACAAGAAAGAAGAAGATCCCTGCACCAGCAACTCGATGCAGGATCCACGACCACATCCCTTCCCTGCCACGATACATTACGTGACTACTCCTTTCGAACTAGAATGAACAACAAGTCCTTCCGTTCACTGCACTGGTTAACGCATATAAGCCAGACCGAAGCGCTCAATTAGAACCCCGCAGGCGTGCACTCATACTCAGCAACACCATCTTTGTACAAGTCTCCGCCGTGAGCGTCGTTTATCACGACAACTGGAAACTCAGCTACGACCAGCCGTCTTATTGCCTCCGCTCCCAGGTCTTCGTATGCGACTACCTCACACTCTGTGATTCTGCGTGCCAATAGAGCGGCAGCACCTCCAGTTGCACCGAAATAAACAGCACCATATTGCTGCATAGCATCTTTCACAGCAGCGCTGCGAAGCCCCTTGCCAATCATACCACGCAGTCCATTGGCCATAAGCGCAGGAGCGTAGGCATCCATCCTGCCACTCGTGGTTGGACCTGCTGAGCCAATGACCTTTCCAGGTTTAGCAGGCGTTGGCCCAACATAGTAAATAATCTGTCCGCGCAGATCAACAGGCAATTCCTTGCCCTGATTCAGGAGGTCGATTAGTCGTTTGTGCGCCGCATCCCTGCCAGTATAGATCACGCCAGAAATCAGCACACTGTCACCAGCGCGCAATCTGCGAACATCCTCTTCTGTTACCGGTGTTGTCAGTCGTATTGGTTCAGTCATCGTATTCGCCTTTGAATTTGCCAATCTAAAGTACAATCTCTTTGTGTCGCGCCGCGTGACACTGGATATTCACGGCCACCGGCAGGCTGGCAATATGTGCCGGATAGCTCTCCACATTTACGGCAAGTGCAGTAATCCGCCCACCCAATCCAGCTGGGCCGACTCCGGAACAGTTCACTAACTCCAGAAGCTCCTTTTCAAGAGCCGCGTCGTAAGGTTTTTCACTATGAACTCCGACTTCTCTTAACACGGCATGTTTTGCCATTATCGCGGCCTTCTCCATAGTGCCACCGATACCCACGCCAACGATAATCGGTGGACACGGGTTTGATCCGGCGGATTTTACCAGGTCATAAACGAATCGTTTTACACCTTCGACGCCGTCCGAGGGTTTCAGCATCTTCACACTGCTCATATTCTCGCTGCCTCCGCCTTTGGGTGCGACAGTAATACGGAGTTCGTCACCAGGAACTACTTCGGTGTGGATTACAGCAGGAGTATTGTCACCAGTGTTGACGCGCTCTAGGGGATGAGCGACAATCGATTTACGCAAATAACCTTCCATATAGCCACGACGGACACCTTCGTTTATAGCATCCGTTAGGCTGCCGCCAGTTATGTGCGCATCTTGGCCGAGTCGCACAAACAACACTGTAAAGCCCGTGTCCTGACAAATGGGAACAGACTCTTCGCGAGCAATCTCGGCATTCTCAATCAGTTGGCTGAAGATATCTCTTCCAGCGGGAGACTCCTCGCACTCAAGACCAGACTGAAGTGCTACAAGCACATCTTCAGGCAATTCGCAGTTGGCCGACACACAAGCATGGGCAACTGCGTCAATGATGGCAGAAGTTCGTATTTCTCTCACATTAGCTCCTCAAACTGATGTAAGCAAAACGTTAAGCAAAGTCCATCGACAGTATTATAGCACCCAAATGGAATACAGGTCAAAACAAACTGAGCCACTATTTTTCATATTGGACTCCAGACCGCACGATGGAGGCGCACAAACATCACGCTAACGCCATCTAAAACCTGGAGACTATTAGTCCGATAATTGATTTGTACGCCTGTACCACATATTCGCATTTGCTGGAATACGGAGGCAACAGTTTGAGGATTCTAATCGCCATGTGCGACCCCGTTATACAAGAGGCTATCGAGACCAACCTGAAAACACTGGGGCACGAAACGGTCTTGATGCCTGATGGTTCCGATTCTTTCGTTGTTTCAGCTAAGAATCGCGTATCAAACATCGCGTTTGTGGATGAAACATCACTTGCGCAGACTCTTGACTACCCAGATCTCTACAAAATTCTTGTCACACACAGTGATAACGCAGAAAGTGCCTTTACTACAGGTGTAGATGATTGTTTGCTTACCCCTTTCAATCCCGTGGATCTGAAACTCAGACTGAGGACGGCAATTCGAACCATCGAATTGATAGAGGAGCTGAAACTGACCAAGCAGGAACTGAAAGAGCACTCAACGCACGACCGATTGACAGGTCTTCCGAACAGACTATCATTTAGTGATAGGCTAACCCAAGAGATTGCACGAGCCAAAGAGAATAATACGCCGCTTTCGGTGTTATTCATCGACCTAGATGATTTTCACCTGATTAATGGCGCGATAGGCAGATCTGAGGCAGATGGTATACTGCAGCAAGTGGGTGCAAGACTCCAAGAATGCACGCAAGAGAGCGGTTATATTGCGCGGATGGGCGGCGACCAGTTTGCTGTTGCATTGACAGAATTGTCCACATCTGAAGATGATTCCAAAGTCGCCGAAGCTGTTAAATCTGCACTTAAAACGCCATTTGAAGCGAACGGCAAGAGTGTAACGGTGACTGCCAGCATTGGCATCAGCAGTTTTCCAAAGAATGGAACTGATAGCGAATCCCTTGTAATATCGGCTGAGACAGGAATGTTCCTTGCTAAAAGCGAAGGTGGCAACTGCTGGGCGTTTTGTAAAAAGACATCGGCACCTACGAGCATTGGAGCACCGCTTGCAACCGCGCTGCACGAAGCATTGAAGCACGGAGAGTTCGTGCCATTCTATCAGGCACGAGTGGACCTTCGAAGCGGGAAGGTACTGGGAGCAGAAGCGCTACTTAGATGGAAAAGGCCGGATATCGGATTGGTTCCTCCCGGGGAGTTCATCCCATTTGCTGAAGAGAGTGGACTGATCGTGCCAATAACTGAACAGATGCTCATTGATGCTTGCAACCAAAACCAAAGATGGCTCTGTTCGGGGCTCATACCGATGAATGTTGCGGTCAATATCTCACCGAGCCATTTGACAAACAAACGCCTGATCACTTCAGTGAAACAGGCATTGGATGCAAGTGGACTCGACCCTCAACACTTGAGTCTTGAAATCACTGAAAAATCACTTCTCTGCGACCCAGCCACTGCAGAGACAACTCTGCGAGAAGTGAAAGAGATGGGGGTCAAGATACTCCTTGACGATTTCGGCACGGGTCACTCATCGCTAGCGTTTCTCAAGCGATTTCCGGTAGATGCTGTGAAAATAGACTTGTCATTTGTGAAAAGCATCACAACAGATCCGGATGACGCAGCCGTAGCCGGAGCAATAATCGGTATGGCGCACAATATGAAACTGAAAGTGGTTGCAGAAGGCGTTGAGACTGTAGAGCAACTTGAGTTTCTGCAATCGCTGAACTGTGATGAGATGCAGGGTTACTTCATCAGCCATCCGGTCGGTGCGGAAGACTTCACGCACCTCTTGTGGAGTTCACGACAAGGAACCAGCCACCGTTTTGGATACGTCGCCTGAGAACTTGCTCTGGATCAATAAAGAGAGCCACAGATACCAGTATTGAATCTGTGGCTCTTTGCATAGTTTGACGTGCTTAAACAAGATTCTCTGGGTTAAGCCCGTGGAGGTATTCCGGAACAAATCGACCGTCTTTTCTAATCAATTCATCATCGAAATAGATCTCTCCACCGCCGTACTCAGGTAACTGTATAAGCACCAGATCCCAGTGAATCTTCGACCGATTGCCATTATCGGCATTCTCATATGCCTGCCCCGGAGTGAAATGCAAAGAACCAGCAATTTTCTCATCGAAGAGAATATCTCTCATCGGTTTTGTGATGTAAGGGTTGAAGCCGAGTGAGAATTCACCGAAATACCTTGCGCCCTCGTCAGTATCGAGTATCTCATTAAGCGACTTCGTATCTGAACTGGTAGCTTCGATGATCTTCCCATCCTTTATGACAAAGCGAATGTCATCGAACGGCTTTCCGTGGCTTATCGTGGGTGCATTGTAGTGAATGACACCGCTCACGCTGGTCTTGAGTGGAACACTGAAGCACTCTCCATCCGGAATGTTTCTATCGCCAACGCAGGGTATCGCAGGCATTCCCCTAATGGAGAATGTGAGATCCGTGTCTAGCGGGCCGACGATGCGAACCCTGTCGGTGCGCTCCATTCGCTCCTTTAGCGGCTGTTCAGCCTTGGCCATTTTGGCATAGTCTAAAGTGCAGACATTAAAGAAGAAATCCTCAAAGGCTTCTGTGCTCATTCCGGCCTGTTGAGCCATAGAAGGCGTCGGCCATCGGAGCACTACCCACTTGGAGTGTTCTACTCTCTGGTCTCGAACCGGCTTATGCCAGAACTCTTCCGCAAGTTTCATCTTCTGATCGGGCACATCTGAGTATTCAGTGATATTTGTCCCACCTCGAAGAGCGATGAAACACTGCATTTCCTTCATAAACTCCAGGTCAAATCGCCCCATCAGCTTCATCTGAGACTCTGTGGCGTTAAGATACAGAGCTCTGGTCACCCTGGGTTCAGTCGTCACGATAAACGGGACTCCGCTAGCTTCTACAACGCGGTCGATGATGGCTGTTATCATTTCAGCGGGGATTTCGGTGTAATCGATAAGCACATTTTCGCCGGGTGCAACTTTGGTCGAATATCCAACAAGCACATCAGCGAGCTTCTTCATTCGTGGATCCAGCACGATCAGTTCCTCCTCAGTCTATTGTTATAAGTGAGGTTGCACCGTCAGGGTGCGACATCGGTGTCATTCAATTGTAACACTCGGCAGGATACCAAACAACCTTAGTAATCTATGCGCGAGCATTCCCAGCATAGCAGAAATCACCAATGAAAAAGTCGAGTCCACACCTATATAACGTATGAACTCGACTGTATTATTACTGGTGAGCCGTATTGGACTCGAACCAATGACCCTCTCCTTAAAAGGGAGATGCTCTACCACCTGAGCTAACGGCCCGCACCCTGAAACTAACCTGTGTAGTATACCTGAATGCCCGATCCCATGTCAATAATTGTGCATCCTTAGGTAGATTCACTTGACTCTTGAACGGTAGCATGGTATCAACCATATGTGAGTACTGCGAGAAATGAAGCCCAACGAAAGGTAAGGTTACTATGAGAATGAAGTCCACTCTGTTGTTCCTCGTTGTGCTTCTGCTGCTGTCTATCACATCGTTTGCACTGGCCGAGCATCCGATGCCTCAGTACCAGAAGCCCCCTACTGCTACTGGCATTGTGCCAGATTCGTGGATGATTACCAAATCCCAACCGACTACTCCTATGCCAGCAAGAGCTGCGACTGCTGAAGAAGCCGCCACCTATATGCCAGGCAAGTTGATGAAAGTTCGTGTATTGGTTGTTATTTACACCAACACGGCGGGTGGCACCATAAACGCGGCACAGATCAACAAACTGAAGAGCGAGATGGAAGAGGCACGAATATTCTACTTCCGCAACTCGTATTGTCGGTTGCTAATGGATATTTCGTATATAATTATCCCAGACTACAGAGGTATTGAAGAGTTCTGGGAATTATACCCTAACGCTTACTGGATGACTTTCTGGGATGTTGCCGGCAACGGCAATTCGGTTCAGAAGGACTTGAGAGACCGTGGAGTCACGAACAATATGTACTCTGCGGTAATCAATTTCTATGCCTGGGGAGAGAATGGCTACAACGCTGCACTAGGCGGGGGAACATACGGTGTGGACGTCAACTTCCTCGGAAAAACCGCCTATGTAGGTATCCCTCACTGCTGGGATCCTGATACCAATGACTGGTTCGTTATTCACGAATTCCATCATGCACTCGACTCAATGTTCCATTACAGCGGGTATCCCGAGTATCCTCACGCTGATTTACCGATAGAATTACCGGGCGACTTCGGAGAGAACTACGATTTCAACGCATTCATTATGCGAACTTGGCCCCTGCACAAGTGGATGGCGCTTAAGACGCCCTGGGGAAACCAGATAAGCATAGCCGATGCTGACCTCGATGGGCTGCCAGACTCAGGTGATCTACCCATTACTGAAGCATTACTTGGATCCAGTACGTCGGCTGTTGACACCGATGGCGACGGATTGGATGATCTCGGTGAGGCAATGGCAGGAATATTCCGCGCTTCCCTTACGAACAAAGTAGACACCGATAACGATGGCATTATCGATGGCTTCGATAAATATCCATTGTACGCTATCAACGAGTATATCCCGAAGGCAAGTCCGACGATTGACGGAAATCTGGATAGCGTCTGGCATCTGGTAGGATCTCCTATAACGCAAAGCAGCACCAGGTTCAATTCGACAATCCGGGCGAACTGGGATGCCAATTATTTCTACCTTGCCTTTGTTACATCTGGCTTTAATAGTCATTTCGTGAGACCTCACTTATACATTGATGCCGATAACGACGGATGGTTCCACGGAAAAGACAACTACGAGATTGTATTGAACCCCGAGACTGAGAGTGTGGAGCGCGTACACATTTGGGATTGCTCTCCTGAGGCAGTAGCTGCATATGGTGGCGCTATATGGGATGACGATTCGAGATATGAGGATGGCAGACTTGTTGTTTCAAAAGACTTGAAGTTCCGAACAACGAGAGCTGGGAACACTTACGTTATGGAATTGTCCATTCCAAAGAATGTAGCAACAAAGCTGATTCCAAGACATGGAGCACCCATCGGTGTTCGAATCAACTATAACGATATAGGTTACAACTATAAGCAGTGGGCGCTGGCGTTTGAACGAGATGTCTTTGTAGATCTCGTTCTAGTAGATGCCCCTGCAGTTGTTCGCGAAGGCTCCATCAGTGGCACAAAAGACCGAACTGATGGCCAGACGATAGACATCATCGGAAAAGCCGTCTCTGCAGTCTTTTCTGGAGCTTTCTACATTGAGGAAGACGATCGTTCGTCGGGAATCAAGATAGATTCCTCCGAGAAGGTGGCAGTGGGTGACAGGGTTCGTGTAGTCGGAAAGCTGGCTACGGTTGCCGGTGAGCGGGTAATCCAGAACGCTGTTGTGAACAAACTGCCAGTATCGTTGACACCGCCGTAGGCGGATTTCTGCAGTCTGCGCCGGCTACTGGGGTTTGATGGATTCTTCTCCAGAGCCGGCGTTAAAACTGCTCATACTTGCCGGTTCGTCTGTCGAATAGGCAATTTTTTCTTCAAACGGCAGCAGAATACTGACACGCCTGTTTCGGAAACTGTCTCTATGAACAGGATCAATCGGCATCTTGTCAGCCAGGCCACGTATTTCTACTACCTGATTAGCTCTCAACCCGCTTGATTCCATAACTGACCGGGCGGCGTTACCTCGCGCAGTTGAGAGTTCCCAGTTAGTCCATCCATTTGGGCCGCTATATGGTCGACAGTCAGTGTGCCCCTCGATTATGACCTTGTTAGGCAGTCTGGCCAACTCGGATGATACACGGGTTAGAAGCAGTTTTGTCCTGGGCTTCATTGTTGCGCTGCCGCTGTCGAAGAATACATCCGAGCTCGATTCTACCAGGTCAATGCGCAGACCATCTGCAGCAATCGTGACTTGCACACTGTGAGCAATGTTCTTGAACTCAGGATTTCCTGCCACGACTTTGTCTACAGCCGCTTTTGCTTGCTGGAAGCGTTTTCGCTCTTCATTTGCACGCTGTCGTTTGGCATCCAACTCTGCCTGACCGACTTGTGGTTTCATTTCCGGGGAGCTGAGAATTCCAGAATTACTAACATCGAAAGGCTTTGTGCCGCCCTGCGTGGCCTGCATAAATCCGACGGGATCTTTGAAATACCCGGCTATTGCCTGTTTGATCGGGTCATTTAAGCCAACGATCCACATTACAAGGAAGAAGGCCATCATTGCGGTTACGAAGTCGGCGTACGCAACCTTCCACGCTCCACCGTGTGCGCCGTCGTGACCTTTCTTGGGTCGCTTTACAATTCGTATTCCATCTGCAGGTTTACCTAGCATTGAGCCTCCGTGCCTGCCTAAGCAGCCTCATCTTCCTCCGACATCGCCATACTGCGACCTCGAACCACACCTTCAATCTCCTGGAAGCTTGGGCGAACCTCCGGCTCTATCTTGCGTCGAGCAAACTCAACGACCAGAAGTGGAGACATCCCCTGTGCGAAAGCCGTAATTCCTGTCTTAAGGCACGACAGATATGCGATTCCCGACTGAACTCTGTTCTCCATAGCTGATGCAATCGGGCCGAATACTCCATAGCTGAGCAAGACTCCAAGGAATGTTCCTACAAGCGCTGCCCCAACCTTCTCACCAACTTGCTCCGGAGGGCCACCGATAGCCTGCATAGTGATGACTACACCGAGTACTGCAGCCACAATACCAAACCCAGGCATAGCGTCCCCTACCCGCGAGACAACTGCCGGATTGCGCTTGACTTCCTCTGTGGTAGTCTCGATGTCTCCATCCATCATATCCTGAAGCTCGTACAGCCCCACTCCACCCATAACTACGAGCCGCAGACTGTCACAGACGAACGATACGGCGTGAGGATTGTCGGCAAAACTGGGGAAACATTGGAAGAGATCACTGTCTTCAGGGCGCTCAACGTGCGACTCTAGAGCGAGCAAACCATCGCGCCTTGCAAGGCTGCTAACTTCGTGCAGCATTTGCAGTGCTTCTACGTAAGACGCACGGCTGAATGGGTCTGGCTTCAGAAGCCCCAAAACATCCTTGAAGATGGCTACTACCGTGCCGATGGAGGTCGAAGCTATCATACTGCTAAGCCCCGCTCCTCCAATGATGATTAGCTCCGATATTTGTACTAATGCCGCGATTTTGCCGCCGTGCATTGTATAGCCTACGACAATAGACGCGGTCAAAGCAACGAGACCAATAATTACAAACAAATCAGCCCTCTGCCAGCAGAATACAGCGGTAGCATCCTGCTCCGCTCATTCCTGATTTTGGCAAATAAGCATCATATCCAAAGGGCAAACGCAATAAATGTTAAGAGAATCTCAACAAGAAGCCCAGCAAACTGTTGTTGAAATGGTAATGAGGATATGTAAAAAGTCCTCGGGCACATATCAGATGCACCCGAGGACCATTTAGTATCTCTCTAGATGGAGTCTATCTGCTCTCTGGATAGCTGTTGAAATCAGCAGAATACTTCCACCAGTTGTTCTGTTTGCCGTCCGGATTGATATCGACAGCTTTCGGAAGGTGATTCAACCACCACAGATGGTGAAGTCGCATATCGCCACTCCCCCATTCCGAATCGTTAACGAGTCTCTTGGTAATATCCCCTTTGAGATCCGGCCAGAAATACAGCCAGTCGTCGCAGGTGCTGTAGACGTATGTCTTGTTGCCCCAGTCGTAGTCTGTAAGGCTGTTCGGGGCATAGTGGCAAATTCCGCACGCTGCATTGCCGGCGCTGATTTTGTCATACATCCTGAACTTGTCCCAGTTGTTGGTAGCAGGCCAAGTTGGGAACCACCACTGCCGCGGGTTGTAAACACGTGACATAACGCACTCTGTTCGGTGGCAGAAGTTCTCGAGCATACAATCAACACCGCGCTCGTAATTGAATCCCATTATAGGGAAGTTTCTCTTTGCAGACGGAATGAAATATGATCCACCGTTGATGAAGAATGGACTCGGCCCGGCCATAGCACTCTCCCATCCGGCAAATCCATAGGGAGCGCCGAACAGGAAGACTTCGTCTATCTCATCATCAGCAATTCGAGCTGCAAGAGATTTCGCTCTATTGTGCATATAGGTTCTGTCCGTCATCATTTTGATGTAGTCAGACGTGCCACTATGCATCGGGGTTGTGTGACGGTTGTTCCAAGCCTGTACATAGCTGTCGCCAGTATACTGAAAACCATCTTCAAACAATGGATGGTAGTCTGCGTCAAACCAACTGACAATCTGATACTGGAGCCAGTTTCCACTGCAGTTTTTCAGGTCGTTGATATAACCATTGGCAAGTGTTTGAGGATTGTTCCAGCCAAGGACTGAGTGAGTTCGTCGATTGCCATAACCCGGGCAATACGGATCGAAGTTCACCACCGCTACTCGCAGCACCTTAGGTCTGTTTCCGTCATCGTCCAGGTTGGTATATCCAGTACCAAAGTCGGCCACTTTGATTGAGCGATACGACTTGCCATCGCCCCCGGCATACATGCTTGATATGCCGTTGATAATCACCTTGTCACCGGTAAAGATAGCCGGGCGTTTGTAGAACCCGACCCCTGTAAGATCGACGCGCACGCCGTCAAATGCTCCGTCATCGGTGATTCCCGGCGCACCATCGCTAAGATAGAAATACTTTTTGTCTGTTCCGACGCCAGTCACTTCACCATAGATTCTGACCAACAGGCCAACATTATTAAGCCCAGAGCCATACTCTACGCCCTGCTGGTTGCCCTGCACGATTCCTCCGAGCGACTTGGTAGTTACACCAAAGGACTTCGCCACCCCTGCACCGTTGGGTGTCCATTCGGTGGCATCAATGTAGAGTTCCTTGGTAGCTGCATCGGTTCGCACTGTGCCATTGACCACAACACTGCCACCAGCAGACGCAGGAAGATTGGAGGTGCGCACCTGGATGCCAGTCGGTCCTGAGTCCTGAATGTAGAACTGACCAAATTTCGGGAACACCGCACTCACTGCTCCGCCGACCTGCACATTAGTGCCATCGTCTTCTGTCTTGGCTTTGGCAATGCTCACCAGGTCACCACCGATGGAGTTGGTGATAACCAGGTCTCTGATGTCAACATAGTCTTCCCCAGCGCCATCCCAGTTCGTTCCATAGAAACTGATAGCAACAACCTTGCTCAAATCGAATGAAGGATCGTATTCTGCAATAGAGAGATTCGGTGCGCAGGTAATCCACTCGGGATACTGAGGATTCGGCCTTGGACCATAGGAGATACCGAGGTCTACGCTTTTGCTGTTAGCATCGTGCAAGCGGGCAAAAATGGGAGCATCACTGTAAGGATTGGTGTTGCCGCCGCCCTGATAGTAGCGAGCAGTATACTGAAGCACCGTATCAGGGAGAGTAAGATCCAAATAGGAACCAGCTCCGGCCTTCACAAAATCGATCCTCTGACCGTTATACCACCCACCGGCACCATCACCTGTCGCAATCAGTTTGCGACAAAAACCAACTCCATTTTCGTTCATAAACCAGGTAACATCTGAAATAGCATCCCCGAGCCCGATATTGATCTGGCTACTTAGCGGAAGATCTAGGAGTGTGGCGCCAAAGGCCTGCGAACAGAACGCAAGCAGGCACAGAAGCATCAAAGTCAAACGCATTCTAGTCTCCTGTCACTTTCTGCAGATTCTGCACTATCCACTACCTACAACAGTGCCTTTGTCTGCTGTCTTTGATTTCATTATTGGTTCTACTCGTTCCTCACTTCATTTGTCGAAGCTAAGAACAGAGAATGTGAACATCACATAACGCGATGCATTAAGAGGTATTTACAGGAGCCACAAAAGCAGCCGGTTCTGTTCTTCGGCCACCATCTATATTCTAGCCAAATAGTATGCGAAAAGCAAGCCGAAAAGGTAGCACTTGCCTGTCTCCCGCCATTGTTGAATGATACTATTCTGATGGTTCCACAATCGACGGTTCGGCGATATGCTTCGATTCATCTATTGTGGGTTCATGAGTCAGCAAGGGAAGCGTTAGATCAGGAATGATCTGCAGATTTTCGTTAGCTGAGTTCGGCGAGAGGATTAGCTGTTCGTCTTCACCAGACATCCGTTCTCTCTCATTTCCTCGAAAGACTGGTTGAGGCCAATCCCTTCTCGGTGGTTCAGATGCCATCAAAATTGGGATGATTGGAGGGCCGACGTGAGTTGGCTGCTCCACGAACGTAGGAACCTCAACGCTGGTCGGCGTCTGAGATTCGGGTTTCTGTTTGGCAGGGACATATTTAGTCATCTGCTTCACTTTCGGAGGCGCCAACCAGCGTCCGAGTGATGCGCCACCCAAAAATACTGCCACAATCAGCGAAGCTCCCGCAAACCCCCAAATGAGCTTGCCCGCAAGCGTCGACCTAACTTCTGCCTTTCGACCAGCCTTAACCGCGCCCTTCACCGACCACATAATGCGCAACCGTTCTTCATCAGTGAGATCGGGAACATCTGCAGGAATGAGTGACAGAGTGCGCTTCAGAGCCGCAATTTCACGACGGCAGTCATCACACAACTCAGCGTGCAACCGCACAACACGCATATCATCAGCCGGCAAATCGCCGTAGACATACGCTACAAACATATCTTTAAGGTTTCTGCACTCTCTCACAGCAATCAACCTCCTCCACGCAAGGATTTACATATTTGGAGAGCTTGCTCCTCAAATGCGCAGTAGCGCGCGAAAGATGAGACTTCACTGCTCCAACTGTACAACCCATCGTGTCAGATATCTCTTTTAACGACAGATGCTTATACTGCCTCAGGACAAAAGCTGCCTTTTGCCTAGGAGGCAAAAGATCGACAGCATCTTTGATAATTGCCCTAAGCTCCCGGGCCTGTGCCGACCTGCAAGGATCATCGGTTTCTGCGCCCTGCAATCTATCCCATTCATCATCGGTCAATTCAACGCAGACCTTTCGCGATTTGCGTTTCATATCTATGCACTGATTCAGGCAAACGCGGTAGAGCCAGGCAGGAAGATTGCAGTTGCTGTAGAAACGTGGCAGTGTTGAATACAGCTTGATGAAGACTTCCTGGGTGGCGTCTAAGGCCTCCTCACGGTTACGAAGCACGCTCCAGGCGAGACCGAAGACATCATTCATATGGATTGCCATGAGACGATCAAACGCTTCGGCATCTCCTGCCGCAAACCTCTCGACCAAAAGCTGGTCTTCAACTGTCTGCAACTTCGCATCTTCCTCCGACAACTATTGTCTCCTATTGGCTAAACGAATTGCAGTATAAAAAGGTTGACTCAATAGCGCGTTAGAAAAACATTGTTTAACGTTAATCCTGCTCTTGTGCCAACGCGACTCCGGATTTCTTAGACCGACGCTGTATACGTCTCCACGCTTTGAACCGGACACTGGGGACTGACCTTGCAGGTATGCCGATTTCTTCACCAGTTACAATATCCGGCAGCGGCAGGCGAGACACTATCCCCGCCAACTGTTCAGGGGTCATTTCAAGCGCTTCAGCCACAGCTCTGTTACCGACAGACGCTGCGATAGACATAATCTGCTCTGCAGCAAGCCCGAGTGCAATGGCTTTGCGCTGCTTGGGGGCAAGGAGCACAAACTCCTTCCAGAACCATTCGAGAACGTGGTCGAGCCATCCTGCATCGACCACATGCTGTTCAACGTTGACGTCTGTATCGACCAGCCAGTCCACAGGGCTGTCGGTATCTTCATCGCCATCAGGCTGTGCATCAATCGATAGCGGGTCGGAATCTCTAACCGAGGTTAACGCTGCAATGCAGGAGACCAGATCGTCAACAGGCACCGGGGCGCCAGTCCAGTCCAGAATTCGACACGCTAGCTCAACTGTAGGGGCTTCGGCAGGGTCACGATTCGCCAGCAACTGAGAAACGAAGTGTCGCTGGTTCTCAGTGATCTCTTTGCACTTGCCAGCACCGGAACGGTTGGAGCCAAGCCATTTTTCGTATCCACAGAGTCTTTCGTTGCTGCCCTCTGGATTCCAAATGGCCAATCCCTTGACGTTCAGCTTGCCGGAAAACAGATCGAGTATTTCGAGTTTGAGGTTGTACCATCCCGGCCGTTTGCGGCGAATGGCATCGCAGTAGCGATTGTGGACTGCGCGACGCACAAAGGCTTCGATATTCTCGATCCTCGTCTCCACGGCACCACGCTTCATAGCGTCGATACGGGTCCATATCCCCAGCAGACAATCCTGTTCGAAGTCTTCCAGATCACTCGTCTCGCGTTTGATCAACGATTTTTTGACGAGGTTCAGTATTTCCTCCGCCAGTGGCTCCAGGTAAATCTCACACTGCCCTTCTGGCAGGTCTAAATAATTGTCCAGCAGTTCCTGCGTATCAGCCATTATCTCGCATCGCCATAGAGTGCAAAGCCAGCCCAATAGAAAGGATGAGCAAAGTTGCCATCGTTAGATTCTATCATAGAAACGGCTGCGCGTTGAAGGGCTGACCCTTTTTGGCCGAAAGATGATAGCCTCCCGTAGAAGGACTCCATCAACACTCGCGATGCCTCATCGGAGACTCTCCACATCCCACCTACGATCGAAGGGAATCCGGCTAACGCAAACATATCGGCCGCAAATGGCGCTGCAGATGCGATGGTATTTGACGTCCCAATCATCTCACAAGCAGATATTACTGCAAGCTCCAGGTTCGGATTGCGGATACGCATGAGGTCAGCCATCCGCACCGTCCCGCCCGACTGACCAGATAGTACCAGTTGGAAGTGTGCAGGATTAGGATCCATCTGGTGATGAGAAGCTACGTGCACTACGTTCGACCAGGATGCCGCACTGACAAAACGATCTGCCGTAAGGCTCGACCCTGAGTAGAGTCTGCAATTCTGTTTGTAAAGCGACTGTATGCGAACAGACTCTTCCTGTGCACCTCGGAGCACTCCCGCAGGCGCCGAAAACACCGATATTCGACCTGTTTTAGCGGTTATAGGAGTCGGCGATTGCCTCGCTAATCCGCTCAACGTGCCTTGAGAGAGATACGAGACGACGTAGTCTTGAATTAGAAATCGCGTCTTTCCGTTTGCATCCCGCGGCAAGGCGTGGAAAGGCACTCCGGCGAGTTCTGCAGGCAGTACAAATGCAATTGTATTCGTCCTGATCCCAATGCCAGAGAGCTCTCCACGAATCGGGTTGAACAACATATCTTCCAAGCTGTATAGCGGATCCATCATCGGTAGTAACGCTGGATCGTGCCAACTCTTAACCGGTGGGATACGTATGCCAGAGGCCACTTTCATCTCCAAATCGGCCACTGTCTTCTGGAACTCCTGAACCTTTTCTAGTGCTTTTCGGCCGGGCACAGGTATCTCCCAGCAACTAGCCAAATTCTTCCTGGCTAAAAACACAAATACACTCGAATCTCTTAGAACATACTGAAGTATGGTTAAATCGTCTGGCAAGTATTCCCGCACTGCGTAGATTGCAGCGGCATCGATCTCAGCAACGCTTTCAAGAGTCCTTCCCGTTCGAGCAAAACGCGAAAACTGCTCCGATTGACTGAGCACCGCAGGCCACCCAAACGCGGTTCTTCTAACACCACCTGCAAGCTGTGGAGGTCTCGGGCTAACAGGCAGCTTTTCGAGCTCGGCTATAAGATCGGCTAAATTCTTGCTCCCCGAGGCCGTCAAAAGTTCGCGAAGCCTGCCAAACCAAGGATACTGCCTCGCGCGTTTCAGTGAATCAAGCGCATCAGCTCTCTTGTTTTCGCTGATCTGGATTCCAACCAGTTGCAGGTAGAGATTTAAGGTGATATCGGCGTGCACAGGGTCGGCACTTTGATCTACACCTTCTTCCACCGCCCAGATCTCAATACGATTGATAGCAGTGGTGAGCGAAGAAGCTGCATCAGAGCCTTTTTCTGCTATCGACTGCACACTGGCGAGTCTGAGAAGCACGCGCGCCTGAGACCAGGGTTCGCCAAGCTCCGCAGCATAGGTTTTTGCGGCACGATCCAAATCACGTATGGCCTCTGATGTCTGCCCCATCGAATCCAATAGCGAGCCGCGTTTTTCAAGCACACCAGCGAGCGCCAGCACATCCTCAGCTTGAGTATTGAGATCAGCGAGTTCGCGCAACGCCTCAAGCGCAGTACCTGTGTCTCCAGCTTCTGTAGCAGCTTCATCAATTTCGTTCAGGATCTCAATGACTACTGCACGCTTTCCACTGTTGCGTGCCAGTCTCGCTGCATCACTGCGAGCAACAAGAGCAGCTTCGTGACTTCCAAGAGCATAGTATTCCACAGCCAAATTGCGGAGCACCCTGGTGCGGTCATCGTTTTTGCCGAGGGCATCGTAGCGTTCAGCAGCGAGCCTCAGCATTTCAATAGCTTGCTGATGCTTATCGAGTCCGGAGCACGCTTCGGCGCCTTTCTCCACAACAGACAGAAGCGATGTCTGTTCTGCGACGAGCAACCCTGTATCTGACAGTCTGCTAACAGAGGTAGAAGCCTCCTGAATGAGCGCAGAGAGCAGCTTCTCTCTTTTGGTCATAGCCTCTCTATAACGAGGATCTAAACCTAGGGCTTTCCACGCATCCGCCTGTTTTTTGAGCGCTCGCCCCTGCAGCAGCGGGGAATTCGCAAGTTCCGCTACCTTTTCTGCGTCCACTAGCCTGTCGCGGGCTTCGGCGAGCATTCCACGCTCGACGCAGAAGTCTGCAACTTCTATGAGAAGCTCTGTATAACCAACATATGATTTTGCGTTGTAGGCATATCCGCGAGCGATCTCAAGCCCGCTACCCATTGTGGAAACCGCAAAGTCGATCTGACCGCTTGCGGCTCGCGCTATTCCCGCAGCAATCAGTTCTTTGCCAGCCAGATCACCTCGTCCGATGGCCTGCCACTCCTGAGCAGAACGCTTGTAGCTGTCGTAAGCATCGAATCGATGTCCTATTTCACTTTGCAGTCTGCCTAGATCGTCGAATATCTGAGCTACCTGAGATCTGAGGCCGTATGCCGTGAACTTGGGATGTGCTCGCTCAAAATTGCGCTCTGCGTCGCGATAGCGGTGGGTATCGACAAACTGCTTTCTTGCCATTCGAGTTGTGACGAATGCATACGACAGATCGAGATCGAGGGAACTGAGCGTCTCAGCGCACGAGCGAAGGCTCTCAATAGACCTTGTTGGCAATCGGTCTTCCAAGTCGCGGGCGGCTCGAAAGTCCTGTCGCGCCTTTGCAAGGAGCTTCACTTTGTCGTTGTCAGCGGAGGCAGTCGGCGCTTTCGTTGTCCACTCACGTTTGCCGATGTTTGCGACCACCCAACCGATTGTTGAGTCTGTGCCGACTGACGTGAGAGCTCCGACGATTTGGTCCAAAGAGCTGATTGCGGGATCACTCTGACACTCCTCGTTTGCCCAACTGTAGAAGGCAAGATCCAGCGTGAGGAGTCTAATGTCTTCTGAGTTCTTAGCAGCAAGCTCGGATGCTCTGGTGGCTAGTTTCGTTGAAGAAGTTTCTCCCAGGTCTCTAAGCAGGCTGGGACGATCCACATCGGCCGCGGAGGCAGCCAAAGAAGCGGCCGCAAGCCACACAGCTACGACGATTGAGAACCACAGTCGAAACCTGGTTGTTGATAATAGAGCCTGCATATCTTAATCGACCCGTCACAGCAGGTCGCCCTAATCTACAACTGCTTATACGCTGGTCTGCTGGTAACCTTCATTTGCGAAGGCTTGCTCACACCAATACGGACGAGCAATGGCACTGTATAGTTGCACCATGCCCCACAGGCAAGCTCACCAATAAGGTCGAGCAAGTCTATGCCAAGCACGCTTGACCTTGACATCAGTATAAGAAGATAATGTGCATTGAGCAAGAGGGAGAGTTGTATGCAGGCTTACAAATTCATTGAGGATCTGAAACATGATCCTGAGTATCGTGGGCAGATCGCCCATATCGAACGCATTCCAGCAAGAAGAGCCGGCTACGGACGCTTGCGCCAACCGCTGCCCAAAGAACTCGACTACGCACTCCGCGATGAAGGCATCGTCAGACTCTACAAACACCAGACAGAGGCTGTAAACGCTGCAAGGCGCGGTGAGAACGTGGTAGCGGTAACATCCACAGCCTCAGGTAAGACTCTCTGTTACAACCTACCCGTTCTAGAAGCGATGCTTCAGGATCCCAAAGCTCGGGCGTTTTACATTTATCCCACAAAAGCACTCGCCCAGGATCAACTCGGAAAACTCAAGCGATACCCACTCGATGTAACGAAATATGCAGCCACATACGACGGCGACACACCGAAGTACTTGAGATCTCAGATACGCCGCAACTCCAGAATTATACTTACAAACCCAGATATGCTGCACATTGCCATACTGCCATACCACACTCTCTGGGCGCAGTTTCTGCAGAATCTGAAATATGTGGTAATCGATGAAATCCACACTTACCGTGGAGTATTTGGCTCTAATGTAGCGAACATAATCCGTCGGCTCAGAAGAATCTGCAGTTACTATGGTTCGAATCCACAGTTTGTCTGTACTTCAGCGACGATTGCAAATCCAGCAGAGCACTTCACTCGGATGACAGGCTTGGAAGCAACAGTAATCGATGAGGATACATCGCCAGCAGGCGCAAAATGGTTTGTATTCTGGAACCCTCCGTTTTTGAGCCAAAAGGACATTAGGCGCAGCACAAACCTCGAAGCGGTGCATCTTTTTACCAGATTGATAAACAGTGGTGTTCGGACAATTGTCTTTACTCTGGCACGCAAAAGCGCAGAGCTGATTTTTAGATATACAAGAGAGTCTCTAACACGTACCAATTCGCCTGCGATTGACCGTATAATGTCGTACCGAGCAGGTTACAAACCCGCCGAAAGACGTAAGATAGAGCAGCGACTCTTCAAGGGGGAGCTCCTTGGTGTAACCAGCACCAACGCACTCGAGTTGGGAATAGATGTTGGAAAGCTGGATGCTACTATCATCACTGGGTATCCGGGTTCCATAGCCAGCACGTGGCAACAGGCTGGACGTGCTGGTAGATCACAAGCCGAATCCCTTGCAGTGTTAGTTGCGCTAGATAATCCCATAGATCAGTTTCTGATGCGTCATCCAGACTACTTCTTTGAGCACGCACACGAGAAAGCTGTTATCGATCCGGATAACCCTTATGTTCTGTCTGCTCACCTGGTGTGTGCAGCAAACGAACTCCCAATTGAAAACGAAGAATTGGAGCTCTTTGGAGAACGAGTCTACGATGTGCTGGTCGAGCTCGGAGAATCTGGGGATTTGGACTATCGAAGCAGATGGTATTGGAATGGAAAGAATAATCCCACACGGGATGTAAACATCCGCTCGGCATCAAGCAACCACTATGACATAGTCGATGTCGACACCGTTCAATTGCTAGGGACTGTGGATGCTGCTACTGCATTTGAGACAATCCATCCGGGAGCTATCTATCTGCACGGAGGAGAGTCGTATGTGGTCACAAGACTCGATCTCGAAGAGCGAGCCGCCTATGTATCTGCAGCCGATTTGCCGTATTACACCATCCCGTGCACATCAACGAGCATTGCTGAAACTAACAGATGCGAGTCAAAACAATTCCACCGAACCAAGGCCAATCTGTCGGACGCACTTGTCACGGGTCAAGTGACGGGATTTCGAAAAAAGCAGCTTGCGACTGATCAAGTGATCAACGTCCTGCCACTTAAGCTGCCAGAGAGCAAGTTTTTGACTCAAGCAGTGTGGTTTCCGATCCCAAAAGAGATTGTTGACCGTGCTGTTGGCAGGGGCTTTGATCCTCTTGGAAGCATCCACGCCATCGAACACGCAACAATCGGCATTCTGCCGCTGTTTGCAATGTGCGACAGGCAAGACATAGGTGGAATTTCAAGCCCAGCACACTCTGATGCGCAGAAGTTGGCCGCGATATTCATATATGATGCACACCCTGGCGGCGTAGGTATAGCACAGACAGCCTACGAAAGACTTGAAGAAGTGTTTGAAGCTACACTAAAAACAATAGAAGATTGCACGTGTACCGATGGTTGCCCGTCGTGCGTGCAATCTCCCAAGTGTGGAAACAACAATGAGCCGCTGGACAAAGCCGGTGCGGCATTCCTACTGAGAGAGATTCTATCTTAGATTCGGTTTAGTCGTCTGCAGACCTTGCTTGTTCCGCCGCGTGATACGAACTGCGCACGAGCGGCCCAGATTCTACGTGCCGAAACCCCATATCGAGCCCAGCATCCTTAAGCTGACCAAACTCTTCCGGAGTGTAATACCTGTCTATTGGAGCATGATCTGCAGATGGCCTTAGGTACTGCCCTATCGTCAGAATATCGCACTCGACACTGCGCAAGTCGCGCATAGTCTCAAGAACCTCATCAAAAGACTCTTCAACACCAACCATAACCCCAGATTTTGTCTTCCCAGACGGATTCATACTCTTTGCGCGCTTCAGAAGCTCAAGAGAACGGGAATACACTGCCTGTGGACGGATGTGCCGATACATTCTTTCAATGGTTTCTATGTTGTGGTTCAGAATATCTGGTCGGGCTTCTACAACGATTCTCAGTGCTTCAGCAGAACCTGCAAAATCTGGAATTAGAACCTCTATAGAACAATCGGGCATTTTGCGTCGAATTGCGCGAATAGTGTCGGCAAAAATTGCAGCGCCGCCGTCGGCAAGATCATCTCTCGTGACAGATGTTACAACAGCGTGCCGAAGCGCCAGAGTTTCGACGGCTCTTGCAACCCGTTCAGGCTCTTCGAGATCCACTGCATCCGGACAACCGCTATTGACCGCACAAAACTGACAATCGCGTGTACACGTGTTGCCGAGTATCATAAATGTAGCAGTTCGCGCGTGCCAGCATTCACCAATATTGGGGCAATGCGCGCTCTGGCATACAGTGTGGAGTTCCAAGCGGTTCATTAACGCTCTGACCTGCGTATAGTTCTCTCCATACGGGGCTTTTGCTTTAATCCAGGGTGGCTTTGGGCCATAAAGCGACGGTTTCTGAGTCACGAATCGTGTAACCTTCTCTCTATTCTTCTTTTTCAGCAGGAGGGTACGGCACAAGAAGCATATCCTTGGTGTACAACGCTGCCTCTCTAGTATACTCCGAAATCTCATATATTGGGCGAAGAATGATTGCCTCTACAGGACACGCATCCTGACAGTAACCGCAAAATATGCATCGCAGTTCGTTGATTTCATATATTTGAGCATACCGCTCACCCGGAGAGAATCTAGCCCCTTCACGGTTTTCGCCTGCAACCACCTGTATGCAGTGAGCAGGACAGGCACCTGCACACAGTGAACAACCTATGCAGCGTTCGAGCCCATCTTCGTGTCGCAGGAGAACGTGCCGCCAACGCGAACGCGGAGGCAGATCGCGCTTGACCTCTGGATACTGTACGGTCACGCGCTTTCGGGCGACCACGTGCTTCATCGTAACCACAAGCCCTCTGAACAGTTCGCCTATCATCTTTCCACCTTCCACTGCTTGCCAAGTGGGCCGAGCACTTCGTAAGTCATACCTGCATAAGATGGCACGACACGCGTAATCTCGCCAAAGATCTCTTCTATGCTGCCGAAATTAGATACTCTCTCTGCGCCAGCCAGCCGTGCTGCTTCAAAGAGAATCTCAGTATCTGGTTTCGACCCATCGACACACCGCACTGCAGGCGAAAACCTCTGAACCCGTCGCTCGGTATTAGTAAACGTGCCTTTCGTCTCGGCAAACGTTGAGCTCGGCAAAACAACGTCTGCCATCTTCGCAGTCTCAGTAAGGAAAGAGTCCTGAACAACGAGAAAACTGAGCTTGGCTAGCGATTCGGCGAACATCTCACCGTGCAACGGATCTTTCGCCGGATCCTGCCCCATAATCCAGAGAGCCTGTATTTCGGCACCCGTGCTACTCATCATCTCCCATCCAGATAGTCCTAGAGCCACCGGTGGATTCTCACCCCACAGTGCGCCCATTTCACGCGATGAACTCTCGCCGATCTTGAGGTAACCAGGGAAGTACCCTGGCAAGAGACCAACATCCATCGAGCCTTGAGCGTTCCCATCTGACATGAGAAGAATCGTTCTGACCTTCACGCCACGGCCAGTGAGCGAATCAACTATGGATTTCACAGCCGGAATATAGAGCATTGCGCTCGATAAAAGCAGTGCTACAGAGTCTGCTCCTTCGATAGTGCATAAAACCTCTTCAAACTGCTCTCTTCTAACCCCCGCAGCAGAATTTGAGCCCTCTTTCGACACGGCAGCGGCAAATGACTGAATGAACTCACGCTCGTCTCCGTGCTTATATGGGAGAAACATGGAAGCGAATGAAGAGAGCTCCGCAGAAAGCGGGTAAGCGAATATGAACTCCCTGCCGAGTTTTGTAACTGCTCGTTTTACCCACAAATCGATGAGAGGCAGATCACGGCTTATATCCATTCCAAGAGAGACAGTGACATCAGAGCTAGCTATATCAGCAATGGAGCCATTCAGCAACCCAGAACTCATAGCTAAAGCCAAAGCATCTGCCATACCCTCCGGCCGCTGTTCTGTCGAAAAGTCTATGTGGTTAGAACCAATGGCGAGCCTCATAAATTTCTGCAGAAGATAGTTCTGCTCATTCGAACGCTTGGGTGAACCGAGCGCTCCGGCACGCCCGCCTGCAGAACGCATCCCCTGAATAGCCGCAGAAATGGCTTCTTCCCAATCGCTCTCTACCAATTCGCCGTTCTTGCGGACAAGAGACTTCGTCAACCTCTCAGGAGAGTTAATGAACAGAGAATCGAAGCGCCCACGGTCACATATCCAGCACTCATTTACTTCCTCGTTGGTGCGAGCCAGATACCGAACTACACGCCGTTTACGCCGGTCGCTTATTTCGATATTGCACCCAACTCCGCAGTTGGGGCAGATACTCTCCGTTTTTGAAAGCTCCCAAGGCCGTCCCCTGAACCGAAACACACTCGACAGCAACGCACCGACAGGACAGAGCTCTATTGTGTTACCAGAAAAGTTGGGTTCGAATGGTTTTCCAGGGAAGGTGGCGATATAATCGCCAAATCCGCGGTCTAGCATCTGTATATCGGGCTGATGAGCTATCTCACGTTGAAATCTGACACAGCGAAAGCATTGGATGCAGCGCTCTCGGTCGAGCACAACCAGTGCTGAGAGTGCCACGGGCTTTTCGTAATGGCGTTTTTCTTGCTCAAAACGTGAATCTGGCGGACCATATTTCATAGTATTGTCCTGCAGCATACACTCTCCGCCCCGGTCACAGACAGGACAGTCAAGCGGGTGATTCAGCAACAGAAACTCTAATACGCTCTGTCGATACTGCTTTACTCCTGGCGTGTCGGTATGCACAACCATTCCCTCTGCAACCGGAACTGAACACGATGCCTGCGGCTTCGGATAACCTTCAATATCGACCAGACACTGTCGACAGGCTCCGACAGGTTCGAGCTTGTGATGATAGCAGAAGACCGGAATATCAATTCCGAGCTGTTTTGCCGCTTCAATGAGCAGCGTGCCCTTGGGAACTGTTATCAGCAAACCGTCGATTGTGAGTGTTACATCATCTGCCATAACTGATTCAGCCTCTGAGCCTATCTATCCACTTCTCCCATGACCATATCGATGCTGCCAAGCACGGAGATTACGTCTGCTAAAAGCTGTCCGCGCACCATAAGCGGCATACTCTGAAGGGTGGAGAGCGACGCCGAACGCATATGCATTCGGTATGGCTTCGTTCCACCATCGCTCACAACATAAAACCCCGTCTCCCCGCGCGAACCCTCACAGCTTACGTAGGCATCCCCGGCAGGTGTGAAGAATCCCTGAGTAGCAACGAGAAAATGATAGATTAGAGCCTCCATACTCACATCTAGACGTTGTCTGGGAGGCAGAACGACTTTGTAGTCTTCAACGCGGTAATTGCCAGATGGGAGCTTGGATAGCACCTGCTCGATGATTCTCAAGCTCTGCCGCATCTCCTCCATACGCACCAGGTATCTGTCGTATACATCACTGTTCTTACCAACTGGAATATCGAAATCGAAGTCTTCGTAAGAACTGTACGGCCAAGCCTTACGGCAGTCGAACGCAACACCAGCAGCACGAAGGATAGGACCGGAGACACCATAGGCGAGAGCATCCTCAGCGCTAAGATAACCTATGCCGTGTGTTCGCTTCACCCAAATGGGGTTGCGAGTTAGAAGCGCATGGTAATCGCCCAGTTTATCTGGAAAAGTATCCACGAAATGGCGAACCATATCGATGAAGCCGTGCGGGATATCATCACGCAGGCCGCCGACGTTGATCCAACTGGTCATCATTCGCTGCCCAGAGAGCAGCTCAAAAATATCTAGTAGTAGCTCTCTTTCGCGAAAACAATAGAGGAACAGAGTATTTGCGCCTAACTCCAAACCGTGAGTACCAAGCCATACAAGATGACTTGCTATTCTGGTAAGCTCATTCAGAAGCACCCTCAGGTACTGACCACGAGGCGGGATTTCAATGCCGAGCAGCTTCTCCACAGAAAGCACATACGCAAGGTTATTCATCAGTGGAGCAACATAATCCATTCGGTCGGTGACTGTAACAGCCTGCTGATATGTTAAGTGCTCAGCTTGTTTCTCTATGCCGGTATGTACGTAACCGATGTCGAGATCTGCATCGACAACGGACTCACCATCCAGCGCCAAAATGACTCTCAGGACTCCGTGGGTGCTGGGGTGCTGGGGACCGAGGTTTAACACCAGCTTGCCCTCTTCCTCGTATTTGAGCATTCGGGCCGCACCTGCATTTGTGTTTATGGTGTCCCCCTGCTCCACCCAACCTGCAAAATCCATCCCATCAAAGCATTCGTTTAAGAAGTCAGTCTGAGGAATTATGTCTCCAGTGTTAGTTGTAAACTGAACTTCCTCTCCGCCGAGCGGATGATCCTTTCTGAAGGGATGACCAATCCAGTTTGCAGGCATCAGAATACGGCGCAGATCGGGGTGTCCGTTGAATCGTATGCCGAACATATCGTAGACTTCACGTTCCAGCCAGTTTGCATTCTTCCAGATAGATGTCACGCTCTCCACTGCGTCATCAGCATCTACTGCAGTCTTAATACAGAGTCGCCGTCCGTCTGGAATTGAGTGTATTCGGTAGACAACGTCGAATCTGGGTGAACGAGTGTAATAGTCTACAGCAGTTATATCTGCAAGAAAGTTGAAGTTCAGAGTTTGGTCACGGCGCATGGCGCGGCAGAGCGGTTCTACGGCTTCGCATGCCGCATATAGTGTAGAATCACGGCTTCC
This sequence comes from uncultured bacterium, assembly GCA_964497515.1. Taxonomy (GTDB): domain Bacteria; phylum Armatimonadota; class UBA5829; order UBA5829; family DTLH01; genus CAZCCV01. Next base: position 123,097 of record CAZCCV010000002.1, on the reverse strand, counting down.
CAACTCTCGGGCACGCTGAACCGCTTCTGGCACTTTGTCTTTTGTGATAACAGACTGGGTCATACTTCGCGTCCCGGAGCTTCTCCGCTCCGAATCTTGTCTTGAAGGCGTACGAGTGCTTGAAGCAACATATCAGGACTCGGTGGACATCCTGGGATGTAGACATCAACTGGAAGCATTTTGTCGACACCGTTTAGCACTGCATAGTTGCTGAACAACCCTGATGTCGACGCGCACGCGCCCATAGAGACCACCCATTTCGGCTCGGGCATTTGGTCGTAGAGTCTTCTGGCCACGGGGATCATTTTGAGGCACAGACGGCCTGAAACAATCATAAGGTCTGCCTGGCGTGGCGATGGACGGAAGAGTTCCGCCCCAAATCTGGCGATATCGTACCGAGATGCTGCTGTAGCCATCATTTCGATAGCGCAGCATGCGAGCCCCATCATCAGCGGCCAGAGCGATGATCGTTCAGCCCACCTCACTACATCATCGAGCCTCGCCAGCACTATTCCACCTTGCTGGGTTCGCTGCACGTTCGTCTCCTCTGCGAGGGCCCGCGCCTGTGTGGATACAGAGCAATACTTTTCGGCTGCCGCCGCAGGTATTCTATACTCTCGAAGCGGGCTCAGGCAGCTATATACCCTAAATCGCTTCATACAAACCCATCAGCCAGTTGATCGACAATTTCCCGAATATGGATGAACTGGACAGAATCAAATGCTGCTGTGCTAACGGAAAATGACTCTATTTCCCGGCCAGTTATGCAGGAACCTTTGACACAGGCGGCGAACCCTCAAATGGTACAAAACTATGCTTAAACGAATCGCTGTAATTACAAGTGGTGGAGACGCTTCCGGAATGAACGCCTGTGTCAGGTCTGTCGTCCGCACGGGGCTGGCTCACGGTGCAAGTATGATGGGGATTAGGCGCGGATTTGCCGGCCTGATTTCAAATGATGTTATAGAGATGGACAGCCGAACCGTAGGCGGCATTCTGAGGCAAGGTGGCACGATGCTTATGTCTGCGCGTGCTAATGGCTTCTACGAAGAAGAAGGGCAACAGAAGGCGCTTGATACGCTCTCTGCCTGGGGTGTCGAGGGTGTTGTGGTAATCGGTGGAGACGGTTCACTGCGCGGAGCAAAGACGCTGCACGAACTAGGTGTGCCGACCATAGGCGTGCCTGCTTCGATCGATAACGACGTCCCTCTAACCGAGATGGCAATCGGAGTTGATACTGCTCTCAATACTATTCTTGATGCCGTAGATAAGATCAAAGACACCGCAAGTGCACACCAGCGTGCATTTGTGATCGAGGTTATGGGGCGAAAACACGGTTATCTGGCACTAATGGCAGGAGTGGCAGGAGGAGCCGAGCAGATAATCCTCCCAAATACCAAGGTCGACATTGCAGCGATTTCCAAATGTGTTAAGTCGGCATTCCTGCGTGGAAAACCACACTACATAGTGATGGTGGCAGAGGGTGCTTGCATGGACTGTGAGACCCCTGTAAGAGAAGTGATCTCAAAAGCGATAAGGGACGCTGGCTATGACCCTAGAATTACCGTTTTGGGTCATGTTCAACGAGGGGGTTCCCCCACCGCATTCGATAGACTGTTAGGAACCAGATTTGGAGCTGCTGCCGTCTCTCAGTTGATGCGAGGAGTGTCGGGAAAAATGATGTGTTTGCATTCGGATCGGATCGAACACAGAGAACTTGAGGAAGTCATGAATTCACCAGTCGAGCTCAGAAAAGACATTCTACAGCTTGTGGAACCTCTAGCGATGTAGTCTTCGGCTATTCTTTGACGGTGTCAGCGAGGTTCTGGGAGATTCCTGAATACACCTGCCTACTTTTCGGCACGCGAGCGTCACTACTTCCCCGCAAGTATTGTGTGCTGCGGAAAGCGGCTATTGCATCCAAATGCGAGATGAGCTCGTTTTTCTTTAGTCGAGCGGCGAGCACGTAGGCATCTGCACCGCCGTAGATGAGTACTATATCACCATCGCGGCTATAGCTACCGCATGGAAAGACGCAATTTAGGTTTTTGTCGTGTGGCCACGGCGAATTGAGCTCGTATTCAGTTTCGGGCACAATCACGGCTTCACAGCGGCTTTCAACTATCTGTTCTGAGCGACAAATGTCGAAGTTGTTGAAGTTCAACACTGCAAAGCTGACGAAGTAGTCTCTCTCTCCAGACGAATAGTAATTGCCCGTGTGATAATCACACAGAAACCGTCCGTCTCCGAGAGCAATTGGCGTGGAACCAGCTCCAACCCACGAACAAGAGTACTTTGGGTGTCGGATTGGTCGCATTATGACCCCAAGGTCTCTCCAGACGCCTGTGGGTGAGTCGCTTATGGCAAGAGAAATGCTCAGGCGGCCCTGTTCTCCAATACAAGGGCGATGAAGCATGAAGTAGTTACCGTCTACAGGTTCACCGAGCATCACGGCATCTTTGTTGGGAACATCGTTTACGTTCCCTCTCACTGGCCCCAACTTCGTCCAATTGATGAGATCCTTCGACTTGGCCATACAGATGTGGATATTGTGCCAGGGTGGAAGGTTTGGGTTATATCCGCAGTACAGCATATAGAAGGTGTCGCCGATTCGCGCTATGCGCTGATCTTCTACACCTTGATAATCGTAACCCGTGGGATCGTTTGTGGGAAGTACCACTGGGTCTCTAAACCGTTTGATTAAGTGCATATCCGGAGTGAACACAGCCATACCGACCGAAGACCTCAGGTTCTTATCTGCAGGGCTCTGGCTGGGAATACCGCGGTAGTACACCACGACAACCCCATCAGATAACCTGCTGTCGGACAAAGCGTCCGGACCAAGCATTCCGCTGATGAGAAAGTCGTTTAGAGGTGACCTGTCGAGCCGGATTGCAGCGGGATTCAGCGTGAATCCGCTGTCCCAACCGTTAGGGTCGGCTGAAATGAGCGGCAATCCGTCATTCAGGCGCTCTACAATGAGTCCAGTGCTCCAGCCTGCGTTCACTTTAGTCCTCTCTAGAAAACGCTCAGGGATCTTTTCCCTGCTATCGTTTCGCACTTACACTGTCGAGACCAGCAAATCGGTCTACTGCTCTATGAGGGAACTTCTGTTCAAAAACTCTGCAGTACTCGTGCCAAGCGAGCGTGAAGCTCTGCTATTTCGATCTTTCAAGCGGGAGCAAACTGAAAAACCGGCATTAGTGCTTGGACATTTTTTGCGCAATCTGCACTGTTACGGGCAATCTGCCGATGATTAGAACTAGCCAACTGAGGGAGGGCTCAGATGCTCAGCAAAAAACTGGGCGCCGCTATCGTGTTCCTGGCGATGTCGGCGTTGTATCTCGGAACGATGTGTCCGACCGTGTACACGATGGACAGTGGTGAGCTAATCGTGGCGGCGTATAAGCTGCAGATCGCGCATCCAACAGGCTACCCACTCTTCTGCATTCTCGGCAAACTGGCAACGATACTGATTCCGGTAGCATCCGTAGCTTGGAGAATCAACGCGATGAATGCATTGATAGCCGCCGGAGCGGTAACTATGCTGTTCGTGGCGCTATCAGAAACCTCTCGCAGACGAACAGCGGCATTCGTAGCTGTCCTATTCGGTATATCGCCTTTGTTCTGGGATGCCGCTACCAGCGCCGAGATTCACGCACTTACTGGGCTGCTACTCTCTGTTGAGTTATTTCTGTTTTTCCGCTGGAAGAACAGCGGCGAGAAGCGCCTGCTGGTCTGGCTAGCAGGAGTTGCTGGGCTGTCGCTTACAAACCATCTGACTGCAGCTCTGATACTGCCAGGAATCGCTATTGGAGTCTTTCTGCACAACAGAAAAGTGTTCACAAACCCGCGATTAATCTTCTCTGCAGCATTGGCTTTTCTGTTGCCACTGCTTCTATACCTATATATCCCGATTCGTGCGGCAGCCAGCTCGGGAACAATTTGGGGCAGTGTTTACCAAGCCACTGGTTTCATCGGGCACGTCACCGGCAGTGCATTTAGAAGCAGAATGTTCAGCGCATCGTTACCGGAAGCATTGTCAAATATAGTACAACTTTTCAAGCTTGTACTTATACACTTTCCACCATTTCTGATCTGGTTGTTGCCGATCGGAATGCTGATGATACTCTTGCGTCAGCGTGCGGTGTTTGCCGCTATGTTTGCTGTAATCGTTTTGGACGTAGCCTACTCCATAAACTACGCAATTCCGGATATAGAGCCTTACTATCTTCCCACGATGATCGCGCTCTCAGTCTGTGCAGCTTTCGGCATTGATACTGTAATGCGAATAGCGGTGTTTCGGCAGATGCCAAGACTTCTGCCTGTGGCGATGGCTGCACTCGTGGTAGGAATATCACTCGGTCACTTTTCAGATATGAACAAACGGCACAGTCTGTTCGTGATCGACTATGCGCGTAACACTCTAGGAACAGTGGATCCGAACGCCCTTTTGATCGCTTGTGGCGATGCAACCTATAACGGCGTACGTTACCTGCAGGTAGTAGAGAACTTTAGACCGGATGTACTGGTGATTGAGCGGAATATCGTGAAGGGATGGATATCCGGTTCAAACAAATGGATAGGCAAATACTACTTCCAAGACCTCTGTAAAATGTCACCCGCACTGACACATTCTCAGCAGTTCAGCAAGCGATACAGCAAGCAGGAAGTGGTAGGCGAAAGACTATTGGCTGAAGCGGTTGCGACTATTATGACGGAGCGACCCGTATATATCGCATGCACCGGCGGTGGCGACACTGTTCATGCAGTAGTGCGCTACATAGAGCGCGACTACACGCTTGTTCCAGAAGGCGCACTATTCAGGGTCTATACAAAGGCTGAGGCTGCGAGGCTCAATTGGCCAGCTTTGATACGTTACAACGAACGATTGTGGTCGGCTTATAGTCTTCAAAGGATATACGATAACTCAATACGTGGCGACGACATCGTGCGCGAAATCCCGAATCGCTATGCGCTGTTTCATACTGCGCTTGGACAACTGGAATCAAGTGCAGGAATGACATCGCTTGCTATCGCCAATTTCGAAAAGGCACTCAGCATAAATGGGGAGTTCATCAGTGCGAAAGAAGGCCTGAAATCTGCGCAGAAAGCCGAAACAAATGGAAAGCTCGCTCGATGCAAATTACTGGATTGAATACGCGCAAGACTCTCCAGATAGCACCTTCACATCATCCGAATTACAGCTACATCCGAAACGAGTTCAAGGTTGGCATTGCCTTCAATCGCACGTTTGGCCCAAAGCAGTGTCTCAATAGATTTGAGCACTCGATTTGCATCAATCTCTAACATCGACATTTCGTATCTCAAATCCGCATTTGCAAGTACCGCTTCGTCACCTCTAATGGACAAATTGAGCAGATCCCGGAACCAGACAATTAGGGCATCTAGCACAGGCTTCACAGCCTCGCGTTGAGTCTTTCCGTCTGTTTTGCCTTCGCTAGCAATATCTCGAAAATCCTCAGCAAGACGCAGTGTCGAACGGCGATTCGATGAGACCATCTTTCTGCCCAAATCAGCTATTCTTTTGCGCCAATCGTGAAAGCCTTCGTTTTGAAGTATTCCGATCGCTTTGCCTGCCCTCCCGTCAGAGTATCTGGCGGCGAACTCAGCTTCCTCTGCACTTACGCCAAATCGATCGACCAGTACGTCACGAAGCAGTTCAGGAGAAGAGTTTGGAAAACGAATGTTGACACAACGAGACCTGATAGTCTGAAGCAGTAACGCAGGGTTTCGCGACAGCAGAATCAGCACCAGATAGCGCGGGGGCTCTTCGAGGATCTTCAGAATACAGTTTGATGAATCATCATTCAATGTGTCGGCCTGTTCGACAATCACGACTCGGAACCTGCCACGAACAGGCGCATATCGCGCAGTTGAACGCATCTCACGCATCTGCTGAATCTTCGTCATTGCACCATCCGGGGAGATGACTTCTACATCAGGATGGCCTTCGTGCTTGAGCATGCTGCACTGAACACACTCGCCGCACGCATCGCCCGTCTCAGTTCCGTTTTCACAGTTCAAGGCAGCAGCGAACGCAAGTGCAGCGGTTTTCTTGCCGGTTCCTTCCGATCCGGTGAAAAGATAGGCGTGGGATACTCTATCGTCGCGGACTGCCCTCTGCAGCACTGCAGAGGGCATATCCTGGCCTATCAATTCGTCAAATCGGAGCAGACTCATAGACGCTCGAACCTTTCGACATCGACGACGAATACAACAGCGCCACCCACCGACACTCTAACCGGATTAGGAATAAACGTTCCGGCAGGCATTACATCGGGCGGGGGCAGACTGACGTATTGCTCACGGGTTTTGCAGGAATCTTTGACCAGCCCCATAACGACATCAACATCATCATCGTCCACACCGATCAAAAGTGTGGCATTTCCGTCTCGCAAGAAGCCGCCTGTGGTGGAGACTTTCGTAAACTTATATCCTGCCGTCAACAGCGTATCGGAGACTCTGTGATGGTCGCGTTCGTGAATGATTGTGATTAGCATCTTCATAGCAGCAGACCTCCCTGCCCTTCGAGGACCTAAGCGCGGTACACGGGCGTTGACAACATTGTAAGGTACAGGCAAAAAAGTGGCAAGTGATCGGAAGGCAGCAATGCACTTCAGCATATGCAGGCAAGTAATTGAAAAAGCCCGACCTCTGTTTAGAAGGTCGGGCTTCAAGACTAGGAACTAGCCTATATTACATTCGGCGTCGGCGAACTGCGAAACCGATCAGTCCAGTCAGTCCGGTTCCGAATGCCAACAGTGAGCCGGGCTCCGGAACGTCCACGTGGAATGTCAGCTCGTTGGACACCAGCGAGAAGGTCATCGGATCACCATTTTCGATGATCTCGAAGGTGATGTCGGCCTGCACTTTGAAATATGTGCAGTACGGCTTGTTGGTGGCAATGTCTGCCCACTCAAACCACTGCGAAATCACAAAACCGTCGTTCGGCTGGAAGATGTGGTCAACCACAAACTTGCCCTTTGCAGGCTGGTCGTCGTTGCGCCAAATCCAGTAGTGGAATGACACCTGCTTGGCCTGCAATTGGTAGCCTTCCATACCGGGCATTCCAACGTGTGCAAACAGATTGACGTTTGTAAAGCCGTTCGCATCGTGGTTGCCAAGTTCGATCACATAATCAGGTCCAGGGATCGCCGTCAACGGATCGTTGTCGATATCCAACTGGAAGAATGGCTCGGCGGTCTGTGCCATAGTCGGCAGAGCCAGTGCGAAGGCCAGGACCGCAAGAAGAAGCAGCTTCTTCATAGTAGATTTCTCTCCTTTCCGAAATAGCAATTATGGGGACAGCACAACGCCCCACCTTACGTCGCTCGCTGCCCCTGTATGTAAGGACATCGATAAGGTGACTCCCGATAGGCACACTTCATATCCTATCCGGAGCACGATTAAGTATTCTGCAAGAACCGTGCCAAAAGTGCCAAGCGCACGCAAGAAGCCTGTTAGAAATACTGATATGTTGATTTAAAGTCAATTCTGGACAAAAAACCTCAGCATTAGTGAGGCAATCTGCTCAGATTTGGGTACATGATAGAAACGATGAATTGGCAGACTACTTTGCATCAATCCCGAAAGGTAACGTAAAAGGTGCTGATTTCTCTAGGGATACGACAAATGCCCAGCCCATATTACGCAGGTTAAACAGTGTGATTCTGCAGGGTTGGAGAGGGAGCATTAATGATGGAAAAGAGCGAACTGATTGAGATGTATCGCCATATGGTCTTAATCCGTAAGTTTGAAGACCGTTCGAACGATATGTACAGGATGGGCAAAATCGGCGGCTTCCTGCATCTATATGCAGGACAGGAAGCTGTAGCTGTTGGGTTCATCTCTGCGTTGCGAGAAGATGACTATGTGATTGGCGCATATCGCGAGCACGGACAAGCACTTGTTCGCGGCGTTGAGCCCCGAAGAGCTATGGCTGAACTCTTCGGCAAAAACACCGGAGTCTCCAAAGGCAAAGGCGGATCTATGCACATGTATGATGCAGACAGAAACTTCATGGGCGGTCACGGAATAGTAGGCGGAGGACTGCCACTTGCTACTGGAGTAGGATTTGCCATCAACTACAGGGAGACCGACCAAGTAGTCATCTGCTTTTTTGGAGACGGTGCAGTAAACGAAGGATCATTCCACGAATCTCTGAATCTTGCATCACTCTGGAGACTACCCGTCATATACGTCTGCGAAAATAATCTTTATGGAATGGGAACGGCAATCACACGAGCTTCCTCGGTCACCGAGGTTTTCAGAAGGGCTCAATGCTACGACATTGAAGTTGAATCGGTGGACGGTATGGATCTGTTAGCTGTTCGAGAGGTCGCGGACCGCGCAATTCGCCTGGCCCGACGCAACAAAGAACCTCGATTCGTTGAAGCGAACACCTATCGCTACTACGGTCACTCCATTGCTGACCCGGGAGCTTACCGCACGAAAGATGAGATTGCCGATTGGAAAACACGGGATCCGATAACTAAGTTCCAACAACACCTTTTAGAAAATCATATTATCTCGCAGGAAGATATCGACGCAATCGATTCTGAGATAACTGAAATCGTTGAAGACGCAATTCGTTTTGCAGACGAATCGCCGGAACCGAGTCACGAAGAACTCTTCCAGCATGTATACGCATAAAGGTCAGTCGAAAATTAGCGACAATATGCTCTCCGGAGGTGTGAAATAATGCCGGTTATGATGTACAGACAAGCGCTCAATCTTGCTCTTCGAGAAGAAATGCGCCGAGACCCAAACGTGTTCATTATGGGTGAGGAAGTTGCCGAATACCAAGGTGCTTACCGTGTAACTGAAAATCTGTTGGCGGAGTTTGGCGAAAAACGGGTTCTGGATACCCCGATATCGGAAGAAGCGATTGCTGGCGCAGGAATCGGAGCGGCAATGGTAGGGTTGAGACCGGTTGTCGAGATGATGACTGTGAACTTCGCACTCCTCGCGATGGATCAAATAGTCAACCACGCTGCAAAGCTCCGTTATATGTCGGGTGGACAGATAAAAGTGCCGCTAGTGATTCGCGCGCCACAAGGAGCTGGAATGCAGCTCGGTGCACAACATTCCCAGAACCTGGAATCGTGGTTTATGCACGTGCCTGGCCTCAAAGTAGTCGCTGCTGCTTCACCGTACGATGCCAAAGGGCTACTAAAGAGCGCCATTCGCGACGAAAACCCTGTGATATTCCTTGAGCACGAACTCCTATACACTGTAAAAGGCGAGGTTCCAGAGGAAGAATACACAATTCCGATAGGTGTGGCAGACGTAAAGAGAGAGGGTAAGGATGTAACAATCATCACCTATCTTAGAACTACACAGATTGCACTCTCTGCCGCAAACACACTTTCGGCGGAAGGAATTGAGGCGGAAGTAATCGACCTTCGAAGCCTCAGACCGCTAGATGTCGACACTCTCACAGAATCTGTTAAAAAGACCCATCGAGCAGTTATCGTAGAAGAAGACTGGCCTACCTGCGGAGCCGGTGCAGAGATTATGGCCAGATTGCAGGAGACAGCCTTCGATTACTTCGATGCGCCTATCTTCCGGGTCACTTCAGAGGATGTACCAATGCCCTACTCCAAGAATCTGGAACGCTCTGCACTACCGGATGAGGCGAAAGTGATTAACGCTGTCCGCTGTGCAATTGGGCACGAGTGCCGTCTACCGCTTCGGCGCGCAACCAAAGAGATAATGGAGCTAAAACACGAATAGAGAGATCGCGAGTCCGTATGCTCGGGAGTCTATACAAAGAAGAGGTGGCTCTCTATGTATCAGATGATACGCGATTGTAGCTTGTTCAGGAGGTTGTCTCGATGGCTGAAATCATAATGCCAAAAATGAGTGATGCAATGGAGGAAGGAAAGGTTCTCCGTTGGATAAAACACGTTGGAGATGAGATACAGAAAGGCGAACCAATAGCAGAGATCGAAACTGACAAAGCGAATGTTGAACTGGAAGCGCCTGAATCCGGAGTATTGCAGCAGATTTCTGTTCAAGAAGGCGAAAGTGCTCCCATTGGCACATCCATAGGAATCATATCCTCCGCTGGAGCTGCGAGCATAGCTGAGGAGAAAAAGGAAGAGGCTCCTACTCCCCCACCTCCGCCAATTGCAGAGGAAGATGAGAAGAAACCCACACCTCCACCTGAACCGAGTGTGCAACCAGTGCAAGATGCGGGCAGGGAGAGTCCTACACCCAAAGCATCTCCGCTTGCCCGCAAAATAGCATTAGATGCCGGAGTTGAACTGAGCGAAGTAACTGGCACAGGCCCCGGCGGGCGAATCGTGGAAGCTGATGTGAAGAGGCACATAGAACGAATTGGCAAACCAGTCTTGCGGCCAGAGGAGAAGGATCGCCCTGCAAAGGTCGAGCCACCCGCTGCTCCGGTTCCTGAAAGGCGCGTTGAATCAGCGGTTCCTATAGGGCGGATATGGGAGACTGTGGCCAAACGTATGACGGAAAGCAAGACGACAACACCACACTTCTACGTAAGCACCAGTGTGATTATGGATGAAGCTCTCCGTATTCGGGAACGAATCAACTCCACGCGTGAACCCGACCAGAAGATCAGTGTGAACGACATCGTAATCAAGGCTGCTGCGATGAGCCTGGCAAAGCACGATGTTATGAATGCATCGTACGAAGAAGGCTACAGGATTAAGATGCACGACTCGATAAATATTGGCATCGCAGTAGCTCTCCCAGACGGCCTCATCACACCCGTGGTTCGTGACTGCGCCAACAAGTCACTCTCTGATATTTCGAGTGAAGCGCGGGACTTGATCAATCGCGCAAGACAAGGAGAGATTCGTCCAGACGAGTATTCTGGTGCAACATTCTCTATAACCAACCTCGGAATGTACGAAGTAGACGAGTTCCAGGCAATAATCGTGCCGCCACAGGCAGCAATTCTGGCGGTTGGTGCCGCGATACCTCAGCCCGTTGTAGTGGATGACGAGGTCAAGATCAGAAAGAAGATGAGACTGACTGTTTCCGCTGACCACAGAGTAGTAGACGGAGCGAGAGTGGCAGAATTCTTGAGAGATCTGAAGCACGCACTAGAGCATCCGATGACTCTGTTGGAGTGAGCGATAAGCCTGCTCTTTGGGAGTATATTTCAGACCGAAACAGTACGATAATCTGGGAACTAATGTGGTGAAAGAGTCGTATAAGAAGTAGAAAGAGACAAACAGTATCCTTTTCTCTTTTCACCTCCTTTCTTCTGGCTCTGGTCTGAAGAGCACGGCTTCAGACCAGAACCTAACCTTTGCCCCAAACAAGTGACAAGATCAACCCTGTTGGCTAATCCAGGCTCTCGAGTGGCGGGCATGAAGCTCCAGACGCCATTGCTGGCCCGGCTACAGGAGCAGCCCAGCGAACAGCGTTTGTGATTACCCTAAGCACATTCTCATCGTAGAAGATAGGGAATGTCTCGTGTCCCGGTCGGAAGTAGAAGACCTTCCCCCGGCCTCTGTGCCAGCAGCATCCACTGCGGAACACTTCCCCACCCTGGAACCAGCTCACGAACACGAGTTCATCCGGAGCGGGTATGCTGAAAGGCTCACCGTACATCTCGGTATGTGGAAGCTCAAAATAGTCGGGCACACCTTCGACAATTGGGTGTGATCGGTCGATAACCCAAAGCCGCTCTTTCTCTCCCGCCTCCCGCCATTTAAGCGTGCAAGCAGTTCCCATCAGCTTCACAAACGGTTTCGACAAATGGCCAGAGTGCAGAACAATCAACCCCATGCCATCTTCGACAACACGTTTATGTACTCGGTTGACAATATCATCCGATACCTCATGGTGAGCTATGTGCCCCCACCACGTCAGAACGTCGGTGTTTGCCAGAACTTCTTCGGTAAGCCCGTGCTCGGGCTCATCCTGTGTAGCTGTACGGAGTTCGAGACCGGGCTGAGCACTCAGATGCTTAGCAATTGCGGCGTGCATCCCCTCAGGATAGACTTTCGCGGGTTCTCTATCCGGATGCTTTTCGTGCCTGTACTCATTCCAGACTGTGACTCGAATTGTTTTTGCCAATGCCGTCCTCCTTTGGCTTATCGCAACTTGGAGCCTAACCTACTAAGAAAGAGTTAGCCGTTTTGTTGGCTGTGCCCTGCAAAGTAATAAAATGCTTTAACACCCCATTTTTCGACCTGTTCCAGCACCGAGTAGCCAGTGAGGTCGAGATGCACAGGCGTGACAGATACTCTGCCTTCTGCAATCGCTTTAACATCGGTTCCGTCGCCTGCTTCGTCTGTGGGAGGTTCACCACCCAGCCAATAGTAAGCGCGTCCGGCGGGATCGACTCTCTTGTCGAGTTTTCCACCATAGTGCCGTTTGCCCTGCTTTGTGATTTCGATCTCTTTTATCTCTTCCGGTGGAGCTGCAGGAACATTTACGTTGAGAAGCACGCTCTCCGGCAGTTTATTCTCGAATAGAATCCTAGCCAAGTGAGCAGAAAAACTGGCTGCATACTCGTATCTTGGATGATCGAATGCTGCAACGGATACTGCAAACGACTGTATCCCCATTACAGCCCCTTCCATCGCTGCAGAAACGGTGCCAGAATATGTGAGATCCCATCCCAGGTTCGGACCGTGATTGATTCCCGACACTACAAGATCAACCTTCGATTCAGCGAGGTCCAAAACACCTAGAGACACACAATCTGAAGGAGTGCCATTGGAAGCAAAACCATACTCGCCATCAGCCATCCTCACTCTGTGAACGCGGAGGGGTTTGTGAAGTGTTATAGAATGTCCCGATGCGCTCCTCGGGCGGTCTGGTGCTACTACAAGCACCTTTCCAACAGTTTTGAGTGCTGTCTTTAGAGCGAGGATTCCTTCTGAGTGAATGCCGTCATCGTTGGTAATGAGAATAGTCATTGGGTGCCTGGGAAACCTGTCCTTTCGTATACTGTGTCTCTGTTGGCGAGACACCCGAAACCATACTTAGCCAAAGTAGCCGTAATTTCCTTTAGAAGGGGAAGACCAGTGCTGGTTGTGCAAGGACGGAGAGGTGCAAATTAGAATATGAGCCGGCTTCTGTGCCGGCCCATTGCTTCAAGTCTACTGTTGGAAGTTCTCCGCTTTGTATTCGGCGTTCTTCGGTTGGCCTTTCGGTCCGATGGGGCCAAGGTCTTTGCCATTCACAATAGCATGCAGGTTTCCGGAATTACCGGCTCTTATATGAATTGATTTAGCTGGAGCCACAGAGTATGACTGTCCCTGCTGCAGAGTTGTGATCACTTCTCTTTTGCCATCTCGCTTCACATCGACCCACGATGCTCCTTCTACCGCTTTGAAGACCACCTGAACCATTCCTGGCGGCGCAGCCGGCAGCAAGCCGGTGTCTTTCGGTTCTTTTTGTTCTTCTGGAGTATCTTTGTTACCAGCGGAGCCTGCATCTACAGTTGTGGGTTGAGTTTCGGCCACTTTCGTGTCTGGTTTGGCGGGTTTGGCTGATTTGGCTTGCTCTACCGGCTTAGCCTTTGTTTCCGACTTTGAAGAGACAGTTTTTGGAACAGGCTGCATTGATGTCAAATAGTAATATGTGGCACCGCCTGTACCAATAAGAAGCAGCAGAATCACAACAAAAGCCGCAGCCCGCGACCTGGATTTCTTCGGCGGTACAGCAGCGGCTTGCGCTTCCATATTCCACAGTGTTTCATACTGCTGAAGCAATTCGGTGCTGTCTACGTCCAGATAGTTTGCATAGTCTCTTAAAAATGCTCTGGCATACACCCTATTTGCAAATGCGTCGAAGCGATCTTCCTCCAACGCCGCCAGATTCTGCATTGTAATTCGGGTCGATTCATAGGCATCAGCAAGACTCAAGCCTTTTTCGATGCGCGCGTTTTTCAGTTTCTCACCGATAGATTCCATGAAACACCTCAGACAACATATCTTGAAGATCGATTTGCAGGCTACTGCCTTCTTTGGCTATTCAAGCTTCTCTTTCAGCAGTCGGTTTACAGCTCCCGGGTTGGCCTTGCCCTTTGTAGCACGCATTACCTGCCCGACGAAGAAACCGAGTAGCTCTTTCTTTCCAGCACGGTAGCGCTCAACTTCCGAAGGATTATCGTTAAGCACAGCATCTATCGCAGACTCGATTTCGGATTCGTCAGTTATCTGCACAAGCCCCTTCTCTTTGACGATCTCGGCCGGGTGCTTACCGGTTTCGAACATTTCATCAATCACCGTCTTTGCTATCTTCCCACTGATAGTTCCTTCATCTATCAGCTTGAGCATAGCGGCCAGGCTCTCAGGTGTAAGTCTCGAATCCTGAATCTCAATACCGGAAGCGTTGAGCAGTCTCATTACATCGCCCATCAACCAATTAGACACTGCTTTTGCATCCTGGTGGAGATCAACAGACTTCTCAAAAAACTCAGCGAGCGCCTTCGAATTGGTGAGCACCTCGGCGTCGTACTCCGGCAGCCCAAACTGCTGAACAAACCGGTTCTTCTTCGCTTGTGGCAGTTCAGGAAGTGCCTTGCGCTGCAACTCTACCCAGTCCCTCGTAAGCGAGAGAGGCACTAAGTCTGGATCTGGGAAATAGCGATACTCCTGTTCGAGCTCTTTGGTGCGCATCGGCGACGTGACACCTCTTGACTCATCCCATCTCCTAGTCTCGTGAACGACTTTCTCACCGCGAGCCAGAACCTTCTTCTGGCGCTCAATCTCGTAGAGCACGCCGTTGTAGACTGCGCTGAAACTGTTGAGATTCTTTATTTCGGTCTTGGTGCCAAACTCTTTGCTGCCTTTTGGCCGAATAGAAATGTTCGGTTCGCACCGTAGACTGCCCTCTTCCAGCTTGACATCCGACACACCTACGTAAAGAAGAATTGCTCTTAGTCTGATCAGATATTCCCGAGCCTCTTTAGCAGAAGTAATATGATCGAACCCCTCCTCAGGATTGTGCTCAGTGACGATTTCCATCAGTGGCACACCGCTTCGATTGTAGTCAACCAGGCTTATGTCACCCTCGACGTGCAGCAGTTTGCCTGTGTCCTCTTCCTGATGAACACGCTTTATCGCAATCCGCTTGGTTTTGCCGTTGACATTTATCTCAACATAACCCCGAATACCAATTGGTGTGTCGCCGAACTGCGATATCTGATACCCTTTGGGCAAATCCGGATAGAAATAGTTCTTTCGATGGAAGATGCTCTGATCTGGGATTTCGCAGTTGAGCGCGAGTGCAGCGCGAGCAGTAAGCTCAATTGCCCGACTATTGATAACAGGAAGCGCTCCCGGAAGGCCAAGACATACCGGACAGCACCGTGTATTCGGTTCTCCTCCAAAAGCAACTCTGCAGCCACAGAACATCTTGCTCTCTGTCAACAGTTCTGCGTGGACTTCCATTCCAATTACTGGTTCGTATTCAGTCATCTTCTCTGCCTACAGTCCCGGTCTCTTTTTGTGCCAGTCCGTCGCCTGTTCGAACGCATAAGCAACACGAAGAACAGTCTCTTCGTCGAGCGATTTCCCAATAATCTGCAATCCGATGGGCAGACCATTAGCGAACCCACACGGCACAGAGATAGCGGGAATACCAGCCATATTAGCTGGAATCGTTAGTATATCAGCCAGTTTCATCTGGAACGGATCTTCTGTTCGCTCTCCAACTGCAAACGCTACGGTTGGGGACGTCGGTGCCACCAGCACATCGAACTCCTCAAACAGCTTCTCGAAGCTCTGCCGGATAAGCGTTCTAACCTTCTGAGCTTTCAGATAGTAAGCATCGTAGAAGCCAGCCGATAGCGCGTAGGCTCCGATCATAATGCGTTCTTTTACCTCGGGACCAAAGCCTTCATCGCGAGTCTTCTGAATCATAGACATCGGATCGGATGCGCCTTCTGTCCTCATTCCAAAACGAACGCCGTCGTAACGAGCGAGGTTGGAGCTAGCTTCGGCGGGCGCAATGATTAAATAGGTTGGCAGACCATATTCAACCATTTTCATTGAAGTCTGCTTGTGCTCCGCGCCCAGTTCCGAGAGCAGCCTAACAGCACTCATTACTGATTCAACAATCGCTGGATCTACTCCTTGAGCGAAGAACTCTTCGAGGACTCCAATTCTGATCCCTTTTGCGTCTGGTATCAGCGATTTAGTGTAATCCGGCACGGGAGCTTCAACAGAAGTCGAATCCAGGCTGTCGTACCCGGCAATGACGTTCATCATAAGCGCGCAGTCGGTGACATCTTTTGTGATTGGCCCTATCTGATCGAGCGAAGATGCAAAAGCTATCAATCCATATCGCGAGACTCGGCCGTACGTAGGTTTGAATCCAACAACACCGCAGAAGGATGCTGGCTGGCGGATAGAACCACCAGTATCTGATCCCAGTGCGATGACAGCCTCATCTGCCGCTACAGCCGCACAAGAGCCACCGCTAGACCCACCAGGCACGTAGTCTGTGTTCCAAGGGTTTCTGGTAGGAAAGAACGCCGAGGTCTCAGTAGATGACCCCATTGCAAACTCATCGAGGTTAGTCTTGCCTACAACGATAGCGCCTGCACTCTCTACCATTTCGACCACCGAAGCATCGTAAACCGGCTTATAGTCTGCCAGAATCTTAGATGAACAAGTGGTCAACACCCCTTTGGTGTTCATATTGTCTTTGAGCGCCACAGGTATGCCGGCGAGCGGACCGACTGGTTCGCCTGCTGCAATACGACGGTCGAGTGAATCCGCTCTTTCCAGCGCACGCTCGTTGGTTATGGTAACGTAAGATTTTACTCTGTCTTCGACACTTGAGATCCGATTAAGGACAGACTCAGTTACTTCCCTACAGGATACCTCACCAGCTCTGATAAGTCCGTGGAGTTCATGCGCTGTCAGTTTGTACAGTTCATTCGGCATAGTTATGTCTCCACGATCCTGGGAACTTCAAAAGTATCGCCCATTCGTGCAGGAGCGTTTGCGAGTACAGCCTCCGGGTCAAGAGACGGCTTGACCACATCAGCTCTCAGCACATTGTGGACAGGAATTGTGTGGGAAGTGGGCTCGACATTTGCGGTATCGAGTTCCTGAAGTGACTCAAAGCTCTCCAACAGCCTGTTGAGGCGCAAACTTAGAGCATCGGTTTCGTCCTCGGAAAGCTCCAGTCTAGCCAGAAGTGCTATTTGAGCAACTTGCTCTTTTGTTAGCTTCAACACCCTTCTCCGTTCGTGCTTCGGAATGCTGAGATTATATCATTCACCGGGCCTTACCTGCAACCGACCAGATACATCGAGACTTCAATGGTTGTGGGTTTGTCATCTACCCAAAATGGGAATGACACAGAGCAGTGAAAGAGGAGAGCGCACTATGAATGACACAGCAAAGGTAAAGATAACAGAAATTGGACAAGACACCGTCTTTGAGTGCATTGGAGAGCTCGATTTGAGTAACTCGGATGAGTTCGGACTGAGACTTTGGCAAGCCGCAAAGAATGCGACCTCCGTTGTTGTAGACCTCAAAGCCGCTACATTCATCGATACTGCCGTGCTCGCTTATCTCGCAAAATCTGGAAAGAAATTGACCTCACGAGGCAAACGACTCTCTGTTGTTGTCACTATAGGTAGCCACCCGAACTATGTTCTTGAGACTGTCCGCTTTGGCGATCTGATGGATATCCGCATTGTTGACGAAAAAGGCGGTGAGATTGCCGAACTGCCAGACTAGTGATAAAGTATTACTATGAACAGACTAGCGTGCCGTGCATTTGTCGTCGTATTATTCGTTATCGCACTGGCGGTAGCAGCATTCGCAGCCGAAGAAGACTCCATTGTAGCAGTGTTCAGCTTCGGACGAACTAGTGGCTGGACAGCATCCGGATTCACCGTTGGTGATGGCAGCTACGTTGTGACTTCGATTGATGCTGTGTCGGAGAAGTCGCCATCTGGAAAGCGAATTCCTGTTAGCCAGATTGTCGTAGCGAGCAAGTGGACAGGTGACGTGTATCCTGCCACTGTCGTTGCCACAGATGAACTGGCTCGCATCGCACTCCTTAGAATCAAAACACCTGCCTCACCTAGCGTCAGGTTGGTCACCAAGGATGTAATAGACAAAGCCCCCAAAGCATCCTATGGAGATATTGTCTCAGGCGAGGAAGTAGGACAGCGGTTTCCGACAACGATTTATGCTCTGGATGTGGAGCACAAACCGGTAAAGTACACTGTCGCTAGAATGGAAGCTGCGAACGCTTGCCTTACTGAAATCCGCAGCCGTGACTGGCTGTTTCTCTCAAAAGTGACACCACCTGAAAAGGCTCCCAAAGCTGCACTTGTTACCAAATCAGGTTCAGGTGCGGTAGGAGTTTTTCTTGCGAGAGTCATCATCGAAGGTGGAAAGAAACCGGCTGTATTCTACCAGGTCGTGCCGGCAACAACTCTGGCCACATTTCTGACGAAGTCGGGAATGCACACAGATAGTCTATATAAACCATCCGACTCACTTGCCAGAGTCGATGATGCAGAGAAGAGTTTCCAGGCGGCGTGTGTGGCGTTTGCCGCAGCAACAAACAGGCTGCCAACTACGGCTGAACTGGCTAAACGCGCGTTGGAATATCGCCCGAAGAGTACAATTCTTCAGCTTCTTTCCGGAACCAGCCTTGCATCACAAGGGAAGCTGGATGAGGCTGCTAAATCCATTGAAGCGGCACTCAAGCTGGATTCTACTGTACCCGGTGGCAGACTGGAACTGGGATTTGTTTGCTTGGCTCAGTCCAGGCTCACCGAAGCTGAAGCGGGCTTCCGCCAAGCGATGAAAGATGATCCCAAGGATACTCGACCGATTCTTGCACTCGCGGAATTGCTGATGACGGATGAAGAGAAGCTCGAGGAGTGCAACGCTCTTGCGAAGGAGGCTATTCGACTATCTCCCAACGACCCTGCCGGACCCATTATGCTCTCTCGCGTACTGAACCGCCAGAAGGATTATGATGGCGCAACAAGAGAACTGAAAGCGTTAATCGAATCAGCACCCAACTGGTCTGATCCGCATTATGCGCTGGCAATTGTGTACGAGTCAGCAGGCAAGGTTGATTTCGCCGAAAAGGAGTATCGAACGGTCATTGAGCTGGATTCTGAGAACCCCGACGCGCACTTGGCGTTGGTGGATTTCTTGATCGACCACGGCAAGAAGGATGAGGCCAAGGCAGCAATAGCTGCGGCACGTGAGCTCAAGCTGCCTGCGGCCGCAAGTGATGCACTCACACGTTTCGAGGAAGAACTTGAAGGCAAGCTGGAGAAAGAAGAGGAGCCACCAACAGAACTAGCTGAGTAGCGGGGTCTTAGGGGCAGCCTTTCACGTAGCTCCGGATGCAAGCTTTTTGGCTAGTATTGCAGCGCTATGCTTGCGGTTACGCTTCACCATTTTTACAGTGAGGCCTCTTTCGCTGCAGCGCATCGATACTCTATCCATCAGTCGATGAATCAGATGCATTCCGCGGCCGTGCTCTCTACTGTTCAATGAATTGGGCGTCGGACGCGGCGGGCAAACGTCACTGCCATCGTCCTCCACCTCGATTGTGATCTTATGATCTGTGGTTTTGCAGCGAATACTCACCCGGCTGTCGACTCCATTCGGGCTTCCATAAGAAACAGCATTGGTTACAGCTTCACCTACAGCAACCTCAATATCCTGTCGGGCGCTGACATCAAAACCGGCTGCTCGCACAAGAGCCCTAACCGCTCTTCTGACAACAGCAACGTAACTGGCCTTAGCCGGTATTTGAAACTCCACATCAGATACCACTGGTTCCACTCTCATCGTAACCCTCAATGAAAGGTGACTGACAAAAAGCTGAGCAATAGCAAATTACCCATTGATCCGAGAAGTCCAAACGACTAGAATCCGAACGGCACAGGCTACAGAGAAATGGTGTAAGTCGCGCCAGCTAAAAACCCACCGAGCGCTGAACTGCCAATAGTGTAGCCTCTAAATCCGGTTGACAAATGCCAACCTGGTCTGATTTCGTATTTGATACCCAGGTCGAAGGTGAACATTGTGCTGGCAAGGAAAGCAACCCCGGCACGGCCGTAGGCTGTTGTATACTCTGCCACAGGAGTCTCTGCTATAATCCCAAGCGCCGGCCCCACCCTGCTCTCCGCTCCGAGACCGTGAAGATCCACCCGAACCATAGTAGCCCCAATGTACGCTGAAGTTTTGAGCTCAGATGAACTCCGGGTGTCTAAAGGAAGCTTCACATAAGCGTTTGCTACACTCGTTTTGCCAAAATCATCGGCAATTCGCGCAAGTTCGGCCTCAATTCCAATAGTGGGAGTGACGCCGTAGCTTAGTTCAAAGATGCGCGAGCTAGCATCAGCACCGCTTTCCAGCGTGTGCGCAGTAGCAGATACGCGCAGCGTTTTTGTGCTGACTTCAGCTGTGGGCATAGCTATTGCCCATCCGGAGAGCAAAACACAGATGACTACTAGCGGGATTGTGCGCAATACCAATTATTCCTCTTTCCCACAAGCACAGTTTCTCGTGATTACGGCTACGTTACCAACTATCTTAGCAGAAAAGAGTAAGGGGATGTAAGATAGAAGTGAACTCAACATTGGAGGACAGCTTCAGGGGAAATATTGCTGAATAGAACAAAAACGAAGGCCGACACTCGGCCGGCCTTCGCACTTTCTCTATGCTATTTGCACAATTGGCAGAGGTTCTACTTCCAGAACCGCTTTGGCGATGAACCAACCTCAACGATGTTCCAGCGACCATTCCGCTGCTCAAATACATAACTCACGTAAACGGTCTTCTTTTCACCGTAAGGGTTGTAGAACCTGTGTTTGGCGTAAGCGACTACTCTATCGCTGCCTCTCCGCCTGACCGAAAGGATATCGAAGCTGATTGTCTCTGTTGCCATAATGGCATCCTCGGTCATATTAATATAGTCTTCACCATTAACCGAATAGGAATACGCTCCATCCAAGAGAACATCGATTCTGGAACCCTTCCTGACATACTGCAGCAGCAGTTCGGGATAGTTGTCCAACCACGATCTCTTCAAGTTGCTCAATACGATTCCCGCCGCATTGAAAGCAGCATCCTCAAGATAGTAACCACTTCCGTAGTACGTGCTGGTCTGGCGGATGACTATCGGTATCTCCACATAGGTGAGCATAGTTGGTCGTCTATGCACAATAATCGTTGTGCTAGCTACATACGGGAAATACTCGTAGTAATGATACGCAGAGCGCACTGCTCCGGTGTAGTAGTCAAAGTACCAGTAGCCATAGCGCAGTGGATAGTCGTAGTACGGCGCCCATCCATCGTAATAGTGGTAGTATCCGCTCCGATAAACTGGCGCCCGATATACACTCTGCTTCACATAGACAGGCCTCTCCATAGGTCGAGTATAAACCCTGTCGTTTCTGGTCTGTTGAATACGGTAAACAGAACTTCGCGTATCGACTTTTGTCGGTGGGCTCTGGCTCTGCACACGACCCGGCCGAACTCCCGGAGTGGAGTTTATCTGCCGATCGACCATAGTTCGGTTAGGATCCCTGTTAGTATTAGGAGTTCTGACCGACCCAGGCCTGTTGGGCTGATTGCTCCGCGGTCTCGTAGTTGTTCTATCCTGCTGATCGTTCTGGTTTCGAACAGTAGGGCCGATTGGGTCAGGGCGTCGGATGGTGTCATTGGTGCGTGCACCGGACCGATCCGAACCTTCTCGTGGAGTCGGTCGCTGAACCCGGCTATTGTCTCGCTCATTGTTGCTGGGCGTTGAGCGGCTTCTATCTGACGATCTGGAGTCGCCTTTGGTTTTCGAGCGCTCCGTTACTGCTGGCTTATCATCCTTGTCGCGGTTATTGTTGTCGCGCTTCAGAACAGCACCAGCGCTCGCTATGCTTACGATGGCAAAGACGAGGACGATCATCAGGCAGAGAGTCCTGGTAAGGCTGAAATGTGTTTTCATGGCAGCTCCCTCCTTGTTGGGGAGTCGAAAGAGTATTCGATCCCACGTCTTTACTACTTCCTGATCTTGCACTGTTCTGCTGATACTAATGCACCAACTCATGTATTTAGACGAACAGAACAGCAGAGAGTATCTGTGAAGCCTCTGGATTTGTGGACAAGACCTCAATTGCCTCGAGATTACTGAGGAAGAGAGCTCTGGATCCCACTTAGCGTAGCAATCCGAGACTCCATACACTAATAATTGACGAGAATACGTGAAGGCAATTGCCAGCAGCCCTCTTGAGCCGAGGACAGAGGATGATTAGATAATTCGAGGATGTAGCAATTACCTGCGCTTATTTCCTCGTTTTGACTCTATGTTCCGCTTCAGATCAGACTGTCGTTCTTCGCTGTCTTTGAGAAACCTACTGAGCTTGTCTTCGAATGTGACCGGCACTTTTTGGCGGCGTTCAGGCTGAAGCTCTCGAATCTCACGGTCGGAAGACTCGGGTTTGGAAGGATACTTGCGCTCACGACGGCTTACAGCGTCGGAATCTGCCTGTTTTGCTGAGAGTTCGTAGCGCCCTTTGTCGTTCACCCTGAGCACTTTGACAAATATGCAGTCGTTTTCACTCAGGTAGTCCCTAACATCCCGAACGTAAGCATCGGCCACTTCTGATATGTGCACCAACCCCATCTTGCCGCCGAAGAGACGAACTATAGCTCCGTAGTCAGCAATTTTGACTACAGTCCCTTCTACTGTGCTCCCGATCTCAATAGACATAGTCTTCAGATGGTTTGCTCGAGTTACAGCCTACGGGTTTTCGGCACCGAACTATCCGTAAAAACCCGATGCCAACTGCAATCCGTTTTCTGTGAGAAGACCTCTCGTTGTCGCAAATTGAGTGTTACTCTGAGACAACTGCTGGGACTTCTCTATTACAGTATTGAAGAAGACGTCAATTTTGTCAATAGCTAACTGAACCGTAGCATTAATCGAGCATATTGTGAACGGTAGCTACCCTGTGTGACCTGGCATAGACGAGTCCGACAACGCTTCAAAATGTAGCGCTCGTTCCGTTTTCGCCGTCACTCGCACCAGCTCAGACATTGAAACACCAACAACCCATACTATCTTTTCGTCGTCCACAACAATAGGAATTCTGCCTCTATCCGCCCGAGCTATCTTGTTGTCTACAAATAGATCCTGGATTTTCTTTCTGCCTGTCATTCCGAATGGTTGAATACGATCTCCCGTCCGCCAGGTTCGAAGAGTGAGTCTTCCAACTAGACAATCAGCATCCAAGACGGCTTCCGAATCAGAGCTTGGTCGCATTGCCGCGTCCACCTGGCGGACTGCCAGTTGAATATCAAGCTCCGGAACAGATGTAACGCCGGGAACAGCGATGCTGCGGCAGAGGTTTATAACCTCAGGTGATAATAGTTTAAAGACCTTCAGTTCACCTCCGGAAAGAGCAGCGTATACTCTGCCTGAGGGAAGAGTAAAGGAAAAGTCCTGGTCGCACGCGAGATGTCGGATTACTCTTTCCACCTGCTCGAACTCTACATCAAGCAAATCACCTTTGACCAACTCAATCGCACGGCGCAGTGTTCGCCGTTTCAGCGCAATATGTAATGCGCCAAAAGCTTCGGCGTCGAAGGCTACACAGTCGGACGAGAGGTCTCTTGTGATCGATTGAAATACGTTTGCGGTCTCACTTTGCAGGAATCCAGACTCATCCCTGGCTATCTCCGAAAGCGTTAGGAGTGCATTTTTTACAGCAGGATTAAAATTCTGCTGCAGGTGAGGAATCAGATCGTGTCGAATGCGATTTCTGGTGTACGACGTGTCTACATTGCTCGCATCGATCCGCCACTCTTGCCCAACACCTGAAAGATACTGCTCAATTTCTCGGCGAGAATGCTGTATTAGAGGGCGAACAACTCGACCTCTTACCGGAGAAATACCTACAAGCCCTTCGATTCCGGATCCGCGAAGAACGTTCAGAAGGACAGTCTCTGCCTGATCGTCGGAGGTATGAGCAACTGCAATCCGTTGAGCCTTAGACTCATCTGCAAGTCTTTCCAAAAACTCGTATCTGACTCTTCGAGCTGCTTCTTCAAGACCGACCTTCATCGTACGTTTCGCTCGTGGAACATCCTCCTTCATTGCGTCCAAAGGCAGGCCAAGTGATTCGGCAAGGCGAGCGACGAACTCGGCATCTTCATCAGCTTCTTTGCCCCTAATACCGTGATGCAGGTGACCAATAACCAATTGAAGATTATACTCAGCCTGCAACTGAGCCAATGCGTGGATGAGCGCGACGGAATCTGCTCCACCAGAGACGCCGACAACGAGCTTATCGCCGGGTTCGATCATTTCAAATCGGGCGATAGTCTCTTTCATCTTTTCAATGAAGTATCCAGCCAAGTCGCAATCCATAGATAGCACCACCATGTATGTTATACGTCCGTTGGCATTGTTACTCCAACAAAAGCAAGAATTGGCAATATGGCGTGGCGACTATTGACACGCTAACTGCCAGCCGATATAATTACTACCGTTAGGCCGCAGTGGCGGAATGGCAGACGCGCATGGTTCAGGACCATGTGTCCTTACGGACGTGGAGGTTCAACTCCTCTCTGCGGCACCACAATGGAGGGGTAGTGTTCACGGAGAATACTGCCCCTTGTCGATGTACATTCGCTTTCTCCAACAGCAAGCTGAATGCCTGAGGTTGGACATATGAAAGATACGCTGAGACTTCTACCGTCAATAGACGAGCTTCTGAACACACCCGAGCTTCTGCAGCTCGCTCAAGCTCACGGCCGGGATTTGGTTGTGAGTGCCGCGCGTGCGACTGTTGAAGCTGTTCGTCGTGAGATAATCGCAGCCTCTTCAGATACTCCGATTGGTGTAGACCGAGAATCGATCACAATACGTGTATCGAAAGCCGTAGCAAAGAAACTATCTCCTTCAGTTCGTCGAGCCATTAATGCAACGGGTGTGATTCTACACACTGGCCTCGGGCGCGCTGCTATGCCACAGGCTGCAATAGATGCCGTGAATGATGTCATTGCTGGCTATTGCACCCTCGCAGCAAGTATTGAAACAGGAAAACGGGAAACCCGCGATATTCATTTTAGAGATATTCTTACGGAACTTACGGGTGCAGAAGCGGCCACCGCAGTGAACAACAATGCTGCAGCAACAATGATCACCCTTAACACCCTCGCAAAAGGAAAAGAAGTGATAATATCGCGAGGGCAACTGGTGGAAATCGGCGGAGCATTTAGAATGCCGGAAGTCATGGAGATGAGCGGTGCCATCCTTCGCGAAGTTGGCACCACGAATAAGACCCGCCTGAGTGACTACGCTGAGGCCATCAACGAAAACACAGGCGCAATACTTAGAGTTCACCACAGCAACTACAAAATCGTGGGTTTTTCGGAAGAACCTTCTATTGATGACCTAGCTCCACTGGCGAAGGAAAACAACTTGTGGCTTATAGACGACGTGGGGAGCGGTGCCCTGGTAGATATTAGCCGCTATGGTATGGAACGAGAGCCGCTGGTTACCTCGAGTGTAATAGCAGGAGCCGATGCCGTATGCTTCAGCGGGGACAAACTAATCGGCGGGCCACAGTGCGGGATTATCGTTGGTAAGACTTCCGTAGTATCAGCAATCAAAAAGAATCCGCTGGCTCGTGCGCTCAGAATTAGCAAGATGGAAGTAGCCGCGCTCGAAGCTACATTAAGACTCTTCTTAGACCTGGACAAGCTGGAAGCAAATCATCCAACTTACAGGATGCTCTCTCTCACCATTGAGCAGCTTGACCCTCGCGCTAAAGCAATTGCAGAGAACCTGATTGCTAACACTGGCGACAAAGCATCTGTAAGTGTTGAGAACGGAATGTCTCAGGTGGGAAGCGGGTCGGTTCCCGCTGAGACGATGCCCACAAAACTGATCAGCATCAGGCCAAGAGAGATCTCAGCCGAGACTCTTTCGCGCAAACTTCGACACTACCCTACCCCTGTTTTTGCTCGGGTGCACCAAGATACGGTTCTGCTGGATGTGAGAACTATTCTGCTGAACGAAGACGAGATCGTTTGCCAGGCAATTGCAAGCATCCTGTGCGAAGAAGCGCCCCATTAGAAGCAAATACTTGCGATACCAAACAAGCTCAACCGTACCGAAGAGGTTTTTATGATATCTGTAGGAATAGACGCCGGATCACGCGCAATAAAAGCGGTTCTGATGAGCACAGAGAACCAGACAGTGATTGCATCCGGCACAGTGCATCAGGGAACAGACAGTGGAGAGCTGGCAACGGGTCTGTTTCATCAACTGATTGAGGAACACAATCTGAATCGCGCTGACATAGACGCCATAATCGCAACCGGATACGGGCGAAATCAGATAGATATAGCCGATAGAGCAATTACAGAAATCACTTGCCACGCCAAAGGTGTTCATCACCTAGTTTCAAATGCAAGAACCGTAATCGAAATCGGTGGCCAAGACAGCAAAGTATTGAGGCTGGATGATAATGGCTCGGTCTACGATTTCGTAATGAACGACCGCTGTGCTGCAGGTACAGGTAGATTTCTTGAAGTTATTGCAGATAGGCTGGATGTTAACCTAGACAGACTGGGCGAAATGTCGGCTCAGAGTACCAAGCCGGCTTCAATCAGCAGTACTTGCATAGTCTTTGCCGAAACTGAAATCATTGGGCTCATGGCATCTGGAATTACTCCGGTAGATATTGTCGCTGGAGTGCAGGACTCTATCGCAACTAGAATATCCTCAATGGTTGGACGCAATGCTGTTTCACCTGTTGTCTTCACTGGCGGAGTTGCACTGATTTCAGGGATGGACAAGGCACTCGAGCGCGCTATAGGGCAACCCGTATCTGTTGTTCCCACTCCACAGATGACTGGTGCTATAGGTGCAGCAGTCATTGCGGCATCAAGCGCCACCAGATAACCGCCGGTTGTTTTGCAGGCACCCTGGTCTACTTCAGGATTTCTTGCCTTAGCGATTCTGTATACTCCAAGAGCGGTTCCATCGTGTGACAGGCAAACTTAGCCGCAAGTTCCTTGATGCTAACACCAGAATCGGGCAGCACCAGGTTGGGAGCGAGCTCAAAGAGCGGAATTGCAAGGAACGCACGATCGGGTATGTCCGGATCTGGTATTGTCAGATCCCCTGCACTCAGAACAGTGTTCTCGTGGATGAGAATATCGAGATCTATCGTTCGGGGAGCAGACTTGTCTTTGCTGCGCTTACGCCCGAGTCGGTGCTCTATCTCGCGCAGGACATCGTTTTTTAGCTCGCAGGGTGGCAGATCGCTTTCCACTTCGACAACTGCATTAAAAAATGCAGGCTGCTCGGGTCCGCCCTGTGGTTCGGTTCTGTAGATGGTTGATATCGCCGTGATGTGAACTGCACCGACAAGCTCAATTAGCGCCCGGCGTGCATTGTGCTGCGGTTCGATATTGGTCCCAAGGCCAATGAACACGCGCGCCATCAGAGCTACTCCCGTTCTCGAACAATCTCTACAGCAACACTGCGAGCAAATCTAAGTGCCAGAGGTTTGGCTACGTTCACTTGAACACGCATTATTCCACTGTAATCCAGGCAGATCGCGGCGATGTTCTCCGCCAAAGTCTCAATCAGGTGGTATTTGGATGCCTCCACATCAGCGACAACGCGTTTCTTGATGGCACTGTAATCCACAGTATCCTGGATGTTGTCACTCACGCCAGCCTGCTTCAAATCGGCCCAGAGGACAATGTTAATGACGACATCCTGCCTTTCTCGCCGCTCCTCAGGGCGAATACCAACAATACACCTGACCGTTAGATCATCAATTAGAATCTTATCTATCAACTCGTTGGTCCCGTGGCATCATCTGGATACTCTTTCAGATGCCGCCCTCCGTCGACATATATTACTTCACCTGTAATGAAGTCGCTCTTTACCAGGAAGACTATTGTCTCTGCGATGTCCTCTGCTGCGCCGTGCTTCTTGAGCGGAAGTAAATCTGCAAGCCGTTCGATATAGCTTACATCCTTCCCCGGTGGGGGCAGGATCAGCCCTGGACGGACAGCGTTTACTCGTATGTCTGGGGCATATTTGATAGCCATCATTCGTGTAAACGCCGCCAGAGCGTGTTTGCTTATGATATAACCAACGTGCTTCCAATCAAACCCCGCTATTCGAGTGTCTTCGAGGTTGATTATTACACCTCTGCCAATCTTCTGTTTGAAGTCTCTGCTGAGTGTGAACGGAGTCCAAGCGTTAATCTCGATACTCCGCGTAAGACTCGAAAGTGTCACGTCATCTAACTCATCTGCAGGAAAGATTGAAGCGTTGTTAATGAGAATCTGAAACGACCCGGCAACGGAGAGAGCTTGATCTACAAGACTATCGCGTTCACTTGCCTCGTTAAAATCCGCCTTGAACGCCCAACTCTTCACACCTTTTGCCTCAAGTTCACTTACGAGTGCCAGTGCTTCCTCGCACGAAGTGTTGTAATGGGCGATTATATTGACGCCCTCATCAGCCAGAGCGTGCGAAATAGCACGCCCAAGACGCTGCCCTGCCCCTGTAACCAGTGCTGTCTGTCCCTTGATTGATAGTTTAGCCATAGTATGTCAATGAAGCAATCGATTGATTTTTGCTACGAGGATGAAGTCGTTCCTCGTTTACCCTCCCATCTCTTGCTACCAGGAGCTATCCTTCAACATCCGACGAAGAATTTCCTTTAGCAACGCCTCAGCGGTGTTTTGCCGCACCATTGTGGGATACTCTTTCTCTGTTTGGTTGTTATCTCCTCGAGCAGTATGAGCTCACTTGATCGCTCCGCGAAGATCGTCTTGTGTCACTTTGCGACCGCTTCTGATCAGTTCGCTGGCTTCGAGGACTTTATCCCAAACTCCACACATCATTGCACCACGCACAACGTTGTCTTTCAGGTAGTAGATAACGCCTTTCTCGAACTCCGTCTGCCAGTCTGCGAAGGTCTCCAAGCGAGAATCGACGTCGCCCACTGCTTCGTATCCAAAATCAAAGAGATCAGAGAAGAAATACGGCATATAGTCGTATGCTTGGTCTCGCTCGACCATATTGTGCCCGGCATATCGCCCCTGGTTGACTGCATTATCCCAATGCTCGACTCTTCGCATCTCACCACCGAGCGCAGTGTAAGGGAAGAGAGTGTTGTCTCCGGCCGCAAAGATGTCGGGATTTGAAGTCTGAAGATACTGGTTGACTTCTATCCCATTCGACACCTTAAGACCTGCAGATGAGGCGAGTTCGACAGATGGAACAATCCCCGCACCGACAATTACAACCTCAGACTCGTGAGTTTTTCCTTTTCTGGTTCGAGTCTTGTACTTCCCGTTTTGCAGTTCAATCGACGCTGCCACATCACCCGCAGCAAGCTCAACCCCACGGCGGACGTAGTCCGAACTAATCGCTCTTGCAAGGTCTTCCGGAAAGACGCGCTGAACCAAGTGTTGTTCCGGAAATACCAGAGTCACTTTGATGTCGTTGAGATTCAGTGCAGCAGCAATCTCTGAGCCGATAAATCCGCCACCGATAACGACTACGGATCTTCCGGCTACCGCCTCGGCTTTTGCAACTAGATAATCGTCCAGATAGCGATAGTTACTGACACCTTCCAAATCGCCACCGGGGATATTGAGCTTACGAGGAACCCCTCCGGTTGCGAGAAGGAGTTTGCCGTACTGCCAGGTGTTACCGTCTTCTGCTGTGACTGTCTTTGCCGCTGCATCAATAGCCGCGACTTCAATGCCCAGCAGAATATCGATGCCATTTTCGCGGTAGAATGCTTCATCTTTTATGAAGATGCTCTCCACCTGTTTGTTTCCAATCCAGAGCTTTTTGCTAAGTGGTGGCCTGTGGTAAGGAAGATAGCGCTCGGCGCCGATGATGAGCACGGAAGCATTCTTGTCTCGCTCCCTGATACCCTGTGCTGCGTTCGTTGCGGCGAGCCCGCCTCCAACAATAATATGATCGTATGACTTATTCTTCATATCAGGAACCTCCTGTGTGGGTAGCAGTAGAAAGCCTGCCCAGGAGCCGCGATACTCAAAACAAGCTCACCGGGAGGAGAGTGTCCGAGCGCTGAAAACTACAAACGTGCTCGAACAGTGTGTATGAATGAAACCACTGCGCGCCAGTGATCTACTGTCGGCAGATTAGACCGTTAGAGTAGCGATATATGCGCTACCGAGCTTTTCGACGTGGTTTAGAATCTTTTCGAACTCGTCCAGATGCTCTTCTTCATCTACCGTAAGGCGCTCGAACAACGCTTTGGACACGTGATCGCCTTGTTCCGCGCAGAGTTTGGCGAAGTCGTTGTACATCTCGACCGCAGCAACCTCGAGATCTCTGTTGATCTTGAGCATCTCGGCGATACTCAGTCCCTCTTTCGTGTCGCCTTCCGGTTTGCGGATCGGTTTTCCACCAAGGAACAAAATCCTCTCAGCAAGCTCTTCGGCGTGGTTCATCTCGACTATAGCCATTGCTTTGATGATACCGGCGAGTTTGTTGAAGCCTTGGTCTTCCAGCTCGTAATGCTCCAGCATGTACTGTAGTATCGCGTGCAACTCCTGCTCTCGCGCTTTGTTCAGCGCTTCAATCACTTTCTGTTTCATACCTGCCTCCTCATTAGTGATAACTGCCGAGCATCCCGGCTGAATGGATGTTACCCTTACAGATGGGGTTTCAATCCCGGAGTAAGTGGATGGTGAAGACTGATTTTTGCAAAAATGAGGCTCTCTGCTACTAGAGAAACGCTGCAGAAACCTCGTTTGCTAGAAGCAACCCAGAAGAAGTAAGCTGCAAATGGTCATCTTTCACCTGCAGCAACCCTTTACGGGTGAATCGGGCAACTTCTTCCACATAAATCGACAACAAATCAGCTGAATACCGCTCTTGAAACGCGTGTAGATCCACACCATCAAGCATGCGAAGCCCAAGCATAATAGTCTCCCCCATTGACCGTCGGCCAGAAATGTTTTCGGTTGTGACTACAGCATTGCCAGATGACTCCATTCTCGAAATATACTCAGATGGATGCGCTGCGTTACTGTAACGGGTTCCATTTACGTAGCCCGTAGCACCTGCGCCAAATCCATAGTAAGGGTCGTTTCGCCAGTACACCTGATTGTGACGCGAACGGCGGCCTGCAAGCGCGAAATTGGATATTTCATATTGTTCGTAACCTACCGAAGTCAGTGTGTTAATCGCTGCCTGATACATTTCTATCTGCAGATCCTCGTCTGGCAGCACAAGTTGACTCTTTGAGTGGGAATCTCCGAAAGGTGTCCCCTCCTCCACCGTAAGCTCGTAAAGTGATACATGCTCTGGCCGAAGAGCAATTGCAGTGTTCAAAGTGCTTTGCCAGTTCGAGAGCGTCTGCTCCGGAAGAGCATACATGAGATCGATACCGATGTTTGTGAACCCGACATTACGCGCGGTCTCAAACGCGCTAAGGGCCTCGTCAGCACTGTGGATTCGGCCGAGTTGTTTTAGTGTGCCATCATCGAAAGACTGCACCCCGATGCTGAGGCGATTGAATCCAGCAGATAGAAGACTTCTGAGGTAGCTGTTGTCGACAGTGCCCGGGTTAGCTTCAACGGTAGTCTCGGCATCAAGAGATAATCGGAACTTGTGTTTCAGTGCATCGAGCACTCGAGATAAATGCGCTGCCGCGAGAACCGTTGGAGTACCTCCACCTATGTATACAGTTTGAAGGATGCTGCTATCGACCCAAGATGCATCTATCTCAGCAAGAAGCGCTGTGATATATTCATCTGCCTCAACTTCCATTCCCGGATACGAGTTGAAATCACAGTAGAAGCACTTTGAACGACAGAATGGAATGTGGATGTAAGCGGCTTTTGGGCTCGGCATTTTCAGTTCCGTACACAGCAACGAGTGGTGCGGCCGAAAAGCATCACCACTCGCACTGTTATCGATGTCAAACCTATTTCAGCCGCTGTGCCGAAGTAGGCTGATCCATATTGGGAGCATTCAACGTCTTCTGAACGAATACGCCGTCATCCCCTGGCTGGCTGGTCGGTGTATCTGGCACCCACCAGAGCCTTGGAGTGAACCAGCGCAGATTGTGACTAGAATCGACTCTGAATATCTCTCCGGTAAACTTGCTGCCCGCCTTGTCGTACATCCTGCCAGCAAAGCTATTTACAATAAGGCACGTACCGTCGTCAAGCATCTGCGCACGCTGTGGAGAAAACGGAATCGGTATTCGAACCGGTCTCGGGACAGGAGTCTGTGTGAACTCATTTATCACCTCGCGCGGCATATTTCGATAGTCCTCCGAGGTGAACTTCCACTGAATGTCGCGTCCCTCCGTCACGTATACAGCGGAAGAATCGCATATCAGCAGCCGTTGAGTGCCGGAATCGAGCACAGTGAAGTAACTCGGTCGCGAAAGTGCAATCGCGGGCCCGGCGCCTTTGTTATCAAGGAGTGTGGTCAACTGTCCATCGACTCTTCCGTCCAGATAATTCCATTCAGCCGAGTTTGCTGATGCGCTCTCGCGGTACTCCATACTGATGATAGCACCACCGAGCTGACCTCCTCCTGTACTCTCTTTCTGTGTCGGATCGGTCGCGGTTCCGAGCCCATAGTTCGAGGTGGACGCCCATATCCAATTCATCAAGCGGCTCGGGTCTCCGCCCGGATTGCCGCGCACTAGCTCTATAGAGTTGTATGAGTATCGTTTGTCCCTGCTGGTAGTCTGCGACACCCAGTTCAATTCGTGAATCGGTCTTCCGTTCGAATCTACGCCATATGGACTTAGAATCTGCATCTTGTCGTTGGCATTGAAGCGGTTGACAATATCGACAATCCGGAAATTTCCGCTGTCGGCTACGAGACAGTGGTACAGATAGTACCATTTGCCATCGCGCTTCTCAAACTCACCCCACACTACAGCATCGCTCGGATTCTTCAGACGAAGCGGTTCGCCGGAGCGGAGAAGCCCCTGTGGGTCGATGAACTGGCTTAGCGACCAGGTGACCTGGCCACCTTTGTCCATTCGTATCACTCTGTCATTTCCGGAGTCGACAACAAGGTAGTCGGAAGACCCCAGTTTCTGTGCAACAAGCGGCTTATTCAGCTCCTGAGGGAGGATACCGTAAACAGGCGGCACAGAGTCACTAATTATCTCGGGCTGAATGACAGAGTCGCATGACCAAATCACTCTTCCGTCGCTGCCGATCTCCATCACTCGTCTGTTGTCGGTAACAAGCGTTGTCTGGTTCTTGAACACATATAATCCGGAATCCGTAGGGACTGCCAGCAATCCATTCCCGCCGGCAAGCGACAGATTCCGCCTGTTTGTGCCCGATGCACCCGCCGGATCAATCTGCTGCACGACAAACCAGGATTCAGAGTCTTTCGCCGTGACATCCAGCATTTTTGTCTTGGGGTTGGGCGGATTGACTTCTGCCAGCACGGAGTACAGATAGCCATCATCGCTGACAAAATACACGTAATCGCCCAACACTATCGGCGATGACGACACACTGGTCACGTGGCTACCATTGTTCGGTATTGGAAGCGCCCACAGCAGATTGTCCCAACTGGACAGATCGACTTCATTGATAGGAACAGGCTGATTATTAATGAACACCCAAACAGGGAGTGATGGTGTCAACGGACTGGTCTGCACACCTGAGATCGACGAACCCTGAACTCTGAGCTTGGCAAAGTCGTTAATCGTTACAGTGCCGGAATTGTAGTCAATCATATCCGAAGGCACCTGAACAGATGTGAGCAGCGGAGATTGAGCCACATTTGCCGTGTTGAACAGGAAGTCCGGCTGCCACAGCTTAACACTCATTCGCTGGTTGTTGCTAGTATCATAAAGCGAACGATTCAGGCGAATAACAAAGCTCGAGTCCGCCTTGAAGCAGAGCAAATATGAGCGTGGAAGATTCGGGCTTCCTGGATTATCCGTTGTCGCTATTGCAAATACCTTATCTCTTGTGACTGCAGGAGTTGAACGGACTTCCAAATGCCGCACGGGCACAATTGCTCCTGTTACAGGATCTTTAGCCCTCACACCCCAAAGGCGAGAAGGATCAGCAGCATCGAGAGGGACTCTGCCTGTCGATGAGACTGTGCTAGTAGGATCCTGCATAAGACCGCCGCCGTGGAGGAAGTAATTCCACTTCAGTCGTGCGGCAGATGGGTTGCCATCGAACCACACCGAATACACCCAAGCGTGCCCGGATCCCGGGTCGCCTATACTGGAATCATTCTTAACACCCATATAGAGAGTATCGTTAGACCCCATAGCGGGAGTAGCATTGATACTCAGGTTAATAATATCAACAGAGCCTCCAACTTTTGGCTTCAGCTCGTACATCGGAACCGGAGCTGACATTGAACTCTGGAATGCACTGTAGTCAATGCCATATGTCGCATAGACACGAATGTTCGGACCAATTCTATTGGGCGGAGTCACTGTTATGTTCACTGTGCCGGTATTCGACTGCTGGAAATCGGCCTCTACAGGTACCGGAGTTACAGCATCAGCATCGGCAGCGTTATATACAGGGTTATAAGCCCAGACTTCAGGTGCTGGATACTTCGACACAGGCAGATTGGTGCCCATTCCACTCAAGAACCCGATTCTAAACGGTATTGCTCCCGTAGGAGAACCCCTAAGCGCGTTCGGGTTTCTAGGCATAAGGCGATCGCTGCACACATAAAGAGGAAGCGCATAGATGCAATCGTTTGGGTTCCCTGCGTTGGGGTCGGTTGAGATCATAGGCGGCCTTGCGACCACGTACAAAACCTGAACAATCGCTCCATTAGTCTGATTCTTGACGTAACCTAGGAGCGGCCCAGACTTCACACTCACATTGTAACCGCTGGTACCAGGAAACAGTGGAACTGCCCAAGAGTCCGCAGGCAGATCGAATGTGCCTGAACCAGCAGATATAATCGGGCTGTACGCATAAACGACGCCGTCACTTCCAACACAGTAGATCCACCCGTTCTGAGCAACTGGTGGCAGCAGCGGGCCTGATCCAACGTTCATTGTTACCTTCCAGAACGAAGGTATCGGCTGTGCAGCGCCGGGGTTAGTGGCAATCATGCCTGTTGAAGAATCAACCGGCACTGTATCAAAGACATATACCCTGCCATCGGTACAGTTGACCATAATAAAATCAGATGCAGAGAGTTGCCCTGATGTCCGAGGGTCTAACATCGTAGCTACTGTCGGGCTCGATATCTGGCCGGGACACGAATAAGACCACACCAAATCGAAAGGCTGCCCTGGATTCGGCACACCATCATCCAGATTGCCGTTCTGATCCAGATCGAACTCGGGATTGGCATCGAATGCGTAAATCGTGTTGCCACTGGTCACGAAGATCATATTCTTCCAGATGACTGGGCTATTCTCTATCGTAGCTCCTCCAGGAGAGACTATAGGAGCGCGCCATTTTGGATCGAGCGGAGCCGCCAGATTCTCAATGGACACCCCACTACGACGGTAGTTCTTGCGGAACGATGTAGAGGAACTGCCGTATGCAACCACGTTATAGGCAAATCTCAATGCCGATGTGTTGGCAAACATCAGATTCGAGTTCTGAGTAGTGATTACGTTCACAGCTGTATTGCCAGTCACCGGACGTTCTATCATTCCTCCGATAAAATGCGACGTGACAACAATCCTGCCGCTACCATATTCGACAGTAGCTATAGTCGGTTTTGCAGCGCCGAGTCCACCGCTTAGCAAAACAACGGGAGAGAGTGTGTTTGGATCGGGCATCGAACCAAAACCGCTATCGTACCCCGGATTAATCGTTGTTGGCCCCTGGCCAAGTATTGTTATCTCATCCTGGTTCAGCCAAAATGGGTTGGTCACAACCGGATGCAAGCGCTGTGCGAGCATAGGTATGCCGGAGCCGCCAGACACAAAGTTCATCTGAGGCAGGAAGAAGGCATCGCCCAGCACGCTCGAAAACGTCATTCCAGCTCCGCCGTCTACCCACAGACAACCACCGCCGTCGACGAATCTGCGCAGTTTGTCCTTGTCCGCCATCCGGAAGTTAACAAGCTGAGTAGTACTGAGATACAGCACATCGAACTTGATAAGATTTTCAAACGTAGTCTGCGGCAGTGAAACCAGCCAATAGTCTTTCACATTTTTGAAGCTGTCTCTTCCGCCGGCTAGAGGATTAACGAAGTTCCAAGCGTGCGGTTTTGCATCCTCTCTCGCACCCATTATATAAAAGACGAATGGAGCCGCAGGATCGGCCAGTGTAGAGTTTGGCCTTGTAGGCACAAGCACACCAGCGTTAATGGTTCGCTGTTTATCCACATATAACTGGCCGGCTGCAAACACACCTGTCGTCAGCGCCACTGAAATCAGAACCGCCAAGGTGGCTATGATTGGGATTTTTCGTCTCATCATCATTCCTATTCAAGACCTCTCACGACGGCCTGGCCGTCACAAAACACCGATCAGCTCTTGCTACCCTGTTAGGTGGGTTCGCCATAGTAGTAGAGATCACGGCACATAGGCAGGCGCGGCGTAATAGGAAGCGCTCTGCCGTATTCGTCCGTTCGCACAGGTCTACCGAAAGAATCGACCGGATAACCCAGCATTGGGTCGTATACAAAAGTAAGTCCATCCCCGCCGTGAGCAGTGTCCACTCCGGAACTGCCATACGTAGCAGGAATATTGCTCCATTTGGAGTACCATTCGCTGACATCAGCAGTGGATGCCGGAAGATTTTCAGTTATCGCACCGTCGATTGTAATCTTAGTATCGAGCGCGTCACTGTAGAACGGCCATCTCTTGTCAACGCCGCGAGGTCTCGGAACATCACGAGAACCCGTGCTGACATCCGGGGTATCGGTCGCATTCTGATTGAACCACGATCCCGGAATAACAAAGAACGACCTGTTCTGCGCAAACATCGCAGCCTCAATCCTAACATCCAACGGCTGAATCGTAAACGCCGAAAGCAGATAGTTGTTTCGCATATATGTAGACTGATCGAGTGCAACTTCGAAGTAGTTCGGCACACCTACACCAGTGTGAAGCCCGTTACCTGTAAATGCATTCGTCAGGTTCCACACTTTGTGCTCAAACAGCCCTGAAACGCCTGTCCCCTCTAAAGAGAATCGTGGGTCTCCACAACCATATACCCAAGAACCAAGCGGGCCGATATTTCCACCATCATCCGTGCCAATAGCGACCAACCCCTGGTTTCCTCCTAGGCGTCTGTTGAGCCACATATTGATATATGCCGGGCCATACTCGCCGGCCTGGCGAACAAAGAGCATTGAATCGAGACCGGCATTGCCAGTATTCGGGCCGTATGAGAACGTTGTAAAGAACGTAGTCGCTGGCTCCGGTGTGATTAGCTGACTATACGGAGCCTGTCCGGTTCCAGCATCGGAGACGAATGAACTCGGCCCGGCGCTGGTTAGAAGACCTACGAACTGAGTAGTATTCACACACACATAGTCTCTCGCAAGAAGCGATATGGCACTTGTCTCATCAACGACACCTGTATTCAAGTCTCGGTGCTTCAACACATTGCCTTCGATATAGATTATTCCACCTGATACCACCGTAAGCTGCTTTCCTTTGGCCAACATACCGCGAATACGTACGTTGCCTGCAGCATAGATGACACCATTGCGATCAATTGAAATACTCATATCCTCGCTGGACTCGTGCACGCCGTTGTTATTGGCATCGTGCCAGTAGGTAAAGGTCTGATCACCCTGTGGATAAGGGATTGTTATCGTTGAACCCTTTTCGTGCATCGGGTTTCCAGCCGCATCGTACCATATCGATTTCTTGCCGTACAGAGGATCTCGCGCACGAGTAACGACATCTGTGCGAGTCATTGTAATATCCGGCAGACCATCGCCATCTGTATCGTACGGGTTGAGTGAAATCACTACGCCAGGCGGCACGTAGTAGGGCCCCTGCCAGTATGAAGACATACGGTTGTTAGGCTTAATCCAGTCGGCACGAGGAGTATAACCACCGAAGAGCGTTTCACTTTCCGGCTGCAAGTCGGAAACGTTATCGATGTAAACGCCCCTTCCCCATCCGTAGCGGCCGCTGTTAACCATAAACCCACTGTTCGACTGCAGCCAATTGCCAGAATCTCTGGTAAGCGCGATGTATCGCGGTATCTTGTTGGGCCCCGACACTTCTTCTATACTCGGTGGGCCAAGGTATTTGATTCCCCTGGCTTCCCGCTGAAGACCAGTATCATTTGAGCCATCTCGATACAGACCGTTTACAGTATCAAAGCCAGAACCAATTGTGCTCGGCTGAACAGGAATTGCAGTGCTCGCCGCACCGTTTTCCACTTTGAATACAAACACCCTAGCGGGGTTGTCGTTGTCTTCAGGATTGAGAGCGTGCTTGATATCGCCAGCAACCTCAACCAGACTCGTGGGAACAAACCCGAGGTCTGGAGTAGTGCTGCCATCCAGATAGATATCAATCTCTCTGCCTGTCCAAGCAAGATTTCCGTTGACTCTTATCGGAGCAGGCCGCCAGTCGTTAGGGTCTTTACAGTAGCCATAGCTGACATCAAAACCTGCAGCGCCAAGAGGAATATCTGCCGAACGCTTGTCCTTGTTGGTGACGAAGCGCATATAGTCGGTTACTCCGATAGGCTTATAGGCCGTGAATTCCCGACGAATTCGGTTGTCCTCACCCCAAGTGGTAGGGTCATTGAAATCAACAATTCCAATGCGCCCGATTGATTCGATCTTGATAAACTTCGACATCGGATCATTTCGATCCGGATTATAGCTAACACGGAGCAGATACCTGCCACCGCCCGTCTCTACAGCCGTAAAGCCACCCGACGGCCCCATAGCGCCACGCACTGTAGCACCACCAACCGTCACGTCTGTATCAACCGGCTGGTACGGTCTCAACCATTTGAAGTCGGGATGGTTCTCGGCAACATCGGGCAGATCCGCCGTAGGAGTGTAGCCAGTTGCCGGATCCCACGCGAACCCCAAATTTGCAGGTTCAGGACGCCAATCGGCCCCATCCTCGCTCGATGTAAGCATTGAATCGGCAAAGTGAATTCCGGCTTCAGCGAGAGCCTGTGCCTGCACCATATCTCGCGACCGTCCCGCGCGCCCCTGGTTTCTAGCCACAAGCAGAACAAAAATCACGCCGATAAACACCAGCAGGAACATTACTATAACTGCAAGGATCAGAGACTGACCCTGCTCACCTTTATGCCGTAATCTGCCGCAATTGTAAATATTCATAATAGTGCTCGCTTCTACCTCATCAGGTTACGGACTTTGATCTTGTCTGAGAGCTCCAGAGGATACAGCTTGCCAGACTGCCTGTCGTAGAACCGAATACCGACTGTAACCTGCATCAGGCTCTTTGTAGCGTAGTTGCCCTGAAGCACGTCCTGATCACGGTTACACTGGAACTTGTATCTAATCACAAATTGCGCAGGTGAACCATCAGGCATAACCTCTGGAATCGGCTCATCATAAGCCGGGCTGAAAATCATCCGCCCGACGGCTTGTCCCGCCAGGTCTTCCATACCATAATCGATTTTGTATTGATTGCGTCCCGGATCACCGAGATTAAATGGCACTCTTTCGTACCTCACAGGGTTAGGATTGAGTGTCTGAACCACGTAACTCCCGTGACCATCCGGCACCATCACCACTTTGTCCGGTGACATATCAGGGCCGACAACAACCTCGCTCCCAGGCACAATTCGTGGCTGGAACAGATCGTTGGCATTGATACTGCGGAACTTGGTCAGGCGATACGTTCGCCGCGGTGCGCTTGTAGGTTCGCCCCACGTGTCACGCACCTGTTTGTTCATATCAACTATGTGGTTACCGTTTATGACATCCGAGTCTGGGAAGTCGAATCTGACCTCGCCTCTGTTCGGATCGACCAAAAATGCAATGTCCGGTGCGCTCGCCGGAAAGACTCCCGACTTTTCGTAAGCAGTGCAATCGAATATGGCGTTGCTCCCTCCACCGGTGTATTTGTATATAACGAGATGATAGCTGCTAGTTGCGCCATTCCAGTCCCATCTGGTTCTAAACCAAGCATCACCAGCCGCTCCACCAGGACGGAATACTGTAACGCTATAGATGTCGGTATTGAATGGTCCTGTAGAGGTTCCCCACCCGCCGTATGTTGCTTTAAACACCGATGGAATACTTATGGGAGACTCTGCACTCTCATCCGCAATATGCGACGGCTCAAATGTGTCGTTCGTGACCTGTGAAAGCTGGAAGCGAACGCTCGGTGTGAGAGATACAATAGCAGTCTCTTCGTTATTCAAACGGAGTATGACTAGATCCGTCTCTGTTTGCAAACCAACAGGCTTCGCCGTCGACTTCCAGTTCTTCCAGTATGGCTCCCCATTAGGTGCAATGTCCGTATCATAGAAGAAATTAGGATCATCCAATATCGGATTGCCATCCGCACCATAGCGGAACAGGTTGTGCCCACTCATCGGATCCTCAGAGTCGTCATATGGATTGACCTCTGCCCTGTAAAGGATGAAGCCGTTCAGCGGAGACCCGGTCTCCGGCCAATCTCGGTAGCCGGGATTCGGAGCTGCATCAGATATCGAAGCAGGATCGTTATCTACCAAACCGATGAAGTAGCGCACTATTTTGGCATCAGGCGTTAATGGCTGCCTTGGTCGTGCCTCGACTTCGTCAGAACCGCAGACAGGGCATCTTGGCCACGCCTCATCTCCTCGCTCATAATCGCGCGATCCGTCATGATGATCCGGATTGTTACAGTGCATCGTTAGCTTAGGTAGAATCATATCGACCTTGCCATACTGTGCACTGAGCACTACCGGCGTCACACCATCAGGCTGTATGCACGGGAAGTTCATCGCACTGTTCGAGTTGTCGTAAACGAACATCGCTTGGCTCAGATCGCGACTGATCATAGAAAGAGTCGATCGCGCGGTATCCTGAGCCTGCACCATAGCCTGAGCCTGGCGAGTCAACCCGAAGGTCTGAACGACCGGACCGATAATAAGCCCCAACAACATGACCGTGATCGTGATGACCACAAGTAATTCAATTATGGTAAAACCAGCTCTTGCCCCAGTCCTTTTCATAGTTGTCTTCCTCTTCGGCGCCAGATGTACTCCAGTTTAACAACTGCGCCAAATCGTATCATTCACTCTACTTGCGAGTGAGAATCGTATCGAGCTGGACGTGCCTCCAGCGCTCGCCTTCGCGCCATAGCACTCTAGCGCGTGCAGACACGCCATTCACTGAATAAATGCGGATCGGATCGTGATCCAAAGTAATGTAAGTACACTTGGTCGAGCCAAGCAAATCCAAAGCATCAGTCGCCTTGTGGTTCTCACCGACTACCTTTCGAACCTGC
Organism: uncultured bacterium; assembly: GCA_964497515.1. GTDB lineage: Bacteria > Armatimonadota > UBA5829 > UBA5829 > DTLH01 > CAZCCV01. The sequence continues at coordinate 81,684 of CAZCCV010000002.1, read as the reverse complement.
CCGCTATTGTCCAAATAGTCGTAGTCTACTGCAATGGAATGATTTACATTGCACGCCGACAGCCAGATCTTTCTGAAATCTGAAGCATCGGGCATATAAGACTTGAAGTCCAGAGTTCCGGAATCGCGTCTCTCATACTGGACATACGCTTTCTGGAACTGCAACGACCAATCACCCTCGGCTTTGTAGTAGAACCTAATATTGCGTCCAGCAGGTGAAATGTTAGGCACCGTGCTTCCCTCGCCGACGAGCGTAACAGTAGCTGGAAGATTAATTATACCGGCCTTGTAGTCGATCCAGATTTTCTCTATCGGAATCGCCATCAGTGTTTCGAGGTCAATGGCCATCACGTCAACACCCGCAGGGATGACCGGTGGATGTATGCCTTGGTATGTATCGCCGTTGACTTCTACACTCACACCTGTTTCTTTCAGGTCATGAAGTGTGAGGTTGACGATAAACGGCCCACTCTGCGAAACACGCTTGTCTTCGCGAATGATCTGGAGATCCAGGATATCGTAGTCGATCTTTGCTTCGAGCGAGTGTCCGAACTCGGTCTGTGAGTAGCCCAGAGGGTTGAACGACAGTATCCCAAGAACAGGATCGAGCAGCTTGAACTCGTAAGCATCCGAAGAGAAGTTTGCTACCTCAAGGAACCCCCTAGCAGCGGTATCGCTGTACTGGTCAAGACCGATGAAGCCAGTCGGAACACTCATTCCGGCATCGTTTAGTATCTGAGTCAGCGATATCCAGCCTCTAGTATTGGCAGCAACACGCACCGGAATGCTTGTAGCAGTCTTCATAACGGGCTCGCCGGAACCCCTCTCCCACCACGAGTAAGAGATAAAGTATTGCCTGTCTGACATAGCTACAGGGAAGCAAAACTGCGGTTTTTCGCCCTGTTCACCGTAGTCGATACCGTACTGAGAGCCTCTCAAGTACGCCCACGGTTGAATGCTGCCGTCGCTTGAGTCGAAGACCCTTCTAGTCAGATTACCACCGCGGACAGCCAAAGAACCCGCAGTATTGCTGATTGGGCCGAAGGCGAGAACGTACATCGAACCAGAGGACGGGCTGTCAATTGACCATCCGCCAAAGGGGATTTTTGTCGTTTCGCCAATGACTCGGCGGAACGTGGTAGCGTTATCGGAAACCAGCACACCGCCGTTGTAGTCTTCCACAATCGGAGGTCCGCCGTTTTGATCGTTCAGCACAGCGCCAGAATCATCAATAGGAAGAACGCCATCAGGCAGATTCGCTGAGTTGTTCTTCCAGCGCTCCAATTCGTACTGGGCGAGCCTGTTGGCAAAGGTTATACTCTCCGCGTGTCGAACCGACTGGAACCCCGTTGGGTAAAGTCGTACGATGGTCATAATCCCCAGCAGGAGTACCACCATAACAACCAGCACTTCAACAAGTGATGTGCCTCGATTGTTTTTCATCAGTCTCATAGCCGCCTCCGCCATCAAAGGTGACCGTCAGGGCAACCGCCACAATGCCTGAACGTGGCTTGGCGGTTACCCAGAACCACCAGTCAAAATGCCACTACAGCTTCGGAGAAGTCCTCTGCCTGCTTCCAACGGCGCCAGTTGAAGGATCACCCTGCACCTGCACAGCGGGAATCTTGTCTACATGTCCATCCAGGAACAGCACCAACACCATCGATTTGGTGTCACCCTGTTTAGCGTGATAGCTGCACCACGTAACCACAGTATCATCCGACGGGTTGCGGAAATGGAGCTGACGTTTGAAGTCGTACCGCCGCAGTCCGTCACCATCTGACTTACCTGCGCTCGGAGGCAGCAGGCTAACACTCGCAACACTATCCGCCCACTGCGTGGTGTATCTAATATCCGGAATGCCAGCCGGCACTACCGCACCTGGCTCTACAGGATTCGGCACAAAGACATCGTAGCTGTCGTATGCATAATAATCGAAGTTCTGACCGCCAACACTGATTCTCACTACCGAATTGGTGTTGGTAACCGGAGAATCCGGGCAATGGAATACGCTAACGCTCTTCACATACTGCGGATAGAGCGCGTCTCCACGCGAGCGCTCCATCGGGACAATTCCCTCGCCGTCGTACTGAACAAAGCCTCCCAGCGACTCCGGGTATTTGCGGTTATCCGTCTGAAACATCTTCATAGCAGAAGCGATCTGCTGAAGCTGCGTCATACATTTGGTCTTCCTGGCTTCTGCTTTGACGCTCGACATAACCGGGAAGATGATCGCCGCAAGAATGGCGATGATAGCAATTACAGTGAGAAGCTCAATAAGGCTGAATCCGTGCTTGCCGCGCACCGTCTTCATATTCTTCCCTCCAAATTCCTTTGCTTTGGCACTTCACACAGCCAAAGCATCCATAAAACTCAAAACCCTGCCCTTGCTGGCAGGCATTGCTAATCCGATCCAGCCCGGCGTATAAGCGGGCAGAACGGAAAACACCATGCCTTAGGGCCCCTCTAGGTATACGACTCAGTTTGGGCTCAGATAGTTCCTGAAAAGCGGGCAAGCGTGTGTTTGCTTACATCCCTCCGCGCTGCAGAAATCCAAGATACCACTTGATCATCGGTTGCCCAACAAACCACGTTGCGAAAACACCGATCACCATCATCGGCCCAAACGGAAGATAATTCTCTTTCCCCGAACTCGCCCCTGCTATTTTCATACCGATACCTATTATCGAGCCGACAAAAACAGCAAGGAAGAACGACAGCAGCGCAAGTCCCAGCCCAAACCACGAAGTGATCGACCCACACATAACCGCGCCAATCGCCGCCGCCAGCTTAATATCGCCGCCGCCCATCGCGTCTTTCTTGAAGACCAGCCCCCCAACAACCGCGATAAAATAGAAAATCCCACCGCAGATGAGAAGCCCAACGACGGACCACAGCATCGGAACACTGATCTCCGTTGCAGGGATAGGAATCCTGAGAAAAACGTGACCCTCCTCGTGCAACAGAAACCCAAGAATATCTCTCCCGACACCCAGAATCACCCCGAACAGGTTGATCTGATCCGGAATAATCCAATGGTCGAGATCAATAAACACAACAGCAATAAGCGCCGATGTAAACAGTGCAAACACAAAGAAATTAATCTCAAATCCGAACTTGGCATACAGTGCCAGCAGTGCAAGCCCGGTCAACAGTTCGACGCCAAAGTACCGCCATCCTATGGGCTCGCCACAGTAGCGACACTTCCTGCCGAGCACCAGAAAGCTCAGCAGTGGAATAAGGTCAATTGCCCGAAGCCGTGTATTGCACTTCGGGCAATGAGAAGGTGGTCGCACAATAGATAAGTCTAGCGGCATCCGGTAAATGACAACATTCAAAAAGCTGCCAATCGCGGTGCCGTAGACAAAAACTATCAAGGCTCCTAGCCAAAACGGTATCAGGCTACTCGCCTCCAGCACCAGTCAAACTCGTGATAACAGAGATCAACGGCAGGAAGATCGAAATAACGATGAATCCAACCGCACCACCCAAGAATACGATCATAATAGGCTCAATAGCAGACGTAAGGGACGCGAGTGTAGCATCAACCTCAGATTCATAGAAGTCTGCAACTTTGGCAAGCATCGGGTCGAGAGCTCCAGATTCCTCGCCAATCGAGATCATCTGAACAACCATTGGCGGGAACAATTTGCTCTTTTGAAGGGGATCTCCAATACGGTCTCCTTCTCTAATCCTAGCTCTAGCCTCCAAAATCGCATCACTCACAATCTCGTTGGAGACAGTCCCTGCGACAGTCTCCAACGCCTGCAAAATAGGGACACCCGATGCAAGCAGTGTGCCGAGCGTTCTTGAAAATCTGGCAAGAACGATTTTGTGGTTCAGGTTTCCGAAAACCGGAACCTTCAGTTTGAACCTATCAAACAAACGTTTACCGACTTTTGTAGACAAGAACGCGCGCGATGCCACTACGAAGATGACCAGTCCAATCAGCATAATGTACCATTTGCTGGTCAAAAAGTTGCTAAATGCCATGAGAAGCGCGGTAGGAGCAGGGAACTCCTTTACACCAAGGTCATCGAACAAAGTCATAAAACTCGGAAGGATGAAGGTAACCAGGAATATAACTATGCCCAAAGCCACGAACATGACTATGACTGGATATGTCATAGCTGATCGGACTTTTCGCCTGAGTTCCTGGTCTTTCTCGAGGAATCCTGCTAAACGTTGCAAGCTTTCTTCAAGAACACCACCAACCTCACCTGCTCTTACGAGACCGACAAACAAGTTAGAGAACACATTCGGATACTTTCCGAGTGCTCTCGAGAGCGTCTGCCCAGCCTCGACTTCGGCCTGTAGATCGTAAATGATCCTTTTCAGCTTCGCAGAAACCGTCTGTTCTGCAAGAACGGCCAGACACCGTACAAGCGAGACTCCGGCATCGATCATAGTGGAGAACTGTCGACAGAACACCGCGAGATCGTTCAGTTTTACTCTTCCGAACCCCGTTCCAGGAGATTTCTTTTTGCCGGTCTTTGTCTCCTTGATTTCGACAACTTCGAATCCTTGCTCGGATAAACGTCTACGAAGTAAGTCTTCGCTGTCCGCTTCTACCGTTCCAGGAATCATTGTTCCGTTTACATCACGTACTGTATACTGGAAACTAGGCATTTGCCTTCACCTCCTATAGAGATTTCGGATGCATGGCACTATTATCTTGCTAAAAGTATAGCTTGTGGTCTGTGCACTGCAGTCCCCAATACGAAATCTCTATGTCGCCAGTTCTATCTGCCACCTCGTGGCGAAGACGCCTGATCAGATGGCGCCGAAATCATCTTCTTCAGTTCCTCAGGGTTCATCGCTCTGGTCATAGCATCGTCGTATGTGATGACCCCTCTTTGATATAGGTCTCTCAGGTGCTGATCCATGGTCTGCATGCCAACGTTTGCACCCGTCTGTATGATAGATGTGATCTGATGGCTCTTGGCCTCACGTATCAGGTTCCGTATAGCCGGAGTAGCAATCATGACCTCCATAGCACAGATTCTGCCTGGCATCCCTGCTCTCGGTATGAGCTGCTGGCAGAGAACTGCTTCCAGACTGTTAGAGAGCATCAATCGAATTTGATCCTGCTGGTTTGCAGGGAATGAGTCAACTATTCGGTCGACTGTCGAGGCCGCGCTGTTGGTGTGCAGCGTAGCAAAAACAAGGTGGCCGGTCTCAGCAGCGCGAATCGCGTTTGACATCGTCTCCAGGTCTCTCATCTCACCGACCAAGATAACATCCGGGTCTTCTCGAAGTGCAGCACGGAGCGCATTTGCAAACTCGTGTGTGTCCTGCCCGACCTCGCGCTGGTTGATGACACAATACTTGTGCTGATGCAGATACTCTACCGGATCTTCAATCGTAATTATGTGCAAACTGCGCTCATTGTTGATCTGATTGATCATAGCGGCAAGCGAAGTGGATTTTCCGCTTCCCGTAGGTCCGGTAACAATAATAATTCCTCTTGGTCGCCTGGTGAGTTCCTCGAGCACAGGCGGCAGGTTCAAATCGCGGATCGTAGGTATCTTCGTAGGAATCAACCTGAAGGCACCGGCAACTGTTCCCTTGTCTTTATATACGTTTACACGAAACCGCGCGATTTTGCCTAGAGAATAGGAGCAGTCCAGCTCATATTGGGATTCGAACCGCTGAATCTGTTCGTCGGAAAGAATATCGTACATCATTCTCTGAGAGATGATGGGGGTCAGTTTCTCATAGTTCAAAGGGAACAACTGACCATCCACCCTGATAATCGGTGGAACGCCAACGCAGATATGCAAGTCGGATGCACCCTTCTCGACAACGATCCTTAGAAAATCGTCGACGTGTGCATCTTCGATCTCCAGCGGTTTAGTGACCTGCTTGGGCTGAGTCATCTGTGCAGCCGGCTGCTGCGGCATCTGCTGCGACGGCTGATAGTTCGTCTGATCCAATGCAACTTCTCCCTTAGTGTCCCGCGGTGAAGACTACTCTCATAACTTCATCCGGGGTCGTCATACCTTCAAGAACTTTCATAAGACCGTCTTCTCGAAGCTCGGCCATACCGTGTGCTTTGGCGGCCTCTCTAACGTCGGCCAGTGGAGCACGTCGGACTACCAGTTCGGCAATCTCGTCGTTCATTCTCATAAGCTCGTAGATACCAACTCTGCCTTTGTATCCGGTCTGTCTGCACACATCACAGCCAGTACCCCTATGAAGCGTAACCATCTGCTCAGGAGACTCTGGTTTGAAGCCAAATCTTCTGAGATCTGATGCTGGAACCTGATAAGCCTGCTTGCAGTTTGAGCACACCCTTCTGGCAAGCCTCTGAGCAAGGACTCCAATAACCGTCGCGGAAATGAGGAACGGCTCAACCCCCATATCGACAAGTCGAATTACACAAGATGGTGCGTCGTTGGTGTGCAGGGTAGACAGAACAAGGTGTCCGGTGAGTGATGCTTCAACAGCGATTTCAGCCGTCTCAAGGTCTCGCATTTCACCAACCATAATGATGTCCGGGTCCTGTCGTAGGAAGGATCTCAGAGCGCTTGCAAACGTAAGACCGGCCTTACGATTGACGTGAACCTGCGATATTCCAGAAAGCTGATACTCTACCGGGTCTTCGATTGTGATGATGTTCTTATCTACAGTGTTGATCTTGTGCAGGATAGAATACTGAGTAGTCGTTTTTCCGCTACCAGTTGGTCCGGTAGACAGAAACATTCCGTTCGGCTGGGAGGTTAGCTCCTCAATCTGAGCCTGATTTTCTGCCGTAAACCCCAGCTTGTTTAGACCGAGGAGAACGTTTCCTTTGTCGAGGATTCTCATAACGATCTTTTCGCCATGGATTGTAGGCAGACAGGATACACGAAGGTCGTAGTCTTTGTTGTCCCAACGGATCGGAATACGTCCGTCCTGCGGAATTCTACGCTCTGCAATGTTCATTTCGGCCATAATTTTGAGACGGGATATGAGCGGTGCCTGAATGTATTTAGGAAGCGGCATAATCTCGTGAAGAACGCCGTCGATTCTGTTACGGACACGAACCCCTCTTTTGTCTGGTTCGACGTGGATATCAGATGCCGCGTCACGGATTGCCTGCTGAATAATCGTGTGTGCGATACGGATAATCGGAGCTTCTTCAGCTTCCTTGCGCATACCTTCTTCGTCTTCCGGAGCCTCTTCACGAGCACCGTATGTGGCAATAGCTTCACTGATAGAAGATATGCCAACGGGTGCCGCTCCTCCTGCAGGAGCCATACCTGGTTCCACAGGGACTACCGCGCCGTCACCGCCACTGGACGACTGGTATATACGACGAATGGCATCGTCTATATCATCTTCTGTTGATAGCACGCACTGGATTTGCTGTGCGCCGGTGGAGAGTCTTACATCCTGGAGCGCCATTGGGTTGCTGGCGTCGGCAATTGCCACAGTGAGCTTGCCGCCGTTTTTGGCAATAGGCAGCAGCTTATGCTGCTTAGCAATCCGTTCTGGCAATGATTTGGCGGCCGATTCATCGATGCGCTGTGTGCTGAGATCAACGAATTGGAGACCCATAACCTCTGCCCTGGCTTTGGTCACATCGCGATCCTCAGCAAATCCGAGATCGACAATAATGCGACCTATGTCACCTGGTGCGCTTCGCTGGGTTTCCCGCGCCTGAGACAGGTCCTCCGCAGATATAATTCCTTTTCCTACGAGAACCTCACCCAGGTCCTTTCTCGCTATCCCCATACTTGAACACCTCTCCCGGACTGGTGTGTCCTGGTCAGCCTTTGACACGATTTAGTGGTCTCTGCTCGAAGTATCCGTCGACACTCACAGCAGTATTCTTGTATCTAGACTTATCAGTGACCAGACTTACAATCCAGTATACCAGAACTACTCATCGTCTCGCAATCGCTTAGCTATTGATTTCAACTGACCAGAAATTACAACATTACCCAACCAAAGATAAGCAATGGCTGGGTAATGCTGATTGCATTTATCTTCAATTATATGACTGTCAAAGAACCCAAGACTGTTCCATAACAGTCTTGGGTTTTGCAGCCAATAATCTACCGCTTGCGGCGGACGGCGTATCCGACAACTCCGACAAGACCGGTTCCAAGCGCCAGAATGCTTCCTGGCTCAGGGATCGGAACAGCCTGAGGGATTGCCTCTACGTATACCAACGGAGCTCTGCCAGCACTTCTGCCCGGCAGGAACAGTGCCCAGCCGTCATCGGTAAGAGGGTTATCCTTGTCGAAGACCATCTGACCAGCAACATACTGACCGGTCTGCCAGTCGAGAGCACCCTCGGCCCAGCTAATGACTATGCTTACATAGTCCCAATCGATCTCAAGATCAGCGGTCGGTTTGAAGGTGAGCTTGACAATCGGCAGTGGGCCGGAATCTGCAGCAATGAAGTAGCCCTTGAGCATCCACAGCTTGGACGCCATCGGATCTTCAGCCTGATAGAATGGAGCTCGATAGTCGGTAAGGGTCTGTGCACCAGTATCCATGAATACAGCACTTGCATAGGCCCAAGTCTGTCCAAGTGGTGGTGCGGATGGGAGTGAGGTCTCGCCGGGATCGACGCCATCTGTCCAACCGCTGAGTGTACCAATTCGAGCAACCGAACCTACACCCGTGTCAAATGGGCCTGAACCCGTTACGCTGATAACCCAGTTGTGCGCGTCGGCGGATGCCATCACAGCGCAGCACAGCAGCATAATTGCTACTGCCAGAATCTTTTTCATCCTATTCTCCTCCTGTATGAATTGTGGCAAATGTCGGCTCTAGCGGCCGCTCGTGCTTCATCTTATCAGCAGCACTTATTCTTTTTCTGATTACCCACTACGAATAGCTTTCAATCTGCACTAATCGCAACTGGTGGCTTCCGTGCCGGTAGTGCACCCTTCGTTGGGTTTCTAGACAATTGCTGCGGTAGAAAAGCATCAATACCGCTGGCCATTCGCCCGGCCTTGTCGCCGGTGCGCCCCACCTCCCTGTTCTAGGAAGGTCAGGTGTAGTCTGGAATAAAAATGTCCCGATTGCCCGAAAGACTCGGTGTAGCTCGAAATCTCCTCCGGACTGCGGCACTCCCTGGCGCCGCACTTTCTGCTGTGAGCCGGCCACCCACAATTAACTAACAAAGATCTGAGCGGAGTTCCTGCGCTTACTGCGCCAGGTAACCTCCGAAGTCCCGAGAGGATCTCTCTACAATGCACTCGGTACATTCTTCCTTATGCAGACTAACACCCTAGTGACTGGTTGTCAAGTATATTCTAGCACGATTTTGGAAAGACGAGTGAATTTAAGATATTCACCCCTATACTTTCCAGTGAAGGACATATTTGTCAAGAAGTGAGCGCGCAAGCGGTTCTTGCAGTGCGCGGCTTCTTACACATTTGAGGCAATCCGTTGCGGTGTCTTCCTTATTTCTGACAGCACAGCGTTCGAGAATGTTCCCCTGGTTCCGGTTTTTCCCATTAAATGTGTGCTGCTGAGCAATAGGAAGCTATTGCATCAGATGAAATTACAGACCCAGTGCCGCTTTCGCTCCTGCCAACATAGTCGAAACCGAAGGAGCGACACCTATCCAAGTCTCAAACGACATCGCACCCTGATGCACAAGCATTCCGAGACCGCTTACGGAAACCGCCCCGGCAGCTTCAGCGTCGCTAAGTAAACGAGTGCGAAGAGGGTTATATACCAGATCGTATACCACAAGCCCTGGTCTTATGAGTTCAGAAGAAACAAGAGTTTCTTCTGGGTTAGGCGACATACCCACTGTGGTGCTGTTAACCAGTAGATTAGCACTCTTGAGACACTCTTTGAGAGTGTCGTAGCCTGATTCTCCTCTCACACTCGCGCCGGGCAGAGATCGTTTCACATCCTCTGCCAGCACCTCAGCTTTTCCTGATGCGCGATTCAGTATCGTAACCTCCGCGTGAGCAGCGGCCAGCGCAAAAGCTACCGCACGCCCTGCGCCACCAGCCCCCAGCAAGATAGCGCGAGAACCCGCTGGTGAGAATCCCGACTCTATGAGCGATTTTACGAACCCTGCCCCGTCGGTGGTCGAACCACTGAGCTTTCCTCCGCTATTCGTTACTGTATTTACCGACCCTATCATACTAGCTTCTTCGCTTACTTCGTCTAGAAGCGATATAACGGCTTCTTTATACGGAACTGTGATGTTAGCGCCAACTATACCCAAAGAACGAATAGATTCTACAGCGCGTGGCAAATCATCGGGCAATACGTTGAAAGGTACATACATGTAGTCCAAACCGAGCTTATGTATCGCCGAATTGTGCATTGCAGGCGAGACACTGTGTTCCACAGGATGCCCAATGATACAGAGCACTTTTGTTCGTCCGGTAATACGCATCTTATTCCCCTACCCTTCCGGACAGATTATTCCTCGGCGCCTCATAGCAGCACGAATGGGCTTTTCGAAAAGCCGACTGATCTTCGTCCCAAAAAACTCTTTGGGATGCATCCGTGCAACAAGGATTGTAAACATGCCCAGACGATTTCCACCGAAAATATCGGTGTATATCTGATCGCCCACCATAGCGGTATTCTCCGGAGTAGAACCAATAGCGGCCATTGCTCTTCGCAGCCCCTTCTTCCCCGGTTTACCTGTACCTTTGAGGCACTCTATTTTAAGCTCCTCTGCAATTGCACTCAGCCTCTTGGTTTTGTGGGTATTTGAAGCGATGCAAAGTCTCATTCCTTTGGAGAGCGCCAAAGCAACCCATTCCGCCGATTTTGCGGGGACGATTGAGTCTTTCCACGGCAGAAGGGTGTTATCCAGATCAAGCAAAACAGAGGTTATCCCTTTGCTCGCCAGCCATTCGACGTCGATATCTGCTATCGACTTTACACACAGTTTTGGAAACAGCAATCTGCTTAGACAAGCCAATCGGGATTAGCCTCCATTACGCCTTGACGCTTTGGCGGCATTGTGATCCGCTAGCGTGTTTGTGAATATATGTGAGCCATCTGGCTTAGCGACGTAGTACAAATAGTTGACTTTCGCCGGATTCATTGCCGCTTTTATGGAAGGCAAACCGGGGTTTGCGATCGGCCCCGGCGGAAGCCCTCTGTGTTTATAAGTGTTGTAAGGTGAATCTGCAGAATTGATATGTTGGTAGTAAAGCCGAGAATAATGCACTCCTGCAGCGTAGTTTACAGTAGCATCGATTTCTAGTCTCATTCCGAGTTTCAGCCTGTTCCAAATGACTGCAGAGATAAGCGGACGATCTTTGTCGACCTTGGCCTCTCGCTCTATCATCGAAGCAATTATGATGATCTTCTTAAGGGTTTCAGCACACAGTTTAGGATCATCACTCCCCGCGATTTTTACAATTTCTTTGGAATATGGATCGTAAACGCGATTCTTGAACCCTTTGAGCATAGTGGAGATAATCTCTTCAGAGTTCCCGTCAATTGACACCAGATAGGTATCCGGGAACAGATATCCCTCCAGTCCAGGGCCAGGCAGAGGGATGATTTTGGAGTAATCCTGCGTGATCGATTGCGCTGCCGCCAGAAACTCTTCTTTGTCCACCAGGGTTTTCTCGGCAAGCCTGTTTGCAATCTCATTTACAGTGAAACCTTCAGGAATTGTCACCCAGATCGCAGCCATATCGCCATCGGCCATAGCATCTACCATCTGACGCACACTCATTTTACGAGTGAACTTGTAAGCTCCGGGTTTGAGCTTATCCGCGAGCCCAGCAGAGCTCGCAGCAAATACAAAAGCACACGGCAGATGAATCAACTTCTTGTCGGCCAGATTCTCTGCAATTGACCGTGCCGTTGCCCCCTTCGACACGACTACTGTAATCGGAGTGTCGTCTCCGCCTATTGGGACTAATACAAAGTGCAGCACGGCCGCTACAAAAGCAAAAACGACCATCACTGCAATTATGTAATTCCGACCTTCGTGGATGTAGTCTAAGACTGTTGTCAAGATTCGTTTCCTTTGTGATCCATATAACTGCGCAGAATTACCGCAGCAGCAACGCTATCGATGACCTTTTTCCGTTCCTCGCGACTGTTTCCAGTTTCAATCAGCACTTCTTCTGCTTCGACTGTAGACATCCTTTCGTCCCACAGTTCGACAGGGATCCTGAGTCTCCGGGCAAGTCTATCGGTGAACTGCCGAACTTTGCCAGACTGAATAGCCTCTTCCCCACTCATAAGCATCGGATTTCCAACTATTACCTTTGATATCTGATAGTCCAACACCAGTTGTTCCACTGCCCGCAGATCAGCCTTTATACTCTCTGTTCTCCTAATGGTGCTAAACGGAGAGGCGATTATCTGCAGTTCGTCGGTCATAGCAACGCCGATTGTTTTGGACCCCACATCAAGTGCCATCAACCGCGCCACGCTGTACTCCTTCCCGCCCAGCATCCAGAAGAGAATAAAGCAGACTCATAGCCAGGAAACCGAATATCAGTGTCGCAGCTACTATTCCGGAGTCATTAAAAAGAAATGCCGCAACCGCACATCCAAGCGCGGCGAGTATGCCAGAAGACATCTCCGGTCGACCTTCCGTCAATTTTCGCACTCTGGCTCTAAGAGAGTAAAAACACATCACAAAAAAAGGAACCCCTGCAGCGATTGCCACAAGCGATTGAGGTAAACTGATAAGCCTGAGATTCATAGCTACTTTTCGGGCTGCGATAGCTATAAGAACTGCGTAGCCTTCTTTGGATGCGCCGGAAGCTGCAAGACCCATATGCGAAGGCGCTCCGGATGATATGACAGCATCGAGCAACATAAACACAACAACAACGGAGGCTCCGACAGCGGCAAACAACAGCCAATGGATCGGTTTGAAAGAGCCTTTTGTCCCTGAGATGTAGAGAAGTCCCAGGCCGACAACCGCAGCCACAGTTCCACCGGCATTTGCTCCGAACACAGGCGCCCCCATAACGAGCACTATTATAGCGCTGATCGAAAGCATAATTCCCCGCCCCATCCGGTGTGTTTTCCACTCGGGGAAGCACTCTCTTATCCAGATGATTGCGATTAACGCAGCTCCAAGAAGGACACCCATATATTCGTTGCCGATGCCGTAGAACCTGAAGCCTCTGAAGTCTGCCGTGCTCGGCAGAGAAAACCGCATCAGGCTGCCAGCACGAAAAGACTCAACAAGCAATGCAGACGAAGCGATTAGCGCGACGGTTACAGCCGGCAAAGTGCCAGGAAACCGCTCCATTCTATGGCCAAGCATTCGCTTGAGCACACTACTCAGCAAGAAAGCAGCAGCTATAAAGGCCAGAAGCCACGCAACCAGACGCAAAGCATACGGAACAATCTCAGGAGTCCCTGCAGAGGCATACAACATTGCCATAGGAGATGACATCGCAGCCACAATACCCACTCTGAGTGTTCCGGCGAGCCATCCGGAGTTACCGCAACCCGTAGAAACAGCCCAAGCAACTACTGTTGCGACGAGTATGCCTAACCCTCCGAATACTCCAAGAACCACCCACATAGTGTTACGGTTCAGGGTGACAAGATTGTCGATCCATATCGCCCGGTTCTTATCACCCACAACTGTGGTCACTGAAGAGCCCGTCATGCGATGCACTTTGCCGAGTCCCAGACTATTTACGATTGTGGGAGCAATATCGAATCCGGAAACCAAACCATCGGTTCGTGTAGTGCCCGAAATCAACACGCCGGATGCGCCATCTGCCCGCCAGAGCACTATCGGAGCCAATCGTCTGGGTTCGTCCTTCTGGGGGATCTTCGCCTCTAGCGAAGCAAGGATGATAGTGCTGCTACCAGCAGAGCCGCGCATTAGATGAGTCAAAAGGGCATCCAGATTTGCCAGAGCTTTCGTCCGGTGTGCTGAATAGGCTCGCTCTGACAGCCGTGTTCTGCTCATTTCGACTCTGCTAGTGTCGCCAAAATCCACAACAATGAAGTCTGTGGTTGAAAGCGCGCTGTTAACAGACGCAGCGAGCTTTTTGGCATCGGTCACATATCCTGCAGGGCTTATAGGGTCGTTTTCAAGCATTGCGACACTTACATCGCCCTCAAGAACCGCACCCTCGGAGGATGCCGCTATTACCGCTGCTCGCCTGCGTGGAGAATCGGCAAGATCGGAGTTGCCGAAGACTGCAGTGGTCTTACCGGCCTGCGCGAGCAATTCCGCCAGAGCCCCTGGCACGACTCTTGTGTCAAAGTACTCGTTCCTCGACACCAGATACGGCAGCCCCAAGTGCGTTACAGCAGGAACGTACGCTTCTCCTGTGCGACGCAGATATGCTGCTCCGGCGTCGTCCGTTTCATCAGGTAAGTCTTCGTAATGAGAACAGGCTTTGTCGATCTCTTTTCCGGCCCAAGCGGCGCCGCCAGAACTTATTGCAATGTAAGCCGATCCGACTGCCCTTCTCGTGTTTACGCCGGGGCATATCAGTCCGACTCCGCCCTCCGAGACCAACTTGTGTATTCCTGGCAGTTCGCTTTCGAGAAGATCGGAAAGAGTCAGATAGTCGGCAACAACCAATACGACTTTCCGAGCAGGCGCCCCAGTTGCCGCAGACGCAAGAACAGCAACAGCCAGAATAGCAGTCAGTATCAGATTGTGCTTGCACAGCAGACGCATAGTTTGTAGATGCTGGCTACTCGCCGGCTTGCTGTTTGACTAACGCCGCCGCGAGCTTAAGCGCGTCGTCCACTTTGGATGCATCGCGGCCACCAGCCTGTGCAAAATCCGGTCTCCCGCCTCCTCCTCCACCAGCCGCCTTAGCGACTTCCCGCAAGATATTGCCAGCGTGGAACCCCTTTTTCACAAGGTCGGAAGTGACTTTGCACACAAAGACTACCTTGCCGTCTCCCACACCCCCGAGCACCACTATTCCGGACTTAAGCCTGTCGGCAATACTGTCGGCGAGTGAACTGAGAGTGGGAACTTCGGCCGTAGGGATACTGCTAACCACAAGGTCTACACCGGCAACTGGCTCAGCACTCGCTGCCAAGTCTCCTGCCTGTTCAGAAGCTGATTTCGACTGTAACTGCTCGATCTTCCGTTGAGATTCCTTGAGCGCAGCGTGCAGGCGTTCAGAGGATGCAGCCGCTTCAGCAGGTGAAGCGTTCAGCGTTCGACAGACATCGTCAAACAGATCTTCTAAACTGTGAATATATTCGATAGCTCCCGCGCCTGTAACCGCTTCAATCCTGCGCAGGCCAGCACCGATGGAAGACTCGCTGACGATTTTGAACATCCCCACCTGGCTCGTTCGGGTGAGGTGCGTGCCTCCACACAATTCGACGCTGTAATCGCCGATTTTCATTACACGCACTCGCTCGCCGTATTTTTCCCCAAAGAGTGCCGTAGCACCTATCTCTCTGGCCTCATCGAAGGATGTTTCGAATATCTCTACAGAAAGGTCAGCGAGTATTTTTTCGTTTACCTGATCTTCGACGGCTCTCAACTCTTCTTTTGTTACAGCCTGAAAATGCGAAAAGTCGAACCTTAACCGACCTGGTTCGACAACTGAACCAGACTGCAGTGCGTGCGGGCCAAGCACATTTCTAAGTGCTGCGTGCAGAAGATGTGTTGCGGTGTGATTCCGTTGGATAGCCATCCGGCGCTTGCAGTCGATCTCGCCGTGAACGCCGTCCCCAACTCGTATCTCTCCAGTTAGAACCTCAACCGTGTGAAGGAAGATTCGAGATGTCTTGATCGTGTTCTTTACCTTCAGCATCCCGCCTTTCGAAAGGATTTGTCCCTCATCGCCTACTTGTCCACCGCTTTCAGCGTAGAAAGGTGTGACATCGAGGGCAATATCAACCGTGTCACCCATGCTCGCAATGCTTACCAATTCGCCATCTTTCAGAATAGCGAGAACCTTCGCATCTCCCTCGACGTCGTGGCCTCCGATAAACCCAGTCGGTGGAACGCTCTGCTCGAGTTCGAAGATTGCGTGACTGCCACTTCCGAAGAGTGCTGTTGCAAAGTCACTCGATTCCTTTGCACGCTTGCGCTGATCTTCCATAGCAGCTTGGAAACCGTTTGCATCTACCTCTATATCTTGTTTCTTGGCTATCTCTTGGGTGAGTTCCAACGGAAAACCGTAGGTGTCGTGTAGTGCAAATGCAGCATCGCCCGGAAGTGTCTTGTTGCCGAGTTTCTTCACTTCCTCAATCTGCTGTGTGAGCCTAGCCATCCCAGCATCAAGCGTTCGAAGGAACTTCTCTTCTTCGGATTTAATCAGACTCATTACATACTCTAGTCTGTCTTTCGGCTCTGAATAGACACCCTGCATCATTTCGGCGACTATCGGCACAATGCTATGCATGAATGGCTTGTTCATACCAAGCTCTTTGCCTCTTAGAACAGCGCGGCGGATAATTCTGCGAAGCACATAACCACGCCCCATATTGGAGGGCATAGCGCCGTCGGCTATTGCAAAAGTGGCTCCGCGGACGTGGTCTGCAATGATGCGTATCGCCCGAGTTTTGGCCTCATCCTTTCCGTATTCTGTGCCTGTAATCTTTTCGATCTCTTTGATGAGCGGCATAAACAGGTCGGTTTCGTAGTCTGTAGGAGTGCCCTGCAAAACCGCAATAGTGCGCTCGAGCCCCATACCAGTATCGATATTCTTCGTTGGCAGCGGCTCCAAAGTGCCGTCCTCTTTTCGATCGAACTGCTGAAAGACCAGATTCCAAACTTCGACAAACCTGTTGCCATCGTGCGCTATTGACCACGCAGGATCAGAGGGAGCACCGAGTTCGGGAGTCATATCTACAAAGATCTCATTACACGGGCCGCAGGGGCCGTTTGGGCCATTGAGAGGCGCATTTGCTGGCCAATAGTTTTTGTCTGCTCCGAGGCGGACGATTCTCTCTTTGGGAAAGCCTATTCTATCTGTCCAGATGCTGTATGCCTCGTCATCGTCAAGATAGACACTGGTCCAAAGGTTGTCTGGGTTGAACTTGAGAACATCCGTCAGAAACTCCCACGCCCATACAATCGACTCGCACTTGAAATAGTCTCCAAAACTGAAGTTGCCAAGCATCTCGAAGAACGTATGGTGCACAGCATCACCGACTTCCTCCACGTCATCAGTGCGCATACACTTCTGGCTGGTGACTATTCGTGACGCAGGTGGAACACGTTCTCCTACGAAGAAAGGTTTGAACTGAACCATTCCTGCTGCGGTGTACAGAAGCGATGGGTCATCGGGGATTAGTGAATCACTCGGGTGGACGATATGTCCTTTGCTTTCGAAGAATTTCAGATATGCCGTTCTAAGTTCACTGCTTGTCATACTCATATTCACTGGTATTGGGGCCGCGGGCACCCAACAAACTCTCTATCTATTGATCTCCCTTACATTATTTGCATCACAGTCACGGCCACCCGGCCGCGACGAATATCGCTATTATACAACACTATGCTGGAACAAGTAACGTTTCAGTCCGCTGCTATGCCGACACACCACAGATTTGCTCTATTTCGAGAGGTCAATTCTAACAGGAATGCAAAAACTAGTAATTGTGCCAGGGTCTCCGGCACGGTTTTTGAACAGTGCTTAAGGTATCAATCACATCGAAGTGTTGGAGGTCTAGTGTTGAAAGGCGTAACAGCTACCTTGAGTAGAGAATCTATTGTTCTGATGCTGATATGCCTGGCCGATATGTTCAGCACTCTCATTTTTGTATGCACTGGTCACGCTGTGGAGCATAACCCAATTATGGCTGCGTGTCTCAATCGAAGTGCAGCACTGTTTCTTGTAGTCAAGACCGCAAGCTTTGTGCCGTTCATTGCAATAATTGAATGGTACCGTCGACGCAAGCCTGTGTTTGCACGCCTCGCATCACGAACCGCTATTGTTCTCTATCTGTTTGTCTACCTGATATTATGTGTTCGCGTCAATCTAATGTCGTAAAACAGGGCATAGCGTGATCGCGTCAGAGGAACTCGCTGCGCGGAACGCCTATTGTGCTGTACGCAGATTCGTCACTTGCTGCGTCTGATGAACTCCTCGGTCTCTTTGAGGCCACTTACGCCCGTGGTGGCGCCGATGGCAGTCACACACATAGCACCAACAGCATTTGCAAACCGAGCAGTTTGAGGCAGGTCCCAACCGTGAACCAGACCGGTAAGGAATCCGGCGACGAAGGCATCCCCTGCTCCACAGGCATCGACTACACTCACGTTGAAGCGTGGAATAGCTAGTTCAACATCCTTGTTTCTTACATAGCAGCCTGCTTCACCCATCTTAAGCGCTACGGTTCCCACTCCTAATTCGAGGAGTACTGTAGCGATGTCGTGAGGCTCCTGCCTGCCTGTAATCATTCGCGCTTCTTCGAGGCTGGGTAGCATATAATCCACGTGCGGCAAACAGGGTTTGAGGACAGACATCCAGCGCCCTTTTGAGTCCCACGCGGTATCAAGCGTTGTTGTAACGCCAGCTTCTTTAGCTGCCTTAAGAATGCGGGCAGAAGGTTCGCCATCCAACCCCGGCAGTAGAAGAGAACCTGCCAGGTGGAGAATCTTAGAGCTGGTTATAAGAGACATATCAACATCGGACTCGACAAGTGCAGCATTTGCACCGATGTAGTGAATGAAGCTGCGCTCACCGTCCACGTGAACCATAACCATCGTAGAGGAAGTAGCTTCTTCAGAGTCTCTTGCGACTCCGGAACAATCAATACCGTTTTGTCGGAGAGCGCCTACGATAAAATCTCCGAAGCCATCGTTACCGACCTTGCCAATAACCGCAGTGTGAATGCCAATCCGTGCGAGGCCAATACCCGTGTTCGACGCACAGCCTCCGGTATGCAGTTCCATTCGGTCGACCAGTTCCAGTTTTCCGCGCTCCGGCCACTTATCGACCGGTTTACCAATAACATCAGCTACCAGTATGCCAAGGCAGACAACATCAGGCATAATTACTGCTCCAGCCTCCAACCGAGATCATCCGCGGCTTCGGGGGTGTCCTCAATGACTCCATAACGTATAAACAGCTCCCTGAGCGAATAAGTAAGCATAAACGCTGTGGTTCCTGCAAATAGAAGAAAGAAACTTATAACACTCAAAACACAAATCGCCGTAAAAGAGAGTATAACAAGAAAGAGAGCCAGTGTATAGGCCGGACAACCGAGAAAAAGAAGAACGCTCTTTTTAATGGCTGCAGCAGCTCCCTCCTTCTGCTCAAGCGGCTTCTGAGCAAGCAGCGCAGGGAAATGATACATAGAGACCATCACCCACGTAAGCAGGAAATAGCACACTACCATGCCGAGGATATAGAACACACCGGAGCCTTTCAGAGGTCCAAAGAAACCGAAGAAAAATGCTGCGTCGGTGGCTAGTACGCCCACCGCAATTATGTTGGCGAAGGTTAACGCAAGGCCGGATACGAACAGATCCTTAGCCCCAAGTGCAATATCGCGAAGCTCTGGCTGTTCGTGAAAAGCTGCTTTTCGAGCGATTCGGAAGACACCTGGCAGTATCAATGAACTGAGAATGATTCCCGCGATCAACCCAGCAACGATAGGCCAAGGATAGAAATCCGGGCGGCGGCGTTGCAGGTCCCATCCGAAACTGAAAGGTACCAGCACGAGTACTGCCCAGATGAAACTCGACAGCACAACCAGCCCGAGGTTGTCCCACGCTGCAGAGACACTGCTCCTCAGCGCTTTTCCCAGTTTTGCAGGTTTCGGTATGAGGTTTTTCTCTTCTCTTTTCATAGGAGCATCTATTATACAACTGTTTCACGGGCTTAAGTGAAAGTTCTCATCTCTGGCAAGTCATTGCATTTTGATTCCGCCGTGGGAATGCGGCGTGTTATGGCGTTAAGAACAGCCGATTTACCTTGACAGAGCAACTCTCGCTGGTATAATATCGGAGCAGAAGTGCCCTCGTAGCTCAGCGGATAGAGCACCGGCCTCCGGAGCCGGGAGCGGAGGTTCGACTCCTCTCGAGGGCGCCAATTGCAGTGATTAGGCTCCGCCAGGGGACCTTCACGCACGTGTGAATCACTAGGCATAGCATCGCCAAAGGCACGGTGTGTATGGCAGAGACCTACGAGACTTTGATATACCATCAAAAACGAGCGCTTCAATCGTGGAAGGCCACCACTGCTGCGACCGCGCCTGTAGTTGGGCCAGAGGTGAACACGCTCGTTTGGGAATTGCTCGTACTCTGCGCTGAGCACCTGACCCGCCCTTCTATCGATACCGACGAAGAAATATCCGAAGTCGCTCGCAACCTCGCAAGCACTGTCCTTAACACGAGCGATGTAAAGACGTTGAACTCCATTTATCGTGACGCCCTGATAGATGCTGTGCTCAAAAACGCACCTGATAGCTGTCAATCTGCAGTGGCGATGATTCATTTCGCTAATCTGTTGTCAGATGCGTTTAGAGAGACTTTCGCTGACAGGCTTCGACGAATGATAAGCAAGCACAGGACGTCGCGAATATCTGAGGAACTCTTCCTGGCCAAACGGATTCAGGAGCGGCTGCTTCCGAAATCAATTCCGACAATCCCCGGCTTCCAAATCGCCGGACGGCTGATCCCTGCGCGAGAAGTTGGCGGAGACTATTGGAGTGCCAAATACTACGAAGATGACGGCGTAGTCACGATGAAGCTCGCCGACATCTCCGGCCACGGAATCGCTGCTGCAACCCTAGTGGCAGCGGTGAAGTTCATATCTGGCGGTTACTATCGCGGAGCGTCGTCCGCCAAGGAAGTAATGGAGCGCACAAACAGGATTCTGGTTCGAGAGACTCCTGTTGAAATACTGGTGACTATGGTCTACGCATGGCTTTATCCGGAGTCAAAGGAGCTGCGCATAGTGAATGCGGGACACGAGCCTGTATTTTTGTGCAACAACGAAATGTGCTCGGATATTCTGCCGACAGGACAGTTGTTGGGCGTAGCTGAGACAAGCTACACGGAGCATCGTCTGAGGATGGAAACAGGGGACATCCTATTCTTCTGCTCTGATGGCATAACTGAGGCTGGTGTTGGGAGCCATTTTGGTATTGCCAGGGTAAAAGAACTGTTGATTGAAAACCGAATGAAACCCGCCAGCGAGATTGCCGATTCGGTAATCAACGCTGTGTTGGAGTATGCGGAAAGCCCTCACGATGATATGTCTCTCGTAGTAGTAAAGGCAATCGATGAAAACGAAGATTAGTTGGCTGGTAGTGCTGGGAGTTGCATTTGCACTACTGCCAACGCACGCAGTGGAATTGACTGCCACAATTGAGACTGAACGGTTCATTATCCGCTATAACCCCAAGATCAAGGAAAGAGCAGAGCGGATTTCTGTGGCCTGTGAAACGTGGCTCGATGAGATCGGCGAGAAGCTGGAAATGCCACACGATTCTGCGCCGAAGATCCCTGTATTCTTGTATAAGGACCAAAGAGAATTCCGTGAAGCGACGGGTGAAGATAAACAGCGAGGCGTGGTAGGAAGAGCGTGGCGTGAAGGCTACATCGAGCTCGACGCCTCCACAATATTCAGTCCTTTGGAACAGGTGGCAGGACACGAAATTGTCCACGTCGTGATATTCAGAATACTCGGTGGCCATGCTGATGCTCTGCCGCTTTGGGCAAACGAAGGAACTGCAAAAGTCCTGTCGCGAGACTGGGATGCTATCGACCGAACGCTCATCGCTAATGCGGCGGCGAAAGAAGAACTGATTCCTCTATCGGAACTATCGAGATCGTTTCCGAAAGACAACAAAGCATCACTGGCCTATGCCGAGAGTACATCCGCCATTTTGTACTTTATCAAAGAATACGGTGAGCCAGCACTGGCTGATCTAATCCACAAAACCGGAGAAACCGGCTCTTTTGAGATTGCACTGAAAAGAGTTACCGGGCTAACGCCGCCGCAGTTTGAAGAGAAGTGGATAACAAGCGTGGTTGGTTCACGTTCACTCGTTCGGCTGATGAGATTTGCCTCTCTCGGTGCTTCACTCCTATTTGTTTTTGCTGCCATTGCCACTTATTTCGGTGTAAAACGGCGCAGGCGGCGGGTGGTTGAACGATTCGAACAAGAGGAATGGGAATCGGCAAACCGCAGAGACTGGGAAGTTGAATAGCGCGAAGAGTTAGTGATAGTGCGTGTGCATTTCCTGTGGATCGGGCTTCATCAAGCCAAAATCCACCTGTTTCAACGTCGCAATACCAGTTCTGCTGAGAACAAATCCCCGTTCTTGAATTGCCGATTCGGGGTTCCTCTTCAATTTTTCCAAGAAGACTGAGTCAGTAGTTGCCAAAGCAGCGATCATCCCCAACTGATTGCTATCAATCATCTCAAGCGCAGCTCGAGCATCTTCGGATATAGAACCTTCCGGATCCATTTCGAGCACACGAGAGAACCCCTCTATAGCTCTGGCAGAAGCTCCCTTGTTCTGGTAAAGCACCGCTTTTTTGAAATGATGCACCGAATCTCTCGGGTCGAGTACCACAAGTCGGTGAGCAACCTTAAGAGCTTCGTCAATTAGCCCCTTCTGCAAGTACGAAAGCCCCAGAACATCGAGCGCAAACATATTGCGTGGCTGAAGTTTGAGAAGCAGCTTCGATCCATCGATGGCATCATCGTATCGCCCAGTCTCGACGTACAATTGCAGGAGCAATTCCTGTGGACACGGGTTCAGCGGATCCAACTCCACCGCGCGCTCCATTTCTTGAATGGCATCAAGAATCTGGTGTTTGGCGCGATAGACACAAGAGAGTCGAATATGATGGCACGCAGAATCCGGTACAAGGGAGATGGCCTTTTCTAGAAGATCAATCGCGCGGTCGTACTCGCCTTTGCTTTCCAATGTCTCGGCGCGGCGAAGACAAGCGGCAGCCTTGGAAGCATTGGAGCGTTCACTGTTTCGTGTTTGACCTTCGTTAGTATCTTTCAAGGCTCCTCCTTCCCTCCGGCATATAAGACGGATTGACTCATCCTTCAGTTTCACCATTCCCACAATCCAAGAATTGTCACCAAGACACTTATCTATCTTTCACAAAATTCCTGCATGGTGAACCAAAATCCGGTGTTTATACTAGGGGTGACGATCCTGAGGGAGCAGCTTGACGACGACTGAATAATCCTTGTAACAGTGTTCGAGGCGCAATGAAAGGGCTTCCATCGCAGGAAACTCAGTTTCATAGTGACCTGCAGCGATGACGGCCAAACCCACCGCCTCTGCATCAAGAAGATCGTGATAACCAATCTCGCCGGTGACAAGCACATTTGCGCCGGATGCTATGGCGTCTTTCACGTTGTGCCTGCCGCTTCCACTTGCAATCGCTACCTTTTGCACCATTTGATCCGGGTCGCCAACCGTGCGAGTATTGTGAGCACCCAACCTGTTTTCCACTTGGGCGCGAAAATCTCGCAGTCTCATTGCTGAGTCCAGAGAGCCAATTCTGCCGATTCCGACTTCTGTCTGAGGGTTTTCGAGAGCATAGACATCGTATGCCACCTCTTCGTAAGGATGGCTATAGAGCATTGCATCGAGCACTTGTGGAAGATTCCGCTGCGGGACAATCATTTCCAGTCTGAACTCGTCCACTTCTGCGAGAACTCCGATGTCTCCAATGTAGGGATTAGCATCGGGCAGCGGCTGAAAAGTACCGGTTCCGGGTGAGCGGAAACTTGCGTGGGTGTAGTTCCCTATCGAGCCTGCACCAGCTTCTGCCATTGCATCACGAACTGCGTCTACAGATTCGGCGGGAGCAAAGACTGCAATCTTGTACAGTCGTTCGCGATAAGTGAAAGTTAGGACACCCGAGACGTGTACACCGATGCGCTCAGCCAAGACATCGTTTACTCCACCAGGAGCCGCATCGTAGTTTGTATGCATTACATATAGGGCGACATCAGAAGATATCAGTTTCACAATTCTATCTTGAACTGGCTCACCGTGGGCGACGTTCCGGATAGGAGAGTAGATTAACGGATGATGACAGACAAGTAGATCAGCTTTAAAGTCGATAGCAGCATCCACAACATCAGGTGTCGGGTCAAGTGCAACACCGATTCTGCCAATATCTACATTTCTGTCGCCTACCTGAAGACCAATGTTATCGCCATCGCTGGCAAACTGCGGAGGAGCAATGCTTTCGAGATTTGCAATTACATCGGACAGCTTCATCTGTTTCACCCCCAGCGATTACGGCTTTCTAATTCCATCTGGCTTAAACGCAACCGGACTCAGGACTATGGCATCTAGCGCAAGGCGATGGACTCCGTCGCTGTTCGGCTTATCGACCCGCAATTGCAGCAAGTGTTGCCCTATAGCAAGCCGTATACTGCCAATCTTCACCCAGCCAAACCCCGGCTGATAGTCGGATATAGTCCGTTCCGGAGGAGCTTCGTGCCACGGGCCGGCATCGAAACTGAAACTAATCTGAGATGCAGTTCCATCCGTCGGAGAAAGTGCAACCCAAACATCATAGTCCGCCACTTTATCTATTTGGGCAATGTACGCTGCACCATAAGGAGACATAGGCGGAGGCTGTGTTGTATCGAGGTTGAGATACGCCCCAGAGCTAGATTTAGCATTAGTAACCACACTTTCGAAGCTGTGAGAGATAGCCGATTCACCTTCCAACCAAACGTATGACCCGAGCTCTTGCTGTATCCGATTAGCCATTGTATGCACGACATCGTACGCTACGGCAGAACGACCGTGCTTCATCAGATCGGTGGCCCTTTTGATCGCTTCGCTTACATCCGGAACTCGACTTCCTGCCTCTTTCGCTTGTTGAGCTAAAGGCTTGAGCTTGGCGATTTCGGCGTCCACAGTCTCCAGCGGAAACACTTGAACCGGATCTATGCCCAACAGAACCACAGGATCATTTCCAAGTTTCAGTGTGTAGTTCTTCTTGTCAACCGTGAGTATTCCTTCGGAAGCCAACGGGAACTTAATGGTAGGCTCGAATTCGGGTTGCATCGGGAACGTTACAGTCTGCGGCCCGACTCGACTCCAGATGCATATGCCTTCGTGCCCCGGGATAGTATAGGCGGCTATGGTATCGCCGATGATCATAGCGCCACCCATCTGAAAAGACGGAAGCCACCATTGCCCTGGTCCCAAGCGAGCAGTGTGTGCTCCAGTCATCGGTACAACTGGATAGTATATGACCTGGGGAACGTAATCTGCCCGACGATCCGCAACAAACGAGTCCTTGAACGATTTCAGCCAGCCCATTTGGTCGGGCATGGAAGCGAGTGAGTGGTTTTTCCAGATATCATCCGGCAACACCTGCAAACCATTCACAAAAATGCCTTTTACACCAGCTTCCGCCAGCACTCCCAGATCTGCAGTCAGAACTTCCTTACTGCTATAACCCGATGTGGACTTGTCTCTTGACCGTGTATCCTGCGTGCCTGTGACTACAAGCCACATTGAGCAAGCAGACTCTTCGGAGAGCGCGTATATCGGTGCAGCCTGATCGATACCTAACGGCTCTCCGCGGCCGTAAGCATCGACACCAAGGCCATCGAACCCAGTAGTAGAGATCGTATTAGCAAAAATTCTGTTATAGCTGGTAGCTCGGTAGATGACGGGCACTTCTGCAACATTTCGTTTCAGCAGCTCAGCGGCAGAGTTTAGATAACCCTGCACTGAGTAGTCGCGAAAGTCAACTATATCCTTCCAGAGAGTTGAAAGTGCTACGTCTGCTGCGTAACGTTTGCCTCTGGCTTTATCGTATACCGCCGTAATGCCTCTTGCACCATACCAAAGAGGCATTACTCGAGCTGCAGTCTGGAATGAGTCAAGGTTCTCTCTATTCAATCCCCAAGCAGAGTTCAGCGAACCAATATTTTTATACTTTCGAACGAGATATGCTTCGAACTCAAGTCTGAACTCAGCAGAATCAGGAATAAACGAAGCCAGTTTCGGATCGAGATCCATTTTGCTGGTAATAGGGTCTAAGAAAAACCTTAATCCTTTACCAAACTTTAACTTCGAACAGAATGCCAGCATAGAGTCGCGGAATTCATCAAACCCCGCCCAAAGGTCGCCCGTGCCGGAGTTCACTCCTGTGGTTGGCTGCAAAGTGGGATAAACCAGCAGTACAGCCGATTCTAACGGTCGTGATTTGATGTCTATCGTTATCTGGCCATTTGCGACATCAGCCCCACCGCTCGAGATAACTCTACCGTCCGTAGTGGTGCAAAGAATCCAGAGCGCCGAGACGACATCCGGAATATTGAACTGGAAAAAGGTCTCCTTAACGGCTCCACCAGTCCTGTAGCGCATAGGGTCGATAACAACGCCAGATACAGGAGCCCTCGGCCCGTCGGAAAGATCAATGCCGTATGTGAAATCGTTGGAATCGAGATAATCGAGGAGTCTCTGCCAGGCTGCAGGATCGGTAGCAGTAATCGGGCCAATTGGCTTTAACAACAGGTCTGCTATGCCGCTTGATTTGATAGACTCAAGAGCTTTTGCATCGGCCTGCCAGTTCTCTTCGGTAGCGCCATTACAGATGTAACGGGGGTAGAATACTCCACCTACTGGAATGTACGGTTTGCCATCCCAAATGAGCGTATGTGCTCCATCGATTCTCCATGCATGAATAGCTCCGTCCTTGTCTTTGAACTCACCATTCGACACGATTTTGACACCTGGTGTCTGGGCAGACGAACACGCAACAGCGCCGAGAAACAAGGCTACAGCAACGAGCAGAAAGCAAAACCTGTGCATTCAATAGTCCTCCAAAGCCGAAACACTGGCACAACGCACTCTGATTGAGCACCATCAGTATAGACGTGTTATCGCAGGCAATTTGTTTCAGACTAGCACGGCAATAATACGGTGCAGCTTAGAAGATGTCAACGTGCCACACGTGTGAAAGCAGTTTTTTGGGCAGTAAAACCAATTGACTTGGCGACAGGTAGGTGGTAAGATTTCTGGTTAGTTAGAGAGGCAGGGCTCTTGGTTAGCGTTCAGTATACTTTTGTATTCGATCTCGACGGAGTGATCTACCGTGGAGATGAACCTCAACCGCACGCAAGCGAAACGGTGCGGGATCTTCGCCACCTCGGTCACAAGGTCTTTTTCTTCACAAACAATGCCACGCGCTCGCGGCACGACTACTGCAGCAAACTCTCCGGGATGTATATACCCACGACCCCAGAAGAAGTGATGACATCGGCATACGCCACCGCACTTTACCTCAAAGAGACAGGCAAAACAGGCGCTGAAGTGTATGCAGTCGGCGAGGACGGATTGAAGGCAGAGTTGGCATCTGTCGGACTTAAAGTGCGTGACGGAGACTACGATGGTTCGGTTGATTTTGTTGTGGCTGGACTCGACAGAGAATTTTCCTATGCTAAGCTGATGCGGGCGCAGCAGGCCATAATTGGAGGCGCACGATTCATAGCAACTAACACCGATACGACTTTTCCGATTGAAGAAGGGCGGATTATTCCCGGCGGAGGATCACTTGTGGCAGCGATTCAGGCTGCGTCGGGTGTAGACCCCTTTGTTGTGGGCAAACCGGAGACTTCCGCCATCGAAATGATTCTGCAATCCGCGCAAACCAGTGCCGAAAACAGCATAATGGTCGGCGATAGGCTGGAAACAGATATCTTGGGCGGAAACCGAGCAGGAATGCGAACGGTGTTGATAACGACAGGTGTGTCCAGCGAGTCCGACGCTAAAACAGCGTCTGCGGAGATGCAACCAACGCATATTATCCACGACTTGGCAGAACTACTGGATATTGCAAAGGCGGTCAGATGAAAATCGCGCTCACTATAGCTGGATCCGATACAAGTGGCGGAGCCGGTATTCAGGCTGATCTAAGAGTTTTTGCAGATTTTGGTGTGTACGGACTCTCGACAGTTGCAGCAGTAACATCGCAGAACTCAAAAGGTGTGCAGAAGATCAATCTGGTTCCACCAAGAATTGTTGCGGCGCAGATTGATTCGGTAACCCGGGATATCGGAACTGATGCATGCAAAATAGGAATGCTCTACAATGAGGAAGTGGTAAGTAGAGTAGCTGAACGGATCTCAAGACGAAGTATTCCAAATGTTGTGCTCGACCCTATGGTTTTCGCAAAAGATGACACTCGGCTGTTGAAATCGAAAGCTGTCATCAGGATGAAGCACGAACTGATTCCGAAATGCACACTTGTCACGCCGAACTTGCCCGAGGTGGAGACCTTCACAAAAATAAGTGTGGATAGCATAGAAACAGCCAAAGAGGCCGCAAAAGCAATCCACGGAATGGGAGCCAGCCACGTTCTGATTAAGGGCGGACACTTCGAAGGAGAACCGATCGATATACTGTTCGATGGGGAGAGCTTCATCGAGTATAAGGGACGCAGAATTGAAGGCAAGCGAATGCACGGAACAGGATGCGTCTTAAGTGCTGCAATAGCTGCTTCTCTAGCACTTGGAAAGAGTATTCCGGATGCTGTTCAGTCTGCTAAAGAATACGTGACAAGAGCTATTGAAGCCTCTGTAAAACTGGGAAAAGGTGAGATGTGGTACTACACAGGATCGATCGCAACTAATACAGATCGATGACCATTGCACGCTGGCGTGCCCTGTTGGTTTTTATTCTCGCATAAGTATATTTTTAATTGGGAATTATCTAATCTGAAGTATAAGGAGTAGCGCCGTGCCCGAAGGACAGAAAGCAACAAAATACATATTTGTAACTGGTGGGGTAGTCTCATCAGTCGGCAAGGGGATTACAACAGCGTGCTTGGGCAGGCTGCTGAAAAATCGTGGGTTCAAAATCACGATGCAGAAGCTGGATCCGTACATCAACGTTGATGCGGGCACTATGAACCCTATTCAGCACGGAGAGGTCTTTGTTACCCACGATGGAGGAGAGACAGACCTCGATCTCGGACACTATGAGCGATTCGTCGACGAGAACCTTTCTCGTCATGCAAATGTGACGACCGGCCAGATTTACGGTGCAGTAATCGCCAAGGAACGGCGCGGTGATTATCTTGGCAGCACGGTTCAGGTGATCCCACATATCACCGATGAGATAAAAGAGCGTATTCGCAGAAACGCTAAAGACGCTTCCGCCGACATTGCCATCGTGGAAATTGGAGGCACAGTTGGTGACATTGAAGGGCTCCCATTTCTTGAAGCGATTCGACAGTTCAAAAAGGACGTTGGAAGCGAAAACGTTATGTATGTTCACGTTACGCTCATTGCGTCAGTAGGTCCCTGGGGAGAGCTCAAGACAAAACCCACTCAGCACTCTGTAATGAAGCTCCGGGAAATCGGCATGCAGCCAGACGCGCTGATATGCCGCACCAAGCGCCCGATGAGCAAAGATATTATCGAAAAACTCGCACTGTTCTGCGACGTCGAAAAGGAAGGCGTTATCGAGGCGCGGGACACTGACTCGATTTATGAGATTCCGTTGAAGTTTGAAGATGCGGGTCTTGCCGACCTCGTTATGAAAAAGCTGAATCTGTCCAACGGTCACGCCGACCTTGAAGACTGGCGGCGAATGGTGGGGATACTGAAAAAGCCATCCAGCAAGATTGAAGTCGGAATCATCGGAAAATACACCGGAAACGGTGATGCATACATCAGTATTGTCGAAGCCGTGAAACACGGAGGCATTGCACACGATGCGGGTGTTAAAATTACCTTCTTCGAATCCGATTCGATCACAATAGAGAACAAGGAAGAGCTTCTCGGTCACCTCGATGCTATCATCGTAGCAGGCGGATTCGGTGGACGAGGAATTGAGGGCAAGGTTGCAGCCATCAACTACGCCAGAGAGAACCAGATTCCATTTTTGGGTATCTGCCTTGGCCTTCAGATGACGATTGTGGAAATAGCAAGAGGGGTCTGCGGCCTTGACTGCGCAAACTCGGCTGAAGTTGATCCTTCATCGCCACATCAGGTTATCCATCTTCTTCCAGATCAGGATGATGAACAAGACAAGGGTGGCACAATGAGGCTGGGGCTGTATCCGTGCAGAATCAGCGATGGCACCCTGGCGTCGAAGTTGTACAAGGACGAGCTAATCTACGAGCGCCACAGGCATCGCTATGAGGTAAACAACTCATACCGAACACAGCTCGAACGCGGTGGGCTGGTTTGCAGCGGTCTTTCGCCAGATTACCGGCTTGTTGAGATTGTAGAACTGCAGGGTCACCCGTTCTTCATCGCAACACAGTTCCATCCGGAGTTCAAATCGCGACCGACGAACCCTCACCCACTTTTCCAAGGTCTGGTAGAGGCAGCGCTGAAAAGAGCGCCCAAGCCAACAAGCTCCGAAAAAACACGGGAGAAACCCGCTGCTAAACCATAGAAGAACGGTGCGGCGTGGACTCGTAGCACATGGACTCCGACTGATGCCTTATGGTATAAATGTGCATACGGCTGCCGAGTTGCTGGCAGAAAAGTTTCACGCGGGGTCAGTTTTTCGTATATACACTATGTGCAGATTGTCATCTGGTATGGCGGTCAAGGAAATAAGCACGGCTACTACTGGAAGGCGCGATGAAGTGGAACGCGAAGGGTGGCTGAGCCTTAAAAAAGTCGGCTGAAAGCAACTGGGCGCAGGCGAGAGCGGATTACGCCACGGCAGTGACGCTGCTTGACGCAGGTGTCTACTATGCAAGCGTCTTTTTCAGCCAACAGGCTGCAGAAAAGGCACTGAGAGCCGCCAATATCGAGAAGACAGCCCGAAACCCGAGAGGACACAACCTCATCCAGATGGCCAACTGTCTGGATGCCCCACTTGTGGTTATGAAAGCAGCGGCAGAGCTTAACCCTGAGTTTCTTGCCACAAGATGCCCCGAATCATCAGATGGTGTGCCCGCTCAACTGTACGATCGCAAGTCCGCACGCCTGCACTTCAGAGCCGCACAGACAATTGTCGATTGGATTAAGTCCGTAATC
The DNA here is from genome assembly GCA_964497515.1 of uncultured bacterium. GTDB lineage: Bacteria > Armatimonadota > UBA5829 > UBA5829 > DTLH01 > CAZCCV01. The sequence continues at coordinate 50,822 of CAZCCV010000002.1, read as the reverse complement.
TGAGGGGGATGAAGAACACTTGAGTTATCTGTTGGGAATAGATATTGGCACAAGCGGAACCAAAGCACTCGTAATCGATACTGCGCGAGGCGGCGAAGTCGTAGGATCGGCCACACTGGAATACCCGCTATACACACCCAAGCCACTCTGGGCGGAACAGAACCCGGCTGATTGGTGGAATGCTTCCGTAGAAGCAACAAAATTGGCTATTCAAAAAGCCGGCATCAACGGAGAAGAGATTCGCGGCGCAGGGCTCAGCGGGCAGATGCACGGAGCCGTGTTTCTGGATGAGTCCAACAATGTAATTCGCCCCAGCATCCTCTGGTGTGACCAGCGCACTGCTGCAGAGTGTCAATGGATTACAGAGAAGGTCGGGAGCAACCGTGTAGTAGAACTTGTTAGCAACCCAGTGCTAACAGGATTCACAGCCGGAAAGATTGTCTGGCTCAGAAACAATGAGCCGGAAAACTATAAGAGAGTCCGAAAGGTGCTGTTGCCAAAGGACTATGTGAGATTGAAACTGACCGGCGAGCACGCAACGGAAGTATCAGACGCATCTGGTACCACTCTCTTTGACGTGAAGCACCGAAAGTGGTCGGATGAGATGCTGGACGCGATCGGCGTGTCACAAGAATGGATGCCGAATTGCTATGAGTCGCCGGAAGTCTCCGGACAAATAACCGAAGCTGCCGCGGCGCTTACGGGTCTCAAACCGGGGACACCTGTCGTAGGTGGAGGCGGTGACAACGCCGCCAGCGCCATTGGAAACGGAATTGTGCATCCCGGGCTGGTATTCTCGTCAGTGGGTACTTCTGGTGTAGTCTTTGCTTACTCTGATGAGCCAGTAGTTGATCCAAAACTGAGAGTCCACACATTTTGTCACGCGGTTCCCGGCAAATGGCACGTAATGGGGGTTGTACTGTCTGCTGGAGGCAGCCTCAGGTGGTATCGCGACACCTTCTGCGATAATGAAAAGGCCGTAGCCAAACACACCAACCGAGACCCATATGATGTAATCTCGGAAGAAGCAGCACTCGCCCCACCCGGCTGCGATGGATTGTCGTTCCTGCCTTATATCAGCGGCGAAAGAACTCCACACGCCGACCCTTACGCTCGCGGTGTGTTCTTTGGCTTCACACTTGCGCACAGTAAACAACACTTTGCGAGAGCGGTGATGGAAGGTGTGAGCTTCGCGCTGAAGGATTCATTTGATATTTTCAAAGAAATGAATATACCTATCGAGCAGGTTCGTGCAACAGGCGGTGGAGCCAAGAGCGCATTCTGGCGAAAAATGCAGACAGATATCATCGGACTAGACCACGTGACGATAAACGTTGGAGAGGGTCCGGGATTTGGCGCTGCGTTGCTTGCCGGTGTTGGCACTGGTATCTATCGCGATGTGTCTGAAGCGTGTCGCGAGACTGTACGAGTGGAATCATCAACGGCACCTGACAGAGAGCTCCATTCGGTCTACGCTCGACATCACGAACAATATAAATCGCTGTATCTGTCATTGAAAGACGATTTTCGAAAAGTATCAGAATAGGAGTGTATTCGATCAATGAAGTTTTTCATCGACACTGCCAACGTTGACAGCATTAGGGAAGCTGCCTCCTGGGGAGTGGTAAACGGAGTTACAACTAACCCTTCACTCATCGCAAAAGAGGGCAGGAATTTCAAGGAGACTGTTCTTGAGATTTGCAGTATAGTAGACGGCCCTGTCAGCGCAGAGGTGATCAGCACTGATGCAAAAGGCATGATTGCAGAAGCACACGAAATATCCGACTGGCACAAGAATATTGTAATAAAAGTGCCTATGACAAAAGACGGTATGCAGGCAGTGCGTCAGCTGTCCGAAGACGGAATTAAGACCAACGTTACACTGGTCTTCTCAGCCAACCAGGCGCTCATTGCGTGCAAGGCAGGAGCAACGTATGTAAGCGTGTTCGCCGGCAGACTCGATGACATCGGACACGACGGAATGGTAGTTGCAGATGACGCGGTGCAGATGATCGACACCTATGGTTTCGATAGCGAAGTGATAGTCGCAAGCATAAGACATCCGCTGCACGTCGTGGAAGCTGCAAGAATTGGGGCACACGTTGCGACTATCCCCTTCCCCGTGCTTAATCTGATGTTTGGGCATCCGTTAACCGACGCCGGTATCAAGAAGTTTCTTAAAGACTGGGAGACAGTACCGAATAAGTAGGCTTGCCTGACAGACGGCTGGCTCCACACTATTATCGTTTGAGGGCAAATGTAAATGATAATCGGAATACCGAAGGAAATCAAAACTGAAGAGTATCGAGTTGCAGCAGTTCCTGCGATTGTAGAGATGCTGACGCAGTCCGGCCACCAAGTCATAGTTGAAGCCGGAGCTGGACACGGAATAGGTGTAAGCGATAGCGAATACAACGAAGCTGGGGCAAGATCCGCATCTACATCGGCAAAAGTATTCGAAGCGGCTGACCTGATAGTCAAAATCAAAGAGCCTATGCCACAGGAGTACGAGTTGATCCGCCGAGGCCAGGCCATATTCACGTATTTCCACTTCGCAGCAAGCAAAGCTCTGACCCAAGCGATGCTGGATAGAGAAGCAGTATGCATTGCCTACGAGACTATCAGAGAAGAAAACGGCTCGCTTCCTCTACTGACCCCGATGAGTGAAGTAGCAGGACGTATGTCGATATTGGAGGGTGCAAAGTATCTGGAGCGACCTATGGGCGGCCGAGGAATGCTGCTCGGTGGCGTGCCCGGTGTCGCACCTGCAAATGTCGTGGTAATAGGCGGCGGTGTGGCTGGTATGAACGCCGCAAAAATCGCTGCTGGGATGGGAGCAAACGTCATTGTGCTCGACATCAATCTCGACAGGCTGCGCTATCTAGACGATGTTCTACCAGCAAACGTAAACACGCTTGTTTCGAATGTTCACAGCCTTAGGTTGGCCCTAAAGGAAGCGGACTTGGTGATAGGAGCTGTGTTAAGACCGGGGGCAAGAACTCCTGTGGTAGTAACCCGGGAGATGATCAGGTTGATGAAACCTAATGCGGTGCTAGTGGACATTGCAGTCGACCAAGGCGGATGCTTTGAAACCACAAGACCCACAACCCACGCCGATCCGGTTTATATCGAAGAAGGGATTCTGCACTATTGTGTAGGCAATATGCCGGGGGCTGTGGCGTGCACCTCTACCTACGCACTCACAAACGTCACAGCACCATATATGCTTCAGCTTGCTAACAAAGGCTGGAGGAGTGCAATGCTCGAGAATCAGGCACTCCGCAAAGGGCTGAATGTGGCCTACGGCAAAATCGTGCTTCCCGAGATTGCTGAACTCTTTGGTTGCGAGACCTATCCGATTGAAACCTTGCTGAGTGAGGTACATTAACTAGACAATCGTAAGGCTCATTCATCTGTAGGTGTAAGAATCAGCTTATGATCTATCGATCTCACTACGTGTTGACAATGGTTGGGGAACCAATAATAGATGGTGAAGTCCTGGTTCGGGGCGGACGGATTGAGGCTGTCGGCTCCGACCTGTCTTCTACGCTGCCAGCGGAGCCTACTGAGGATCTTGGGCACGCAGTCATCCTGCCGGGTATTGTTAATGCGCACACCCATCTAGATTACACAATCTTTCGCGGTGTGGCTGAAAACCAACCATTTCTACCGTGGATCAGAACTCTAACGGATGTTGGGAAAAAGCTGGAATACGACGACTTTCTGGCATCCGCACGACTCGGAGCGCTGCAGTTAGTTCGCAGTGGAGTGACTACCATAGCTGATTCGTCGATCTCCGGCGCGGTTATCGAAGCAGCAAGAGAAGCGGGGCTAAGAGGAATTGTCTATCAGGAGACTTTTGGCCCCGACCCCAATGGCGACTTCAAAGATCAGATAATCCGGCTCGCTGAGTGCATCTCAGAGCTATCTGAAAAGGCCGGGGAGAGGCTTACTGTGGGTGTCTCTCCCCACTCTGTTTACACATCAAGCGAACGTCTGCTGAAGCTTGTTACAAAACTGGCAAGGGAGCAAAACCTCGCGATCGCCTTACACGCGTCGGAAAGCAAAGACGAAGTCGCTCTCATCGAGAGCGCAGAGGGACATATAGCGGATATTTACAGGTTGTTTCAGTTCAATTTTGTCCCCAGGAGCATTACACCGATCGCCTATTTGCAGGATATAGGGTTGCTTGGCCCAAAAACCCTGCTCGCCCACTGCGTGCACGTAACAGACAAAGACTTGGACACTATAGCTAAAGAGCATACATCCGTGGTGCATTGTCCTAAGTCGAACGCGAAGCTTGCAGTTGGGGTATCTCCACTAGATAAAATCGTAGGACGAGGCATTACTACTGGTATCGGCACAGACAGTGCGGCGAGCGACGATGCGATGGATATGTTTGAAGAGATGAGATTTGCTATCCTTGCACAACGGATGATGAGGGGATCGGTGGAAGCAATGGATGCCGCTCGCGTACTGGAACTTGCGACTCTGGGTGGTGCGGAAGCGCTCGGGCTCGCATCTGAGATTGGAAGTATAGAACCCGGCAAACAGGCTGACATAGTTGCTGTCGACCTTGCTACGCCTGCGGCATTCGGATCTAATGCCCCAGTATCGGCAGTAGTATATGGTTGTTCCGCTTCAGATGTGATACTGACTATGGTAGCGGGTGAGGTTATCTACCGACGTGGAGAGTATCGCAGGGTTGATGCTGATGACATTCGGCAGGAAGCTGCGTTAGCGGCCTGCAAACTCTAGGCCGGGAAGCGCGCTACGAAATCAGATTGTTCTCTCGCAGACAGGCGAGGAGCGATTCGGTGACGTCGTACTCTCCTAACCCATCGAGTGGCACCCATCTGCATTCGGAGGCATCTGAAGCTGCCACAGGTTCACCGCTTCTGCTTGCAGCGAAGAAGTCTATCAGAACGTAATGGAAAGAAATCCCTTCGTCGTCTCTAATGATAAGTTCGTAGACTCCAGCCAGTTTTCCGACTTCGACTGTGAGCCCAGTTTCTTCAAAAGTCTCTCGAATCACTGCTTCGTGGAGAGTCTCACCGAGTTCGACACTCCCTCCGGGAACCGACCATCTGCCACGGCCAGGCTCTGCTCCACGGCGAATGAGAAGAATATCGTTGCCACGGATTATGATGGCACCTATTGCTGGCCTCGGATAAGCACTATTGTTCGTCATAATACATCAGTTAAGCATAAAAGCGGGTCAATCCTGCGTGGCCCGGCATTTTTCCCTGTTTTAAGAATTCTGAGCCACGGACTATTGACATGTGGAGTGCAGACTGGTATATTTCATTTGAGGAAAAATTATGGGTCTGGTAGCATTCGGAGGCAAGATCAAGTGGGTCTGGCGCGGCTCCATATTCGGTGGAGTCGACCTACAGGCACGCATCTAGCAGACGAATCTGATATAGCCATTCTGTAGCCGTGGACGACTTCACAGGGTCATCCGCGGTTTTCTTGTTTTAGCAGCCGCGGACTATAGTTGTCGTGGCTGCTTTTTTTCTACCGAAAGGAAGAACCGAATGTACTATCCGGACAGAAAAGAATTCAGAAGAAGAGCTGAGTCTTCCAATCTGCAGTCTGTCTACAGAGAGATTCTGGCAGATATGGAGACACCTGTCTCTGCGTTTCGAAGAATCTCCGAAAATGGTGGTGCGGCCTTTCTGCTTGAAAGTGTTGAAGGAGGAGAAAGACTCGCCCGTTATTCGTTTTTGGGGAGCAATCCGCATACAATAATGCAGAGTATTGGACGCAGGGTCGAACTAATTAGAGACGGCTGCACTGAAGTAATAGAGCTGAAACCTGGTGAGGATCCGCTGCATACACTCGAGGCTGAGATGTCCGGTATAAAGTGGTGGCCAGATCCCAATCTTCCGAGGTTCTGTGGCGGAGCAGTTGGATATCTCGGCTACGATTTAGTGCGGTTCTTCGAGGACTTGCCGAATGTTCCTGAGGACGACACAGGCTTGCCTGATTGTATGCTGGCCTTCGCCGACACTCTGCTCATCTTTGATCACGTGCAGCACAAAATACTGGCGCTAGCAAATGTGCGAACAGATGGAAACGTTGACGCGGCGTACGATGAGGCAATAGAAAAGATCGATCGGCTTGTTCAGTCAATTAAACGACCAACCTCGACCAAAACAGCTACGAATAGCCTGCCAAAGAGCGATGTGCAGTCGAACTTCGCGACAAGAGAGGACTTCGAGCAGGCTGTGACAAAATGCAAGGACTACGTCGCAGCCGGAGATATTGTGCAGGTGGTCGTGTCGCAGCGGTTTTCAACCACTGTTGCAGCCGATCCCTTCGACATATACCGAGCGTTAAGATCGGTGAACCCATCTCCTTATATGTACTATCTTTCTTTTGGTGACACAAAGCTAATCGGTTCATCGCCTGAAATTCTGGTTACGGTGCGCCGCGGAGAGGTAACAACAAGACCGATTGCCGGCACACGTCGCCGTGGCAAAACGCCGGAGGAAGATCGGCTGCTTGAAAGTGAACTTCTGGCCGATACAAAAGAACAGGCAGAGCATATGATGCTTGTCGACCTCGGAAAAGATGACCTTGGCAAAGTGTGCGATGCAGAAACCGTGCGGGTCGATGAGCTAATGACAGTAGAGCGGTATTCTCACGTGATGCATATCGTCTCTAACGTAAGAGGCGCTCTTAAGGACGGGTTGAACCAGTTCGATGTATTGCGTGCTACCTTCCCTGCGGGGACTGTGTCCGGTGCGCCAAAGCCGAGGGCTATGGAGATTATCGACGAGCTTGAACCGACAAAACGAGGGCCATATGCGGGTGCAATCGGCTATTTTGGGTACTCTGGAGACATGGATGCATGTATAACAATTCGCACGATAATTATACATAATAGTACAGGGTATGTGCAGGCCGGAGCGGGAATAATTGCGGAATCCGTTCCTGCAAACGAATATCAGGAGACTGTAAACAAATCGAGTGCCATGCTTAGAGCCCTTGAGATGGCTGAAGCCGGTCTGGAGTAAGAGCTAATATGACACTGATAAAAGATGCTATTCGTCGAGTTGTCGAAGGAGAAGTGCTGAGTGAGGCCGAAGCCGCTGCCGCAATGAACGCAATTATGGACGGAATAGCGACACCAGCGCAGGTTTCTTGCTTTATTACAGCACTCAGAATGCGTGGCGAGACTGTGGAAGAAATCACAGGTTTTGTCCGTGTAATGCGAGAGAAATCGCTTGCGGTATCTTCATCGCGCACCCCTCTGGTGGACACCTGTGGAACCGGAGGCGACAAACTGAAGACGTTCAATATCTCCACTGCAGCAGCATTTGTAGTAGCAGGTGCGGGAGTTGCGGTCGCCAAGCACGGAAATCGTGCGGCATCTGGCAAATGTGGCAGTGCTGATGTGCTGGAAGCGCTTCAGGTGGAGTTTGCTTTGACTGCAGCTGATGCCGGAGACTGTATAGACGAATGCGGCATCGGGTTCCTGTTTGCACCGGCTCTGCATCCTGCGATGAAACACGCTGTTGGCCCCAGAAAAGAAATAGGAATAAGGACGGTGTTTAATATCCTGGGGCCGATGACGAATCCAGCGGGCGCGAGCTACCAAGTTGTCGGCGTTTTCTCCCCGGCACTCTGTGAACCGATGGCAAGGGTTCTAGGAAACCTGGGAACGGAGCGCGCTATGGTGGTACACGGACTCGATGGAATCGATGAGTGCTCCACCTTCTGTGACACACTGGTGGCAGAGCTCCGTGATGGCGAAGTCACTATGAAAACGCTAACTCCGGCAGATTTCGGAACGGAGCGAGCTTCGGTTGAGTCGCTCTCATCCGGACAGACACCAGAAGAGAATGCCGCAACTTTGATCTCAGTGCTAAATGGCGAGAAGTGTCCACGAAGAGAGATTGTTCTTATCAACGCGGCCGCTGCACTCTACGTAACAGGAAAAGCTGCAAGCCTCCCCGAAGGTCGAGAGATAGCAGGAGAATCCATTGATTCCGGTGCAGCGATAAACGCACTTGAGAATCTGAAGCGTTTCGCGAAAGGACGCGCAACCAATTGATACTCGATGATATCGCCCGCGAAAAGCGTAACGAAGTAGAAGCAAGGAAACGCGAAACTCCAGCGTTCAGTTTAGAGGGATTGGCAGCAACACGAGACTTTGCCTCGGCTCTGAAGAATACTGCAGGGAGCCTACCGAAGGTAATTGCAGAAGTGAAGAAAGCATCACCATCGAAAGGTGTAATCCGACCAGACTTCGACCCCGTAGCGATTGCAAAAGGCTACAAGAAATCAGGTGCTTCGGCGGTCTCAGTGTTGACTGATGAGAAGTTCTTTCAAGGGAAACTCTCATTCCTTACGGACTGCCGACGAAGCATTGAGCTACCGCTGCTAAGAAAAGATTTCATCATAGATAAGATCCAAATAGAAGAGGCGCGTGCAGCAGGCGCGGATGCCATCTTGCTCATAGCTGCGTTGCTAGATACTGGCGCGCTGCGTTCATTTGGAAACGCTGCTCGTGAGTTGGATATGGCAGCACTGGTTGAAGTGCACGATGAGAGCGAACTCGAAAGTGCGCTTGAGTCAGGAGCGAACATCATAGGTATCAACAATCGAAATCTGCAAACCTTCGAAGTTAGTATAAATACGACTTTCCGCCTAGCACCTATGATTCCACAGAATCTGACAATTGTAAGCGAGAGTGGAATCGGAACGAAAGATGACCTGAAAAGGCTGAGGGACGCTGGCATAGACGCTGTTCTTATTGGAGAATCACTGATGCGGGCCGAGGATCCGGGCGCGGCACTGAAGGCGCTATTGGAATTATGAGAACACGAATCAAAATCTGCGGGATCACCAGTGTGGAAGACGCTTTAAGAGTGGTAGAGCTCGGCGCAGATGCGATCGGATTCGTTTTCGCAGAGAGTCCGCGCAAGATCAGCCCGGATAAAGCGCTTGAGATAATGACCGAGCTTCCTTTGTTTGTTCGGACTGTAGGTGTATTCACTGCGGAGGATGGTTTTGTTAAAGAGATCGCAGAGAGAGTTCGGCTGGATTACGTGCAGCTTCACGGAGATCAGTCGGAAGAGTTCGCCAGCCAGTTTGGTTCAGAGAGAATAATACGTGCGCTTAGAGTTCGTAATGAGGAGTCTCTACAAAGACTCGACGAATGGAGAGAAGCGGCAGCATATCTTCTGGACACTTGGACACCAGATAAACACGGCGGAACAGGAGCCGTTTTCAATTGGGATTTGGCGCAGAAGGCGAAGGATTCTGGAACACCAATAATTCTCGCGGGAGGTCTTTCTCCAACGAATATAATCGATGCTATTCGCACGGTTCGCCCTTATGCGGTGGATGTTTCATCCGGAGTCGAATTAGAACCCGGAATTAAGGATTACAGTAAAGTAGAGGAGTTTATAGCGAATGTTAGAACAGCAGATCAAAATGCCTGACACACGGGGACACTTTGGGCCGTATGGGGGACGTTACGTGCCTGAGACGCTGATCCCGGCATTAGACGAGCTTACAGCCGAGTACGAACGAGCAAAAACAGACCCGGAGTTTGCCAAGGACTATGCATACTTTGCCCAGGAGTTTGTTGGCCGAAGCACCCCACTCTACTTTGCGGAAAGACTGACTGAGAAGCTCGGTGGAGCGAAGATATATCTCAAACGGGAAGACCTGTGTCATACTGGTGCGCACAAACTGAACAACGTGTTGGGTCAGATTCTCCTCGCAAAACGAATGGGAAAGCCCCGCATTATTGCAGAGACTGGTGCCGGTCAGCACGGTGTCGCGACCGCCACTGCCTGCGCGCTATTTGGTTTCGACTGCGAAGTATACATGGGCGAAGAAGATATGAAGCGGCAGGCGCTGAACGTTTTCCGTATGAAACTGCTGGGTGCGAAAGTGAACCCCGTCACCTCTGGCAGCAAAACGCTGAAGGACGCCACCAGCGAAGCCATTAGGGACTGGGTGACCAATGTAAGAGACACCCACTATATTATCGGTTCAGTTGTGGGTCCCCACCCCTATCCGATGATGGTTCGAGATTTTCAGTCGATTATCGGAAGAGAGACTCGCGAACAGATACTCGAGAAAGAAGGCCGGCTTCCGGATTATCTGATAGCCTGTGTTGGCGGCGGTTCGAACGCTATGGGGCTGTTCTATCCATTTGCAGCGGAAAAGGAAGTTCGCATGATTGGTGTTGAGGCTGCCGGCCACGGAATCGAGACAGGAGTCCACTGCGCAACACTCGGTGCGGGTTCACCCGGTGTTCTCCACGGCGCGATGAGCTATCTTCTACAAGACGATTACGGCCAGGTTGTTCCAACCCACTCCATATCGGCTGGATTGGACTACCCAGGCGTAGGACCTGAGCACTCTTACTTCAAGGATTCTGGTCGGGCGGAGTATGTCTCGATAACAGACAAGGAGGCACTCGAAGGCTTTGAATACCTGTCCAAAGCAGAAGGTATAATACCAGCGCTCGAGTCCTCACACGCTGTAGCCTACACAATGAAGCTGGCGCCGAGCCTTGGCAAGGATAAACTGGTGATAATCAATCTGTCAGGCAGAGGAGACAAGGACGTAGAGTCTGTATCCTCAGTTATGGAGGCCTCCTTATGAGTCGAATTGCCAAACGGTTTGAAGAATTGCAGTCGGCTGGCGAGAAGGCGTTAGTGTGCTTCCTTACGGCTGGCGACCCAGACTACGAAACCAGCAAGTCGGTAATACTCACTACCGCCCAAAGCGGAGCCGATATAATTGAAATCGGCATGCCCTTTTCAGACCCGCTGGCAGATGGTCCCAGCATTCAATCTGCCTCTCAACGGGCTATTCAGGCTGGAATGACTCCTATGCGCACTTTCGAGCTGGCGAAAAGCGTGAGAGAACAAACGGAAGTCCCGCTGGTATTGATGACCTATTTCAACCCAGTGCAGAAGATAGGCTTGGAAAAGTTCGCTAACGAAGCAGCGACATCAGGAATCGACGGCGTGATTATGACGGATCTTCCGCCCGAGGAAGCGGCAGATTGGGTAGAAGCCGCTCAGTCAGCGGGGCTGGATAGAGTCTTTCTCTTGGCACCCACGAGCACCGATGAGCGTATCGAGCGAGTCGCACAGATTGGCAGTGGGTTTATCTACTGTGTATCGCGAACCGGTGTAACCGGAGTGCAAGGAGAGGTTCCTGCTGAGGTAGGCGGAATAGTGGAACGAATACGAAAGACCACAAAGAAACCTGTAGCAGTAGGATTTGGCATCTCTGGGCCGGAGCACGTCCGTAAGATTTGCCGAATCGCTGATGGCGCAGTTGTAGGAAGTGCACTGGTAAACAGAATCGCTGCAAACACTAATCGTGCCACACTTCAAGGAGAAGTGCGGGAGTTTGTGAGTTCGCTGAAGGAAGCCACGCGCTTGATGGATAACAAGAATACGTAGCATCCCATCAAATGGTGGGAACCGCCGATGATACGTCCGGCGGAATCATCAGAGGTGGATATGGCGTTCTCACGTGAACAGATGGCAAAAGTGATGGATTCCACACTTCTCAAACCGATAGCCGGGAGAGAAGATGTACTCCGTTACTGTAAAGAAGCAAAAGAGCACCACTTCGCAGCGGTAGTTGTGTTTCCGTTTTGGGTGCCGGTAGCGGCGAAGGAACTAGCTGGATCTGACGTTAAGACAGCAACTGTCGTAGGCTTTCCATTCGGTGCAAATGGCCGGGCATCTAAACTGTACGAGGCACGAGCAGCCGTCACCAATGGCGCACAGGAACTCGACGTGGTGATGAACTTTTCTGCGCTGAAGTCGAAAGAGGTCGCCATCGTCGAACGAGAAGTGCAAGAGTTGGTCGACCTGACTCGCACTGTTGCGATGACTGAGGATGCCAAGCGAACGCTAATCAAGATAATCATCGAGACATACTATCTCACAAACGACGAGAAACGACTTGCAGCTGCCATAGTAAGAGACGCCGGAGCCGACTTCATAAAGACCTCCACAGGAATTGCGCCAGGCGGAGCGACAATTGAAGATATACGTATCATCCGCGAAGTAGTTGGATCCGATATGGGAGTGAAAGCATCGGGCGGAATAAAGACACCTCAAGATGCAGTGGCGATGCTCGATGCAGGTGCGAATCGAATAGGCACAAGCTCTGCTGTTGAGATAATTCAGTCGTACGACCCGGAAGACTTCGTGCAATCATCAGAGCGGCGTCGGAGGCAATAATTGGAAGGATCCAGAACCTACCGAGCAAACGCCATCGTGCTGCACAAAAGAAGCATCGGAGAAACAGACTGCATCGTTACGCTCTATACACGCCAAAAAGGAAAGCTCTCTACAGTTGCAAAAGGTGCACGAAGGCCAGTTAGCAGACTTGCCGGCGCGACAGAGCTATTTACCTACGGACGCTTTTTTCTGGCTGTTGGACGTGGCCTTGATATAATTACACAGGCTGAAATCCAAGAGTCCTTCCCTCGCATAAGAGTTGATCTCGATAGGATTGCCTACGCCGCTTATCTGGCGGAACTTACGAACACGCTGGTTGAAGAACGCGACGCTAACTGCGATATGTTCGACACGCTGCTGTCCGCGCTATATCTGCTGGAAAGCGGTGTAGACCCGGGATTGATAGCAAGGTACTATGAACTGCAGACTATGTCTCTAATGGGCTATCATCCCGAGCTCGCGCACTGTGTGCGTTGTGGCGCGGACAATAACAAACCTGATATGATGTTCAGCCCATCGCTTGGAGGTCGAGTATGTGATAGATGCGGCCCGAGGCCAGAAGATGCAATTCATCTGCGGTGTGAGTCGGTAGTAGCGATGCAGCAAATCCTGACATCTGAACCCAGTAAGCTAAAATCTGTTCAACTCTCCCCCGCAGTGCGCGATGAACTGCAAAAAGCAGTAAAATGGTTTGTACGATATCACACGGGTCAAGAGATTAAGAGCTCGGAGTTCATACAGGCGCTGTCTGTTCCCAATAGAGCAAATACAGATTGATACAGAATGGCTGCATAGGTTTTTCTTAAATACTTTAACTAACTAATACTACTTGGCAAGGGATTATGGAGCTTCTGACTTAGTGATAAGGAGTTTGGAGTGGGCATCGGGAGAGAACAGAAAAACGGCACACTTAGAGTAGCTCTGGCACAGATCAACCCCTGTGTTGGAGACATTGCTGGAAACACTCTGAAAATTTTGGAGTATATAGGCCGCAGCAGAGCACAAAATGCGGATGTTGTTGTCTTTCCTGAGCTCGCTATTACAGGCTACCCGCCAGAAGACCTCGCGATTAGAGAATCGTTTCTAAACGCAAACACAGGAGCACTAGCACGAGTGATTGAAGCCTCGACTGGGCTGACTGTTGTGTGCGGATTCATCGAAGCAGATGGGGGTCGGTATAACGCTGCCGCGGTTATACAAGACGGAAAACTGCAGGGCGTACATCGTAAGACACTTCTGTCCCAATGTGGTCAGTTCGTTGAGTCGCGCCACTTCACTTCGGGTGATGATGATTCGGTCTTCGGGGTGAACGGGATCACCCTCGGCATCTCCATAGGAGCGGATATATGGAACCACTCGGCAGAAAATGCCCAATTGCTAATTAACATCAACGCCAGCCCGTATTTTGCCGGAAAACACAACTGGCTGGAAGAAGCATTATCCAGGCGCGCCGAGGAGAATTCAGCCTTCATCGTCTATGTAAATGCAGTTGGTGGGCAGGATGAATTGGTATTTGACGGGCAATCGCTGGTTGTGGATCCTGAGGCTCGAACGGTCGCCAGAGCCAAAGCCTTTGATGAACAGCTTCTTATAGCAGACATTGATTTTGAGAAATCCTCCGGGCAAGCCGACATAGCAGAACCAATGCCTCGCACTGCCGAAGTGTATAGCGCACTGGTTCTGGGAGTGCGTGACTATGTGCGCAAAAACGGCTTCAAACGGGTTGGCCTTGGGCTGAGTGGTGGAATAGACTCCGCGCTGACTGCCACAATTGCACGCGACGCGCTGGGCGCGGAAAACGTAGTTGGAGTGCTGATGCCTTCGGTCTTCACCTCGTTTGGTACAAGAACCGACGCAGAAATCCTCGGCAGAAACCTGAATATTGAGACAATGACGCTGCCGATAGACGATGTATTTGGCTGTTATAGGTCGGCGCTTAGCAGTGTGTTCAGAGAGCTACCAGAAGACACAACCGAGGAGAACCTGCAAGCCAGAATTCGCGGTAACTTCCTGATGGCACTATCCAACAAGTTCGGATGGCTGGTTCTGACAACGGGGAACAAGAGCGAAACGGCTGTCGGTTATACGACACTCTATGGAGATATGGCAGGGGGACTTGCCGTGCTGAAGGATGTTCCTAAAACACTGGTTTATGAGCTTTCGAGCTACAGGAACAGCGTCAGCAGTGTCATCCCTGAATCCACCATCAATCGGCCGCCTTCGGCAGAGCTCCGCCCAAATCAGTTGGATCAGGATTCACTGCCACCGTACGATGTTCTCGATCCAATACTGCACCACTACATAGAAGAGAATGCTTCTGTTGAGGAAATCGTAGGCAAAGGGTATCCAGAGGATGTTGTGAGGCGGGTCGTGCAGATGGTGGGCCTGAACGAGTATAAGCGTCGCCAGGCCCCTCCAGGTATCAAAATCTCATCGAGAGCGCTCGGCGTAGACCTGCGCCTTCCAATGACAAACTCTTTCAGAGAGTAGCACGTCTTCGATTGTCAGCCGACGATATCCACCCAGCTCTTCGTCTTTGCTGATTTCAGCACTGCTTCAACCAACACAATCTCTGCGTGGCCATCGGCAAATGTCGGGAAGCCTGGCGCGTCTCTCGAAAGATGCTTTCCTTCGGCGATAGAGCTATAGAATGCCGACATCAGATTCTTCAAACCGTCGGCATACCCCTCCGGATGTCCACCTGGATAGGCAGCAAACGGACGGGCATCAGCGGCAAGCAAAGAAGGGTCGCGCATAAGTGTCTGATTGGCAGCGTCTCTGCGTCCAATCCAAAGGCGTTCGACATCCTCCTGATCGAAAGACAGTGCAGCCTTTTCACACGCTATTTCATAGTGCAGTCGGTTCTTCCTGCCAGCACTCACCTGACAGACGGTAAATGTACCTCTCGTGCCGCCATCCATTTCGAACAACACGGTGCCGTAGTCTTCTGTCGTAACAGGAACCGGCTCAAAGTCCTGTGGAGTCAACTCTTTGCCAGCATAGGTTTCGATGCTCTGTTTCGGTTTCATCCGTGTCTTATGGACGACGGCCAAATCTGCAAAGACACGCGTGAATTTCTGACCAGTAATAAAGGAGATAAGATCGCACCAATGGCTGCCAATATCGGCAACAGCGCGTGACTCACCTCCGAGTTCACTGTCGATCCTCCAATTATAGTCCGTCGGAAGCATCAACCAGTCTTGAAGATAGCTGCCAGTGATAATCATAGGCTTGCCAATCTCTCCAGACTGAACACGAGCTTTTGCTTCCTGGTTGAGCGGATAGAAACGGTAATTGAAATCAACCGCAGTTGCCAAACGCGATTTTGAGGCAAGCTCCACCAGCTCCGCAGACTCTTTCGAGTTCATAGAAAGCGGTTTCTCACAGAGTACGTGCTTCCCAGCAGCAAGGGCAGCTTTGACCACCGGGTAGTGCAGTGTATTAGGAGTACAAATATGCACAACCTGCACTTCCGAGTCGGCCAGCAAATCCTTGTAGGAACCATATGCTTTTGGAATTGAGAGGAGTCGCGCTTTTTCGCTAGCAATAGACTGATCGGCCTCAGCAACTGCCACTACATCCACATAACCCAGCCTGCGAACAGCCTCAACGTGGGCAGGCCCGACGAATCCAGTGCCGATGATTCCAGCCTTAATCCGTATCATTCTAGCCTCCGAAGCGCTCCCAATAGAGAACCGATTTGAGGGGTTTCTTGTTAGATTGTCGAACTTCGTCAGGATGACCTATAGCCACCAGACTGATAAGTTTGTAGTTGGCCGGCACCCCGAGAAGCTCTCCGACCTTACTGCCATAGGCTTTTTTGTCTCCCGCAACCCAGCAGGAACCCAAGCCATAGGCGTGAGCAGCATTCAGAAGATTCTGCGTTGCAGCACAGCAGTCTTCCAGGTAGTATTTAACATCCTCGCTAAATACAGCTATACAGACAGGTGCGTTAGCAATGAACCTGCCGTGATCGGTAAACCCTGCTATCTGTCCCAGTGTATCCTTTTCGGTAACCACTACAAAACGCCAAGGTTGAATGTTGTTCGCGCTCGCAGCTAGTCGGCCTGCATCAACAATACCTTCAATTGCTTCGCGTTCAACAGGGGAATCGGTGTAAACACGCACACTTCGGCGTGTTTTCATACATTCGAGTGCGTCCATTTGTCATCCACCTCCACGAGTCTCACTTCGACGACTGCAGACGCTTGACCTTCTTAGATTTTGGGTGAGGCAATAACGCAACGGGGATAATCCGTACACTTGGGAGGTTCGGCGTTGGACGAATGTGACTACCGCCGCAAGAGCAAGCAACGATTCAATTCGCCCTCAGCCTCATAATGAAATATGGATTTCGGTTTAGAGAACTATACCGCTACTTCCTGCATCACTTCGTCTGGAATGTCGAAGTTAGCATAGACGTTCTGCACATCATCGAGGTCTTCGAGCATATCTGTAAGTCGCAGAATCTGGCTCGCTTCTTTGGCGTTGTCGACACACACTGTTGTCTTGGGGATCATAGAGACTTCAGCTTCGATGAATGCAATCTCTGCAGCGGTCAGAGCATCGCGGACAGCGTGAAGATCCTCAGGTTTCGTTGTGACTTCTATTGTGTCACCCTCTGTCTTGATGTCTTCTGCACCTGCGTCGAGTGTAGTCATCATAACGGTATCTTCGTCGGAGGCGTCTGTAGAGATCTGTATTATGCCTTTCTGGTCGAACATCCAAGCAACTGAACCCGATTCTCCCAGGTTTCCGCCACACTTGCTAAAGACATTGCGAAGCTCTGCGACAGTTCGGTTGCGGTTATCAGTAAGACACTGAACAAGCACAGCGACTCCTGCGGAACCGTATCCCTCGTAAGTGACTTCTTCGTAGTTCACGCCTTCAAGCTCGCCTGTTCCCCGCTGAATAGCCCTCTTGATGTTATCCGCGGGCATACTGTTCTCTTTGGCCTTCTGAACAGCGAGTTTCAACCTGAGATTTGCGTCGGCATTGCCACCGCCAGCTTTAGCAGCAACAATGATCTCTCGAGCAAGCTTGGTGAATATCTTGCCGCGTTCCGCGTCCTGCTTGCCTTTCCGCAAACGTATATTGTGCCATTTTGAGTGACCTGCCAAGTTGGAACACCTCCCCTTGGGAAAAATATAGCATTTTTGAACGGTTCAGTCAAGCACAATTGTGACTCGTTAGTGAACACACCTGAAAGAATTTGCTCTCATAGTCAGGTTGTAGTGCTACGGCAAGCTGCTGGTTCCCTGCATTCGGGAGATACCATTATTGTGATTCCTCACTTTGCGAACGCTGTGCTATTTATGGTAAACTTGGACGGGCAAAAAGGCGTGTTAAATTGCGTCGTAAGACTTGTGATAGTGAAGAAATTGGAGATGGCCGGGGCAAGTATTTGTTGCCGCCGGCCTGATAGCATAATGAGAGCAATTGTCCGATGGAGCATATTTGCGGTGCTGACTGCTGTGATTCTTGCAGGTTGCACTGGGGGAAGGAAGACTCCCTCTGCTCCTCCGACCACAACCGAGCTTTCGAAGCAGGATCAAAAGACAAAAGACCCCGGAAACTCAACAAAGCCGGATGTCAAAGCCAAGGGCAATGAAGCTGATAGTAATGAACCTGCTGAAATCACCTTTGGGCAAAAGGGAGCATTCAAGCGGGTAAGCCTGGCGTGGCAGGAAGATGGTCAGCCCAAGCTCGTGGCCTCGGCTGATGAGTTAACGGGAAATACGCTATCGGGCACAGCCGAAATGAAGAGAGTGACAGCTCAATTCTTCGATGGACGCAAACACGTTGCCACTCTTACAGCTCCGTTAGTTCGAGCTGATGAGAAGTCTCGCATAATCACTGCTACAGGTGGCGTGACTGTAACATCAAATGTCGCCGAGAGCACTATCAAAACCGTCAAAGCCGACTGGGTGAAATGGTATTCGCGAGAAGATAAACTAGTTGGCAATGGCGGCATTCAAGTGCGAGGGCCTGTCACGACGATAGATGCAACGGCCTTCGTTGCAGATACCCAACTAAGAACAATCAAAATCACAGCAGACCCGGATGAAGCAAAGGCCATAGTACAGAAGCAGGAGGGGCACTAGTGACGAACAAGGTTGTCGCATTAGCTATGTTGTTGCTTGTGGGATCAGCCATATTTGCAGCATCTGCGGCACAGCAGCAGATTGGACCAGTGCATGTAACTGGTTTTTCGAGTATTACAGTAACCCGTTTGACTCAGACAACCGATGAATACACAATCACTGGCCCCAGAGTCTACTTGAAAACCGCCGATGGAACCTTAAGTGCTGAGTCCCAAAGCATTGTGATGCGCATTTCGAGTGCCAAGGGTGCGGGACTCTCATCGTTGCAGGAAGCTGTACTCACTGGAGGGGTTGCCCTGTCCTCGGTACCCGACCCGAAGAACCCTGAGAAGTTCACCCGGGTAACAGCGAACAAAGCAGAATTGTTCTGGGCAACCGAACCGAAAGAGCACGCAGTTTTAAGTGGTAATGTCAGAATCGAGATGGGAGACCCCGAGAAGTACTATGTGGTTGAGGAAGGCACCTGTAACCGCGTGCCGCAACCAGTCGTTTTAGTGGGTGACAAAGCAGACATCAACCTCAAATCGGAGAAAGACCTGGCTCCGGGCGAACAGAAAGTGCGTATAACGAGCGACCCGGGCAGAAGCAAGCTCACCATCTCATTACCTGCAAAGGGTGCGGAGCGGAAGTAAATGCAGATACGGACTGAAAATCTGGCCAAAGTCTATCGCGGCAGGCGAGTAGTAGATGGTGTAAGTTTTGAGGCGAACCAGGGCGAGATTGTAGGTTTGCTTGGGCCGAATGGCGCTGGCAAAACAACGACTTTCTATATGGTTGTGGGACTCGTAAAGCCAAACCAAGGGAAAGTATTCATTAACGAAAAGGACATCACCCGGCTCCCTATGTTCGGTCGTGCTCGACTCGGAATAGGCTATCTGGCGCAAGAGCCATCGGTCTTCCGTAAGCTGACCGTAGCTGAAAACATCCTGCTGGTTCTCGAGATGAACAACGTTTCAAAGAAAGATCGGATGAAAAAGACCGACCAGCTTCTCGAAGAACTAGGGCTAGAACACCTGAAAAATGAGCGCGGGATGGTGCTTTCTGGTGGCGAACGCAGAAGAACTGAGATTGCGCGCGCACTTGCCACAGACCCTGCGTTTATTTTACTCGATGAGCCCTTCACCGGCGTCGACCCAATAGCAATAGATGATATTCAGACAACAATTGCCCGGCTGCGCGAAGAGAAGAATATAGGCATCATAATTACCGACCACAACGTTCGAGCTACTCTCTCGATTACCGATAGAGCTTACATAATCTCAGAAGGCAAGATCGCCACGGAGGGTTCGTCTGCAGACCTGCCGAACGATCCAATCGCGAGGAAGTATTATCTCGGCGAGCGGTTCGAAATGTGAGGCCACAATGAGATTATTGGATCGATTTCTGGGAATGGAACTCGTGTGGCCGTTCATCTTTGGGGTCGCCGCGTTCTCTTCCACTATGTTTGCTACGCAGAACCTTCTGCATCTTACCAGCCAGGTCATCAACGGACTTCCAGTTCTGGTAGCACTGCAATTGGTTCTCCTCAGTATGCCTCAGGTGATTGTGTACACGCTGCCAATGGCTGCAGTCCTTGCGGTGCTAGTAGGGTTCAGCAGACTGTCAGGCGACAGTGAGATTACAGCGCTATACGCAAGTGGCGTCAGTCTGTATCGTACGATGGTTCCCGTGATTGCGCTTGGAATCGTTGTAACAGCATTGAGCTTCGCGCTTAGCGAGGTTATCGTCCCCTACTCCAACTCACTGCAGGCAGAGATGCTGAAGAAAGAGCCGCCCGCTTCAATGAGCCGCATATGGGCAGACAAAGACTCTAATTCAACAGTCTATGCTGCAGGCGGTTTCGATCTGAGAAAGAAAGCTCTCTACGATGTGACAATCACTCGCTACAAGGACAATAAGCCAGAGATAATCTTTCAAGCCAGAGAAGCAATCTGGAAAGGCCTTGGGAAGAATGATATGAATACGTGGAAACTCCACGATGGTTGGATGTACGCGCTGAAGGATCAATCTACGGTATCTGTTCGCTTCCAAGGGCTTCAAACAGAACCGGTTGAGATTCGTCAGAGCCCTGAGAGTATTGAGCTCACTCTTCGAAAACCAGATCAGATGACCTACAGCGAACTCGGTGAAAGGTACACAATATTAGTAAGAGAGGGTGCAAAGGCAGAAGAATTGAGAAAGCTAAAGGTGCACAGGTACAACAGGCTCTCTATTCCACTGGCGGCGTTTGTCTTTGCATTAATCGGAGCTCCGCTGGCTATCCGACCGGTGCGGGCGAGCAGGTCAGCTGGCATTGCGTTTAGCATTCTCATTATTTTTGGATACTGGTTTACGTGGCATTTCACGACGGCTGTAGCTGTTCAAGGTGGCATGTCGCCATTGATTGGCGCGTTCACTGCTGATATACTGGGACTTGCACTTGGGTTAATCCTCTTGGTGCGAACACCGAAGTAGTCTGCTGCACTTGAGCATCGGAGATTTTCTACTGTGGCCTACCTGATCTTTTTTGTAATCGTTGTAATAGCGGTATCGGGTCTGATTGCTTATCTGGGCGACTGGATTGGCAGGCGTATGGGCAAACGTCGCCTGACGCTTTTCGGAATGAGGCCACGCCACACCGCAATTGTTGTTACAACAATTACTGGAATGCTGATTGCTGCGGTTACCCTCGGCACTATGCTGACTGTCAGCAAGAGTATGCGCGAAATTCTAGTTCGCGGCGCGCAGATGAAAGCTCAAATCGAAGAGTATCAGACTCGCAACAGCCAACTCCGCGAAAAGAACAAATCTCTGGTGCAGACGAGTGCTGGTCTATCGCGTGAAGTCCGCGAGAAAGCTGCGGAAGTGGCAAAGGCTCGCGAAGAGGTGGAGAAGGCTCAAAAAGACGTCAGTGCGGCACTTGAGGCGAGAAACGAAGCTCAACTACGGGCATCCAAGCTTCAGGCTGAGATCGAATCCCGTCTAGCCGAGCTCACGGATTTGAGAGCTGCAGGAAAACTGACGAAAGAGCAGTTGGAGTCTATATCCGCAGAGCTTGCTGAGCGCCAGGAAGAACTCGTTGAAGTCAGAGCTGATTTGGCACAACGAGACCAAGAGCTTCTCGAAAAGCTGATTGACCTGGATGCCAAGAATGCCGAGCTTGCACAAAGACAGTTGGAGCTGAAGGAAAAAGAGCAGAGTATCGCAAAAGCAGAAGATCAGATCAAACGCCAATACGATACAATTCAGGCGCAAAACCAGAAGCTGATGCAGGCTTCCCAGGTTAGGGACATTCTGCTAACAAGCAGTGTTATTCTGCCGTTTGGCAGAGAAACCGGACGCGGCGTGATCAACCCGATTCAATCACTCGCGGCGGTAAAATCAGACCTTCGCGACCTCGTAGCAGCGGCTAACGCGACTGAAAAACGACTTCATCCAGACCTTGGAATTGGTAACAGAGCAATCGAGTTGGTGTTGCTCGATATGGAGAACCGCACCATACTGAATCCCAAGAACGATGAAGCTGTTATAGATGGAGCGGCCAAGGCGATTATTGAACAAGGGCGCAAAGACCCGGCACGCAACGTCATTGCTTGTCTGGTAGTTGTTAACAACACGCTCCAAGGTGAGATCGCTCCGGTCGTTATTGATCTTGTAGTAAACAATCTGGCGTTCAAGCAGGGTGATACGATAGCCCGCAAAACCATAGACGGGCGGATGTCTGAAGGTCGGATTCTTTTAGCCGTAAATGATTTTCTAGGCGACGATGTGAGGTCTGCTGCAGCGAAGGCGGGCGTTCTGCCGGTAGCTACACCAGATCCCGAGCAGGCCGATGTGTCGATATCTGGAAGACAGCTTGATGATTTAATGGAGCTCGTAGGACAGATCCGAGCTCGAAATACACGTATCGAACTGGTGGCAACGGCCAAGAAAGACATCTATGCTGTCGGTCCGATGAATATGGATAATTTGCAGTTCTCAATCTCTGAGACTGGGAAGGCGGAAGCTTCAAGGTAGCTCATATGGTCGGGAGCGTTTTAGCAATAGACCCAGGGAGCTTGAAGTGTGGAGTAGCAGTAGTCTCCCGCACTGAAGGGACTCTGGCAAAAACCGTTGTTGGCAAAGAAGACCTGCCGACCACGGTTCGCCTGCTTGTCGCTCGGTATTCACCAGACGCACTGGTGATAGGATGTGCTACCGGCTGCGATGATGTCATCCGAAAGATTTCTCCCACGACGCTTCCAGTTCACCGCATCGACGAACGATTGAGCACTCAACTTGCACGGCTGCGATTCTTCAAAGAAAACCCGCCGAGGGGTTGGCGAAGGATGATTCCAAGAGGCTTGCTTGTTCCGAACGTTCCTTACGATGATTACGCAGCGGTGCTTCTGGCTGAAAGGTTCCTTGCACTGCCGCAATCAGATGATCCTGCAGCGAGCCTTTAGCTGGAAGAGGGCTTATTCGGTGCTTCTTTCGACGTAGACTTTCGGAAGCAGAGGGCTTGCTGTAACCCTGCGGGCAGGAACAACTACCTCATCCCCAACTTCGATTTCTGGGAAGTCTGTGACATCTATAGAACACATCTGCATAGCTATCCTTCCGACTACAGGAACGCGATGCCCTCGTACTATGACCTGTAACACCGGCATATTCCGCATCTTTGAAACCATTAGCTTTAGCGCATTGCGTCGGAAGACACTTTCTGGGCTGAGTGCAAGTCCATCGGCCCAGCCGAGGGGAAAGACCGCTATCCGACTGCGCCGTTTAGCTATATACTCTGCTCCGTAGCCTATAGGGTATCCCGCTGGAACGGTCTTGACGAAGCTAATTCTGGCTTTCAGTTTCCAGGTATCGACAAGCTCCAGTGTCTGCGGAACAAATCGGGACGGATACTGGCCGTACAGCATTGTCCCTGTTCGCACCATATCGAAGTGTGAATCTGGAAGCCTTAGAATTGCTGCGCTGTTCGCTGCGTGAACCAGCCCAGGGTCGATAGATTCGTCTCTTATGGCGGCAACAATGCGATTGAATCGCTCCAGTTGAGTCCTGGCTCGAGAGATGTCTTTTTCGGCCGCGGTGGAGAAATGAGTGTAAGTGCCCGCGAGTCTTAGTCCCTCGGTCGATGCAATTGAGTCAGCCAAAGAGACTGCGTCTTTCGGCAAAGCACCGAGTCTGCCCATACCAGTATCGATTTTGATATGCACGTCAACGGTCTTCCGGGCTTCTCTCGCAGCCTCTCCGATACTGAAAGCAAGCTCTTTTGTGCAGACAGTCAGGTTTACACCAAGCCGAACAGCTTCACTTGCCATATCGGGCTGGATAGAATCGAAAACCAGTATGGGAGCGGTTACACCTCCATCTCTTAAGCGAGCAGCTTCATCCAACCGCGTTACACCCAGCGCATAAGCGCCAAATTCGACCAGTCTTCGCGCAGTCTCAAGTGCTCCGTGGCCATAGGCATCCGCCTTCACAACACAGAGCACTTTCACCGCATCCCCCACCCGGTTTTTGACTTGCAAGTAGTTGTGACGGATGGCGGAAAGATCGATTTCTATCCAGGCATCGTGTTTACAATCCATTCGTTGGTGTTTTCCTCTCAGGGTTTGAAGACGTGTATATGATATGTGTGGCTGCACCACACGTCAATAGAGCGAAGCACTGACTGTGAGAATCGCCAACGGTTTAGCCTGTGACTTTCACGGGAAACCTTCACACCGGCCTGGCGTCTGTTATAATTACGAGGGCAACCACTGGAGGTAACTTATCATCAAGCAAATTGCCATTCTTCTAATGATTCTGGTCTCGGCCTCAGCGTTTGCCGCTGGTCCCAATAGCGAGCTTCGAGGAGCCTGGGTGACAGCGTGGAATAACGGTTTTCTGTCGCCACAGGAGGCTGATGAGACTATCCGACTCGCTAAAGAAGCGGGTTTCAATACGCTCTTCATCCAAGCCCGTAAAGTGGCTGATGCGTACTACAAATCGAACATTGAGCCTCGCGCAAGCAACATCACCGGTGGTGCCGACTACGACCCGCTGAGGTACGTGCTGAAGAAAGCTAACGCGCAGGGAATACAGGTTCACGCCTGGGTAAATGTCTGTCGTGTTTGGACAACACAGGAACTGCCTAGCAACCCGAAACACGTAGTGAACCTGCACCCCGACTGGCTCACCCGAACTGCAAATGGTAGTACCAGAGCAGACGAAGGACTTTACCTCGACCCAGGTGTTCCAGGAGCACAAGATTACATAGTAAGTGTAGTAGTTGACCTGGTTAAAAATTACGATGTAGATGGTATTCATCTGGACTACATTCGCTATCCGGGGTCGGAATTTGGCTATGCGCCGGCATCGGTAGAAGCGTTCAATAGAGCAAAAGGGCGAAAAGGAATCCCCTCTAACAACGATCCGGCCTGGCAGCAATGGCGAAGAGACCAGGTCACAGAGCTTGTCAAGCGCATCTATAAGACCATGAATTCACTCAACCCGAGGGTGAAAGTGACTGCAGCAACAACCCCGTGGGGAGATTGCCAGGGCGACTTCTGCGATACAAGCCCGTTTACAAGAGTCTATCAGGACTGGCAGCGCTGGATGAGTGAGGGAATAATCGATGCCAACGTTCCGATGAACTACAAGGACGAATCAAGTGCTCGCTATGCCCGCGAATACCGCAACTGGCTCGATGGATTTCGAAAGTGGCAGTATGGAAGGCACGTGTATGTCGGTATAAACATTGCTCAGTCACCGGATTTGGTTGTGCGGCAGATGGAAGCGGCTCGAAAGAGCGGCGCTCACGGGCTTGTCGGTTTTCAGTTCAACGAATCCCCTGCCCGCCCAAAACTGGTGCAAGCGCTAAAGAATAGTGCGTATTCACAGATAGCCTCCGTCCCTGCAATGCCATGGAAGACAGACGATGGCTATCGAAAACTGTATGCTCAGGCGATTCAGGCTGCAACAGTTGAAAGGAATACCGATAGAGCGATTACGCTTCTAAAAGAGGCGCTCACGATCAACCCGAACTACGTAGACGCGCGTTTTCAGCTTGGCAGGTGTTATCTTTCCAAAAACCTGTATCGAGAGTCAATCGCTGAGTTTGAAAGAGTGTTAGAACTGAGTCCGAAGCACCCGACTGCTGAGTATCAAATCCGGCTCGCAGAAGAGTGGATGAAAAAACAGATACCAGTGGCTGGTTCAGGAGAAAGATAGCGTGGTGAGGCACTCAGGGTGGACTATTGCCGTTGCTCTCTTCGCTGTTGCAGTCAGTGTATCCGCTGAGTCGCTGAGAATTGGCTTGATCGGCAAGTTCAAGGATACTACGAGCGTTACGGTTAGCTGTTCGAAGGAATCTCAAATTAAGGATGCCTCCGGTGCTGCAACTGTCATCCCAAAAGAAGAGAGTATTACACTCTTAGCAAATGGCACCGGGCTTAAGCTCATTTTTAGAGGGCAGACGACCGAGTTCAAAGGGTCACTTGTTATCGAAAGCAAAGAGCGCGATAGCGTTTTTGCTCTATCTTCACCAACTTGCGCTGAAGCGAAGTATCGAGGTCAGATTGCGGTGAGTCCGTCCAAATCTGGAATGCTGCTCGTGAACGAAATCGACCTCGAGGACTACGTCCGCGGAGTTCTCCCCTCCGAAATGCCTTCGAGTTTCAATCTTGAGGCACTGAAGGCTCAAGCAGTTGCTGCGCGGACGTTTGCGTGGGTCAACCGTGGCAAACACAGCGCTCATGGATACGATTTGTGCGATTTGAGCGATTGTCAGGTTTACCTGGGGGCCGGGTGCGAAAAGCCGTCTACATCGAAAGCAACTGAGGAAACTACCGGACTCGTTATGTCGCACGGAGGGAAGGTCATCTGGGCGCAGTACTCCGCGGACTGCGGCGGCACCACGCAAGACGGCGGCAAACCGTACCTCTGCTCTGTTGTCGATAGACCAAATGGAAGCGATAGAGACTTCTGCGAGCACAATGGGCATATCTGGACAATATCGTGGCCTGTAGCGGAGTTTGAAAGACTCCTGGCGAAGCTCAACCCGGATATCAAACGGCTGAAATCGCTCGCAGTGGTTGAGACTGATTCTGCTGGCAGGGTGAAAACACTTAAGGTCGACACTGATAAGAGCTCGTTCACATTCACAGGAACGCAGATCAGAAGGCATCTTGGCCTATCGACTGTAAAGAGCACAGCTTTTACGGTTAGAATCGAGAACGGACAAGTGGTGTTCGACGGCAAGGGTTTTGGCCACGGCATTGGGTTATGTCAGTGGGGTGCAAACGGGATGGCTTCGCCACCACACAACTGCGCTTTTGAACAGATACTCAAACACTACTATCAGGGAGTGCAGATAGTACATGTCTCTTCAATCAGATAGAACCGCCGCCCGTTATCGAACGAGCCGCTCACTGCTGTCTTTAGACTGTCGAGAAATCGGAATCCTGGTCAGGATGATAAAGAATACCGCGCGGGCGCTAAGTGCAGCAAATGCAAATAGGGCTAGCAGTATCTTCAACCCTTTGGCATAGTGTTTCATATAGAACCTGAACATGCTGCGATGAAAATGATAGATCATTCGCACAGGAGCCTGGTCGCTTGCCGCTCCGATGCGGTGAACCAGCTTGACCATTGGAAAATAGCATACTCGCCAGCCGTTTTCCTTTGCGCGATATGCCCAGTCCACATCTTCGCAATACATAAAGAACCCCGTATCCAACAGGCCGATGTTTTCGATAACCTCGCGTCTTATCATAAGCGCCGCACCTGAAACCCAGTCTACATCGCGGACGCCGTCGTGCGACCAGTCGGACATTATGTATTCTCTGACAAAACGATTGTTTGGAAATAACCTTCCGAGTGGAGTTCGCCGGAAAAGTCCGGCGCCCAAAGTAGGAAATCTCCGTGCAGAGTGATGCAGAGTGCCATCTGGATTGTGTATTCGCGGGCCAATTATGCCCACGGTTGGGTTAGCATCGGCGAAGGCAACAAGCTGAGCGAGAGTGTCGTGTTCCGGCAAATGAGCATCTGGGTTGAGAAGCATAACATATCGCCCGCGGCTAACATCAATCGCCTGGTTCTGTGCGCGACCGAAACCCAGATTCTGGTTGTTCTCTATCAGAATCACCTGCGGAAAGCGGCTGCGAATGTGCTCGGCGCTTCCGTCTGATGAGGCATTATCGACAACGATTACTTCGAAGTCCACTCCCTCTTGCGCAAGCACCGATTCAACAGAGCGTGTGAGCTCTTCTTTGGTGTTCCAGTTGACTATGCTGATTGTAATGTCCATCCGGGTCTATCCTCGGGTGAAAAGCTGACTTAACCGTATGGAACCAATTATGGGCCAGTAGACTATTGGCGACAGCTTTTTTTTGTAATGCTTCTCGTAGAACCTTATTAGCGACCTGTGAGATTCCAGTCTCATAGCTCTACGTATTTGACTGGTACTCGCACCTCCATGGTGCACGACTTCAGCAGAAGGTGTGAAGTATATTTTCCATCCATTCTGTTTTGCCCTGTAACACCAGTCAACTTCGTTAAAGAATATCGGAAAATCTTCGTCAATTACTCCTACATCGTTAATGGCAACTCTCGAAAGGATCAGGCAGGATCCCATAGGTTGATCAACCTGAGCTTCCTCTGTGTAGGAGAACCAAGTCATTCTGTAAGCACCGAACACCTTGCTCTTTGGAAATATCTTGGAGAGTCGCAAAAGCTCCCAAGCAACCGGACCAGGGTCAGGAAAGCTCCTAACGGATCGATCCACCGATCCCGTTGGCCTCACGAGGCGGCATCCTGCAGCAGCAGCATCGGGATGGGACTCCATAAACTCGCACAGTTTGGTAAGGCTATCATCGCGAAACTCGGTGTCGGGATTAAGAAGAAGCACATACTCGCCCGAAGAGGTAGCTATTGCCTGGTTGTTCCCTTTGGCATATCCGAGATTCTCACTGTTTGCCATGAATCTTGCCTTAGGAAACCTGCTGCGCATATGAGGTTCATCAAAATCGGAGGAGGCGTTATCTACAACTATTACCTCGAAGTCGAACTGCGGGGCATACCGAAAGATGGACGCAACACACGCTCCGAGCAGTTCCGTCGTGTTCCAATTAACTATGGCTATAGATAATCGCATTGAGCACTCTGTTTTTCGTTGGGGAATAGTCGTAGGCGCAAGGGTTGTTCATCCTAGTCATTATACCGGTGCCAGTAGCGCTCGGTCAAACGCAAGAAAGGCCTAGTTGCGCTGTGGTGAATGCAGGTCGCAGACTGCTTGTGCAAAAAAGAACAGCTATTTCAGCGAAGACCTGTCTCCAAGTGCGTTTTCTGTTCGTCATACTTATTGCCAGGTGATTTGTGTGTGGCGTATCACTCGCCCACACGTTCGACATCTGCATTGGTTGATTCTACGGACTATTCATCCTATACTTAGTCAGTGCAACTATTAGAGATACGAAACTTCGGAGAGACTATATGCGATTTGACACCCTGCTAACAGCGTTCCTCGTAACGCTCTTGCTTCTGACTGCTTCTATGTGTTCTGCTGCTCAAACGAGCGCACTCACCCTTCAAAATTGTATCGATATCGCGCTGGAGAACCAGACCGATCTAAAAGTGGCAAAGAACCAGGTAAGCATTGCCGAACAGCAGGCCACGATAGCTAAATCGCAGTACTATCCGCGAGTCTCTGTGCAGAACAACACTTTTAGAGTGGGGTCCGAAGGGCTTCTTACGAAAAGCTATACAGGCACTGCGCTCACGGTGACGCAGAACTTCTGGGATGGCGGGCTGAGAGAAGCAAACGTACGGAGTGCCAAGTACGGAATCACGCAGCGAAATGCCAATCTGGAACGCACAGGCCAAGCAGTTATCTACGACGTGACCCAGTCCTACTACGAAGTGCTAAGAAGCAAAAGGCTGCTCGAAGTAGCCGAGACAAGCGTGAAGTACAACGAGAGCATGAAAAAGCTGATTGAGACACGAGTAGAACTGGGTGACGCAGCGCAAGTAGATGCACTTCCCGTAGAAGCTCAGCTCGCCAGCGCCAGAGTAAGTATGGTATCAGCGCAAAACGCTGTTCAAATGTCAGCAATCCGACTCCAGAGTGAGATGGGGCTGACACCTCGCGCTGACTTTGACGTCAAAGAGGTAGACAGCACCCCAAACATTGAGCTTCTGCCGCTTGAAACCTACCTGGCTGACGCTATAGCCGCAAGGCCGGACATTGTGGCTGCACAGGCGTCTGTCGGCTCTGCAAAAGCAGATGTGCGTGCTTCCAAAATATCGCTTTACCCAAAGCCAACGATCAGCGGCGAGTATCAAACCGGTATCGCAGGGCTGAGTGGCACAAGCACACAGATCACCGGAGGAATATCGTTTGATATTTTCAACGGTAAACGCAACCGGGCATCCTACGACGCTGCCAGGGTAAACGAAGTAATCGCAGAACTGCGCTCCGAGCAGACCGTACGCGACATTCAGGCTCAAGTGCAGTCTGCATATCTCAATCTGGCCAATGCCAAAGAGCGACTAGAGGCAAGCAACATAGGACTGCAGGCAGCTCAGAACAACTATGACGCCCAGAGTGCACGGTATAAACTCGGACTTGCTATAACGCTGGATCTTTTGAACGCAGAACTGCAAGTAGTTACAGCGAAGACAAACGAAGTGCAGGCCAGATATGACTACTTCATCGCTATCGCGCAGATGGAGTATGCGATGGGCAAATATGGAGGAATAAGTGGCAGCTAAAAGGAGATGGATTGGCTATATCATAGTAATAATCGCTCTTGTGGGGGCGGTGTATGTATGGAAAACCCATGGCAAGAGCGATGAGAAGCCGATAATACGGACTGCAAAGGTAGTGCGGGGAACTGTTACCTCAAGCGTATCTGCAAACGGTGTGCTTCAACCGCTTACAACAGTAGAGCTGAAGTCTAACGTTGGTGGACAGGTTGTTGAGTTAGCTGTAGACGAAGGAGACTTTGTCAAAGCGGGACAGCTTATTGCAAAAATTGACCCCACAGACTCTGCCACAGCCCTCGAACAGAGCCAGGCAGACCTTGCTGCCGCTGAATCAAAAGTGAATCAGGCTAAGACTCAGCTCAATATACAAAACCAGCAAAACACCGCCCAGGTGGAATCGGCGCGCCAGGCACTCGCGGCCGCGAGAACAAGATTGCAGCAGGCAGAAGAGCAAGCCAAGGTGCAGCCTTCACTCACCAGTGCCTCAATCAACCAGGCAAGAAGCAGTCTTGTCGCGGCACAGGCTACTCTGCAGCAGACAAAGACCGCCATAATTCCACAGATGCTGACATCGGCTCAGGCGGCGTACAATCAGGCAAAGGTCAGCTTTAGCACAGCAGAAAAGGATCTGGCAAGACAGAAGGAGCTGCTTGCAAATGGCTTCGTATCACGCAGTGTTGTTGACACAGCAGAAGACCGTTATGCTTCGGCCAAATCGCAGTTGGATAACGCCGAGAGTAAGCTGAAAACTGCAAAAGACGAGACCGATCAGGACCTATTTTCCGCTCAGGCGAGAGTCGACCAAGCACAAGCAGCCTACGACAGCGCGCTAGCCAACCGCATTCAGGACAAAGTAAAGCAACAGGATGTCGCATCTGCCCGAGCATCAGTAAAACAAGCCCAGGCAGCGCTGGAAGTTGCAATAGCAAACATCAAACAGGATCAACTGCGTCGTGGAGATATAATCCAAGCCAACGCCCAGGTTACCAGATCGAAAGCAGCGGTAACCAATGCGACTATCCAGATGGGTTATACAACCGTGGTAGCTCCGCGCGATGGAATAGTCACAAAGAAATACGTTGAGGAAGGTTCCATAGTTACAGCCGGACGGTCATCGATGTCTGGCACTGGTGCGGGAGTGGCGCTGGTAGACATCGCTGACATCAGCAGGATGCTCTGCCTGGTAAACGTCGACGAGACAGATATAGCGCATATTGAAGTCGGTCAGAAAGTAGACATCGTAGTCGAAGCCTATCCCGACGAGCTTTTCGAAGGTGAAGTGACCAAAATCGCGCCACAATCGGTGACAGATCAGAGTGTTACGACAATTCCTGTTACTGTTGAGGTAGATATGCCAGACCAGCGATTGAAACCCGGTATGAATGTAGCATGCGACTTCATTACAGGCAGACAAGTGGATGTTCTCACTGTTCCGAATGAGGCAATCAAAGAGAGCGAAGAAGCAACCACAGTGACTGTAATGGAAAATGGCAAGCAAGTTGAACGAACCGTCGTAACAGGACTTATGGGCGAAGATGCAACGGAAATCAAAAGCGGCCTCAAAGAAGGCGAGACAATAGTAACCGCCATAATTCATCTGACAAACGTCGAGCGCAATAACGATGGGGCACGCCCCGGCGGCTTAGGCGGCCCAGGTGGTGGTATTGGCGGCGGACGCTCAAGAAGATAGCACTGGTCGGTTAAGGACACGATTTTGATCACAGTAAGCAATCTACACAAACGGTATAAGATGGGTAGTCAAACGGTGCACGCGCTCCGAGGCATCGACGTTAACATTCGAAGCGGAGAGTTCGTTGCCATAATGGGGCCATCGGGTTCCGGAAAATCTACTCTCATGAACATCCTGGGTTGTTTGGACAAGCCATCTGAAGGATCGTACATGCTTGGCGGGCAGGAAGTAGCATCTATG
The DNA here is from genome assembly GCA_964497515.1 of uncultured bacterium. GTDB lineage: Bacteria > Armatimonadota > UBA5829 > UBA5829 > DTLH01 > CAZCCV01. Next base: position 18,837 of record CAZCCV010000002.1, on the reverse strand, counting down.
AAAGATGAAGACCTTGCTCAGATAAGAAACCAGAGAATCGGCTTTGTCTTCCAGACATTCAACCTGATTCCACGGCGTCCAGCACTAAAGCAGGTGATGCTTCCGCTAATGTACAACCCACGAGCTACAAACCACGAAGAAAGTGCAAAGGCAGCGCTTGAGAGAGTTGGTTTGGGAGATAGAATGGATCACAAACCTAACGAACTCTCTGGTGGTCAACAGCAGCGCGTTGCTATTGCGAGAGCGTTAGTAAGCAATCCGCTGATTATACTGGGCGACGAACCGACCGGAAACCTAGATACAAGAACCAGCGAAGAGATAATGGTGCTCTTTCAAGACCTGCACGCTGATGGTAAAACAGTAATCATCGTGACACACGAAGAGGATGTAGCAAATCACACGGAGCGCATTATTCATTTTAGGGATGGTCACATAGTCTCAGACCAACCGGTTGAAACACGAACTGATGCCCGGGAACGACTTGCAACTCTGCCGATGGAGGATCCCGAATGAACCTGCGTGAGAGTATCTTCGTTGCACTTGAAGGACTTGCTGCTAACAAGCTGCGAGCACTCCTCACTATGCTGGGCGTAATAATCGGAGTCGGGTCTGTTATTACGATGCTGAGTATCGCTCAGGGTGCAAGAGAGCAGATTATGCAGCGGATTCAGCAAATGGGCACCAACGTGTTGATTGTAATGCCAGGACAAGCAAGACGTGGCGCAGTAATGGGAGGCTTTGGCAGCACACAGTCGCTTACGTTAAGCGATGCTGAAGCCATCCCGGCAAAGTGTCCATCGGTGAAAAGAGCTGCACCAGAAGTGCGCCAGAATATGCAGGTGAAGTACGGCAACCAGAACACTAACACAACCATTTTCGGCACGTCGTCTGACTACACCTCGGTTAGGGACTACACTGTCGAAGATGGCAGGTTCTTTAACACCCAAGAAGCTATGGGAAACAAGAAGGTCGCAGTTATCGGCCCTACAACGGCTGAGAACCTCTTTGAGGGACAGCCGGCGGTCGGCAAATCGATTCTGATAAGAGGCATACGTTTCAAGATAATTGGGATGACAAAGTCCAAGGGTGCGAGCGGTTTCCAGGATCCGGACGATATGATCTTCATTCCTGTAACCACAGCTATGCGGCGCGTCTTTGGCGTGCAGAATATTCGCGGCATAAGTGTGCAAGCGAGAAGCATGGCTCTTATGGATCAGGCCACATTGGAAGTAACCGAAGTGCTGAGAAAACGGCACAAGATCCCGGATGGACAGGATGACGACTTCCGCATAGCTAACCAAGCAGAGTTTATGGAGATGGCCAACGAAAGCAACAAGACTTTCACCTGGCTATTAGCCGGAATAGCGAGTGTTTCGCTCTTAGTCGGCGGAATCGGCATTATGAATATTATGTTGGTCTCCGTGACTGAACGAACAAGAGAGATCGGAATCAGAAAGGCGCTCGGAGCCACACGCCACGATATAATGACTCAGTTTCTCATCGAGAGTCTGGTTCTCTCACTTCTTGGAGGACTGGTAGGTATTCTGCTGGGACTCGGGGGGTCGAAAATGGTGGGAAATATGTTGCAGACAGACACTGTAGTGTCGCTGAAAGCGATTATGCTGTCGTTCTCCTTTGCAGCGATCGTGGGGATATTCTTTGGAATATATCCGGCACAGCAGGCATCGCGGCTCGATCCAATTGAAGCGCTGCGTTACGAGTGATAAAAAAAGCGATGGGCAGAATGTCTGCCCATCGCATTACAACTAACGACTATTCAAAACGCAGGCCATCGATCCAGATTGTATATGGCATAACTCCCGGTGTTTTGACAGCGAAGCATATCGCGTTCACGCACTTCATATTGACATCTCCGGTCTTCTCCAACTTCCAGGCATCATCACCCGCCAACGGAATCTCGACGCGGTACCATGTCCATCTAGCCTCGCTATAGAGCCCGCCCGGCATTATACGGCAATCGAAGCCAGTAAACTTCAGTTCCCCACCCTCTCCTGCAAGAGTGAGAGAGACTGCGCCATCCTCGGAACCCTCCACAGGGATATTTGGGTTGTTTGCTTTGAACCAGAAGACCAGATTCCTTCTATCGGAAAGATCCCAACCAGCGTCCTGCGTTTTCGGATAGACAGCTGTTGCCATCTCGCCATCACAGATCCTCGGTGAAAACTTGAGCGAATATCGGCCGATGACGGAATCTGCATCGTTTTCGAAGATAATTTCGTTATCTCCGGTCGCTTCGAATCCCCACTCCTCAGCAGAGAGTTCTGTACCCATCTCATCTACGGTTGTTTCGGTAACAACAAGGTCGCGCCAACCGAGTGAAGAGAGTGTTCCATTAGTCACTGTAAGCCCCACTCGATAGAAACCGGGTTTGGTGAAGGAATGGGTAATAGCGGGTTGGTCGGATGTGCACTCACCCAAATCCCACTCATATTTGAGTGCCCTTCCCTGCGGGTCGTAACTCGCTGATGCATCGAAGGTGACCGGTGTGTTAACGCTAATGAGCTCGGGACCAGTCAGCTTAACCACTGGCGCAGCAACGTTTCCAGGGCTATCCTCTCCGCGAGTCAGCCGAGTGACGTTTCGGATATAATCCTCTTCGGCGTTATTGCTGCACTTGTTCTGGCCGATAAAAACCCAATCTGCGTGCTCTGCATATATAGCTCGCCTGTTGTGCTCCAATCGGTTGTTCTGGACGATCCAGTGGTAAATTTTCCATTTTTCGCCTTCCGACTTCCGATCGCCCTGGAAAACGATTCCAGAACCGTTATGGTGGCAGTAGTTGCCCTCGATTATGCAGTGGCTACCAGGGCCGCAGGCAAAGATTATCCCTGCGAAGCCCATAAGATCGGATACTGGGGCGTTCTGGTGCTCATCTGGTTGGCCATTATAGCCTGCTTCATTGCCGATTAGCACGCTTTGGTCACTTCCACCCATCCAGAAACCATAAGACCCGTGATTGGCTTTGTTGCGGATAAACACATTTCGTGGGCTCCAACACTCTACGCAGTTGTTGTTGGCGTACGATGTATCGTTTTCGATAAAGACGTTGCCTGTAGAAATCCAGCCGTTCAGCACGCGGATAAATACTCCATCACCGCCATAGGTTATATCGTTTTCACGCCAGTAGTTGTCGTTCGAGCCACTTTCGATAAGCACTCCCGTGGAGTCTCTCGCGTGAACCTCTCCGATAGAACGATCGATTCTGAGCCCCCAGGAGAGATCGTTTTTGATAAACCTGTTTCGACTCGAAGTCCAGAGCTTGGCGCAGACGTTGGAGCAGTGCGAAAAATCGTTCTCGATAAACTCGTTATCATCGGAATCCACCATATTCAGTGCATCCCACACATTGCTTGCTCTATTGCGTCTGAAGACTGATGTTCGGACGCGGTTTAGAATAATACCTCCACGAGGAGGGAGTTCTCCCCAGCCGAACTCCGGATTGTGATAGTTGTCGGAAAAGTCGCACTTCTCCACAATCCAACCGCTACAGTCTGTGAGCTTAAGGCCGGATTCGAAGCCTCTTGCGCTAAGGTTCTTGAGCGTAACATTGACACAGCCATCGGCGACAATTGCCGTGCCAGCAGACTCAAACGAGGCCAGATCGCCCTTCTGGCCAGGTCCGACCAGCACGGCACCGCCTCCGTCCACTGTAATGTTGTTGGCTCGGATGACTATCCTGGTGCCCACAATTTCAGACCGCTCGAGTGTAGTATCCTTCGTAATAACGATTTCCTGCACAGTTAAGGACTCCTGTCGTTTGCATAGAGCGGCAGTCGAAGCCTCGTGCCGCATATTGTATAGTCTTTAGATACCGTATAGGCGGCTTATCTGTCAATCAGGGGAAGTACGTAACCGAAGCGGAAGGACGTAAGCGGATGCACAACTAAGTATACTAAGGGCGTTACCCACTAAAGAAACACACGGAGCAGGAGATACCCATGCCTAAAGGAACTGCCAGCCAAACTGAGCTGAAAGCAATTACACCAGAGGATTTGTGGTCGGAGAACAAGACATTTCAATCGAAGACTATCGCGGGACTAAGATCGATGGAGTCCGGCTTAAGCTACACAACGCTTGAAGAAAAGAAGAAGATACTTCAGTACAGCTACGAAACCGGCAAATGCACAGACACGCTTTTCGATACCGCTTGGGTGAAGGGCAAGATCGTGAAAGAAGTTGAAGCCTACGATTTTTCGAAGGACGAAACGCGAATCTTGCTTGCCACACGGACGAAAAAAATATATCGTCACTCGTTCACGGCGAAATACTACATCTGGGATGTCGAGACAAAGGCAATCACCCCACTTTCGAACAGGCCTAAACAGCAGCTTGCCACATTTTCTCCAGATGGCTCCAAAGTTGCATTTGTCAGTGGAAACAACCTCTTTGTAAAAGACCTGGAGACTGGTCGAGAGACTCAGATAACTGCTGACGGAAAGAAAAATAGCATAATCAACGGTGCAGCGGACTGGGTATACGAAGAGGAGTTCGGGCTGAAGCGAGCCTTCGAATGGTCTTCGGATGGAAAGCTCATAGCTTTTCAGCGGTTCGACGAGAACCGTGTTCTTCAGTTTGAAATGCAGCGATTCACAGGCAAATACCCTGAGTTGGTGACTTACAAATACCCCAGGGCTGGCGAAGATAATGCTGTTGTAAGCGTTCACATATACAGTGTGGCAGACAAATCGACAGTGAAGGTCGACGTAGGCAGCGAAACAGACCAATATATCCCTCGCATCAAATGGATAAAGACATCGAAGGATTTGGCTGTTTTGCGCGTCAATCGCCGACAGGACACCTTGAAGATTCTCCTCGCTGATACGAAAACGGGTAAGAGCAGAGTGGTCTATCAGGATCAGAACGAACGCTATCTCGATACCGATGGAAGCCTGACTTTCTTGAACGATGGCAAACGGATCCTGATTGTGAGCGAGAGAACCGGCTGGCGCAGGATTCACCTGTTCGATATTGATGGCAAAGAAATCCAGCAACTGACCAAGGGTGATTTTGATATCACGGAATTCCACGGCCTGAATGAAGAGAACGGGCGCGTATACTATACTGCCGCCCTGCCTACACCACTCGAGCGGACACTCTGCTCGGTGAAGCTCGATGGAACTGATGTAAAGAGCCTCACCAGAACAGACGGATGCAACTCGACAGTTTTCAGCAAGGGGCTCAAGTATTACATCAACACATTTACAAATTCCACTACACCACCTGTAATCACACTGCATACGGCGGACGCCAACCTTGTAAGGCAGCTAGAAGACAATTCCGCCCTGCTCGAAACACTGGCGAAGTACAATACTACTTCCAAAGAGTACTTCAAGTTCACAACTTCAGAAGGGTTCGAGCTAAACGGATGGATGCTAAAACCTCCAGGCTTTGATAAAACCAGGAAGTATCCGCTTATTATTACTGTTTACGGTGGTCCGAACTCACAGACAGTAATGAACTCCTGGGAATTTGGCTGGAACAACTATCTTGCTCAGCAGGGGTTCATTGTGGCATCCGTCGATGGCCGTGGAACGGGCGCGCGCGGCGAGGAGTTTCGCAAGTGCACCTACCTGCAGCTCGGCAAATATGAGGTGATCGACCAGATTGAAGCAGCAAAGTATCTGGGCAGCCTGCCATTCGTTGATGCTTCCAGAATCGGAGTCACGGGCTGGAGTTACGGCGGATTTATGGCGAGTGGGTGTATTCTGCGCGGAGCGGATGTGTTCAAGGCTTCGGTAGCAATAGCATCCGTAACCAACTTCCGTTACTACGATACTGTTTATACAGAGCGATATATGCGGACCCCTCAGGAGAACCCCGCTGGTTACGACGAAAACGCGCCGCTCTCGCACGCCGAGAACCTTAAGGGCAAGTTCCTGCTGGTGCACGGTATCACTGACGACAACGTGCACTACCAGAACTCATTGGAACTAGTGGAAGCACTCGTAAAAGCAGGAAAGCGATTTGAAGTTCACTTCCTGCCGAATAGAGACCACGGAATATCCGGTGGAAAGACGCACATGCATCTGTTCACGAGAATGACTGAGTTTCTGGTGGAGAACCTGTAAATACAAAGTGAGCCGAGACTCTAGGGGCTCGGCTCACACGTTTTTGTGATTGTGTTGGGAATACGTTTAACGCTTCGGATCGCTGCATCCCAAAGTCTCTCGGACGCTGTAAATCGCTTTACCTTGTGATTCGTAGTATGTGCGAGACATGAGGTCGCCCATAAGCCCCAACGATATAAACTGCACTCCCAAAACCATCATCAGTATTCCAAGCAGAACAAGCGGCTGATGCTCGCCAAACGGCTCTCCGAAGATTTTCATAATACTCAGCACAAGCATAATACCAAACCCGCCGAGTCCCATCAGAAGTCCGATCAAACCAAAGAGTCTGAGCGGCTGCTTAGAGTAGCTAATAAAGAATTTGACAGCCATTATATCCAAAAGCACTCGCCAGGTGCGACCCAAGCCGTAGTTAGATTTGCCTCTAATTCTTGGCTTCAGTTCCACGGGGACTTCAGCGATTCTAGCGCCTACAGCGCTTGCGAGGGCAGGGACGAATCGGTGCATTTCGCCATAAAGCCGAATCTCGTGCGCTACATCTTGACGATAGGCTTTGAAAGTAGATCCGAAATCGTGCAATGCAACACCGCTCAGTTTGGCCATCATCCTGTTTGCAACGAGAGACGGCAACCTGCGCGTAATATAATTGTCGCTCTTTCGATTAGACCTCCAACCACTCGCTATATCATATCCCTCGTCGATCTTTTCGAGGAGTCGCGGTATGTCTTCTGGTTGATACTGCAAATCACCATCTATAGCAATTATCACGTCGCCGACGGCATAATCGAACCCTGCAGCCAAAGCCGCTGTCTGACCGAAGTTGCGGCGAAACCGGACAATCTTTACTCTTCTGTCCGCTTTGTGCATTTTGCTTAGCACCGCAAAAGTAGTATCGGTGCTGCCATCGTCGACAAAAACAACCTCAAAGGTCTTCCCCAGACCTTCGAGAACATCCCGGAGTCTCTGGTAAAGCGGGGGCGCATTCTCTTCTTCGTTGTAGCACGGCACCACAACGGAAATATCGTAGCATTCGCGTGTATCAGTCATTAGACGTCCTTTGTACTATCAATCAAATCGCGGAATGTCATCAATCGGATTCCTGCATTTGCGGTCTGACGCACTTCAGGCGAGGTCAGCGCTTTCAGTTCAGCGACGCGCGACTCTACCAGCCTGGTGCGCGTTCGACGCAGTTCGTCATCGATCAATCCCGGATGAACCATAAACTCTGTGATTCCTGGGCGAAGCCGAGATATGGCCTTAGACATCGACGCAGCATCCCATTCTCCAGTGCGGGTAATCCCGAAAAAACTGTCTGTGACAGCAAAACCTTCGCGCTTGAGAGTCCGTTTTGCCCGCATCGCAAAAGTGCTGATTATAGCAGTGCGTAGACCTCCGCCTTTGGCGCGTGATTCTCCAAGACCTTTGCTGATCGAGCGATCTTCCACTGGCGCACGTATGGCTCTAATGCCAAAATCCCTCGCAACAGACATCATAGCAGCAAGTATAGCCGGATGTATAAGAACGTGCTTGTGGGCATCAAGATGCGTAATACTGATGCCTGTATCAACGATTCTTTGAACCTGCGCAGCAACCTCTTTGCAAATCGCTGGCCACACGATGGGTAGCGACGCTCTCTGCATCAACTTGAACGCGCCAGGGAGTTCGCCGCCCTTGTCTACCAGCCCTTGCAGTTCATCACCCGCAAGCACTGGGATGTCACCCGACAGGCACACGTGAACTCCAACGCCCAGGTTTGGGTGCGCTTTTGCGAGATCAATCGCATCTTGCATAAACGGTGAGTTAGCCATAAGCGTTGCACTGGTCAGTATACCTCGTTCGTGTGCCTCTATTATCCCTTTGTTCACTGCCGGAGTCAGACCAAAGTCGTCTGCATTGACAATCAGCCCAATCCCCGTTATTTCAGAACTCAATCGTAACTCCCCGCCCGCCTTACGGCAACCTCACAGCAGACTTCTGTACCTTCGTTTCGCTTCGTGCAGAATCCTTCTTTAGACATCGATATCAGTGAATGAATGTCACTAACTAAGACCGGAGCCACCCTTGCATCGAGAGCTTAGACTAGTGGTATACTGTTAGCCGAAGGAATTGGGCGGAAGAATACTAGAATACACCGCTGCTTCCTGTGTGCCTGATCCGAAACTGTGCTTCGGACGGAGTTTGACGATACAGACGGTGGCCCAATATGTCGAGTAAACAAGGCGCTGCAGCTCTCTCGATAGCTTCTAACACCCTGCTGGTAATCCTGAAGTTCGTCGCCGGCATTATGAGTGGATCGGTAAGTATCATTAGCGAAGCAGCACACTCAGCAGTAGACCTGATGGCTTCCCTTATGGCATTCTTCTCTATTCGCGCTGCCGAAGCTCCCGCCGATGCCGAGCACCCTTTCGGCCACGGAAAAATCGAGAACATCTCTGCGCTCGCTGAGGCTGCACTGATCTTTTTCGCAGCAGGTATTATTATCTTTGAAGCGGTGAAGCGACTCCCGGCGACTGTGAAGGGACTTCACCCAATTGAGCCCACAATCGGGATCGCTGTAATGGCAGTATCTGCCGCTGTTAACCTGGTTATATCCCGATGGCTTTTCAAAGTGGCGCAGAAGACGGATTCCATAGCACTAGCAGCCGATGCAGCTCATCTGCAGACCGATGTATGGACATCGGCTGGGGTGTTTGTAGGACTGGTTGCAATTAGCATAACCGGCGTTGCGGTCATCGACCCAATCATTGCCATAGCTGTCGCGTTGTTAATTGTGCGCGCGGCTTATAGGCTTGTCATGGAGTCCGGTGGGCCTTTGGTCGACGTACGGCTCCCGCGGCACGAGATTAAGAAGGTCAGCGACATTCTTCTATCGGAACCAAAGATTGTGGGGTATCACAAACTGCGGACTAGAAAAGCCGGGGCAGAGCGGCACATTGACGTGCATATTATAGTATCAGAGAGCATGAGTCTCTCGGAAGCTCACGACCTTACGGAAGTAGTAGAAGAAAAGATGCGCCAAGCGTTAGGCGGAGCTAATGTAATAACGCACGTCGAGCCTGTTAGCAAAGATGCAGCGCCCTATAACCCCGCTGAAACACCTGCCGAAAGCAAAAACCACTCGGAAGAATGACAACACTCTCCCTGCACAAGCAAAAGGGAGCTTACCCTATAGTAAGCTCCCTCAAGTCAGAAGCATTTAGACTATCCACCGGCTGGCGGAAATGACTTTGGAGTCATTCCTTTTGGCTCCTGTGAACCAGGGCCATTTGATGGAGGCGTTGCCCCAGGAGGAGGGCCGGTGATAGGAGTGGGCATACCAAGTCCGCCTCCTGAACTCCCTGCTGGCTGTGCACTTCCGTAGTCTATGGGCGGGTTCAGATGTTTCCAGTAAAAAAACCCGATGACGATCAGTATTATTACAGCTGCGATAATAAGTATCGGCCCTGCTTGCTTATTCAATCGTAACCTCCAGATAAACTGCAGCCACTGCGCTGCACTCAGGATACTCTATTCCAAATCCCAAAGACTCGGATCTCTGAGGCTGCCAATCGACATAGCCTTTAGGTGACCATCTACCCAAAGGACGTTGGCTTTACCGTTGTGCCTCTGTCCAACCCATCCTGGAGGGCTGTCGATATTTGCCCAGCCGCCGTAGCGCCACCACGATTTGACAGTATCGTTCGTGGGAGGCTCAACTATGAAATAGCCATACGACACTGGCTGCTCGGTGGTCATATACTTGCTTTCGCAAAACGCGACTGTCTTAGACGGATTGACGGCTGCGCTGATCGACACTGGATCAGGAATGTAGTGGACTACACTACCTATCTGCACAGGATTAGTCACAGGAGACAGATACTCAAAGTTCATACCTGGCGATGAGCAGAGTCCCCAGTTGCCATACCAACCATAGGTTCCGGGTTTGCCATCCGGGCACTGTGCACCCTGGGTCCAAATCTTCATGGGATCAGCATTGTCTATGGGACATCGCATAATCCTCCAAGGATTCACAGGGTTATGGAGCGGATGATGTCCGGGATCAATGTTGATCTTGCATCCGGAGTATTTGCCGATGATCATCGGCCAACTGAGGTCTTTTTCCGGGTCTGGATCATTCTCATATTTCTTATCTAGAAACTTGGTAAAATTCCGGACAACTGGAGGAAACTTCGAGTTGTTGTCGTTAGCGTATTGCGAAACCGCAGTCCACACCTGTCGCATATTGCTGCAGCAAGTTGCAGACTGTGCAGCCCGCTTTGCTGAGAGCAACACTGGGAAAAGTATAGCTGCGAGTATGGCAATGATCGCTATAACGACGAGCAGCTCTATGAGAGTGAAACCAGAACGAGCTTGAGTTCGATTAAAACAACACATGTATTCCAGCCCCCAAAGGTTCAGATTCGTGCCTAACCTAAGACGCGACGAAATCCCCTATCCTCTGGCTCCCTAACCACACTGTTAGTCCGCTGACCAAGACCTTGATCGTCGGGAGCTCATACAAATCGGCTTTGACACTCTACTACTGCCGCATAGTACAGTTGGACACCAGCTTTGCGGCAAACGGATTCGTCGCCAGCCATTCCCACATACACTTATAGCCGCATATCCGCCCGTATGTCAAGTGCTTTGACCCGATTTTCACAGAACCGTCGCTTGGCTAGGGATGCCTTTGATGTTATAATATGCTAGTATTTTCGCCGGGGAGGAGCAAGTCTCCTCCTCATTTGTTTGTTTCGGGTTATTGCACATCACATGGCCGCCAAACTCACACCAATGCTCGCCCAATACAAGTCGATCAAGGCAGAGTATCCGGATGTCATTTTGATGTTCCGACTTGGGGACTTCTACGAGATGTTCGGAGACGACGCAGTGATTGCATCGCGGGAGCTCGAGATAGTTCTCACATCACGAGACGCAGGGGCATCCGGAAAGATGCCTATGTGCGGCGTGCCATTTCACTCCGTTGAACGCTACATCTCACGTTTGATCTCACGTGGCCATAGAGTGGCAATATGCGATCAGGTAGAAGACGCAAAACAAGCAAAAGGCCTCGTCAAGCGCGATGTAACACGCGTAGTGACCCCTGGAACGCTCGTTGAAGATGGCATGCTAAGTGCCAAGTCGAACAACTATCTGGCAGCCTGTATACCTGGTGAAGAGTGCGCTGGACTCGCTGTAGTAGACATCTCGACGGGTGAGTTTTTAGTAACTGAACTATGTGGCCGCGACTTGATTCCGAGAATAAACGAGGAACTGTCACGACTAATGCCTGCAGAGTGCCTGATACGGGAAATCGACCAGGACTTGGAGGAACGTGTCAGACAAGCCTCCGGCGGCTACGTTACGCAGTTTGAAGAGGATGGCCCGCTTGTCCGCTCGGCCAAGGAGCAGCTTTCAGCGCATTTCGGCACAGCATCGCTGAGGGGCTTCGGTTGCGAAGATATGACTACGGGTCTTGAAGCAGCCGCAATGATACTCAGTTACCTCAAGCGCACCAACGCACCGGCATTACAGCACGTATCATCTATTTCTACATACTCCACTGCTGGGTTTATGGTTCTCGATCCACCAGCACGCAGGAACCTAGAACTGGTAAGCTCAATATCTGCTGAAGGAAAAGGAAAAAGTCTGCTTTCAGTTCTGGACAAAACAAAAACATCCATGGGCGGACGGTTGATCCGCAAATGGCTCGACCAACCACTTCTGGATGTCCCCTCCATAAACGCACGGCTTGACGCTACAGAAGAGCTCTATCGCAACGCTATTCTCCGTGGCGAACTAAGAGATATACTGTCGGGTGTTCAAGATATGGAACGGCTGATGAGCCGTATCGTCATCGGAAACGCCAACGCGCGCGATTTGGTGGGACTAGCTGCATCGCTGGAAGTCCTGCCTGGCATAAAGAGCACTATAGCTCAAGCGAAGTCTCCACTGCTCTCCAAACTCGCGAGCGAAATAGATACGTTGGAACACATTACCAACATCATAAGAGAAGCGATTGTCGACGATCCGCCGCAATCGGTACGAGAAGGCGGAATTATACGAAAAGGGCTGAATGAGGAGCTCGATACCTTACGAAGTGCTGCCACTGACGGCCGAGACTGGATCGCAAGTCTGGAAGCTGCAGAACGCGTGCGAACCGGTGTAAAGACGCTCAAGGTGGGCTACAACAGCGTATTCGGATACTACATAGAAGTATCGAAAGCAAATCAGAAGTTGGTACCGGAAAACTACATTCGCAAACAGACAACCGTAAACGCTGAGCGCTACATAACTCCCGAATTAAAAGAATACGAAGCGAGAGTGCTTGGAGCCGACGAAAAAGCGGTTGCTATGGAGTACCGTTTATTCACGGAAGTCCGCGAAAAGGTGGCCGACGAAGCCAGAAGTGTTGGACGGGTGGCGAAGGTAGTCTCGAGCCTCGACGTTCTGTCGTCAATGGCCGAAGTCTCAGCTTCTAATGCGTATATCCGACCGGTAGTGGACGATTCTGAAGAAATTATCATCCGCAATGGTCGGCATCCCGTGGTCGAGCTCTCACTAGTGGAAGACCGATTCGTACCAAACGATACACTCTTAAACTGCGACAAAGACCAACTGCTGATTATCACTGGCCCAAATATGGCGGGAAAGTCCACATATCTGCGTCAGGTAGCGCTAATTGTGCTTATGGCACAAATAGGATGCTTTGTGCCGGCAGATGAAGCCAAAATAGGCGTTGTCGACCGAATATTCACCAGAGTCGGCGCGCACGATGAACTCGCGAGTGGACAGAGCACCTTTATGGTAGAGATGAACGAGACGGCCAGCATACTGAACAACGCAACTGGCCGGAGCCTCATTGTGCTCGATGAAATTGGGCGCGGAACCTCCACATACGATGGCCTCTCGATCGCCTGGGCTGTGGCGGAACAGATTGTCTCCATCGGTGCTAAAACGCTCTTTGCCACGCACTATCATCATCTTAACGAACTCGAAAAGCAGCAACGTGGAGTAAAGAATTATCGCATAGCTGTAAAAGAAGAGGCCGACAGAATTGTCTGGCTGAGGAAAATAATGCCGGGCGGAACCGACAGGAGCTACGGAATCGAAGTCGGCAGGCTTGCAGGGCTTCCTCAGGAAGTAATCCTCCGCGCAACTGAAATACTCGCCGAGCTTGAGAAGAACGGTGCCGCAGGCAACCTGGTGGATAAGAAAGAGAGTGTCTCATCCAAAACAGAACGTCTGCAGATGACACTCTTTGAGGGCGAAAAACATCCCGTAGTTGATGAAATCGAGCATATGGACTTAGCGACGATGTCCCCGATAGAAGCACTCGTCAAGCTGGATGAGATGCAGCGGAAGGTGAAGGACGGCAAATAGTAGGAGTCAGTTTTACCGAGAGCCTTTTATAGCAATTGTTTTCTATAAGACAGAAGGAGTATAAGCATGTCTAAGGAAATTGTTCAAACCTCAACAGCACCGCAAGCGATTGGGCCATACTCTCAGGCGGTGAAAGCAAATGGATTCATTTTTGTATCAGGTCAGATTCCTCTTGAACCCGAAACCGGCAGAATAGACTCCGGCAATATCGAACGCGAGACTATACGAGCAATGGACAATCTGAAGGCTGTACTCGAAGCAGCCGGTGTTGGACTGGAGCAGATTGTAAAGACTACTATATATCTCGCTGATATGTCGGATTTTGCGAAGGTCAATGAGGTCTACGGGAAGTATTTTGAATCTGACCCGCCAGCGAGAGCGACAGTGCAGGTGGCAGCGCTGCCTAAGAGGGTTCGAGTGGAAATCGATGCCATCGCTATCGACAAATAGCCGTTAATGGAGATTCGCAACAGACGGTCGTTTAAACTGATACGCGGTCAGCGCGTGGGACTATTTCCAGTTTATAGACGATAACCAGTCACCGTGTGCTTGAAACATATCATCAACAAGCGCACAGGTCTCATCTATGGTCAGTTCTGCCGAAGTGCGAGGATCAAGCATTGCAGCGTGGTATACGTGCTCTTTCTTGCCAGTCAGTATCGCTTCAACTATTAGATGCTGCACATTGATTTGGGTTCTGATCAAAGCTGCGACCTGTGGAGGAAGCTCTCCGACGATCGTTGGAGTGACGCCGTTTGCATCCACAAGGCAAGGGACTTCCACGCACTGACCGGCTGGAAGATTGGTAACCGAACCATTATTCAGCACGTTCCCATAAATGACTCTGGGAGTCCCTGCCTCAATGGAGTGGATTACATACGAGCAATACTCTTCAGATCGGCGGTGCTCCAACGGTTCGCTGCTTTCCATCATTTCACGCCGCATCCGTTTCCACCACTCTACGTGTTCCTTAGAGGATGATAGATATTCATCGAGCGGAATACGAAACCGCTCGATAAGCTCTGGGTTGTTGCGACGAATGAAATACGGAACATACTCCGCGGTGTGCTCGCTTGATTCGCCTCCGTAGTAACCAAAGCGGCGCAACATTTCGACACGCACCGGATCGCGCTTCGAAAACTCGCTATCCGGATCCGCAGCGAGCTCCTTCAGTCTTGGATAGAGATCGACACCGAAGTGTTCAAGAGTGAGGAAGAACGCCATATGGTTCACGCCAGCAGCGAGGAACTGGAGTTCTTTCTTCGGAACGTTAAGAACAGATGCGAGCCAGTCCACCGAGCTTTGAATGCCATGGCAGAGGCCAACGGTCTTAATATCAAACCCCCTTAGAATCACTGCAGTATTGATAGCCATCGGATTCACATAGTTGAGCAGCCACGCATCCGGGCACAGGTTTTCGATGTCTCTGCAAATGTCCAATAACACCGGAGCAGTGCGGAGAGCTCGGAATATTCCACCGATACCCAATGTATCGCCAATCGTCTGCCTCAGCCCATACTTTTTGGGAATCTCAAAGTCGATGATGGTGCAGGGATCATAGCCACCTACTTGAATCATATTGATGACGTAGTCAGCGCCATCGAGTGCGGCCTTGCGGTCGGTATAAGCCTTGATTTTCGGAGCAGCACACACATAATCTGCTGCCCGTTTCGCCATTACCTCCGCAAGCTCGAGTCTTTCCTCGTCTATATCCATTAGTGCGATTTCAGACTCACCGAGCTCCGCAAACGACAGAATATCACCGCACAGGTTGCGCGAAAAAATGACGCTCCCTGCACCAATCATCGCTATTTTCGGCATCTTACACTACTCGCTCCCAGATTGGCTTGATGCGCTTTTCACCTGCTCCACCAAGAATCACCGGCGTGATTCCTGCGATTTCGCAGTAGTAGTTGAGTGAGCGAACCGTATTACCGTATACGCCTTGAGCGTGGTTAGCCGGGAACGTAGCAAGGAAGTCGTCGAATGTACACTTAAGCCTGGCGTGAACGTGCGGCCACGTCGGGTCGGTCTGTGCATTCAGCAACTTGCGATCCTCTTTAGAGAGCTCCGCAACTTCTCCCGGAACAATAACCATATACGGCTTCTCATCCCAAAGCCCCAGACGTGCAAAGGTCATCTCACCAGGAGCTGCATCGAACTCCACCGATGCCCCACCCGCCTTGAAGTAGAGTTCAAGAGCCGGATGGAACGTAATCGATTTGAAGTTCTCTTTGGCATCCCAGCTTCTTCGGGCGTACCACGACGAGTGGTTGCCAGAGTTGCACCAGTCCCAAATGTCGAGTTCGGGATGATACAATCTGACATCCATGAAGAGCGTCGGCAGCCCACCAGTGATGTATTTGAGCGCCTGCATTGTAATAGCCGCGTTGGCGTCGGCCTCGGTAGCGCATACCGTAGGTTCTTTCGGTCCGCGCCAATCGTATGGGTCGTTCAGCATCATTTCAGCTACATCGCCCAGGCAGACGTATTCGGACAGTTCTCTCTGGCCTTTCAAGCCGCAGAAATCGAATCCCTGCTCTTCATTGACCATCTGCATCGCCAGGTAGAGCCTAATCTGGGTTTTGAGGGTCTCAGGAGTCAGCATTTTTCCATCGAAGAGCAGTCTGTCGCCCAGAAGGTCCTTAAGCCAGGCCAAGCCTGCTTCGACTTCCTTCTCGGGGACTGTTTTCATCTTTTCGACAAGCCATAGCTGGTCGATCTGGTAGCAGTTAGTGCCGATGGCCTTGACAGTGGGTGTAAGATGGAAGAATCCCGTCTCCATACCCATAGAGTGGCCACCGTAGAGCCCAAACACTTCGTTTTTCATCGTGGTGACCGCCTGCGAAGCTCTCAGCCAATCGAATACGTTCGCCTGGGTCACAGGGTCGTCAATGTCGCCTACTATACGGTGTGTTTTGCGCCCGGCTTGTCTGAGCGCCCCATCCGATGCCAACAGTCCGACGTTTCCGGGATACTCACCGTTGTTGTTCGACAGCGAGAGAATCGGTGTATCCGCTCCGAAACTGTTGACCAGTGGCCACGCCAGATACGGGAAATTCCAAACGTTGTAACACATCACAAGCTGTTTGCAGCCTGCTTTGGACAATTCTTCTCCCATCTCCTGTGCCACTCTGACAGAAGTGATAGTTTTAGAGGCTGTAACGACGTCGGGCGCCGAGCCATCGCGGTTTACCATACCTTTTCTGATGACTTCGGCCCAACGTCTGACAACATCCATGTTCTGTTGGATGTTCAGCGAATGGACGTGTTCACGCTCATCATTAAGCATAACCAGTCCAATAGGTGTACTCCTCATTTGCTCTACCTCCCATGGATCAATTGCTGTCCAATGTAAGGGTACATCAAAGCACGAGCGAAGGCAAGACCCGTTGACAGCGGTCGCTCACCGTGTTATGCTTCGAGCAGTTGTAAACGAAACCGAAGCCGGCGGCGTAGGTGTCGTCCTGCTGTCCGGCCCGTGGAGGGATAATGGAAGAAGCGCAGGGAATGATCAATATATATGATCTACTCGATACGATCGTCGAACTCGACGGATCAGACCTCCATCTCGTCGTAGGAGATCCTCCGACTATCAGACTTCATGGAGGCTTGCACCGCCTGGAGAAATACGGCAATCTGACTCCCGAACAGACTGTATATATGGTGAAGCAGATTGCAACAGAAAGAGCCTTACGCGAACTCGAAGAAATGCGTGGAGCAGACTTCGGTCTTTCATACGGCGACAAAGCTCGTTTCAGGGTCAGCATATTTATGCAGAAGAACACAGTTGCAATGAACTTGCGACTCATTCCCTACAGGCTATTGACCTTTGAACAGATAGGCCTAGATGACAACGTCAAGGAACTGTGCACTGCACCGAGAGGGCTGATCCTGGTTACCGGGCCAACTGGAAGTGGAAAGACCACCACACTCGCCACAATGATCGACTACATCAACAAGAACCGCGAGTGTCACATCATAACAATCGAAGACCCCATCGAGTACTACCACAACCATAACAAATCGGTTATCTCGCAAAGGGAAGTTGGCATGGACGTACCGACCTTCGATATAGGTGTAATCAAAGCTCTGAGGCAGGATCCGGACTGCATTCTCGTTGGTGAGATGAGAGACCTGGCGACAATCTCTTCGGCAGTGCGTGCTGCTGAGACTGGACACTTAGTGTTTTCGACCCTACACACAACCGGGGCAGCGAGAACCGTAGACCGAATTGTAGACGTCTTTCCCTTCGACCAGCAGGAACAGATTAGAACCCAGTTGGCAGGAAACCTTCTGGCGGTTATCTCCCAGCTTCTTCTTCCGAAGAAGGGCGGCGGAAGAGTGGCAGCCTTTGAGATTATGATTTGTACCCCAGCCGTTCAGCATATGATCCGCGACCGCAAGACACACGGACTCATATCGGCGATACAGACCGGCAGCCAAGTGGGTATGAAAACCCTCGACTCGTCGCTCTTCGATCACTATGTAAAAGGCAACATCGAAAAGGACGAGATGCTCAGGTTGGCAGAGCGACCTGATGAGCTACTGGAGAAACTCGGCGAAGCAGTTCCCGATTATATGCGCCGCCAGGCTCCTTCGCAGGGGCAGCAAGGTGGGCAGCAGCCAGTGCAACAGGGCGGTGCCAGGCCACCTCAGCAAGCGCCACATCAGCAGGGTTACCCACAGCAGCCTCAGCAGGGTTATCCGCAACAGCCTCAGCGACCACCTAACGGGCCGCAACAGGGTAGAAGATAGATACTGCTGCCTGAAGCATTCTGGGTAATTATTGAGGGAAGGGCCAAGCTCTTCCCTCAGTTTGTATTATTGCCACAAAGTTTGCGAGAAGGAGTGCATTATGACAGAGTTCAAGTCGCGGTTCCTGCATACAAGGATCCGAGTGAAGAACCTCGATGAGTCGATCAAGTTCTATACAGAGTTGTTTGGCTTTCAGTCGTCAGAGAAACGAGCGTCACCGCAAGGAAACCAGCTTTGCTTTCTGACCTTGCCGGGAAATGACACGGAAATCGAACTGGCATACTCGCCCGATCACGATCAATTCAATGTGCCGGAAGACCTGATTCATTTTGCAATTACAGTCGAAGACCTGGAAGAGTTTAGAAAAACATGGGAGGCACAAGGAATTGAGTTTTGGCCGGAAGACGGGCCTGTAGGTGGAAAGTTCTACTTCATCGACGATCCGAACGGCTACGAAATCGAAGTAATGAAAGGTTGAAAATCTGGCGCTTGTTGGCAATCCAATCGCCGTGGGCAGCATCCGCACTAGCCCCGGCTGCAATACGACGTGTTATAGCAGAGGGACTATGTCCTCTTTTTTGCAAAGGGAAAATGTCCCCTTTATTGTGATTTATGCTATCTTTGTAAC
>CAZCCV010000001.1:0-173888 GCA_964497515.1 uncultured bacterium | reverse complement strand
TTCTTGCCAAGAGATATGCAAAACCAATTTTACACACTTTAGAAGGGGTAACCTATATTTCGCTTTTGTTGCTAGAATCGGACGTTATCGTTCTTCGTTGCTTCTCATGGAACCTTCACCTACTTTTCGAGTATACTAGCTAGAAACCTGTCTGCATTTTGAGGGTTTGCAGTTTTTTTTCAACGAAATAGTTGTTGTAAGACGCACTGAATCTTGAACCAATATCCATAGCTACGGAGAATCACAATGTGGATGAACCACAACCAATTGAAGGTGAAAAACCCTCGAACCTGCCCAAGACTACTTCGAGGCTTCTCGATGCGAAGAAGCGAGCCAGAGGGAAATTCGAAGAATGATGTAATCGTATCTTGAGAAATACGCATTGAAAAGGCCTGGCGGACTCGTTGCCACCAGGCCTTCTGATATTACTCAGAGCAGAGCGTTTGCTGTCCTACGTAAGCTGAGGGACATCTACATCATGCTCCAAATAGTAACCAAGAGCTTCGAACATCGGGAAGAGGTACTCCCCGAAGGTCGTGCTAACGTGGTGTCTGTGTCCCTCTCGTCCAGCAAGCATCAGTACGTCCTGAAGCTCGGGAATCTCGGCGACACCAGCACATCCGAAGTAGTTGTCTGGAATCGGATCTGTTGTGAACTCGCCCTCGCCCAGATACCATTTCAAATCGCCCTGGTCGGTCATAAGGCTGCCGAAGGTGAATGCACCAGACTTGATGCGCCCCTGATTGCAGCCATCAGAGCAAGACACGCTGGGATCGTTGTCCAGAATCGCGTGACCTGTGACAACTCCTCTTTTGGTCATCATCTCCTGAGGCACTGGGCCACAGTGGAAGAGGATGCACTTGTCATCGTCATCCTCGTAGTTGTTGTTCCAGTCGAGACACGCAGAGACTTTACCAGATGCTGCAGAGAGTGCGTGCATAGCGACTGCGTTACCAACGTCGACCTCGCAAGAAGCCGGAACCATGCGATTGTTCATCTCGCTCACTATGAGACAAGGCGAGATTCCAAGCTGGTTCTGCATTTCGAGCCAGCAGCGCACTGCGATTGCATCAAGCTGCCAGTCCTCTACTAGCTTGTCCAGCACAACTCCCAATCGGACGATGTTGTCAAAGGAAGTCTCGCTAACTCTCGACACGTCGGCATAGCTCTTCAGAAGCTCGGCCTTTGCTTTGTATACAGCGGATGAGGCAGCCAAACCCTTCATCTGACCGAATATGTCGGACAGGTCGAAGCTCTCAACGGTGATACCTGCTCGCTGCAAAGCTACTTCATCGATTCGAACCGTCTTAAACGGTGTGCATCGTGCACCGACGGCACCGACTCTCATCTCTCCGACCGCTTTCACGACTCGGCAGACTCTATCGAAATGGTCGATGTTTTCATTGAATCTCGAACTCGCAGGCGACACCGTATGCGGCTTCAATGCCGTATACTTGATGTCGTTCTGATAGAAAACGTCCATAATAGACATCTTGCCACAGAAAGCGTCTCTGCGAACCTCTGGCGCCATCTGATCCAACTCATCCGGATAGGCCTGCACAAGAATCGGCACATCGGCCTTCTTCAATGCAGCAACTGCACCATTTTCGTCGCCGAAGTTCGGCAGCGACAGAATTACTCCATCGAACTTGCCCTCGTTATCGCGAAGCCAATTGGCGTACAACTGCCCCTCGGCGATCGTCTCGACTGCGCCGTGTCTGGTAAGACCGGCATCCATTATCAGTACATCGTGCCCCAGCTTCTTCAAAGTGCTGACCATCTCTTCTCTGGCCGAGGCGATAAGCGAACCGGGGAAGAACCCCCTGTTCCCGAAGAAGAGAGCAAATGTCGATTTCTTCGTACAATTTGCCATAATCACTACTCTCCTTTTCTAGTTTCCAGATGCAACATGCGCCTTGCAGCGCTTAGCGAATTGTAGATCTCTTTGTATATAGTAAACCGTTCTTCGTACACTGGTGCGTACTCGGATCTCGGTGTAAAAGTGCGAATTGGTTTTGCCCACTCGGAGCTGGCCACGGCGGGGTCCAATGCCCCTGCGGCTGCTCCGGCAAGTATGGCTGCGCCCATGCAAGTGCCTTCGGTTACCTGCATAGTAGTGAGCGGAATGCCGAGCACATCGGATTTTATCTGCATCCATACCGCGCTCTTTCCACCCCCGCCAACCACGCGGAGCTCTTCCAGACGGAACCCAGCATCTTCAAGTATCGAAAGGTTCCACTTCATCTCGTACGTTATACCTTCGAGAAACGCACGGATGATCTCTGCCCTGGTAGTAGAGAACTTAATTCCAAACAGTGTCCCTGCACCGAAAGCGTCGAAGTGCGGTGTTCCCGTCGGACCAAAATGCGGCACCAGAATCACATCTGCAGGCTCCTTCGATGCGGCAGCAGTTATGCGATCGTAAGGGTCTTCCCCCCTGGCTTTCGCTTCGGTGGCTTCGGTGAGTGCGATGTTGTCACGGAGCCATTTGAGCGCGCCTCCACCTGTGAGATTAAAAGCCACGGTGGTGTATGTCTCAGGCAGAACGTGAGGATACATCGCCAGATTCGCTTTCATCAGTGCGGACGTAAGGATAAGGTGATCCACCGACGGGCAGATACATTCCACCGTGCCAATGGAATAAGCCGCCTTACCGGCGACTGCTCCACCACAACCCAATGCCCCCACTGGCTGGTCGTGCCCACCTAGTGCAACTATAACGCCAGGCTCCAGCCCGAGTTCCTCTGCCACGTCTCCCAGAACCACCCCTGCTGCAGTTCCACTCTGAGCAGGCGTTGGCAGCTTCGCCGGGTCGAGCTCGAGTGCTGAGAGCACTTCGTCCGACCACGTGAGCGACTTCACATCGAATAGCATAGAGCGCGCAGCGAGTGAATAATCAGTCTTGGTCTCACCGGTAAGCATCCACGCAATAATGTCGCCAAAGAACAGGAACTTCCAGGTTCTCCGCCAAACGTCTGGTTGATTCTCCTTCAACCAAAGCAGCTTGTACAGCGAATACATTGCATACGGCGTGTGGCCGGCTATCTGATACAACCGCTCGGCAGAGAGCTTCTTCCATCCACTCACGTACGATTCTGCTCGAGTATCAGAGGAGACCATCGCGTTTCCGATGACCTCGCCATCTGATGTAAACGGACTGAAGGCCTCTCCCTGAGAAGCCAGTCCGATTGCCTTTACAGGGTCTTTCGGCCTGACTTCACCAGCGGCCTTAGCAATTACTCTCTTCGCCGCCTGCAGTACTTCCTTAGTATTTAGTTCTGCAGCCCCAGGAAAAGGGAACTGCAGTCTATATTCTTCATAGGCAAGAGCGAGTTGCTTGCCACTATCGTCGAAAACCACAGCCTTTATTCCTGTGGTGCCGATATCAACTCCCATTAGACTCATTCGTAGCTGGCCTTTCCCCGCTGCGAGGAATCATTTGCAGCCTCGTAGATTTTTTGCAGTCAGTCTCCGACTGCTCTGTGAAGCTTCATTGCTGAATCTGCGATACTGAATACGTTTGTAATAATCTGCCCGACTTTTTCGCTTACAGCAGCCTGTGCAGCCTCGACACTGCCGGTTTCGGCCAGTGTGCGCTCGTACGGCTGACGGATGTCGGTGCCAATGTTAATTTTCGCTATTCCATTCTTGATTGCGTCGTCAATGTAGCTCTGCTGAATCCCCGAACCTCCGTGCAACACGAGCGGGATTCCAGTTGCATCCCAGAGTCGGCGGAGATGCTCAATATCCAGCATAGCCTGCACTTTCGCCTGACTCTTCGCTGCTCCAGAAATAGCGCCGTGAACAGATCCCACAGAAACAGAAAGCCAGTCGACGCCAGTCTTTTCGACGAATTCTTTCGCCTGCTCTGGAATGGTAAACCCTGCCTTTGATGCAAAAAGCTCTTCGTATGGAGGCATTGGGCCAGACTCGTGACCAAAAACAGAGCCGAGTTCAGCTTCTACCAGCACTCCGTGCGGGTGTGCCATACTGACGACTTCGGCTACGACCGCCATATTCTCTTCGAAAGGCAGCCGAGAACCATCGATCATCACCGAATTGTACCCGGCGTCGATACCTTCTTGAATATCTGCTCTCCAGTCGACTCTAATGCCGTCCTCGTCGATGACTGGAATATGATCCTGGTGCAGACTTACGTAAGCCGGATTGGCATACTTGCGGTATTCATCGGCAACTGCTCTGAAACTCTTCGATTCAAACTTCTTAATCTCGAGCCTTGCCACTTCCATAAGCGCGAAAGCGTTATGTGCCTCCATTGCTTCTGCGACGGCGCGCGCCATCGGCAGATAAGGAATATTGAACGCTGGAACCACTATTCCCGCAGATGCAGCTGCGCTCATCAGTTCTTTTAGCTTTATTGGGTGCTTTAATGTCATAACTGTACAGCCAGATAGTCCTTTGTATACTCCGAAGCCCATAAACTCTTCGAGCCGCGGGCGCGCATAAGGGCAAGCCCTGAGTGATAACCCAAAGTCGATGCTCAGGGCTTCCAGTAAACACTACCCGAGATTATATAATTAGACAAACAGACGACAAAACCTCTTTTTTGAGTTACTTCGGAACACGATCGAGTGAGATTCCCATCGCCTCGGCTACACCCTTGCCATACTCAGGATCAGCCTTCATACAGTTGCCAATGTGCCGAATCTTGATTTCATCCGGTGCATCCCCCATCGCTCGGGCTGTGTTGCCATAGAGAGCGGACTTCTGTTCCGGGGTCATTATTCGGAAAAGCATAGCCGGCTGGGTATAGTAGTCATCATCGTCTTCTCTGAAGTTCCAGTGGTCTGCTGCGCCATCCAGCTCCAGAGGAGGCTCTTTGTACTCCGGCTGCTCCTGCCACTCACCGTAGCTGTTTGGTTCGTAACCAAGTGTGGCGCCGAAGTTGCCATCAACTCTCATCTGCCCATCGCGATGGTAGTTGTGAACGTTTGGACAACGAGAAGCATTCACCGGAATCAGATGGTGATTGACGCCCAAGCGATAGCGCTGCGCATCACCATAAGAGAACAATCGACCCTGAAGCATCTTGTCGGGTGAGAATCCGATCCCGGGGACAATATTTGCCGGGTTGAAAGCAGACTGCTCTACATCGGCAAAGTAATTCTCCGGGTTTCGATTGAGCTCGAGAACACCCAACTCCATCAGTGGATAATCACTATGCAGCCAGACTTTGGTAAGGTCGAAGGGATGGAACTTGTAGTTTTTGGCATCTGATTCGGGCATAATCTGCACGAACATCGTCCACCGTGGGAAGTCACCCCTATCTATTGCTTCGAGGAGATCACGCTGGTGGCTCTCACGATCCTTGCCTACTATGGCTTCTGCTTCGCAATCAGTGAGATTCCGGATTCCCTGTTGAGTCACAAGGTGGAACTTCACCCAGCACCGCTCGTTCTTCGCGTTGATGAAACTGAACGTGTGGCTTCCGAAACCGTGCATATGGCGGTATGAATACGGAATGCCTCTGTCGCTCATCAGTATGGTAACCTGATGTAGCGCCTCAGGCAGCAGTGTCCAGAAGTCCCAGTTGTTCTTGGCACTTCGCAAGTTGGTTCGAGGATCCCTCTTTACAACGTGATTCAAATCCGGAAACTTGAGTGGGTCACGCAGGAAGAACACCGGGGTGTTGTTGCCGACAAGATCCCAGTTCCCCTGATCGGTATAGAACTTAAGGGCAAACCCGCGAATGTCGCGCTCTGCATCGGCCGCACCGCGTTCGCCTGCCACTGTCGAGAAACGGGCAAAGACATCCGTCTTCTTGCCAACCTGCGAGAAGACACTCGCTTTCGTATACTTCGTGATATCGTGAGTCACAGTGAAAGTGCCAAAAGCGCCGGAGCCTTTGGCGTGCATGCGTCTTTCTGGGATCACCTCACGATCGAAATGAGCCAGCTTTTCCAGATACCAGACATCCTGTAGCAGCATTGGGCCGCGTGGGCCAGCAGTCATCGAGTTCTGATTGTCTACGATCGGAGCGCCGGCGTTGTTCGTCAGTTTCTTCTTCACAATAACCTCCATTGTCTCGTGTTCTTCACATGTTCAGGCTGCCGGTTACGAAGTGATTAGTATTAGGGAGGTGCCGTTAAACCAGTATCCCTCTCGTACCAGTAGCCGACAAACTGCAGGGTCTCGGCAACGCGAGCCCTTGGCCCTAAGTCCACACCTTCGAGCACTGCCTTATGGAATGCTGGATAGCCCGCTCGGTCGACTATATACCCCAAATGCTCCTTGGGTAGAGATCTGTCGATATGCTCGTCGATGAACTTGTAGGCATTGTGGATTATCTTGAGTATGGCTTCTTCGGTGGTCCACTCGACGAAAGTCGCAGCAAGCCGCGGGTTCTTCTTTCCAGTGCGCCCCAGCACCACCAAACGGAAATACTTATCGGGATTGCGGGTCCAAGCGCCCGTCGGACACTTCAGAACGCATTCGCCGCAACCAATACAGCGCCGCTCATCCCTCACAGCCTTCTGATTGTGCAGCCTGAGAGCTCCCGTAACCCGTTTTCTGCAATTGATTATGCACGCTTCGCATCCAATGCACCGACTGCTGTCGATCTCAACTAACGCTTGCCCTATGATACCGAAGTCCTGCATATGGGCTTTGATGCAGTCGTTCGGACATCCCGTAGCCGCCACTTTTACGTGGTAGTGGTTGGGGAAGACAGTGCGCTCGATTTTGGCGGCAAGTGCGGTAGTGTCGTAGTTTGCGAATTGGCAGACGCGATTACCGATACACGCCGAAATGTTTCGCGTACCTGCAGCAGGATACCCCGACTCTAAATCGCCCCAATCAAGACCGATCGCAACTTCGAGGTTTTTGATCAACGGAGAGAGCAGTCTATTTACTTCGGGCATACTCTCGTAGGGAATACCAGGCACTTCAAACCCTTGGCGAGTTGTAATGTGAACCGTTCCATTGCCATACTCTTCGGCAATTCTTTGTACGACCGTCAGCAGGTGCGCGGCAATGTGACCACCAGGCACTCGAATGCGCAGACACGTGCAGTTTCGGTCGGAAGTTGTGCGATAAGCGTTACGAATAATTGCTTTGGTGTTCAGATCCAGCCCCAAAGGTATACTCCCTCAATCAATAAGCCACTGAGCCTGAGCGTAATTGAATACCGGCCCGTCCAGACATACATAATTATCCATAATCTTGCAGTGTCCGCATTTTCCGACACCGCACGACATTCTGCGTTCGAGAGACAGGGTTATCTGCTCACTCGTAAGTCCTCGCTGTTGAAAACCAAGAACAGAATATTTCATCATAAGCGGAGGCCCTACGACTATCGCTTCAGTGTTGCCTGGATCAGCGATCTCGATATCTTTGATCAATTCGGTAATGAGCCCTACATTCCCACTCCAGCACTCGGCGGTCAGGTCTACCGTTACCTGGACATTGGTCTTCTTCGACCAATGCTCGATTTCGTCGCTGAAGAGTATGTCGTCGGGCGATTTGAATCCGAGCAGAACATCGAATCGCCTGATTTCGTCCAAATGCGAGGTAAAGTAGTTGATAACTGGTTTGACGGGTGCAAGGCCAGTGCCACCAGCAGCAATTATCAGGCTCTTGCCCATATACTGCCTCATCTGAAACCCGTGGCCGTAAGGGCCGCGCAGATATAGCAAATCCCCAACCTGCATGTCGAATATGGCGCTGGTTACCTGGCCCACGTTACGAATAGTCATATCGAGGTAACCATCACCGAATCCACTAATTGAAAATGGCGCTTCCCCGAAACGTGGAACAGAAACCTCAAAAAACTGCCCTGGCTCGGGTTGAACAGGCCATTCGAGACGGTAGGTATAGTCGATGGCGGTCTCCCGTGTGATATTTAGTATCTTCGCCGGAATCGGGATATAGTAGCTGGAAGTCATCGGGAACCCTCCTCCAGCGCTGCGCTCACCAGATTTATACAGTTAGAGTATGATATGAACTCTGGGCAAGCGTCGTCACACCGACCACACCCAACACACATATGCTCACCAAACCGCAGATAGTAGTCGTACACCTTGTGCATCGTCTTGAATCGCATTCTGGAACCGTTGTCTTCGCGGTAATAGCACCCACCAGCCATATCTGTGAAACGATCTATATGGCACGACGCCCATACTCTGCGACGTTCGCCACTGTTTGGATTGTCATCGTAATGGATGTCGTAAGTCGTAAAACAGGAGCAAGTTGGGCAATGAGTGTTGCATCTTCCGCAGGCAATGCACCGATTGGTATAATCGTCCCACATTGAGTGGTCGAAGAACGCGTTTTCGCGAATAGCTCTTGTCAGCACTTCCTTTTCAGGAAGATTGACGGATACCTCGTTTGAAGCTACGAAACTTGGGCTGAACTCGACGCCTTCTACAGAAGCGGGCAGTGCATTTAGAAAGACACTATCGCGAATCTGTGCAAAAACTTCATCTTCGCCAATCCGCACCGCCATAGCGTATTCGTCGGTGGTATTAGTACCCATTGATACGCAAAAACAGTTCTCAAAGCTCTCTCTGCATTCCAGAAGCACGAATTTTACACTGGAGCGCAGTTTCTCGTAGTAGGTGTCTTTCCTGTCACCATTTTCCAGGAACATCGTATCAAGTCTCTTCATAGCGTGTATATCACAGGATCGAAGAAATATGATAATGCCATGGTCGTCAACCGATGGCTCTTGATAACCGGATTCTGCTAGGTAGAACAGTGTTTGGGTAATTGGAAAGACTATCTCTTTGGGAGAAAAGTGAGATTTCTCACTGGTGACTATCTGATTGACGGAGTGAATTTCAGCATATCGAATAGAGTCTGAATCTGAGAATCGCCCTCTGCCTGCAAGTCTCACAGGCGCATATGCTCGGTAATTTGCTGCTAGTGCTTTTAGAGTCTCGTCGAACTGATTAAGATTGAGCCTCACCGAAGTCGGCTTACTGTCCAAGTACGCAAGCTCCTTCCCCTGCCGTAGTTGCACAACACCTTATAATATGAGCTCGGTGTCCGCTGGTAGATTCTACCACGGGCGACTGCCTGGCGACAATGGTCAAACACACAGAATGTGCATATCGCTTAGAAGGATTAACCCTAAGTGACATAGAACCTATCGAAAAATAGAAACACCGAATCAGAGGGTGCCCCACGATGACTAATGACACCAGATATAACCGGCTATTAGCAAGAATTGAATTGGCTCTGCTGGTGCTCTCTTTTACTATATTGACAGGCGGTTGCCTGCCGGACAGAGCTGCTGATACAAGTCCTCACTTGCTGATGGGAAACCCCAGCAATGCAACTGCTGGGTTTTTCGAAGAGAACAACCTTCTCGTTTGCCACAGACACTTTGTGCTCTCGTACAATGGCAGAGAAGGGCGTCCTAACTGGGTGAGCTGGCGTCTAACAAAAGAGGGTTTAGGCGTTGCTGAAAGAGGCCAATTCCACCCGGATTCACAGCTCCCGGATTATCTACAGGTGATGCCAAGCGATTATGCCGACAGTGGATTTGATCGCGGTCATATGTGCCCACACGGCGATAGAACGGCTGACCCCAATATGAGCCAATCCACCTTCGTAATGAGCAACATTGTGCCTCAATCGCCCGATCTGAACCAGAGAACTTGGGAGCGACTGGAGTCGTACTGTCGCGACCTTGCACGGGATGATAAGGTGCTGTACATTATCAGCGGCCCATCTGGAAAAGGTGGAAGTGGCAAAAATGGAAAGAGAAGCATCATTGGACGCAAGAATACTGTCGTTGTGCCATCGAAATGCTGGAAAGTCATTATGGTGCTGGATGGAGCTTCTCACGATGATATAGCTAGAGTCAACAGTAAAACGAGACTTATCGCCGTTATAATGCCGAACACAATGTCTGTAAGCAAGAAAGACTGGTTCAAATATCGCGTGTCGGTAGAGGAAGTTGAACGCCTGACGGGTTATGAATTCTTCTCCAATGTACCATCCGAAGTTATCAAACCACTCAAAAAGAAGGTGGATCGAACTCCTATTAAGGAGTCTAATTAGCTTGACTATTAGCTATAGGTGGATTCCTGCAAACCAACCCGCTCTGGAGGCAACTAATTATGGAATTACAAGACACTGCAACGACACTTGATGAGGCTGCTGCGGGTTTGATGTACCAGAGCGAAAGCGACGAACCGTTTGAAGCGTTTGAATGGCTCGGAGATGGTGAGCAGATCAGTACCGATAGACTTCTAGAGCTTACTTGCAGCCCGCTTGGCACTCCTATAGTAGAAACCTCTTTCGAGGATTTCTTTGATGGCCTCACAAAGGAGCAATCCTGGTTTGGCGAGGAAGAAAGGAATACCGCCGAACAGTTCAGTAAGCTCAAAGCGACCATCGAAGACAACCTGTCGAGAGTGCGTGTGTTTCGACTGGGTGAGGTGCAGGTAGCAGTCTACATAGTTGGAATCACGCGCAGTGGCAACTGGGCAGGGTTGAAAACACTCTCCATCGAGACCTAATCGCTAGAACTTATCTGCAGCCTCCTCAGCAGAGAGTGAGCATCATCTAAGTTGGGATTCAGTATCAGCGCTTTTCGGAGTTCCAACTCAGCCTCCATTTTCATGCCCAGCTTTTCATAGACTGCGCCTAGGTGATACCGCAACTCCGGCTCACTGGGAGCGAGGATGACGGCCCGCTTCAATTCCGCGAGAGCCTCCTGATACTTGCCCTGCTTAAAGTAGACCCATCCCAGACTATCGATTATTGCTGGATTGTTTGGATAAGCCTTAAGAGCATTTTGAACCAGATCCAACGCTTTATCTAGATTACGCCCTGTTACTGCGTAAGTATAACCAACCCAATTCTGGACAAAAGGATCCTCTGGACGCAGTCCCAAAGCACGATTCAGTAGCTTCACAGCATCATCAACGCGGTTGAGAGTCACGTATGTATCTGACGTTTCAAGAAGCAGAGAGACAAGTTCTTCTTCGCGAAGCTTCGGATTCAATCTGTTTGCATCGGCTTCTTTGATGGTTTCCGATGCAAACTCTGCGGCAAACTCGTAAGCCTTTTTGTCGTTCTTGCGCTTGCCAATGGACAGCATTCTCTCCGTAGCAAGTAAATACACAGCTGTCTTGCCTTTTGAAGCCTTCATTGCCCGTCGAAACTCTGCTGCCGATTTGTCGAGGTCACCCGCCTTCGCGAAATTCTCTGCCTGCGTGACAGCCTTGGTGACAAGCGTGCGATCCTTCACCTGCGACCATCGGAGAATACCTACCACGCCAATAATGGCTAGCAAAACAATCCAGAATCCTGCATCGAATAACAGTCTGCGTCTCTGCATAGTGATTGTATGATACCAGAAATCTGAGACCGCGTGACCATATGTTTTGTCAACGTACCGTGCTTGCCTCTGACTTTAGGGTATGCGAACCTTACCTCTATCGACTGCAATACTGTCTGCGTTATGAGCTTGCTGCACTAGGCTGCTGCGCAATTGCGGCTTTTGCTTGACGCAACCTGCTCACTGGTGTAGACTTGCAACTGAACAATAACCAATTATTATACTGGTGCTGAATGCTTATGATGCCGTTGTACGACCATCCGATAAAACATAGATGTTACGCTATCGCAGCGCTGGTCGTATGCATGCTCTTGTTCACTGCAGTCGGGTCGGCTGATGGCGAAGAGAAAGCTGCAGAGCAACCCAAACCGATAACAGTGCCGGACGTTGTGATACTAGTCGCCTCTGATGCCCAACCAGCCCAGAATATTAGCATTGTCTACAATGGCTCCGTATCCGAGAAGACCGCCGAAGAGGATCTTAAGGCTCTATCTGCTGCTCTCGGGCGAGAGATTGTAAACGCCGAGATCGGAAATGAAGAAGGCGACCGTACTATATCTCTGAATACGGTCGGCATCGTCGACTGGCGAGCTGGAACACTGCAAGTCGAGCCATTTGTGCTGACTTTCCGTAGATTCAAACAGATTGAACTGGTCTTCTTTTTATATGGAACGTTCCCATTTCAAACGCTCAGGAACTACAGCGACAAGTATGTCGATATCGCTTGGAATTCTGCCGCGGGACAATCCACTCAAGTGTATAAAATTTCGATAAAGAACCACGATTTCGATCGATTGAATTTGCCGCTGATTGATATTCCCAAAGGTCAAGAGAAAGCATCGCCTCAAGGTGACAGGACTGAGGGGAAAGGGTCGTCCAGACTTTGGATTACTGTTCTTATAGCATTCTTGGCTGGGACAATCGTTTTTGTGGTTATCAGTCGTTTAACTCACGCCCGAAAGGAGTAATCGAGTCAGGATATGGAACTCAAGGAACTTGCTGCACTGGCAGCGGAACGAAGAGCTTCGGACATATTTCTTAAGGAGGGCGCACCGCCTACACTTCGAGTGGACGGTAGAATTGCACCCACCGAACTGCCTGCACTTACCGAATCGGATACCCGCGAGTTCGCCTATAGTATCATGTCTCACGAACAGATAGGGCGATTCGAGCGCAGACACGAAATGGATCTCGCCTTCACTATTGAAGGTGTAGCCCGCTACCGAGTAAACGTGTATCAGCAGCGGGGCAGCATTGGTTTAGTTTTAAGAATTATCCCACTTTCCATTTATTCGCTTGAACAGCTCGGAATGCCCCCTGTAGTTGCACGCCTCTGCAAAGAACGTCAGGGACTTGTGCTCCTCACAGGACCAACAGGTTGTGGCAAGTCTACAACACTGGCGGCGATGATTGATCTCATCAACAGCACGCGACGCTGCAACATTGTGACGGTAGAAGACCCGATTGAGTTTGTTCACCCTGACAAGCAGTCGATTATCAACCAGCGAGAAATCGGAATTGATACCGATTCCTTCCTTGAATCACTAAAGTATGTCGTGCGACAGAGCCCAGATGTCATTCTTATCGGAGAGATGAGAGACGTCGAGACAATGAACACAGCGCTGCAGGCTTCTGAGACGGGTCACTTGGTCTTCTCAACCGTGCACACCACGAGTGCAGCGGAAACTATGGAGAGAATCATCAACATGTTCCCGCCTCACGACAAGCACCAGATCTGCTTGCGCCTGGCTAACTCGATGAAAGGTATCGTTTCTCAGCAGTTGCTGCCACGTGCGGATGGCCCTGGGCGAATAGCTGCCGTTGAGATTATGGTGGGAAACCCGACAGTCAGCAAGCTGATTGAAGAAGGACGTTCTGGACAGCTCTATCAGGCAATTGCCGAGGGAGAGTTCTGGGAGATGCAGACGATGAACCAGTGCCTCAGCAAGTACTACAAAGCCGGACTGATCACTGAAGAAGAAGCACTTTCAAGAGCCGGCAACCTGACCGAACTCAAGCAGATGATCCGAAGACCTTAAGTGGTAATGTTGGCTCTCACGTTGAGCCACTGAGTATTTGGGGCCGCGCCGACCGTTCTGTTCGGCCGGCCCTTTTGCATTTGTTCGCTACGCTGCTTTCTGCGAATTTTGAACCAGCGCCGAGAGCATTCGGGACGCAACGTTGTTCAGAGATACTACTTCAGACGCTGCCCCCAGCTTGATGGCCTCTTTGGGCATTCCAAAGACTACGCAGGACTGTTCGTCCTGAGCAATTGTGTGTGCTCCTGCTTGGCGCATTGCGAAAAGCCCCTTTGCACCATCTGCGCCCATTCCGGTAAGAATGACTCCCACAGCATTCTGTCCGGCTGCTGTTGCTACAGAGTTGAAGAATACATCCACACTTGGTTTCTGGTGATGCACCGCTGGGCCATCTTTGATGCGAACATAGTAACGTGCACCGCTGCGTTGCAGAATCATATGCTTGTTTCCAGGAGCAATTAGGGCTAACCCTGGCACCAGCGCATCCGAGTCCCGTGCTTCTCGAACCTCCATCCTGCATATTCGGTCGAGCCTCTCAGCGAAGGTTCTGGTGAAGTGTTCCGGCATGTGCTGAACAATCGCAATTCCGGGTGGATTGGCTGGCAGCTCAGAGAGAACAGCTTCCACAGCCAATGTCCCACCTGTTGAAGCGCCGATAGCGATGATTTTGTGTGTCGTCTCCATGAGCAGCTTGGCCGGCTCAACTCCTGTGGCCTGCGGACGCTCCTGTGGTCGTGACACTCGAGCAGATGCCGCAGCTCGTATAGCGTGAACTAATTGTCTATCTACATCCGGTGTTGAGAATGTGGAGCCCGGCTTGGATATGACCTCAACTGCCCCTGCCTCAAGCGCCCGCATCGCAGTCTCGCTGTTCTCTGGCGTGAGAGAGCTTACGACGACTACGGGAATCGGGTAGTGTTTCATTAGTTTGGAGAGAAACGACAACCCGTCCATTCTGGGCATCTCGAGGTCTAGAGTTACGACGTCCGGCTGAAGTTTGACAATTTTGTCCCTAGCTATGTAGGGATCAACTGCAGTACCAACCACCTCGATGTCATCGTATTTGCTAAGACCGTCGGTCAGCACTTTGCGAACTACAGCGGAATCATCGACTATCAGTACTCTAATCACTTGTCGTAACCTCCTCACGCGGGAAGGACGTTCATAATTGATAGAACAATATCAACCCGTCCTTCGTCGAGTGGCAGGGAAACCTGCACCTGTGTGCCACTATCAGGCGTAACTAGTTCCGTCGAAAACTGTGGGGCATCCAGATCGAACACGTCCTGCGGGCTAGTGATGGCAGGAAGGACATTTCCACAGATGACGTTCGCCACTTCGCCAAGAGCATCGCGCTGCTGTTGTTCTGTTGGCGGTTCGAAGTCTCCGAGCATATTCGCTGTAAGTGAAGGCAAGAGCTCAGAACCGTATGCACTTATGAACAGCGTCCCAATGTAACGCCCAGAGAATCCAACAGAAGACGTTCCGGTGTACTGAGCATCCGAGTGCATCTCTGCTGCTTCGGAAGACGCAAGCATGAACGCCAAATCCTCAAAAGTCATAGCCGCCGAATTGTACAGCTCCACTTGAACCATCTCCGTCTGAGGTTTCTTCATCTGTCACTCCTGTAATCTCGGTTATGATTTCTCGCAACAACTCCGGGGTGAACGGCTTATGGACAAAACCGGCGCCTTTCTCACGCAGAGACTCAATACGAGTCTCACTGCTTTCCGTAGACACGACAACTACGGCAAGATCCGATGTCTCGGGCGTTGCTCGCACTCTGTCTATCATCTCTTCCCCGTTCATCACCGGCATGTTGATGTCTACCATGGCCAGATCCACCCAATTGTTGCTGAGCACATCCAGCCCTTCTGCTCCGTTCGATGCCTGATAGATATTTCCCAACGGCACCCCACACAGGTTCAGCGTTCGGATTATCATCGAGCGCATTACGGCGCTATCATCAACAACTAAGACATTGAGAGCCATTCAATACCCTCCTCATTCCAAAAGATCACTTGCGATCTCTGTGCACACGATTGGTTACAGAGATCTCGTGACGCCGTTCACCTTAATGGTCGTCTCGCCGGTAGCCATATCCATAGTCATTGCCCTCGACTCTCGCCCACCGACTTCAGAAGCTTGCAGCAGAACTCCATTCTTCCAAAGAAGCTTTCTTAGCATTACGAAGTTCCGCTTGCCTATCTGAAAGTAGTCATCATCCTCGTTATGGCCGTGAAGGCTCGCGCCTCCCGCCACTTTCACAATGAGTCGTTTCTTTTCAGCTCCGAGCTTGTAAGACTCAATAAACAGCCTCGGAACCCCAGTATCAATAAACATGTGCGGATTTGACTTGGCACGCTCGACGTTTACTGACGATAGAGGCAGCATAACGTGCAGCATTCCGCCAACCCGAGCAACAGGATCGTAAACCGTTATTCCCAAACAACTGCCAAGGGCGTGGGTTACGATCTCATCTTCCGGATCCGCTGACACTATCATATCGGCTACGCCTACTATGTGCTTCACTAATCACCTCGAAGAACCAGTAGTATGCTCATTTGCGGTAGATCGCTGGCCCAATGTACTTAAACCTGTGTGAAGTCGCCGTTAGACTCTCTGAGTGCCCCACATACAGGTAGCCGCCAGGAGCAAGGATGTCCCAGTACCGTTGAACTAGCCTCTCTTGCGTGGCTTTGTCGAAGTAGATCATCACATTCCGACAGAAGATAACCTGAAACGGGCCTTTCATAGGCCAAGACTCCATCAGATTGAGTCTTGCGAGCTTAATGATAGATCGCAGGTTATCTTTCACCCTGTACTCGCGCGGAGTCTTTGGTTGAATGCACGTGAAGTAGTCACTCATCATCCTGACAGGCACATCTTGAAGCTGATCCTGCTGGTAGACTCCTTCACGGGCTGTTTGCAGCACCCGAAATGAAATGTCGGTGGCCAGTATCTTCAAGTCGATAGAACCAGAGTTTGGCAAATGCTTTTTGGCGACTATAGCCAGTGTATACGGCTCTTCACCAGTCGAGCAACCGGCACTCCATATCCGTATCGGAGCACCTTTAGCCTGGAGTTCAGGCAACACGCTCGAACCCAGGTGATCGAAGTGCTGAGACTCACGGAAAAAGTAGGTCTTATTCGTAGTCAGCGAATCGATCATAGTTGTCAGTTCCGAACCGGAGGTGTCGTTGTCGAGGTGCTCCATATACTGATCAAAGGTGGTAAGCGACAACGCACGCAATCGTTTCGCTAAGCGCGCACGAACAAGAACCTCCTTACCAGAATGAAGATCTATTCCACATATCCGGTAGACAATACCGCTGATTCTCTCGAACTGCTCTTGTGTCAGTTCTGTTGTCATTGTCTTTTCCATCGGAACCTCTTGCTAGGCTGCCAGACAGGTCTTTCAACCCTGCCCGGCTATTTCCTGTGTAAAACGACGATCTTGCGATCGTTAGAACTCCTGAAGCACGTCCGTATCATCATCGAACGGAATGGTCTTCGCAGGATCAACGCTGATACTGCTCTTTGCTGTAGCTACTGCTACAGGTTGCTTCTTAACTGGCTTCGATACGCGCTTCGTTACTGGCTTTGCTGTCGTTACAGCATTTGTCAGCTTGAAGCTTGCAACCATACTCTGCATCTCCTGTGCCTGTCCTGCAAGCTCTTCAGATGCTGAAGCTGATTCCTCTGAGTTCGCAGCATTCTGCTGGGTGATCTGATCCATCTGGCTTACCGCCACGTTGACCTGCTCTATACCCTGGCTCTGCTGATCAGATGCCGCTGCTATCTCTGCCATAACCTCTGAGACCTTCATAACCTGCTGGTTGATCTCCTCAAGGTTCTTCATAACCTCTGAGTTGATACTCACACCCTCTTCAGCGTTCCTTACTGATCCATCTATCAGATCTGCAGTATCCTTTGCAGCTTCTGCGCTCCGCATTGCTAGGTTTCTCACCTCTTCTGCTACCACTGCAAAGCCTTTGCCTGCATCTCCCGCTCTTGCGGCCTCTACTGCCGCGTTAAGTGCAAGTAGGTTGGTCTGGAACGCTATCTCATCAATCGTCTTGACGATCTTTGCTGTCTCATCAGAGCTGGCTTTGATCTTATCGATCGCCTCGGAGAGCCTTCTCATTGAATCGACTCCCTGGGCAGCAGTGCTCCTGGCTTCATCAGAAAGACCCTTGGCCTCTTTGGCGTTGCCGGTGTTCTGCTGTGTCATTGAAGACATCTCCTGCAGTGAAGATGATATCTCTTCAAGTGACGATGCCTGCTCAGATGCACCCTGCGCCAATTCCTGGCTGCCGGATGATATCTGCTCGGACGCTGATGCTACTTGCTCTGACCCTACCGACACATTCGACAGTGCGGTATCGAGATGGTCAACCGCTGTGTTAAGTGCTTGCTTGATCTTATCGTGGTCGCCCTTATACTCCCCTGTCATTCGGACAGAGAGGTCTTTCTGAGCAACTTTGTCTAATATACCAATCGATTCTGTAATCGGATTGACTACGGCGTCTAGGGTGTCATTCCAGCCCTGCAAGATGCCTCTATATGCTCCCTCATGCTTCGTGGCATCGGCTCGTTTATTCAGACGGCCTTCCAGTGCTGCGGCACACATTGTATCGACGTCTTTTTGCATTGCGTCTACCGCTGCTATGGACTTGTTAACGCTCTCAGTTAGAACGTCGACATCACTTCTAGGTTCAATTGTGATATCTACATTCCCAGCAGCTAACTGTTCCGCCGCTTCGGCGATTGTTCGCGAGGTCTCGACTACTGCTGAGAGAGCTTGCGCCATCTGCCCTACTTCATCTTCTGACTCATCATCTATCGCAACGGTGGTATCACCGAGTGCAACCTGATGCACGCCTTTCGTCAGACCGACCAAACGTTTGGAAATTGACTTCGCCGCCCAGAGTGACAACAAAACTCCAAGTATCGTAACTGCGAGACCGGCACCGAGAATCTTCATAACCAGAGATCTCATCTGCGCTTCTACATCATCTACGTAAACTCCCGAGCCAACGATCCAGCCCCACTTTGAAGCGGACTGAACGTACGATATCTTCGGAGAAGAATCGGTTGCTCCTGGTTTCGGCCACCAATACTCTACGAAGCCTGAACCTTCGCTCTTGCAGGTGTCTCGCATCTCGATGAACATAGCCTTGCCATTCGGATCTTTCTGACCAGAGACATCAGTTCCATTCATCTCTGGCTTTGTTGGATGCATTACCATGATGCAGTCCAAGTCGTTAATCCATACGTAATCATCAGACCCGAAACGCATCATCTCTATGGCGGTCATTGCTCGTTTCTGAGCTTCTTTGGTAGTCAAATTGCCCGCATCTGCCTCTTTGATATAGCGCTCAACGATGCCGCAGGCTGTGGAGACGATGTTTTTGGTGCTAAGACGCTTCTCTTCATAAAGTGAAGCTCTCACACTCGGCAGCATCCAAGCAAAGACAATGGAGAACATCAGCGTGATTGAAATTCCAACGACTATTATCTTTCTGGAAATGGGCATATTTCGCCACATAAGTACTCACTCCTTGCCACCGGGGATTTGGAGCAGGCACTGGCTACACTTCCGCTCAATGCCTGCCCATCTCTAACCCGTGTAAATCGACGATCTTGCGATCACTAGAACTCCTGAAGCACGTCCGAATCATCATCGAACGGAATGGTCTTCGCAGGATCCACGCTGACACTGCTCTTTGCTGTAGCTACTGCTACGGGTTGCTTCTTAACTGGCTTCGATACGCGCTTCGTTACTGGCTTTGCTGTCGTTACAGCATTTGTCAGCTTGAAGCTTGCAACCATACTCTGCATCTCCTGTGCCTGTCCTGCAAGCTCTTCAGATGCTGAAGCTGATTCCTCTGAGTTCGCAGCATTCTGCTGGGTGATCTGATCCATCTGGCTTACCGCCACGTTGACCTGCTCTATACCCTGGCTCTGCTGATCAGATGCCGCTGCTATCTCTGCCATAACCTCTGAGACCTTCATAACCTGCTGGTTGATCTCCTCAAGGTTCTTCATAACCTCTGAGTTGATACTCACACCCTCTTCAGCGTTCCTTACTGATCCATCTATCAGATCTGCAGTATCCTTTGCAGCTTCTGCGCTCCGCATTGCTAGGTTTCTCACCTCTTCTGCTACCACTGCAAAGCCTTTGCCTGCATCTCCCGCTCTTGCGGCCTCTACTGCCGCGTTAAGTGCAAGTAGGTTGGTCTGGAACGCTATCTCATCAATCGTCTTGACGATCTTTGCTGTCTCATCAGAGCTGGCTTTGATCTTATCGATCGCCTCGGAGAGCCTTCTCATTGAATCGACTCCCTGGGCAGCAGTGCTCCTGGCTTCATCAGAAAGACCCTTGGCCTCTTTGGCGTTGCCGGTGTTCTGCTGTGTCATTGAAGACATCTCCTGCAGTGAAGATGATATCTCTTCAAGTGACGATGCCTGCTCAGATGCACCCTGCGCCAATTCCTGGCTGCCGGATGATATCTGCTCGGACGCTGATGCTACTTGCTCTGACCCTACCGACACATTCGACAGTGCGGTATCGAGATGGTCAACCGCTGTGTTAAGCGCTTGCTTGATCTTATCGTGATCGCCCTTATACTCCCCTGTCATTCGGGCAGAGAGGTCTTTCTGAGCAACTCTGTCTAATATATCGATCGATTCTGTAATCGGATTGACCACGGCGTTCAGGGTGTCATTCCAGCCTTGCATTATCTTGCCGAAAACGCCCGAGTGTTTGCTGGCATCAGCTCTTACATTCAGTCGTCCCTCAAGGGCGGCAATGCACAGAGTCTTTACATCGTTGCGCATCACATCTACAGCAGCGATTGATTTGTTTACGCTGTGCGTCAAGACGTCAAGGTCACTTCTGGGCTCGACAGTTATATCTACATTTCCTACAGACAACTGCTCTGCAGCTTCGGCAATGGTGCGGGAATTGTCGACCATAGTCGAGAGTGCCTGTGCCATCTGGCCGATTTCGTCCTTGGAGTTGTCGTCAATCGTAACTGCAGTATCGCCAAGTGACACCTTGTGTACACCTGTTGTAAGATTGACCAGCCTTCTTGATATGGATCTTGCTGCTACCATTGAAAGCAGCACGCCCAGTACCGCTATCACCGATCCCGAAACCAGAAGTTTTACAAATGTGGAGCGTATCTGCGTTTCAACATCATCCGCATATATGCCAGAGCCGACCACCCAATTCCATTTAGGTGACAACTCCACATATGATATTTTGGGAGCTAACTTGGTCTGTCCGGGCTTGTTCCATACGTAATCGACAAATCCAGCGCCTTTGCTCTTGCAGACATTTATCATATCTACAATCATCGGCTTGCCGCTTGGATCCTTCTCGCCCTTCCAGTCTTCTCCATTTCGCTGTGGCTGCGTGGGATGCATAATCATGATGCCGTCGTCATCCATGATCCATACATAATCACCAGAGCCATAACGCATAACTTCGATTGCAGACTTCGCTCTATCCTGAGCCTCTTTGGTAGTAAGATTACCCGCATCAGCTTCTTTGACATAGTGATCTACAATTCCAACTGCTGTAGCCACTATGTTCTTTGTGCCCAGCCGTTTCTCTTCATACAATGAAGACTTAACCTTGGGCAGCATCCACGCAAAAACCAAAGAGAACATAAACGTGATTGCAATTCCAACAACAACGATCTTCCTTGATATTGTCAAGTTTTGCCACATTGCGAATCTACTCCTTTCTGATGCCATTATTGTGTCCACTCGGCCTAAGCGGCAAGTGGCATGGTTTCCTCTGCATTCTCGTCAGTCTCAACTTCGGATCCTGTGATATCGACTTCCTGCATCTGCAGCACTCGGTCGATATCGAGAAGCAGTTTTACCTTGCCTTCTGACTTGCCTATGCCAAGGATATAGTCCGAGCAGACAGAGGTTCCAAAAGAAGGAGTATCCTCTATGTCTTCGCCGGATATCGTAAGGACTTCGGAGACTCTGTCGACTACAATGCCAATATCGCGGCGGTTAGCCTGCACAACGATTATGCACGACTGTTCCGTCGCCTCTTCGGCTGGCATATCTAGCTTAAGTCTCAGATCCACCACGGGGATTACTTTCCCCCTAAGATTGATTACTCCCCGTACGTATTCGGGAGTGCGAGGCACTGGTGTGATGGACATCATTCCGATTATCTCGTGGACTTTCAGAATCTCGAGTCCATACTCCTCCCCCGCGAGGAAGAATGTGAGGTAGCGCCCCCCACCTTCCGCCTCTTTCGCTGATGCGGTCCGCCTGCTGGATTCCGTTCCTGCAGACGAGGCCAGTGATTTTGTCATTGTCTTCCCCCCTGCCATTTTGCCGGAGCCTCTGTCTACGCCGCGCACGACGCAGAGCGATCATCTTTAGACCCCGCAGTCTGTCTTGCCATTGCCGATATTTCAGGTACGTCGAGGATGAGTCCCACCCTCCCGTCGCCGAGTATCGCACCACCAGAAATGCCCCTAATTCTTCCAATCCCGTCGCCGAGAGGCTTTGCGACGACGTGATGCTGACCGAGAAGATCGTCTACTAGAAGCGCACAACGCCTGTCTCTATCTTCGAGAATCACCAGCAGACCTTCGGTCAGCGACTCAATTGCGCCAGTCACATTGAACAGCCTATGCAGTCGGAATACTGGCAGCAACTCTCCACGCAGCATCACTAACTCGCCTCTGCCTGTAACGGTAGAAAGCGCATCGCTTGTTGGTCGGAAGCTCTTTTCGATGCTGAGTGTTGGGATTATGTAACGTTCCTCGCCCACTCTCACGAGCATTCCGTCGGTTACTGCCATCGTGAGTGGAACGTGGACTGCAAAGGTCGAGCCGACACCAGCTTGCGACGATGTCTCTATGCGACCACGGAGCGCTTCGACACCCTTTTTCACCACATCCATTCCAACGCCTCTGCCTGAGACGTCAGTTACCTTGTCGGCTGTGGAGAAACCAGGCTCGAAGATGAGGTTGAAGATGTCCGCATCGGTCATTCCTTTGTCGGACTCCACTAGTCCTCTGGAGATTGCCTTTTCAAGAATTCTCTGCTTGTCCAACCCTTTGCCGTCGTCGTGGAGTTCGACTACAACATTTCCTCCGGCGTGGTAAGCGAGAAGTTTGATTGTGCCTTTTGCGCGCTTGCCATTCGCGACACGTACGTCCTTCGTCTCTATGCCGTGGTCGACGGCGTTGCGCACCATGTGAACAAGTGGATCACTGATGATATCGACCATATTGCGATCGATCTCGGTGTCTTCGCCTTCGGTGATAAATTCCACCGATTTCCCGCTCTTTTGTGCTACGTCTCTTACCAGTCGCGCCATCTTCTGGAACGTCGGTTTGAGGGGCACCATACGCATTGACATGCTGAGATACTGGAGTTCTCGCACAATCTTTCCGAGGTGAGTCACCTTCTTAGCAAGTTCGTGATGATCTCCGAGGACTACCGTTCCGTCTTGGGCTACCATAGACTGAGCGATAACCAGCTCACCGACTGTATCTATCAACCTGTCTAGGCGGTCCGTTCGCACCCGCACAGACGACTCCACAGTTGCTTGCGATGCTGAAATGCGCTTCTGCGTTCGTATAGCTTTGGCGACTTCTGTAACAGAGGCAGCGTCAGCGCGCACGATGGCTTCACCAATTGGCAGTTGCCCCTTCTCCGCTGCAGCAACTTCAACTTCTTCGCGGCTGGCCTGACCTTCTGCTACGAGAATGTCACCGACTCGCG
This sequence comes from uncultured bacterium, assembly GCA_964497515.1. Classification (GTDB taxonomy): domain Bacteria; phylum Armatimonadota; class UBA5829; order UBA5829; family DTLH01; genus CAZCCV01. Next base: position 150,767 of record CAZCCV010000001.1, on the reverse strand, counting down.
GAGTGTCTGTTGTCCCCTGTGAATCAGTGCTCACTCCTGCTGCTTCTGGATTTACCAGAATGCCCATCAGTTCGTCGTAACCATCTGGCTTGATGAGCGGTTCTCCGCCAAGCGCGTTCTGGACAGTTTGTATCAACTCTTTAAGCATATCGGTCGACTGCAATGCCAAATCGGCATAGCCGCCGACACACTGAATCTCCCCCTCTCTTACGCGGGTGAGAAGCGATTCGGCCTTGTGTGCAAGCTCCGATATGCTGGTTAAACCGATAAATGCTGAGGTACCTTTAATGGTGTGAAACGCTCGAAAGACTGTATTTACAGCCTCTGTATTCTCGGGCTCGGATTCCAGCGTTAGAAGCGATGCCTCTGCGCCTTCTATGTACTCTCTGCACTCCGTGATAAACTCTGAGAGGAGTCCTGGGTCGGCGTCGGCTGGAAGAGAGTCTTCGCTATTGTACTCCAGCACTTCCAATTTGATTGGAGCTTCCAGCTCAGGCTCAGGATCAGTGGTTCCAAAGCTTTTCGCAAGCATAGCGGCATCCAAGTGCCGACCCGCTTCTGAGAAAGCTTCATTTGCATCACTCGACTTGCCTTCCGACAATTCCTTAAGCAGAGATAATCGACTGGCGCACTTGTTCTTCGTAACCGCCAGCCTGTTCCAACGTAGTAAGTGCAGTTACGATCTTTGCCACACCATCGTTGTCGTTTGGTTCGGTCTGAACCAACATAGCGGCCACGTCGTCTAGAGTAACATCCGATGCATCATTGGGTGCTTCTTCTGAAGTGGTGTCTTCAGCTACATCCTCAGTGCAGAGTGCAACGCGCATCACCTGCATAGCAACATCGAGTGACTCATCGCATAGTGAGGCGTTTTCTGAACCTATATGTGTAGACACTGCACTCGCGGCTTCGTTTATCGATGACTTCAGCTTAGCAGGATCTGGTACAGACCCCGTATAAAGTGCCTGCAGCGCCTCGAGCAACGTACCAATGAGATCCACCAATCGTGGAATAGTGTGAGGCACCGCGGCGATCGACTGCTCCAGGCTCGCGCCGATACGCACTATACCCTCACGATCATCTGGCTCAAGTGCCAATAAGTCCGCCGAAATACTCGCAAACTGCTCGGCGAACCCACCATCCACTTCACTCATAGCTAAACTCCACTCCGTCTCATATTCGCGGGCTCCCCCACGGCAACTACCACCTGAAAAACGCCTTCTGGGGTTGAAAATACATAATCAACCGCCGGTGTACCACCTGGCATATGCAGTGTCATCTCTTTGCCACGAGCCACTGTTGGAAGGGACATATCTACCTTGACACTGCGTTCATCAAGCCTTGCTACAATATCGCCAGCCAAAACGTTTACCAGCTCGCCTATGACGTCGTTCATATCGGAGCTGTCAAAGGGTATTTCGAAGCCGGCGAACTTTGCGCTCAAGGCAACGGCGGTAGGTTCTGGCACGCTGAGGATTACTGTCCAGGTTACATCTCCAACTAGGGAGATTACCGAAGTGATTCCGTCCACTGTCTTGTCGTAATCCTCCGATGACACGCAGGCGGGAGTACCGCCGCAGATCATCTCAAATGTCGCCTGCGCCGAATCTCGAACACAATCGAAGAGTTCTGTGGCGGCGCTATGGTCTATTACTACCTGTTGATTTGACATAACACACAAGCTTTCTAGCTGCCCATCAGCTTGCCAAAAAACCCTCCGCCCGGTTTCTGTGTCTGCTTAGTGGCGAGTTCAGTAAACAGCGGGCTCAGTCTGTGCTGCATATACTCGACAGTAAATGGCTTGGCGATGTATGCATTGGCTCCAGCCTGATCCAATGCTTCCTCTACTTTGCCGATAGCCTTTTCACTGGTTACCATTACGATTGGCACTGGAGCGTTTTTGTGTTCACGGCGGATTTTGCGAACAAACTCTATGCCACTCATCTTGGGCATATTCCAATCGACGAAGACGATATCTGTATTCTTTGGGTTGAACTTGGATACCCCGTCGGCACCGTCCTCGGCTTCTACAAACTCGAACTCGGCTAACTGTGTCCGCCGAAGAGACTCCATAACCATGTTGCGCATAACCCTGGAGTCATCGATGATAAGGGCTCTGAGCTTCATCTGCGTCCTCCGTTTATTTGATGAGACATTTCAGACTGGTAAGACTATCAGTCATCATAGAATCTCATTCCGCATAGGCTGGTGTTTTTACCATGTAATTAGCGGCGCAGACGGGTGACTTTTTGGACGACACAAAGGGTGATAACGGGGCAGTGATTGAATTTCGAGAATCGAGCGTTCTTATGTGTGATTGGCTAAACTGATCCTCTAACAAGAACCAGGACGTCGAGCGCTATTGATACAGCCCAATGGAGCACAAAACAAGGCAAGAATGATTTCGCCCTGAGAGCGACAGCACCCAGAATGAAACCTGCGACAAATGAAGATGCAACCTCAATAGGCACTTTGCCCCAATGAAGTATGCCAAATGCAATGGATTGAATAATGATAGCAGGCCATTTGATGGTTCGAGCAAGGCCGAAGAGCAAGTATCCTCTGAAAAAGAACTCCCAGCAAAACAGGTACAATCCGTAGCTTGCCCAACCATAGATTAACGCTACGGTATCTGAGCGATTGAAATAGTCTCCATCGTAAAAGGACTCAAACTGTCTGAATATGGGGTAATAAGTCTGGAAATCCTGGCGGCTCGAGATCGGAATCAGAATCGCCACCATCCCCACCAGCATTACAGTGGTTGCAAGCCATACGTGGCGTGATTCCCCTAGCTGAAACCCAAACTTGGACGGATCTTCACGGAACACGAAGAATATCGTTAGCAATGGGATGAAGAGAATGCCTATGAGGTTGCCAACCAAATAATACTCGTAACCTCTCGCGGAGTAGTTGAACCGCAAGAGTCCGGCAACAACAAGCCCACCGGTAAGGGTAACAATGAGAGTGACAAACCTATCGTGGAATACACCTTTTGAGGCAGAGTATCTCAATTCATCAACCTTTCGAAGCAGAAATCAGCATCCATCCCGTTACAGCCAGCGTGCTGCAGACTATCACGAAAACAGCCGTGGTCACTGAGAACATAACAAAAGCCACCACTGCGAGAACCAACCACGATGCGCCCATAATCCAATACGTTATCCACCTGCGAAGTTCGTCCACGCTGCGCTGCGGCTTGCTCTGTTTGTAAACAAGAGGTTGTAGACACGCTATGCAGGTAGTCTGGCCCCAGATGTTTTTAGAATGACAGAGCTTGCAGACAATCGTATGCGAATCCCTAAGCTCCCGCTCGGCTCGCCATTGTTTCAATACATACGATTCTTTGTGCGATGTCGGCGACACTTGCATCATTAACTCCATGGCTGCAATTGCGCTGTCGAGATCGCCCAGATCATAGTAGGCTTTTGCCAGCAGCGATCGAGCTGCGGAATTCGCTGGATCCGCCTCAATCACCAATTGATAGCTCTTGATTTTCTCCTTATAGAACTGCTTAATACCAAATTTCTGTTGGCGATAGATTGCATATGCTGCTGTGGCAATAAGAAACAGGAGAATCAGAGTTGTTGCCACCGTCTGCCTATTGCTAAGTAGCACGAAGAATCCTGTAACAAGACTGCCGTAGACGCCAGAGATCAGTATTAATTCGGTGCCACTGATCGTGCCATCGACCCACCATTTGCTGACAATCAGCAATATGATCCCTGTGAACAGTATCCCGAGAAGAACCAATCCGAGCCCTCTACTAAAGTGTTATTTGGTTCCTGCTGACTTTTCCACAAGCGTTGCTAACTCAATATGGATGTTTACAACAGCTTCAATTGTGCCGGAAGCCTCTTCGTTAGATGCGTTGGGCTTGTCATCTACTACTTTCGCAGTCATTTCCGCATCCGACTGTAAAAGACGCCTGTTGTCAAGACTGAAACTCGACGTGGCTGATCCCTTTGCTGAATACTCAGCATCAGCGGGAGCCACGATTTTGAGATCAGTTTTGATGGTGGCTGCTTTTGCGCCACTGACCTCCCCTATTGACTTCAGGGTGCAGGAGAGATCGTACTTGTCGGATTCGTTTGGAAGCGCCACGAGTCTCTTCCAGTTGTCGCCAACTTTTACAGGCTCAGAAGGAGCATAAGTGTTGAACAGCAGTATCAGGTTTCTGGAATTGATACCAGGTAGTTTTAAGGCAGTGGTCTCGGAGACGAACATACGCTTGATCTCGCCTGATTTATCGACAAAAGCGATGATCTTTGGGAAGTATGAGGGCGGCAAGACAATCTCATTTCCTTCGCCAAGCTGAGCGGACGCGCTTTTGGCGGCAATTGTCACTTGCGAAACGCCTTCTTTGTCTGGCTTGCCCACTGTGTACTGCATCACCACATTCAAAGTGGTATCGAAAGGAATGGGCAGAGTCGCGCCGGGTGCCACAGCGGTTCCAGACGCTTGAACTCTGACCTTGTAAGTAAGTGAGTCCCCAGGGTTAAGAACCGGGGTCAAATCGACGCTCGACGCTACCACTTCATCTGCTGCAAGTGCAGCACTAAAGAACAGGGAAAAGACAAGAAACAAAATACAACAGAAGACGCGCATGATTTGTTGCTCCCCTTTCGGGTATTCGTCGGCTTGCCGACTGCGTTAATTATACTGAGAGGTTGTAGCGTGGTCAAACAGTAACGAACCCAACGCAGCGGTCAACTCGCCCGCAGCAGTTTGACCGTAAGACGGCTCCGGTATAATGATAATACGGTTGTAACTAAGGCGTGAGGGGGTGTGACGCAGTGTTTCTCAGAGTCTTTCCTGTAGCTGTGGCGTTGGCAATTGCCATCGGAGTGTTTGCAGAACTCGCATTCACTAGAACAAAGACACTCAGAATCGCTGATGCGCTTGCTCAGGCAGAAACACCGCTCGTCACACTGCACGGACGCATAATTCCTACTGAATCGACTAGCGCGTATATTCTTGATGACGGTTCCGGACGTGCACTCATTCTAACCTGTCCTTCGTGGTACAGGCGAGTTGATCTATCACCTAATGAAACAGTGACAGTGACCGGTGAGCTTGAGAATCCCAGTTCGGCTAGAAGAAACACACTATTTACTGTCTCAGCACACAGCATATCGAGGTCAGGCAAACCCGAAATCGTACTGCGAACGCAGCTCGGAAAACCGCCCTGGGCTCTAGGCTCCCCACAACCTCGTCGATAGATATTTGCATTTGGGCAAACCGCGCGGGAAGGACTCCCTTCATTAGGAACCGTAGTAGATACGGAAAGTATTCAGACTGGAGCAAAAATGGAAATCCTCGAATTCATCCGCGAAACGGCAAAAGGAGCCGGAGCTATAATCAGGGACAACTATGGCCGCATCATATCGCAATACACGAAAGACCACAGGGGCGATATTGTAACAAATGTGGATATTGAAAGCGAACGCTTCATTCTGGAGCAAATTCGGTCGACGTTTCCGGATCACGGAATCGTATCTGAAGAAGCAGGACAGGAAAACCAGAGCAATTCTGAATACGTGTGGTACGTCGACCCACTCGACGGCACTCGAAACTACTCTCTCGGAATTCCGTTCTTCTGTGTATCGATTGCACTGGCAAAAAACGGCGTCTCAGTATGCGGAGCTGTCTATGATCCACTCCACAACGAACTCTTCTTAGCCGAACGCGGCCGCGGTGCCACACTTAATGGCAACTCCATAGAGGTTTCGAACGCGGCAGATCTGGACGATGCGATTATTTCAATCAGTTGGCTGAGGCGCAGAACCGACCGGGAAGAGTTTGTGGGTTATGTGGACAGAATATCACGTCGCACGTCGTACTTCCGCAGGTTGGGTTCGGCGGCGTTGATATCGGCGTATGTCGCGACTGGCAGAACTGATGCATATTTGCAGGGAGCGATAAACTCCTGGGATATAGCAGCAGGCACCATCATAATTGAGGAAGCCGGTGGGAAGACCAGCGATTTTGAGGGTTATCCGATAGATCTAAGGAACCCATATACCAACATTATCGCTGCAAATCCCAAACTGCACGCCAACTTGATAGAAGAAGTCATTAACTCGCGCTGAAGCGTGGTTAGCTTGAAGTTTGACTATCAGCGTGGTATATTCGGGTACAATAGTACTGAATTGCCTGTTACAGCCTCAAGACTGGCTGATGAGATGGAGGAATATGTTCGACACGTTTAGAAGTGACTGGCGAGCAGCCTTTGAGAGAGATCCTGCGGCAAGAAACTGGCTGGAAGTGTTCTCGTATCCTGGAGTTCACGCCATTTTCTGGCACCGTGTTGCACACCGCTTGTGGCGATGGAAACTGCGGACACTCGCACGAGTGCTTTCAAATATTAATCGGTTGGTAACCGGTATTGAAATACATCCTGGAGCTACGATTGGCAAAGGGTTCTTCATAGATCACGGAATGGGAGTAGTCATAGGTGAGACTGCGGAAATTGGTGATAGAGTGCTGTTGTACCACGGCGTGACCCTCGGCGGAGTCAGTCTCGAAAAAAAGAAACGACACCCTACAATCGGCAACAATGTGGTAATCGCCTGCGGTGCAAAGGTTCTGGGGGCACTTACTATTGGGGATAACGTTAGAATCGGTGCGAATGCAGTAGTACTGAAAGACGTTCCTGCGGATTCCACGGTGGTAGGGATTCCGGGTAGAGTTGTTGTGCGAAATGGAATGAAAGTAGAAGCTGAACCACTCACCCACGGACGCGGCCTGGACCCAGAAGGAGAGTTGATCCTTTCACTACAAAGAAGAGTCGAGGCTTTGGAAACACGAGTGCACGTCACACTCCCTAGCGACTACAACCCAAATACTACGGAGAATACTGAAGAACCAGATGCAACTGTATAACTCGCTCACGCGCAAGAAAGAGGATTTTCAGCCACTTCAGCCGGGAAAAGTCGGCATTTACACGTGTGGACCCACTGTTTACAACTACGCTCATATTGGGAATCTGCGGCAGTATGTCTTTGCAGATACACTGAGAAGGGCGTTTGAGTTCCAGTGTTACGAAGTAAGGCAGGCTATGAACGTTACCGACGTAGGTCACCTTACATCGGATGAAGATGCCGGCGAAGATAAGATGGAGGTTGGTGCGCGCAGGGAAGGTAAGTCCATATGGGACATCGCACGGTTTTATGAGGAAGCCTTCTTCAAGGATGTCGAACGACTGAACATCCTAATGCCAGCGGTGGTGGCTCGCGCTACTGAACATATCGTCGATATGGTGGCGGTAGTGGAGAGACTGCAAGAGCGTGGCTTCACCTACGAGACTGACCAAGCTATCTACTTCGAAGCCAACAAGTTCCCTGATTACACCAAACTCGCGGGACAATCGCTTGAAGAGAAGCTAACAGCGGTACGCGCCGAAGTCCAGGAAGACCCAGACAAGAAACATCCTGCAGACTTCGTGCTTTGGTTCAAAGCCGCAGGCAGGTTCGCAAACCACTTGATGCAGTGGGATTCACCTTGGGGAATGGGCTTTCCCGGCTGGCACGTTGAGTGTTCGGCCATGTCGATGCGTTACCTGGGAGAGACGATAGATATTCACACCGGTGGTATCGACCATATTCCGGTTCATCATACCAATGAGATAGCACAGAGCGAAGCTGCAACAGGGAAGCAGTTCGTTAGATACTGGCTGCACGGTGAGTTCCTCATTGTGGGAGGCGGCGACAAGATGGCCAAATCCGCTGGCGAGTTCCTAACGCTTCAGTCGTTAATCGACCGCGGATACGACCCGATGGCACACCGTTACCTCTGTCTAACAGTGCATTATCGTTCCAAGCTCCACTTTACTTGGGAATCACTTGATGCCGCTGCTGCCGGGTATGATCGGCTAAAAGCCTTTGTAAACCAGGCTAGTCGAGCCGGTGGTGACGAACCAGAATGGGTTCAAAAATACAAAGACAGGTTCGCCGAAGCGGTTGATGATGACCTGAATATTCCCCGTGCACTGGCAGTTGTGTGGGAGATGATCAAAGAAGCCAACCGACGTCAGGAGTATGGAGTGCTCGACACACTGTTCACTTTTGATAAAGTTTTGGGCTTAAAATTAGACACCGCCACCGCAAGTGCTCAGGAGGATGAACTTGAACCTCACTACGCGGAGTTGATCTCCGAAAGAGAACAAGCGCGGGCATCGAAGGATTGGGCGCGAGCCGACGAAATCAGAAAGGAATTGGCAGCCGCCGGGATTCTACTGGAAGACCGACCTGACGGCACCATTTGGCGACGATCGTAGACTGTTGGGGTTAGGTTAGACAACAAAGGGCGCTCACAATGTGAGCGCCCTTGATTATTTTTTGTCGAAATCAGAAGAAATAATAGCTTCTATTCGTAAGCCGGATTGTAACCCCAAGAATACGGGTTATGATAGATGGTGGCAATGTTAGGAATCCGGTCGAACCTGTCCCACCTCGTCCCAGCTATCACGTGGCCATCCAGCATTATGAAGTTCACACACTTGGTGTAGTCGTTGCCGCTGCCGTCTCTCACGCCTCTGTGGAAGTTTGCTCCCCAATCGCTAAAGAGCATATCTTTGCTGGGTCGACACCAGAGTTCAGGTCGTCTGGGAGCGTTGACACGTGTCTGCCCTCTCATAACGTCGATGTTACCGGCTGATGCTGTATACGCGCCGTACGGATAATAGTAGCTGGAGAGTGGAATGCGGAAGTAACGCCATCTGGGCACTTCGTTTCCGCTGCCGTGGTCACCGGGGCATATCCAAACGCGCTTTGGATTGCTCTCAATAGCATCATCACGGCCTGTAGCGACTGGTGGTTCCTTGAGATACTTCTGAAGCGGTGTGGGGTCGAGCGTCATATCCCACGTCTGCGGTGGGCCAGGCAGTGCATAGCCGCTGTTGTCGTCGAGGTACATACGGAACGCGACGCCAAGCTGTTTCAGGTTACTGACGCACACTTTCATACGTGCAGTATCCTGCGCCTGGATCAGAACAGGCAACAGTATACCCGCAATGATAGCGATAATCGTTATCACTACAAGCAATTCAGCCAGTGTGAAACCCTTTGTGGTCTTCACTCCGGTCCCTTCCCTTCGCCCGCTTAAAAGCAGGTCTCTCCTTGCTATTTCGCTTCAGTGGGTGGGTATGCCATACATCAAGCTGAAGTATTGTACCCTATTCTGAGCGAATTCTACACGTAACGAACAGTCCGTCTGGACGTTACACCTAGTCGAATATAGCATGGCTAAACGGGCTTGTCAATAGCTAACAACCCCAAAACAGAGAATATTTGTCACCTAACCTGGCACTTGTATATGGATTATCGGTAAAACCTGGCAAGTTTACGAGGGTCTGGGCACCCAGACCTTTTCTTACACTACCATCCCCGATTAGACAGCATATCCTTTTCGTCCATTTGACGAATGTCCAGTCCTGGCATAGCCTCTCCGAGTCCTTTGGAAAGTTCAGCCAAAATACCGGGCTCATTGAAATGCTTTGTAGCTTCCACAATTGCTTTTGCACGCTTGGTAGGTTGATCGGACTTGAATATTCCGGAACCCACAAACACTGCCTCAGCACCGAGTTGTCTCATCAAAGATGCGTCCGCAGGAGTGGCAACTCCACCCGCGCTGAAGTTTGGAACGGGAAGCTTACCTGTGCGGTGAATCTCGACCACGAGATTGTACGGCGCGCCAAGGTTCTTCGCGGTAGCCATAAGCTCCTCTTCGCCCATACCCTGGATGCGTCGCATTTCGCTTGTGACGGAGCGCAGGTGTCTTACAGCTTCCACTATATTACCTGAACCGGCTTCGCCTTTGGTTCGCATCATAGCGGCGCCCTCGCCAATTCGTCTTAGCGCTTCCCCGAGGTCTCGACAGCCACACACGAACGGCACACTGAACTTGTGCTTATCGATGTGATGCAGATCATCGGCAGGCGTCAGAACCTCAGACTCGTCGACAAACGCCACGCCGAGCGCCTCGAGTATCTGTGCCTCGGCAAAATGACCGATCCTTGCCTTAGCCATAACTGGTATCGAGACGGCGGACATAATCTCCATTATCTTTTCTGGATCAGCCATTCGTGCCACGCCGCCATCTCTGCGGATATCGGAGGGAACCCTCTCCAACGCCATAACAGCAATCGCTCCCGCATCTTCGGCGATCTTGGCCTGATCCGCATTCGTGACGTCCATAATCACGCCACCTTTAAGCAACTCAGCAAGGTCTACTTTCGCTCTCCAATTCAATTTCTCAGATTCTGACATTGTCCTAATTCACATCCTCTTTGATCTCTTCACACACTCTCATGATAGCAGATTTTTGACCTTTAGTGCCAGAGTAAATGGGCAGGCGCCACGGGTGCAAAAAACTCACTACCGCGCCCAATCGTAGGCTTCTCTCCGCTCTTCCCACGGCGCAGGTTCAGGTATGCCGAACTCGTCACGTTTCACCTTTAGGTAGTACTGATAGTTCTCTAACGTCACATCTGGAGGACACAGGTGGTCCACATGTGGTATATACCCACCCTCTTCAACAAGCGGCTTCACCCGAGCTATTTCCTTCCTGATCTCTTCCTTTCCGGCTATCAGGCGAGTTTTATCCACTCCACCCATCAAGAGAACCCTTCGACCGTATTTCTCTCTTAGCTTAATTGGGTCGGTTCCTCCACGAACTTCCACGGGGAACATACAGTTCACGCCGGCATCCAGCCAGAGCGGAACAAGCTCGTTGATGTTGCCATCGCAATCGACGAAAGCTATGTCGCACCCGTGCTCGTTGAGCAGCTCGGTTATGCGTTTAAGCCTTGGAACCATCCATTTTTCGAAGTTCTTCGGTTGAAGAATCGACCCGTGATTGAAGCACATATCCTCCCACATCGCCCCGGCATCAAACCTGATTTCACTCAATGGGCGTTCGATCACTGATATGCACAGATTGGTCATGTGCTCCATCATATCCTGAATCAACCCTGGGTCGTCCATAATTGTATATGCAATGTTCTGAAAACCCATCCAGTCACGGAGTCTGCCAAAGAGACTCGATATACTTATGTAACGACGTTTACCGGAGGCCAGCGCTTCCGCTTTCCACTTGTTCCATCTGTCCTCATCGAATCTTGCAGGGCTCGTTGGATCGAGCCGCTTCTTGAACCTGTCCCAATCAGCCCTTGTCTCGATAGGAAAACTCAAGTATCGAGGAATTGTGGAGAACTCTACCTTGTTTACTATCTTTAAGCAGCCGTCTGCGTCTTGAACGGTCTGATGTCTGTCATCCTCCTCAACCACTCTGCTTTCGAACTCGGGTTCCAGCCCGCCAGGATTAACGGGTGCCCAGGCGTTTGTCTCAAAACCGAAGAAGATATCAGCGCGATCCGTTGTTGTGATATATTCCGGCAGACCTTGCTTGCGCCATTCAACGAGTGTTTCATCCCAATAGCTGAACTCAGTGTCTGTTACGTGGTCGCGTGGCTCAAAGTGCATACAAGCCTGCCAACGTTCTCGCTCGATCATATTCCCTCCAAAAGGCAGTCCGGCCGGGAGCCATTTGCGGCCACTGTTTCCACCAATACTGTAACTGGGCAATAGCAATATGTAAAGGATAGCAAATGTGGTAGACTTGCCAGGAACTAAGAGTCACCGAAATACAGTCATATATTATGAAACCCTGCAGTAATACTGGTTTTCTGGAGGATGTTGTTAATGAATGCTACAAGCGCCGAAATGATTAGCATCAGAATGCGCGAAGTTGCAGTTGCTGTTGGTAGAGTTATAGTCGGCAAAGACGATGTTGTAAGAATGGTGCTTGCATCGCTTCTTGCTGAAGGCCACGTCCTTATTGAGGACGTCCCGGGCGTTGGTAAAACGACACTGGCAAAAGCAATCTCAAAGGCAGTCGGCTGCTCTTTCAGTCGTATTCAGTTTACTCCAGACCTTCTGCCTTCCGATGTAACAGGGGCATCCATATACAATCAGAAGACAGGCGAGTTTAGCTATATGCCAGGGCCTGTGTTCTCAAATGTGCTGCTGGCTGATGAGATTAACAGAGCCACGCCGAAAACCCAGTCCGCCCTGCTGGAATGTATGGAAGAACTCCAGGTTACAGTAGATGGCACAACTCGGAAGCTGCCTTCGCCATTTCTCGTGATTGCTACTCAGAATAACGTTGAGCACGGCAGCACATATCCACTGCCGGAAGCCCAGCTAGACAGATTCCTTATTCGAATCTCGATTGGTTATCCCGGCAAATCTGACGAAGTCAGTATTCTCGACAGCCAAATGAAACACCAACCTATAGATGAAATCGAACCTGTGATGACTGTAGATGAACTGGCCTCTTTGCAGCAGCAGGTGAAAGACATATATATAGAACCCTCAATTAGAGGTTACATCGTAGACATTGTTGCAGCTACTCGAAACCGCCCGGATGTACTGCTCGGCGCGAGCCCCCGAGGTTCTCTAGCAGTAATGCGACTAGCCCGTGCTTTGGCAGCGATTTCAGGAAGAGACTACGTTACTCCAGACGATGTCAAAGCCGCCGCAATCCCTGCCCTGGCTCACCGGCTTATGGTTTCGCAGGATATCTGGCGTGTCGACGCCGATCAACAGATAATGGGAGAGATACTCTCATCTGTTACTGTGCCAGTCAAATATGGACCAGCCTGATAAGATTCGAAAAATCACAGAAGATACCAGTTCACTCTTGCTGAACCCCAGATTCCTGGGGCCGGTTCTTGCAGGAGTGTTCTGTCTCATCGTGGCAACGGTCGTGAATGTCGCATATTTGTTCACGATAGCATCCATTCTCCTAGCCCTGCCTGTTGCAAGCTACACTCTCGGCAGTATGGTTCTGAAGAGATGCACGAGTGAAAGGGACAAAGCTGCAAATGTGGTGCAGGGGGAGTCGGCTTCCGTTCGACTGGTAATAAGAACACCGCACGACTTAACGCCTGAAACATTGAGCGTGAAAGACCGTTTACCGCGCTCTGTTGTGTCATCTGACCCTGTGAACGTAGAAGTGACCGAAGGAAAAAGCGAGATCGACCTAAACTTCACCGCTTTAAAGCGCGGCAGGTTTGCGATTGGGCCGGCGATTATCCAAATATCAGACCCACTGGGTATGTTTCGAATGAGGCGCTATTTGCAGGGAACTACTGAACTGCTGGTGTATCCAAAACCGGTGTGGTTCAAGCTTCCTCAAATGGCAAGAGGACGTGAAGAATCTGAATTGAACGTGCCTTCGGGCAAGCTTTCCAACCAGGGGAACTTTGCGGGAGTCCGGGAATATCGACAAGGCGACGAACTCCGCCGAATCCATTGGAAGACTACTGCTCGCACGCAGGAATTATCGATAATTGAACTGGAAGACTCGACATCAGGGACAATCTCAATCCTGGTTGACCTCACTAAGGGTGCTGATTTTGGAACTGGGCACATAACCTCTGTTGATGTTGCACTCGGCGCTGCAGCCTATGCTATAAAACAGTATCAGAGACTCGGGCATTCGGTGCGGTTGGTGCTGCCGGGCAGCGGTGGAATCCATACTGTTGCTATCCACGGACCGCGTGATACTCAAGCCGCGCTAACCGCACTTGCAGATGCCAAGGCAGATGCGGATATGTCTCTAAAGAGCGTCATAAACTCTGCATTCACCTATGGCACACTGCTGCTGATAGCTACCAAACCTACACCAGAACTCGCTTCAACTGTCCACGACCTGGTATTACGAGGATCTCCTGTCGCCGTTGCTATCGTCGATCCTCGGCCTTTCGGCGGTACGGATGACGTGCACCAGGCTATGGCGAGACTACAGCGCGCTGGCGCTGCCGTCGAGCTGGTAAGAGAGGTAGACGTAAGATGAGACGACACACAGGGCCGGTAAACATCTACCTGTATGCAGTCGGGTTGGGGACTATTCTCTGCGGAGTCGCGGCCGTTGCACTGACAGTTGGAGACACACATTTTGCGACTCTCACAACCCTCCTGCTTATCATCGGCTACACCACGAGTCTCTTATTCCGGCGACTTCGGTATTCGGCCAGAATAATCGAACTGGCTGTTGTTGCCGGGGCCCTTGTTCTTTACGGCCATATAATCAGCGGTAGCGGCATTATGGATGTACTGATCCCGCCTGCTGCTGCAATTACTCCCGAGCTCAGGCTCGCGTGTTTGCTGCTTTGGCTGGAGGTGCTCAGGAGCTTCACCCTCATCTCAGATGAGGCTGTTATCTTCTCTGCCGTTCCCGCAATTGTTCTTATCAGTCTGGCTACAACAAATAACGTAAATGCCGACATTCTGGCCACGTTCGTAGTATATCTGGTGTTGACATCACTTCTTCTTGCTCATCGCCCCGGAACAGAACGCACTCGAATCAGACCTCAACTCAGATTGGCAATAGCAGTAACGGCAATCGCGCTCGTGATCGGCACCATTGCAATGATCCCCATCAGACTTGGGTGCACGTACGCTTTTGCAGGAGCAATGCCGGGATTCTCTCACATTAGGAGTCAGATGTCCCCACTGTACTCTTTAATCGATCCTAACCAAGTTCAAATTGCACAAGGGCCTGTTCATCTTTCGGAAGAAGTGGTAATGACAGTACGTTCGCAGGAAGTCGGCAGCAACCGCGCAGCATCTGACTACTGGAGAGGCCGCGTCTACGATACTTACACAGGCCGTGGGTGGATGAGTCGTGCGGACACCTACAGGAGAGTAGAACCGCAGTACTTGGAAGGCAGTTACCATCCGTACAGGTATGAAGGACCTGCAAAACATCCTGTGGAAGGCATGATTGAACAACGGGTTGTGACCATTGTAACACCCCGTCGGGCTGTATATGCGGCTGCAGAACCTGTAATCCTCGAAGCAGATAACGATGGAATACGGCGTAACGCCGACAACTGCTGGTCTGGGCTGGTGCCAAAGAGAGCCGGAATTCTGGCATATCGAGTCTTCTCTGTTCCACCAGTATCTGACCCGCAATTGTTGCGTCGAGCCGGCACAGATTACCCCGATGATGTTAGACGCAGATTCCTTCAGCTAACTACCAGCACCCCACGCGTTAGAGCGCTGGCCGAAAAAGTTACTCAAAACTTCAAGAGCCCATACGACAAAGCCGCAGCGATAGAACAATACCTTGGCTCGGAATATGGCTACGACACCAACACACCGGCAGTTCCAGCCGGAGCCGATGTAGTGGAGCATTTCTTGTTCGTATCGCATACCGGCTATTGCGAGGTCTTTGCAAGTGCCATGGTAATCATGTGCCGCGAGATTGGAATCCCCGCTCGATACGTCACTGGGTTCTCTACAGGCGTTTACCAAGCGTCTGACGAGATATTCAATGTGCGGGAAATGGATCGACACGCTTGGGTCGAGGTGTATTTCCCTCAGTACGGTTGGGTGAAGTTCGACCCTACGGCCGCTTCCCAGGGACAGAACCTGAGCCAATTCCAAAGCTTTGTGCGAAGTATCCGCAACTGGTTTTCTGGGATACTCAATACGTCGGACACTGTTCTCATAGTGACCGTTCTACTTACCCTGCTTGCCCTGGCTGCATTTGGACCAGAGCTTCGAAGACTCTTCTATCCTCATACAAGCAGCGCACCCTCCAAGCTCCACGAAATGGCCGTAAAGCGTTACCTGGCAATCCAGCGCAGCCTGAAAGCGATGGAGCCGTATCTCACTCCTCTGGAAGCGGCCGCAAAGGCCACATCCGCCAATGCTGCATCAACAGCGACAGAAGCAGCAAATTTGTTCCAAAAATTACGTTACGGACACCACGAAATATCGAAAGAAGACATTCGCGAACTCAATCGATTACACGCGTTGCTTCGCTCAGAGTTGGCGCGAACACAGTATCGACAGTGATTCGCTGATTTCCTTTCACATATTACTCTACGCGCAATCTAATTCCAATTACTTCTCACTATTACATCACATCGATAGCCAAACACCTCATTACTAGCTTGCTACATGGAATATTTATTGTGCTATTGCGATGTCTATCAGCGGACGACTGTCAAAACGACAGATACATCTTGACAATCCGCTATTCATAACACTATAATGCGACGGAACTTGCTGCTTTGAATGGTCAGGAGGAACACAGTGCTAACCTCACTAACACGTCATTTTTATCAGGATACACTACGCATTTGGGCCATTATTGGAATTATGCTGGGTGCTTTCTGCCTGTCGGCCTGTATTGCAGATCCTGTAGTCAAACCCAGAGTGCTGATTGTTACAACCGATCAGCAAACACCGCCAATGTATGCCGCTGAAAACGGACAGAGCATCACTGCCGATTTAGTTGGTGCTGGAATCCCATTCGATGCGGTCACACACGGGCGCTTTGTAGAGATGGATCTGCAGAATCACGATATTATCTTCATCTGCGGGCACACAACGCCGACTAAGGTATCTGATGTGGCGGACAAGTGTGAGGCTGCCATAGCCGCTGGCAAAAAGATATTCATCTACGGAAATCTCCCCTATCGCAGGTATGATTCTTCTGGCGATTCGGTGGAATACTTGAACTACGCCCCACGGCTATTTCCAGTGGGCCCACCTATCGGAAAAAAGCTCACAGGCAACATTGTTGTACCAAAGGAAATAGAGAAAGACCCCTTCATTACAGCGATGGGTTTTAACAACTCAGGATGTGTTACATACACTCTCAAATCACCACCCCTGTTGAGCCTCACTTGCAACGGCGATGCCTTCGGTTTTTTGTATCCACAGGGGGGGCTGATAGATGATGCTGCCCCTGTATCTATTAACTCTCTGGATTACGGACGTGTGGTTGCGTTCTACAGGTACGGCAACGCTGCTGTTGTTGGCTTCGCTACTGACAGAATTGAAGGCAAGCACGTAGTGTCGTTTGAGGTACACTGCGACCACACAATGCACATTGTGGATATTCAGAACGTGAACCAAGCATCTGTTGACTATGGAGTGCCTCTGGCTTGTCTTCTGGTCTATAAGAACCTGGTGGGAGACTCGATCGATGAATGGAACAGAGTGGCTGCAACTAACCCGCTGATACGTATCGGTTCACACTCTCGCACACACCCTACGGATTGGTCGATCCTGTCGGATGAAGAGGTCTACAGCCAAACTGTCGGAGCATTGAACGACCAGAGACTGTTGGTGCCTGCAACCGGCAATTACATGAACTTCTCTGGCTGGATGAACCCAACATCACATCATATGGATATGATGTATGAGTGGGATTTCATCTACGGCGGTGGAGGTGGGGGCGGTGGAGATATGCGCCGAATCAAGACTGCCGATGGAAAATACATACACGTCCAAATAACACCTACGAGAAAGCAATGGCTGCAGGATGGATCAAAAGCCAACATAGCTCCCATCTGCTGTTCCCAGACGATGACGTGTGACTTCATCTCGTGGTCTAACGGCATAAACTGGACAGATCAGATAAAACTGGATTTTGATGCCAATGTAAAGTACGGGCTCTACTCGTATACGTTCTTCCACGACTACGCAATGAACCCTGACCACGACTACTTCACCGATGGTTTGCACCTGATGTATCAGGTCAGAGCTGCATTGGAGTATATATCCTCTCAGGATGTCAAATACCTGTTTACTGATGATCTAATTCTTATGTTGCGAGACTTTATGAAGGGTTGGACCGACTACACCGTAAAACCGGATGGCGGACTTACGGTTAACGCATTCCGACCTGATGCAAAGATTAACCAGATCAAGGTGCAAGCCAGAAATGGACTGGCTCCAGTAGCATCCGGTGAATCAGTAGTGTCTCAGCATAGAATTGGTCGTATGCTCTATGTGGATCTTAAACCGGAGACTATGAGCACCGTCGATATTTCGTGGGTAGCCGTCCCACCGAATGCGCCAGCCGTCGACGCACCATCTTGTGTAGCCTGCAGCTTCACTGCCGGCTGGACATTAGAAGATGAAATATCCACCGTTACCGAGTTCCAGTATGCTCTGGGAACAGAGCCCGGCGGAACGGATGTTGTCGATTGGACTTCAAATGGCACAGAAGAATCGGTGAGCCTGGACTCACTGGAACTCGAAAACGGGAAAACCTACTATCTTTCGGTCAAAGCGACAAACGAACACGATCTGTGGAGCGAACCTGGTGTCTCGGAGCCAATACTTGCCGACCGCACTGCACCGACCACCCCGTCAGTCTCTGTCGAGACCATCGGATCGGAGTCTATGGAAACGATCCTGATAAAGGCCATCTGGTCATCTGACGATCCGGAATCAGGGATTGCCTCCTACCGATATGCAGTGGGAAGTGCCCCTGGCGATGATGATATCGTAGAATGGATCGACGTAGGCACCGATACAGAAGTGACGGTCAATGCGTCGGATCTGGGTTTGGGAGCTACTCGCTATTTTGCCGTTCAAGCCAAAAATAATGTGGGGCTTTGGAGCGAAGTTGGTGTCTCGGATAACGTAGTGATTCCCACTGTTTCCGTTTGGGGCGCTAAACTGTGTCCGGATGGTTGCGCTGTTGGCACCGGAATTGTGCAGGTGACTGCGGTGTTCGACGATGGCATATACGTTGAGCAATTGAACAGAGCATCCGGCATACGAGTAGTAGTAGACTACCCTGTTTCAATAGGACGCAACCTCTATATCAGCGGCAGACTAAACTCCTGTGAAGGAGAGAGATTCATAGAAAATGCTATTGCCCAACCTGTACCACCTGGGTCAGATACCACCGCACTCGTCAAACCACTCGCTATGACAATCCGTTCTATTGGTGGAGGATATTTTGGCGCCCATACTAAGGGAGTGTGCGGCAGACAGGGACTACATAACATTGGGCTCCTCGCCATCGTCTGCGGCAGAGTCAGCTCAACAGGCAGCGGGTGCTTCTACGTTGCAGACGGATCAATCACAACAGAAGACCACGAACCGTGTGCTATCAAAGTCAAATGTCCAGGGCTCATTCTCCCCGAGAAAGACGACGTGGTGCGCGTGACCGGTATCATCACTACCGAGTTGAATGGGGACACTGTAATTGCTGTAATTAGGCCGAGATACCAGCTTGACATCTTCGACTGCCTGCGAAGCCCCGACGAAGATTACTAACACTAAGCAAAATAGCATTCGAGCAAGGTGTCTGTTGTCTGAATAGGACACCCTGCTCTACTTCTGCTTCACCAATGGGTTTACTCCACATTCGCTTTGCTGATTTACTGTGCGTTTGTGTTATACTGAAACAAGCAATCATACCTAAGCGAGGATTCTCTATGCGGTTCGATCTGCCTGTAGTCAATGTCGTCGCTGAAACACTTCCAGAAGCTTGGGAGAACGCTGTTGTTCGAACGTGGACTGAAGGCACTGCCATAAACACAGAATACGATCAACCAGGCGACCCTCCGAGTAGAGATGCCATCGCCATTATTACCGTCCTGAACCCGTTTGCCGAACCACGGATCCATCGAGCATTCCCCGGCGGAATTGTTGAACTCGAATGCTATCGCCAGGAAATGGTCGATGGTATTCACGACCACTGGATTGATCCTGCAAATGGCAGATGGGAATACACCTATCACGAAAGAATTACTGGCTACAAAGCTCCGGGAATCGCAGAACCAGTCGATCAACTCAGCTACGTTGTAGACGCTCTCGTCAAAGCACCTCACTCCAGACGCGCTCAGGCCATTACCTGGAAACCGTGGGAAGATGCTGGAATACACGACCCGGCGTGTTTGCAGCGATTGTGGTTCCGTGTCTTTGACGACAGATTGGTTCTAAACGCCCATATGCGATCGAACGACGCCTTCAAAGCTGCGTTTATGAACATGTACGCGTTTACCGACCTGCAGCGCACCGTTGCAGAGAGACTCTCAGAGCGCCTCGAACGTACAATTAGCATAGGTCAGTATACGCATATTGCGGATTCGTTCCATATTTATGGCAGCTACTTTTCAGAGTTCGAAGGGTTCTTGAAGACGCTGGAAGCAAGAACATTCGAAGAGCGCACCTATCGGACAGAAGACGTTCAGGAAATCATAGACGAAGCCAGAGCGCAGATCGCTGCTTCGCTGGAAAAAGAAAAAACTACTGGCCGAAGAGGACTATAGTACACTGATTTCTGCTTGACACATGATCTCAGCAGGGATAGCATTATGACGTACGTCTCCTCACAGTCTACCGCGATGTCTGGAGTTTCATATGACCCAGAAAATTCTACTAATAGAAGATGAAATGGCCATCTCCGAATCCGTTGCCTATATGCTCCAAACCGAAGGCTACGAAGTGCTCACTGCTGAGGACGGAATAACCGGCTTAGAACTGGCCAGAGACAAATCACCAGACCTCATCATTCTCGACCTTATGCTTCCGCGGCTTTCGGGCATCGAAATCTGTCAGACACTCCGTCAGGAAAGCAATGTCCCAATTATAATGCTGACCGCCAAAACCGACGAAGTAGATCGTATTGTCGGACTCGAACTCGGAGCAGATGACTATGTGACGAAACCATTCAGTCTCCGCGAACTAGTCGCACGGGTCAAAGCGGTACTGCGTAGACCCAGAAACACCGACCAGGAATTCAACGGGACGAAACTGAAGGCTGGCTCATTCGTTGTTGATCTCTTGCGCAGGCAGGTGATTGTATTTGATCGACAAGTCCACTTGCCACTTAAGCAGTTTGAACTGCTCTGCACGATGCTCGAGCACAAAGACGAAGTTCTTACCCGGGAGTACCTGCTGCAGACGATATGGAATAGCGACGCTACTTTCGACACAGGGACTCTTGATGTTCATATCAGATGGCTAAGAGAAAAGATCGAACGCGACCCGAGCAACCCCAAACATATCCGTACGGTTCGCGGTGTGGGCTATAAGTTTGTCTCAGAAACCAAAGAACATCCCATTTAGGTGGCGACTGACACTTACCTACGTCACTGCAATTGTTGTTGTTATGACCTCTGCCGGTATTGTGATTGCATCGCTGGTGGAGAGAGGTTACGCCGCCTCTGTTACCCGAATGCTGACGGCCAGCGCTCATATTGCAGGAGACATATATGAGCATAACGCTATAAACAACGCTTCCCCCGAAGAACTTACCAGGGTTTGCACCGAACTGAGCGGCAAAATCGGAGCAACCGTTGAGTTTATCACCCCGGATGGCCAAATCGTCGGACAAACGCTCAAAAGGGCGCCAAAATCGCTTGCAAACGAGGCCGTGGCAGCCAGAATGGCCTCTTCGGGCTGCAGACTCTGTCATCCCGAGGCTCGCAATACCAAAGGTTTCTCGGTATCGCGTGCTGTGTTCGTCGATAATACTCACATTGGGGACGCTAGAGTTACAGTTCCAGGTTTTGGAGTAAGACGAGCTTCGGTACGAACACAAAGAATAACCTTCGTTGCACTCATTGTTGCCACCGTTCTTGCTGTTGCCTTAAGCCAGCGATTGGCTGCTGCAGTCACAAAGCCTGCTGCCAGACTGAGCGATGTCGCACGCAGCATGGCACAAGGGGATCTCTCTCAGAGGGTAGACTCTTCCCACGCCGGTGAACTGGCCGAACTGGCAGATAGTTTCAATACAATGGCTGGGCAAATGGAACAGGCTCTAAATAGAATCGCCGAAGACAAAAACCGCATGGAGACGATTCTTACAACAATGGCCGATGGAGTCATAGTGGCTGATGAGGATGGCAAGATAACGCTTTTTAACAACGCCTCCGAAAGACTGCTGGGAATGGTCGGCAGAAACGTCACTGGTTTGTTGATTGAAAAATCGGGGTTGCCGGAGGATCTCATCCGTATGGCTCTTGATTCCTTGCAGAGCGCCGATATAATCCGTAAAGAATTACACATTTCACCCGATGATAATGAAATGTGCCTTGGTGTTCATTCCCTACCAATCAGGAGTCAGTCCTCTGCCGTGGCGGGTGTCGCCGTTGTGCTGCACGATCAGACCGCTATGTGGCAACGGGAGAAAAATCAGCGGGAGTTCGTGAGCAATGTAAGCCACGAGTTTCGAACGCCAGTCACCGCGGTCCGAGTAACGGCAGAAGCGCTTCTCTCGGGCGCGAAGAATGATCCCGTTCTTCTCGACAGCTTCCTTGCATCTCTCGTTCAGGAAAGCGACAGACTCTCGCTCCTTATCGACGACCTGCTTGCACTCGCGAAAAACGAATCCGGAAACAGGACTCTACGCAAGATTAATGAAAATGTGCGAGAGCTTCTGACAAGAGTTGTCGATCTGCACTATGCCAAAGCAGAAAATGAAGGGGTTACCCTAACTATCGCGGTTACCGATGACGTGTTCGCTTACGTGGATGAACAGCAAATGGAACAGGTGTTGAGTAATCTCATCGATAACGCTATCAAGTGCACTCCAGAGGGAGGACAGGTTACTGTCTGCGCTGAGGATAAGTGTGACTCAACGGTTCTAAGCGTAATTGACACCGGAATAGGCATTGCGAGCGCCGATGTCTCTAGGCTGTTCGAAAGGTTCTACAGATCCGACAAGGCGCGATCCAGAAAGAAAGGCGGCTCGGGGCTCGGTCTATCTATCGTAAGGAGTATTGTAGATGCGCACGGAGGGCACATCACAGTGCAATCTACACCGGGCGTGGGTAGCACTTTCACTGTGGTAATACCAAAATCGGAGAACTAACCCCCTCATCTCCCAAATGTATTGCATTCAAATACACTTCAGCGAGTTGCTAGACGTGCCGGTAGTAGTGAGTTATGCTAAGTATCATCAGCATGTTCGCTATTACTAACGCTATGATGAGTGCAATGCCGGCTGGTATGCGGAACCTGCCCTTAAATATCATCCGTGCACCAGTTACAAGCCCAATCCCAAATACTGCGGCAGACGGCAAGAGCAGCCTTCCTTGCGACAGTGTTCCCCTATCTACAAAGAATGTGTGCCTTACCAAAAACGCCCAAATCATCAAACTCGGAAGCAACAGAAGAATCCAAGTGCCGACCTTGCAGCCAAAATCCTGAAATTGCCTTTTCTTGCATTCGACCAGGTGACAGACTACACCCACAGCAACCAACAAACATACAATCGATAGCAATTGCTGATACAGCATTACAAGTATTGGCGAGAAGAGGGGATTTGCCCTTTGAAATGATGATACCAGCCAATACGGCAGCCAAAAATAGCGGAACAATTGCTGGGTGACAATCCATATCAAGAGCCCCCACGATCCAATATCGCCGCTGTCACGGATATCGGCAGGAATTAGAGGATCAACCAGTGACTGGACAATCGGCGTACCATAGACCATTTGGTTTCGCACAAACCAGAAAGAGCCTATAGCTAGCGCTATCAACAATGCCGCCCCTGCATTTCTAACTGAGAGTCGAGCCTGCTTCCAACTCTGTCTCCTCCAAATCATAAGCCCGAGTATAACGATTATTGGGAGCAAAAAGAGCCCTTGCGCCTTTGTGAGAATGGCCAGACCAGAAACCACTCCTATTTGCAGAGTCGCCCTTCCATTGATTGTTCCCTTTCTAAGAGCTTTGAATATCATCCACATAGAAGCCGTAAAAACGGAGCAAGTGAGAACGTCGTTGTTAACGACACTCCCGATATAAACCGACATTGGCAACAACCCGACGCAGGCTGAGGCCACTAATGCGCTGTACTTCCTGCCACCCAACACTTCTCTCGACAATCTGTAAAGAAAGTAAAGCCAGGAAGCTCCGATAAGCACTGTGAAGAGCCGCACTACCATCCAAACCGATTCAAGCGATGCTCCAAACCCACTTGCCCCGCGATATGGCAGAGATGCCAAAACGTAATAGAGCGGGGGTTGGTGTGCTTCGTGGCTGAAACGCTGGGAAAGATCGTGGGTTTCAGTATGAGCCAGCCCGGGCAGGCTGAAACGCTCGCCAATTTCACGCACATAGATGAAATGGGCCGGTTCGTCTGGGCCGCATCGAAGTCGCACGGCAAATGAAGATATAACAGATAGTACTATGTATGCCGCGAGCAATGCCAGAAGAGCCAGTTTCGGATACAAATCCCTCTGCCGCTTCATCATGCGGTAAGTATATCACAATACCTCAAGCCACAACCATTTTTACACCGACAGAGTGCGCCCCGCGCGCGCAATGGTGCAAAATATCAGTGCTATTTACTGCAAATTCACGTTTAGAACCCGCTAAAGATGGGTTCGACTGGGTATACTGTGCCTGGTCGCTTTATATCCAGTTATAGGTCAGAGACTGCAACCCGCTTGAAGCGTCACCCCCTAGACGCCCAGAGCAATACCGTGCAGCGACCATTCTCGAAGGAGGTCTGAAAGTGGAGAAAGTGACATACGTGCAGCACGAAGGTCCTCAACCTGGTGCGCAAATATCAAAACTATTGAAGGTGGCATTTGCAGTAACGTTAATCGTGCCCTTGCTGATAGTCATCCTGGGTTCGGTGCCAAACTCCAAAACCGTGCCACCGTACCCGGATCGGTTTGTCGGCCCCGATGGAGAAACCATTGCCACCAAAGCTCAGATTATGGCTGGTCAGCATCAGTTCCAACAGAAAGGCCTGATGGATCTGGGCACTATCTGGGGGCACGGAGCACTACGTGGGCAGGACTTTTCCGCTCAGTCTCTTCATATAATGGGGCAAGAAATCCGTGCCTATCTGTCGCAGGAAAGATACAGCAAACCCTACGCCGATCTTAACCCAGAAGAAAGTGCAATAGTAGATACACTCACTATTCTGGACATCAAAACAAACACTTACGACACTGACACCAAAAACATCCAGCTCTCGGCGGCCAAAGTGGCAGCCTTTAGAGCCATCAGCGACTACTGGAACCAAACATTCTCAAAAGGCGATCTGCCAAATAACGTCCTGCCCGATACGATAACAAACGAGACCGACCGACGGAATCTTGCCACGTTCTTCTTCTGGACCGGATGGGCTTCTGGTACGACAAGGCCAGGCACCGATGCTTCCTACACCAATAACTGGCCGCCCGACCGCAGCGTTGGCAACGTCGCTCCCGAAGGAGCCATATTCTGGAGCTTCGGCGGAATCCTGTCTCTTATGATTGTTCTCGGTATCGTTGTATATATCGTTCACCGCTATCGATTCTTTATGACCGAGACCACACTGGTTGAAATGTCGAACAAAATTGCCGACGCCCCTGTTACCCGAAGCCAGTTCAAAGCCAGAAAGTTCTTCGCTTTGGTCATGGGGCTCTTCGTCGCTCAGACACTTCTGGGCGGGCTTCTTGCGCACTATACCGTAGAACCCGGACATTTCTATTTCGGAATCGCCAAATGGTTCTCGTTCAACTGGGCGAAAACCTGGCATTTGCAGCTTGGAATCCTCTGGATAGCCATAGCGTGGATCGCATCTGCACTGTACGTGGCACCGCTCCTAGGTGGTAGAGAACCACGCAAACAGGGGCTGTTGGTGGATATACTCTTCTTCGCCGTGGCGATCGTCGGCGTTGGCAGCCTGCTGGGTGAAGTTGCAGGAATCAAGGGGTGGCTCTCCGAGTCAAACTGGTTCTGGCTGGGACATCAGGGTTGGGAGTACCTCGAGCTTGGGCGACTCTGGCAGATTCTACTGTTTGTCGGACTTTTAGGCTGGGTTTGGCTCGCCTATCGTGCCATAAAACCCAGACTGCGCGAAGAAGCCGACCGCGCGGGACTCTACCACTTCTACCTTCTTGCAGCTCTGCTAATAGTCATCTTCTTCGGTTTTGGGCTGCTATACACGCCAAACACACATATCAGCATTGCAGACTACTGGAGATGGTTTGTAGTGCATATTTGGGTGGAAGGTATTTTTGAGTTCTTCGCGGTTGCTACTGCTGCATTGGTCTTTGTTATGCTGGGATTGGTAACCAAAGAGTCTGCGCTTCGAGCTGCATATCTAACTGCGGCGCTCGCGTTTCTCGCGGGAATCATCGGTATGTCGCACCACTTCTTCTGGTTCGGCCAATCCAATATATGGATAGCGCTTGGATCGGTATTCTCGTCTTTGGAACCAATACCGCTGATTATGCTCGCCTCACGGGCATGGATGGAGTATAAGTCCATAGACGATGCCGGAATCGACTACCCATACCGTTGGCCATTGATGTTCCTGATAGCATCTAGCTTCTGGAACTTCCTTGGAGGCGGTGTGTTCGGATTCATCATCAACTTGCCCATAATCAACTACTATGAGCACGCCACGTATCTCACTTCAAACCACGCTCATACTGCGCTCTTTGGCACATACGGAATGCTCGCCATAGCGCTATGCGCCTTCGTTTGGAGAGGATTGATTAAGGGCGACAAGTGGAACCCCAAGTGGCTTATCGTATCATTCTGGGGACTCAACATCGGACTCTTCTTGATGTTCACCACCAGCTTGTTGCCGGTCGGAATAATGCAGTTCATTGCCTCTTACCGAGAGGGAATGTGGTTCGCCAAAGGTACTGCATTCTTCGGCAGTCCTGCTGTCCGCACTCTTGGAACATATCGTCTGGTATCTGACCTTGTGCTGATCGTTCTCGGTGCACTGCCACTGGCGTGGTTCTTCATTACGGGAGTCAAAGATCTTAAGACACCCACCGTTGGAGATGGCGAAGAGATCTTTCCAGAAGCCTCAGAGGCTACTGAAAGCTGATCCGTAGAATTCTATCGTCACCGCTGCGGACTGTGCCGCGCCCATCACGATTACTCGTGGAGACATACAGGGCATCATCCTTCCCTACGGCTACAGTCCGCAGCCTGCCGTATTTGTCTGGCCACCAGCGCTCAATTCGGCTCACGCTCTTCGAATCCGATAAAACGACACGCTCCAGATGCTTGTCTCCAAGCGAGCTAAAGAAGAAATCCCCTCGGTAAAACACTGCTCCCCCTGGCGGGTTAGCTTTTTCCGGATAGTAGAGCACAGGCTTGACCACATCGCGGACATCAGTAACACCAATCGACCTCGGCCAACCGCAATTGGCTCCTTTTGGCACAATAAACACCCCCTCTCTGGCGTAGATCCCAAACTCTCCGGTTGGCCCGTGCATTGTGGCCCACAAGTCACCATTTGCAGGATTCCAAGCGAGCCCCTGAACATTCCTCAGACCATAGGCGTATACAATAGAATCGGAAAACGGGTTATCTTTTGGTCTATTTCCTTCAGGAGTCACTCTCAGAATCTTGCCGGAGTACGAAGTAAGGTCCTGTGCTCTTTCAGGAACGTGGCCATCACCCGTCCCAATGTAAAGCATTTTGTCCGGACCGAAACGTATTATCCCACCGTTATGAATTGTCGAGCCAGCGATTCCTGTAACTACAGCAGTCTCTCCAGTTAACCCCCGACCGGTATCGGTGAAGCGGCTTACACGATTATACGTGTTGCCATCTGCAGTGTAGGTATACATCAGGTACACCCAGCGAGGATTCGGCCAGTCCGGGTGAAGTGCTATCCCCATCAAGCCGCCTTCCCCGCGCGCGGTGGTTCCGATTATTGCGTACGGCTCTGATCGCAGCTTTCCGTTTTCAACCAACCGCACTCTTCCGGGACGCTCTGTTATATAGGCACGGTCAACAGTCGGAAATGCAATATCCCAAGGAATCTCGAGTCCGGTAACGAAATCCTCAACGCGGACTTCGGGGCTTGTAACGTCTGTTGGTGTTGGCATCGTCGGCTTACTGCCGACAACCGGGTCCCCCGGAGGAGGGAGAGCCCGCCCTGCTTCTTGGGCGGGCTGCTCAGTAGATGCTATTTCTGGCTCCCATAGTTGCCTGCTCTCCGTTGTCTTCTGTGCACTGCAGCCAACTACCGACAAAACCACCAGTACTGTAAACAGATCCCAGGCAACTCGCATTGTAAGCCTCCTACGAACCGAATAACGTTAGCATAAACGCCAGGTTTTCTGTAGCGGAAAGCGCGTGTGGCAGCTCCGCCTCCATGAAGAACCAGTCGCCTTCCTTCACTTTGTGCCACTCTTCTCCGAGCTGGAACTCACCCGACCCGCGAAGGATCAACACCGCAGCATCCCTCGACGAAGTGTGCCGCGATATCTTCTCTCCTGCAGGCAACATAAAAATGTCTACCTCACCAGTGGGCTTCTCAGAGATTGTTTTACTCAGTATCCCCTGCTCCGGAAATTCAATCTTCTCGAAAACGTTTGTGATTTCAGCCAATGCTTACCTCCTGCTATTGAGCTTTCTACACCACGCCTACAAAGTATTGGCAATGGCTCGGCAGCATGATGCGATGCTGTAGCTGCGTTGTCAACATCGCAATGCACCAATGCCTGTAGCTCCTAAATCATATACCCGAAAGCTGCCCCGATTAATGCTGGGCTTCAAAGGGTAAATCATGCTCACCTTGTTTGCTTTTGTTAAAACAGTAAAAGGCCACATAGGCAGCACAGTATCGCAGATAGTGCAATCTGAACTGCTCCGATATTTGGGGCCGGGATTCATCATAACTATCGGATTCATCGACCCGGGTAACTGGGCCACGAATATCGAGGGTGGCGCGCGTTTCGGTTACACGCTGCTTTGGGTCATCACTCTGAGCACCCTTATGCTCATCCTGCTGCAGAGTATGTCGGCAAGAGTCGGAATCGTAACCGGACGCTCGATGGCCGCTAATATCCGAAAGAACTTCTCCAAACCCGCCTCAGCATTTTTAGGGTTTACCATCCTTCTGGCTGCAGTAGCTACCGATGTTGCTGAGTTCCTCGGAGCAGCATTGGGGTTCAACCTGCTGTTCGGAATCCCTACACCTGTCGGGGCGCTGTTAACCTTTGCAATAGTTTTGTGGGCTATTCTTGCACAGCGTTACGAAAAACTGGAACGTATGATAGTGGTTTTCCTTGCAGGAATCGCGGGAGCATACCTTGTTGAGTTGTTTATCGTCAAGCCAGATCTCTCTGCGAGCGCGAGAGGCCTCGTAATCCCTAGCTTGGACTCCAGCAGCATCGTCATAGCGATGGCAATGCTCGGAGCCGTGGTAATGCCACACAACATCTACTTGCATTCTAACGTTATCCAAAGCAGAGAGTGGAGCGAACAGCCACATCGGAAACGGAAGCTAATGAGATTCGAATTTATCGATACTACACTGGCTATGACAATGGGATGGGCTGTCAATAGTGCGATGATTATGGTGGCTGCTGCCGTTTTCTTCAAACACGGTGTGGTGGTCACAAGCATCGAACAGGCCTCCGTTACACTGAAACCACTTGCAGGAGCTGCAGCAAGTGCCATTTTTGGTTTTGCGCTTCTTCTTTCTGGAGTCGGTTCAGCGGTTACCTCGTCACTCGCGAAAGTTAACGTGCTGACTGGCTTTTTAGGTCGCCCCGAAGACACCCACAGCCCGTTCTACAGAATTGGGCTTATTGCAATGACTATTCCGGCAATAATCATAATTGCAATGGGATTCGATTCCCTTAAAACGCTCATCCTTTCTCAGGTAGTACTCAGTCTGCAACTGCCGTTTACTATCATTCCGCTGCTTCTGCTTGTCAGAAGCAAGCGAGTTATGGGAGAATTCGCTAGTGGCAGATGGGAGATGTCGCTAGGGATAATCGTCGCAGCTATCGTTATCGGACTCAATATCCTTCTGCTATATGGATCTTTCGGCGGCAGCTTCTAACGACACACTCTACGCACACAAAGGTAAACTCAGGCGATGTACAAGACAATTCTGGTTGCATTGGACGCTTCACCTACGGATGAAGTCATTATTGAACATATTATCGAGTTAGCACGTATTCATAACTCTCACGTTATCCTGCTCAGAGTTGCGCACTCGCACACACGCGACCAGATGATCCACGAGACAGAGGAATCTGAAGCCTGTGTTCGAGGAGTAGCAGAACGCCTCAAGGCTCAGGGTATCCAGGCAGAACCAGTAGTTGTGCCCGGAGAGCCTGCCGACGAGATAGTTAGAGAAGCTATCAGACGCGGTGTCGATCTGATTGCAATGGCTACCCACGGCCACAAAGGCATTTATGATGTAATCTATGGCAGCGTAGCCACCAAAGTGCGCCACGATGTATCTATACCGGTGCTGCTAATCCGCTCTCCCCTGTAACCCACCGGTCGATTGTTTTTGGTATCGCTGCTGCTCTTGACCCTCGATAAGCAATCTGGTAAAGTCAGACCATCCCGAACAGTGGAAGTCTTCATCCCTAAGGAGTCTAATGGTGCCCCAGCAACATAGAAGGCCGTCGAAAAGCCCAGTTATCCGGGCTATCGGCACTATAGCCTCTCTGGGTCTGCTCGTGTTTCTGCTTTCAAAGCACGGCTGGAGGGATGTTGCGGGAACGCTCCGTGAAATAGCCCTCTGGCAGGTGCTACTGGCGTTTGCTGCGATAGTCGTTTCGCGATTTGCAACAGTTGCCCGGTGGCACGTGTTGTTAAAAGCTCTCGACATCCGAATCCCCGCAAAACATACTCTTTCACTGACCTTCGCAGGCCTTTTTGCATCTAATTTTCTGCCCACAACTGTTGGAGGGGACATCGCAAGACTCGCTGGAGCAGTACAGCTAAAATATGACGCCGCCCGGTGCGCTGCATCTCTCGTCCTCGACAGGCTCGTCGGTATGTTTGGTATGCTTATGATTATGCCGTTTGGTATACCAGTGTTTCCTACGCTGCTGAAACCATCTGCGTCCGCCTACACTTTCAGAACGGCAGATGCTTTTCCGCTACTGCTCGGGTTGAGCTCAAATGGAGCAAATAGCTTCGGTACCAGAGTGAAAAAGTTGTTTGCCAACACATTTGGCGCTCTCGGTCAGGGGATGAAACGGCCTGGGCATCTCCTCGGCGCACTGGGGTTCACCTGCATTCATATGCTGGGCTACTTCACATCAATCGCAATACTGCTCGTAGGAATGCAGCATCCGCTTTCGTTCCTGGTTATAGCCGAGGGTTGGACAATCGTCTATTTTCTGACTCTGCTGCCGATTTCCATAAACGGGCTGGGTGTGCAGGAAATCTCCGTCGCTTATGTTTATACGTGTGCTGGTGTTCCGGCACCCACTGCCATGGCCGTAGCACTGCTGCTCCGCACGTTCCTGGTAATAGCAAGCCTGCCCGGCGCCGCATTTGTCCCTTCAATAGCAGCAGGATTAAACAAAGATGGCGGCAATTAGCTGCATCGCCTCTTTCGCAATATAATCCGCCATCCAATCAGCCCAGAGGCCACTCCAATAAGTGCTCCCACGAAAGTATCCAACGGAAAATGCACGCCAATATAAATCCGCTCGTAGGCTACCAGCAGACCGTATGATACAAGGACAATCTTCAGCCACAGCCGTTCGCCAGGCCAAAGCGCTGCCAAAACAGCGAATACCATCGCCACATCTCCCGACGGAAAAGACCTGTTCAATTGTTCCAAGCCTGCAATAGTATGAACATCCGGCAGCATCTTAAGTGGGCGTGGCTGCATAGTGACCTGCTTGATGATTTGCACTATTGCAGTCTCTATTGCAATTGTCAGAACGAACACTTTCGTCTTATCTCTGCGCCAAAACCAGACTACAGCAAAGATTGGAGCGAGAAAAAACCCTGTGCCCAAAAACCATACGATTTGGAAGAATGTGTCAGCAGCCGGAGAATGACAATCGTTCACTGCGCGAAACAGTGACACATTGAGTGGGAAATTCTCAAAGGACTCTTCTGCAATCTCTTCATATCCCGTGTCGCTAGGAGTTGCACAAACGTTGGTGCAAAACATACACATAGAAAAAACGGCGGCCAGCAGTACCCACCGTAGCACAACCTTCTTCGATAAACTACTCTGCAAACCCAGCATTTATCTGGATACAACCTCCACCACGACACTCTTCCCTATGCTCTTCAGCTTCAGCAGAGCAACATTGCCCACATCGCGCAGCTCCTCCATCCCGGAGTCATCGGTAACCACTACGGCATCTCCCGCTTCCTTTATCTTCTCTGTCACTGCACTTAACGGATCAGCCTCTCCACCCTTTCTGGCAAAAAACTCAATCCTTCGCTCTGAGTAAAATACCAACCCTTCCGGATTCTCGCAACAAAAGCTGATAATCATCTTGTCAGAGGGCAGGCTCTTCAGATACTCACCCATCTCCACAGTTGGCTGGTAAATGCTTCGCACAAACATCGGGCCAATCCCAAGCACTACAGCCGCCATTGTAATCGCCCATCCGGAGAGTGTCCACGATACCCGAACGCGACGACATACAACGCCAATCATAAATATCACCCAGGCAACCACGAGGATGCCCAGTATTAGCTTTGCAGCTAGTTCAGGATAAGGATACTCCCCTATCCTGCCGCCTTTCCCCTGACCTATCATCAAAGACCTGATGAGAAGCCCGGCAAAGGCGGTGCCAAACAGTGCCAATAACCCAGTCTCCACACCTCTCGCTGCACCCCTCGGCTCTTCCTCTCGCAAGAATCTTCCGTACAGATGCAGCGTGAACAGGATTCCAACTCCTCCAATGATGCTGTGAACGTAATGAGGAAACTGCGTGCGAGAAAGTGAGAATACCCCGATTACTGCCAGCACCCAACACCAGGCAAAACGTCGCAATCGCAAGAGCACATTTTGCTCACACATACTGCGATTTCCACCAAATGGGCTTATCAGATCGTGCACAAGATACGCGCTAAGTGGAAACGCCAGCAGTAATGAGGCGAGCGGATACCACATAAGGCAAAACGGAAACTTGCCACCCCAGCCGTGCATAGTCGATGTGTAACGCTCCACATTTTCCCTCAAGAAAAACCATTTGAGAAAAGCTGGGCCATCCACGAGATACGTGGCAACATACCAAGGTGCTCCAACCAGAATGAATAATCCTATAGCCGTAATCCACGGCATCTGTCGCGCTGCCCGCCACAAATCTCTCTGCCGTATGTGATAGAACATCCACGCGATAAACGGTATCGCTATGCCTATAGGACCTTTTGTAAGAAACGCCATCCCTGCTGAGATTGACGCCAGCCAGTACCAGTTGCGCGCAGATCTATTTCTCTCTCCGGGCGTCGCTGCTCCGGCCAAATCAGCCTTGAAGAGACACAGAAGCGAGACCGTAATCCAAAAAGTGAGCACACCATCGGAAACGGCTGCCCTTGACCATACTGCCGCGAGTGGAATCGTAATCATTGCGGCAGCGCCCAAGAGTGCCGCTCCATTCGCTCTTCGTTCGTGGTCTTTCTCGGCATTTGCTAAGAGATTGTTCCTGAGCAACGAATACGTGAGGAGTACTATCAGTGTTGTGGCAAGACCAGATGGCACCCGTGCAGCAGTTTCGGTCTGGCCAAAAAGCTTCATCGATCTAGCCTGCAGCCAGTAGATGAGTACCGGTTTGCGATACCTAGGCTCCCAGTTGAAATGGGGGATAATATAGTCTCCACCGACAACCATCTCTCGGGTGGCTTCGGTGAAACGAGCTTCATCTATTTCCGTAAGTGGAACGTGGCCAATCCAAACAAAAAAATACAAGCTGCAGCCTGCTAGGAGTATTACCCAATGCGACCAGCACGGCAGCTTACCCAAACGCTCTAACAAACTCCTGTAACCTCCAGGGATTAGGTGTCCTATGCATTCTTAACCTCTGGAGATCAATATTCCTCTTATGAGTAGGCAGAAAGGATGGGGGCGAGACCATCCCTTCCACCAACTGTGAGCAACAGCAAACACCCGCTGCTTACTCAACTCTGCCTCAAATTAGTTTATCCAGTCCTATAACAACAGGAGCGAACGACCCGTTTCAAGAGTCCCCCGCTCCAATTGTCTAATGCCTTGCGCCTGATTATGTGTTACAACCCGATACTACTTCTGCACTCTCTTGCGGAGCCCAATACCGGCAAATCCCAGAAGCCCACCCGCGAGCGTTAGCATACTGCCTGGCTCAGGAACAACAGGGCCAGCGGTAACAGTCAGCGAAGCGTACTGTTCCACAGGGTTGCCTGGCACCATGAACACGAAGTCTTGCCACGGATTGTCGGCATCGAAGATCCATTCCTGCTGACCAATAGCGTCGGGGCAGAAAATGCGGATCGGTCCGAACGAATAATCGTAGTCCGGGCCTTCCTGAGCTACGCTCACCTGGATCGGATCGATGACATTGCTCGAACCCTCACCCATAATGTAGTAGATACGACAATTCCACGTTTTGGGAGTTGGATCCTCACTGACAGGTGCACGGAAATCGGAAAGGGAGTAATGGTCACCTGTACCGGGGAAGAGCGAGTCAACTACCGCTGATGTCTCTCCGGGGAACACCCAGGGCTGAACATCCTCGTAGCCGTCTATTGGATGATCGTCAATGCCGTCTGTGTAATCGGTGTCCCAGCCTATCAACAGATAGTTATCGCTGGGATAGTCACCTCGCTCACTCGGTTCGAAGCTGATCCACCAAGCATCCTCCACAATAGACCCAAAAGACAGTCCCATAGCAGCAACCAAGAGTAACACAGAGATTGAAAGAATTCTCTTCATCGATTTGCTCCTTTCAAAGAACGGAACGTTCGTCTCCAAACAGGCGTGGTAACTTGTTGCTGTTGAAAACGGGGCGCCCGGCATTTGGAAGCAGCCAAAAGCATGGCTGCTAACCTCTTTTCTGGCGGCAAGAAACGTGCCAAAGGGTGAAAAACCCCGCCCAATTGCGAGGTTTGCTACTGCAGAGCTCAAAAACAGGTAGTTCTAACAGCTAAACCTTCTGACAGAACCTGACACTGTCGTCTTTCATCTAATGGAAATCGAATGGAGCGACGCACAGAGGAGATACTGTGCTAGGAGTTTTCTATTTCTCGTTACTCGATAGAGGCTCGATGGCAATTGGGGTCAATGCAAAACACGAAAAGAGGGTGGGGATATATCCCCACCCTCTTAGCCAGATGAACTCACTCGACTATCACTTCGTTATTAGTTGTCCACGAGAATCATACCCGTGTGCGGCGGAATCTGCACTTTGCCGCTGTAGACTTTTCCATCAATATCACGATATGTCTTGTTGAGTGTGTATGATGCAGTCGTGTTCGATTCGTAGTTCAACAACACTACGCCGTTGGTATATGTCCTCACCCAAGAGTAAGTTCCAAGTTTCTCGGGAGCTGCATCGACAGGAGTGCCGATGTTCAGATCCCACAGCGGATCCCAGTAGGAAGTATTGTCCCACTGAACGCTGAAGCAGCGCTTCTCTTGTGATTTCGGAATAGCTACATAATACATAGCCAGGGCAACAAGCTTTCTTCTTTCAGCTTCAGGCGCATTCTTTCGCACGCCGTGATTGCCGACCCAGACTTCCATTGGATCCTGATTGATGCGATTGATACGCGCTGTAACAGTCGATCCCGGCAGCCACGCGCTGTTGTGGGGATCATCACCCCAGTCGACAGCACCTTGCTCGTAGATTACTCCATCAAGCTGTGTGCGCATCCAGTCGATCTTGGCGTTACCAGTCATATACTCTCCGGCACAGTTGCCGATGACTTTGTAACCAGCCTCGTGAAGACCCGTGCAAACGTACTGGATAAACGGTTTCCAGGCTTTGTTGAACCAATCCTCGTCGGTCGGGTAGTCGACAGGTCGGTTGTTCTTGCAGAACTGATCGATTCGGAACCACCAGTAGTCAAAAACGAATCCGTCAAAACCCTTGCCGGCATTTTTCTCTAACACATTCTTCAGGAACTCCTCTTTGTAACCGGGTTTGCCGACATCCACAAACCAGGTGTGTTCGTGCTCCTTGATGATTTCTCCGTTCTTGCCGCGCAGCCACCAATCGTTTTCGTCGATAGTCGACTTCAGAACAGTCAACTGCATTCGGCTTTTGTCGTTGTTGTTGAACGCCCAGTCGGGTTCAAAATCTGATTTCACACAGAGGTCGTACCAAAGATAAACCTTGGCTTGTGGATTGATAGCTTTGATCATCTGAGGAGTAACGCGTTGCCACCAGTACATCTCAGTCATAATGACATTGTCTTTTTTCGCCGCAGTTCGCAGCGCTGCATCGAACTCTGCGTTTCCCGGCCTTGCGTCACCTGCAAGAATCCAGTTGTGCATGTTCATAAGCTTGACGGATCTGGTACCTGTGGGCCCTGCACCGCCGCGATCAGACGGAGCGGTACTGTGCCCCGTGCTCCCGGTGCTTCCCGCAGTGCTACTACCACCGCCGCCTCCGCAGCCGGCAAGCAACAGCGACATCCCAACGCCACATAGCACTGCCACCGCCCTGCATTTCGCCCATCTATTGGGGACTGGAGAATGATTCATCTGTGTAACCTCTGCTTACCATCCCGCAAGGGTGAATTCGACTCAAGACAGACAATTTTGAGCCCGGCGCCCCCCGGCGCTGTCCCTGAGCCACAGTGCTTATTCCCTCTTTGCATAGTACCAGCTGCTCGGGAATTGTACGGGTTTTTGTTTGATACTGCCCATCTGGTGCGGTATTTCAATCCTCATCCCCCAGTGTTTTTGACAGGGGTCAACTGAGGCAACACTCTATTAGACCATAAAAAGTGGAGTTACGTTCCGTATTGTGGGATATGCAGGGATAGCGCAGCCTGGATCACGAACGGGTCGAGAACTCACTTAATATTGACTGCCGAGCTAGCATTTCTCGGAAATAAGCTGCTGGAAGAGAGTAAGCAAGCGCTCCATATGAGTCTCTACACTGTGTTCTCTCTCTACTTTGGCTCTGGCGTTACGGCCCAACTGCCCCACGAGTCCCGAGGTCTGAGAGAGCCTGGTCATAGCTTCTGCCAGCATTACAGTGTTCCCCGGCTCCACAAGTTCACCTGTGTCATCTGAAATCTGTTCACAGAGCCCGCCCAGGGCGGAACCAATCACAGGCTTCCCTGCAGCAAACGATTCATAGACAACATTAGGAGAATTGTCGTAACAGAGCGATGGGACAACGACATACTTTGCTCCACGGACAATGTTACGGAGTTCCTCACCCGTTCTAAGCCCCAGGAAGGATACCTTGCTCAGATTGGACTCTCCTACCCGAGACTTCACCTCATCCATATAGTTGTTCGGACACTCCCCAACCACCATAAGCGGATCGGATATTCCTGAAGTAATATACGATCTCAGCAGGAACTCAATCCCCTTTTCTGGGGTAAGCCTGCCGAAATACAACACATAGCCGTCGTTATCATAACGTGGAACCCAGTTGTGGGCATCTACAAAGGTGGGGATATAATGAATCTTTTCTGCCGGATAGCCGTTTCTGATTAGTGTGTTTCGCATGAACATTGCGGGAGTAACAAACGCTCCCACTTTGTTGTAGATCCTGAGCGCTTTGTGAATCCACATCGCACTGACACGTACCGCAGTAGCCGATAACGAACCATAAACACACTTGTGTATCAGTGCATGATGAAACCCGCGCTCACAGTCGGTGCAGACTCTGTCATCCCGAAGATAAAGGTAGTTGGCGCAGACCAGGTTGTAGTCGGATAACCGCATAACGGACGGAATACCCTTGCGGTGTGCCGCATCAATAATACTTGGGGACATATGGTTGACGATATTCAAGCAGTAAAGGATGTCGGCGTCAGTGTCGGTAATCAGCTTTTCCAGCGAATCTCTGGCCTGTAACGAGTATATAGAACGGGCTGCAATTCTAAACTTTGTAGAGATTCCGCCCCGAATCTTATACAGCTTTGTCTCTTCGCCTC
This sequence comes from uncultured bacterium, assembly GCA_964497515.1. GTDB lineage: Bacteria > Armatimonadota > UBA5829 > UBA5829 > DTLH01 > CAZCCV01. The sequence continues at coordinate 113,154 of CAZCCV010000001.1, read as the reverse complement.
CACCTGCGGCTTCTAGAAAATAGTCTTTGTACTCGGATGGCTCATTGCGTTCGTACGTTAGCGAAAACGGTATCACATCGTGACCGAGCGGCTTGAGATGCTCCGACAACCCAAACAGGTATTTTTCAGGCCCCCCGCTTATGTGATAGTACTTGTTCGCAATTACTATTTTCAATTTGAGAGCACCGATTGATACAAGTCATTCAGACTGGCCAGATTGGCCTCCACTGAGTATACAGTATTTGCCCTATCTTTACCTGCAATTCCAAACCTTCTGGCCATATTGCGGTCGCCTATAAGCTTCAGTATCGCCTCCGCAAGTGCGTCTGGGTCTCTGGGAGGCACCACAAAGCCGGTCACTCCGTTCTGCACCACTTCCGGACACCCTCCCACATCCGTTACGACGGCAGGAATACCACACGACATCGCCTCCAGCATAGTAATCGGCGTCCCCTCTGAGTCTGATGAAAGACACGCTACATCCAACACACAGGCGATCTCTCGGGCGTCCTCTCGAAAGCCAAGAAACTTCACTTCCTCAGCAATCCCAAGCGCCGCAACCTGCTGTTCCAGCTCGCCTCTGAGTTCTCCTTCGCCCACAAGCACAAAACGACTCTCTGGAGCGGACTTCAAGACCTTCGCCGCAGCCTCTATGAAGTACTTCTGCGCCTTAATAGGGACTAACCGGCCTATTGTGCCTATCAGCGGTGTGCCATCCGCAAATCCAAGTTCGGAACGCTTCTGAACGTGGTCAACACGCTCCGCAGTGTCCCCGATATCTACAGCATTCGGGATTGTGATTATTCTCTTTGCCGGTACCCGCCATTTGTTGATCCGAATCTGTCTGGTAGCCTCCGAAACTGCCACCGACATTGTTACAAATCGCCCTGCAAATCTATCGAAGAGCATCCCAACGCCACTGCGTGGAGGGTTCCAACTGTGCTCACTCATAATCGTAGGTCCGATTCCAGCAGTCCTTGCCGCCATCGGGCCCCACCTGAGCAGATGCGAATGCACAATCGCCGGACGACGTTTCCTCAAGTAGCGAACGAGATCGAAAAACATCCTTGAAGAGGATGTCGGGGATTCGTTCAGAATATCTACATCAACACCCGACGCTGAAACGCTCTCAGCAAAGACACCTCCGCTCATAACGCAACAGACGGCAACGTCAAAACGCCCATCCGCCTTAAGCACTGGTGCAACACGAGCGACTTCACGCTCTGCTCCCCCACCACTTAATGTAGGTATCACCTGCAATACGAGAGGTTTGCTCATTCTTTCATCACGCGCCGGATTGATACCAGCGCACCAACTCTCTAAGACCTTCTCTAAAAGCTATCTCTGGCTCGAATCCCAATAGATCACGAGCTTTCGAAATGTCTGCTTGCGAGTGCATCACATCACCGGCTCTGGCTTCTTCAAAAACCGGTTCCACATTCGTCCCAAGCAGTGAGTTGATCTCATTTACAAGATCCAAAAGGCTGAACCTATCGCCGCAAGCGATGTTAAACACTTCGCCTGCAGCTAGAGGAGCAGTGCACGCCAAAAGGTTTGCATTCACGTTGTTCTTAACGTAGGTGAAGTCTCTGGATTGCTGCCCGTTACCATAAATGACCGGCCTCTCACCCTGTTTTATTGCAACTAGGAACTTGGGAATCACTGCAGCATACTGCGAAGATGGATCCTGCCTTGGCCCAAAGACGTTGAAGTATCTGAGCGAAACTGTCTCAAACCCATACAACTTCGTAAAAATCCGGCAGTAATACTCCGCACCGAGTTTGGTCATGGCATACGGAGAGAGTGGATTCGGCGGCATATCCTCCCGCTTCGGTAACACCGGAGTGTCACCATAAACCGATGAAGACGATGCATACACCAATCGCTTCACCCCTGCATCTCGTGAGGCCACCAAAAGGTTCAATGTGCCATCGATGTTCGCACTGTTCGACGATATCGGATCCGAAACAGACCTCGGAACCGAAGGAAGCGCACCTTGATGTATTACATAATCTACTCCATCCACTGATCTTTTCACGGCCTCAAAGCTCGTAAGGCTATCTTTAATCAGCTCAATGCGATCCAGATTGTGCTCAATATTCGATATTTTGCCGGTTGTCAGATTGTCGAGAACCCTGACGCTGTGACCTTCTGCAACGAGAGCGTCCACTATATGCGAGCCAATGAACCCCGCACCACCCGTAACAAGATAAGAACTCACAGTTTTATCACCGCTCCCTTCGTTCCACTCACGCCTTTCATTGCGTTTCTGGTGTCTATAATCAGCGAAGCGTGCTTGCCAACGAGTTCGTAGTCGAAGCCGTCGTGGTTGGTGATTATGGCCACACAATCAGCAGATTCCAGCACTTTCTGCTCCACCGACAACGATTCATATACTCTCTCGGCCACAGTAACAGTCGGGACAAATGGGTCGGCGTAAGACACTTTGGCACCCTTTGCTTCAAGCAACTCCATTACCACAAGCGCCGGAGATTCCCTTACGTCAGATACGTTCTTTTTGTATGCTGCACCGAGAATCAGAATACTCGAGCCTTTAACACATTTCCCCGCTTCATTCAGAGCATCTGAAATGAGTGCTACCACATGGTGAGGCATGCTCGAATTAATCTCGCCCGCGAGGCCGATGAACTTTGCCTCGTAACCACTCACACGGGCACGCCAAGTAAGGTAGTATGGATCCAGTGGGATACAATGGCCGCCAATTCCGGGCCCCGGGAAGAACGCTTGATAACCAAATGGCTTGGTAGCAGCAGCTTCAATGACCTCCCAAACGTCGATCCCAAGCCGCTGGCACATCAAAGCGAGTTCATTCACAAGAGCTATGTTTACGCTGCGATATGTGTTCTCCAGCAGCTTCGCTGTCTCGGCAACCCTTGCATTCGACACAGGCTGGACATTCGCTATTGCGTGACGATAAAGGCTCACCGCGCGATCGGTGCACTCCGGCGTCACTCCGCCGACGATTTTGCAGATATTCTGAGTCAGAAACTCCGGATTTCCTGGGTCGACTCTCTCTGGAGAGAATGCCAAAAAGAAATCCTTGCCAACCTCAAGCCCGGTCTTCTCAAAGAGCGGAAGAATCACTTCGTCGGTAGTTCCGGGGTAAGTTGTGCTCTCCAGCACAATCACTTGTCCGCTACGCAGATTCTTGGCGATCTCTTCACACGCGGAAAGGATATGAGTTATATCTGGCTCTTTCGTCTTTCTAAGTGGTGTGGGAACACATATGATAATCGCATTTGCGTCCTGCAGTACCGAAAAATCTGTGGTAGCTCTAAGCCTGCCAGCATCCTTCAAAGCCGTGATATCGGCCGTGGGCACATCCGAAATATACGAAACGCCCGCATTTACCTGATCCACCTTCTCTGCATCGGTGTCTATCCCAATGCCGTTGAACCCGTGAAGACCGAACTCGACGACAAGAGGAAGCCCCACATAACCCAGCCCTATGACTGCAACAGTGGTCTCTTCTGGCTGGTAGGACGATTTTTGTGCCCCTTCAGCAATACTACTCATCCTTGTGGCTCCTTTCCACGCTCTTCATCTTCAAACCAAGGGCTCGCTTCGGCAAGCCCAGTCCATTGTTCACTTTAGTAACAATCCCCCGCACGCTGCGCCATCCAGGGCTGTCGCGGTAGATTTCCAGCTTGTAACGAAAGATCAGACGATTCGCAAACGAACTGAATCGCCCAACGTTTAATACGGGAACCCAGGTTCTGCCGAATCCCTCTATTTTCTTCCCGGGATAGTTCAGTGCTCCCTGCCCGTTTGGGCCCTCTCTTTCATCCCACGAAACGTACCGTGCCCGCCTGGCAAACTCAATAGTCATCTCGTTGTATCCGCCTCCAGGCCAGCATAGATACTCTACAGGCTTGTTTAGCCGAGACTCTATCTCCTTTTTGCTTGCGTCAAGCTCCCAGAATACTCGAGAGTGGTACTCGTCGTCTGTTTCCAAACGCCCTTCAATCGCACAACTCCTTGCCTGTTCGTGCAGTATCTCTCGCCAATTGGATTGTTGGAAGAAGTCTACTCCTCCTTCATCCTTTACGAACCGAACGAGCTTCTCTGTAGGCTCCTGTGGCTCAAAATACCGCTTGGCTATCAGCGATTTTGAGTGCGCATAAACTGGTGTACCATACGGCACAAACTGAGACTGATCCTCCACATTCCAAAGGTGCTTCCTGTCCGGCCTCGCGTTCCAGGCTAGCCATGGATAACCGTCTCCGGGATGATGAAAGTCCACTATCTCTCCTGAGGACGGATACCAGGTATGAGTCATTCCGTGCGACTGAACGTCCAGAACCCCTTCATCTTGCGCAGCCTTCAGCTCATCCCACGAAACAAAACCTTCCACGTGCTCCCTGGTGATTTCTCTGCCCGGACTGACCTGTGGCCTTACTATGTTCCGCGGATCGACGAACTCGGGGCTTACAAAAAGTGTCCCACGAAAGCCGTATTTCTTGAGAAGCGGCACGACAACGGTCCAATTGTCCAGATACCCATCATCGAAGGTTATCGCAACACTCCTTTTTGATAGCGCCATTTCACCGAGATTGTACTGCACAACGTCCGAGAGCAGCACGCTCTCGTAACCCTTGGCCTTCAAGCTCCTCAGATAGCTCTCGAAGAGCGTCGGAGGGCACGAGAGGTAACCCCATTTCCACGGAATGCTCGCTGGGCGCACCGAGTGAAAGACAAATACCGGAACCGGAGTGTACTTCACTTCATCACCTGGGGCGATTTTCTGCGATCTATTGCCTCTTGGTAGACTCCCGTTGTTTTGCGCGCTATGGTGGCCCAGGAAAGATCCCCTGTCGATGCCTTTTCCCGGGCATTCTCCCCAAGCCGCAGCCTCAGCGCGTCGTCTGTCAGCACCCTTATAATCGCGTCAGCGAGTGCGTCGGAATCCGCCGGAGGAATAATAATACCTGTTTCACCATCATCAACGACTTCCGGCAACGAACCGACACAGGTGACAATTGCTGGTTTTCCGAGAGCGTATGCTATGAAAAGCACTCCGCTCTGCGACGCTTCTATGTAAGGTAGCACCACAACAGATGCGCTTTCAAAAAGTGCGGTTACTTCCGGCTCTTTGACCTTCTCTTCTTTCAATACAAAGTAGTCAGGGTTCTTAATCATCGCCTTGCAGCGCGGCCAATCGGGGCCAGACCCCGCTATCACGAACTTGGCATCGGGTATTTTCTCTACGACCTTAGGAGCAGCTTCAATTAGGTAGTCCAACCCTTTGTATCTCGATACTCTGCCGAAAAGCAGCACGCTCTTTTCATCGACAGGCTTACCTGTGAGCCACTGCTTGTACATATCGTAAGGGCCTCTGGGAATAGTGCGCAACGTGTCGTGAGTAACGTCGCCTTCTTCAAGCAACCTTTTTGCAATGTCGTCGCCCAGTGTTATCACAAGATCGGCTCTGCGGCGCAGTGGTCTGCGTAAAAACTCCATCCGGTTTTTGAGATCTCCAGGATGATGTGAAGCATCGTGCACTGTAAGCACCGACGGGCAGCGTCGCATACACCTTGTCGCTGGTATGTAAATCCGATAGTCAGCGCAGTCCATAAGATGCAATATATCCGGCCGATATTGTTTCAGCAGACTATTGATCCGACGAATGCAGGCTATGTTCGCACCAAGTGTGGCGAGATTAGTGTCGCTCGGCCTGTGAAACCATTCGAGATTAATGCGTTCGTCAAGAATATCCCTGTAATCCTGCTTAGGGTCGCCAGTGCCAGAGCCAACGAAATCGCCAATAGAGTCGGGCGCAATGATGGTGACATCGTGTCCCTCCGCAACCAGCGCATTCGCCAGTTCCGATGTATAATGCAAAAATCCAGATAACAGGAATACTACACGCATTTTGATGACGGATCCTTCACACCCGTTTTTGACATTTGACCATCAAAAACAGCCCCTTCTCTTCTGGAGAACACCGGGCTTCGTGATATCGGACTAGCAAGTATCCAAACACTGACTGCAATACACCAATTTTGAAGTCCTTTTTGAATACTCGTAACCACAACCTTTGTGCATACTTGCTCTGATAACTGGGTTCAATACTGATATCTGTGAACCCAGTCTCTTTCAGCAACTGTTCAAGCGTGTCTTTTCTGAAGTACGCAGCTATGGAACACTTCGCACGGTGCTGATCAACAATCTCATTATTGTCGAAAGCTTCCATACTATCAGCGGAAAAAATCAATTCACCACCTGGTTTCAACACGTTGTACAGTATCTGAAAAACCTCTTCGTAGTTGGGAACGTGTTCAATAACACAGAAACTGAATACTTTGTCGAAAGAAGACTCCTCCAAGCCCAAATGTTCTATTCGCCCAGACAAAAATTCACTTCTTACACGATGCTGCAAAAGCAACGCCGTCTTATTCGCACGTGCGATGGAAGCCTTATTAATATCGATTCCAACCACCTTTGCGCACTTTGATCCTAGTAAGACAGTCTGCATACCGGCTCCGCAGCCAAAGTCCAAAACTACTTCACTGCCAGTAAACTTCACACCTTTTAGAAGCCGGTAGTATTCGTATATTTTCCCCGGCTGCCCTACCAAGAATGGATGCGGGTACAGCCTTAGGACTACCAAAACCCGAAGCACGGCTTTCTTGATAAGCTCTTTCATCAGATCAATACCTCAATACTGCGCCAAGGACTCTGTGTGCTTCTTCCATTTTCGCTGCTGCGCTTTCTCTATGCGACGGACGCACTAACCACAGAACAGCCCACTTGCTCCATCTAAACATACTCACCAACGCCGCCGCTCCGCGAACAGTCAATCCGGCAAAAAGGCCGAAATGCTTCTGCACATAGCGGCATTTGCTTCTGTAGAGCTGGGCGTTCATCTTTACACCGCTCTGCTTCGTACTGCTTCCGCCGTAATGAAGCACCAGCGCCTCGGTCACTATGTACTGTTTCCAACCAGCTTTAGCGATTCTAATCGTCCAATCGACATCCTCAGCATATACAAAGAATCGCGGATCCTGCCCTCCAACAGTCTCATACACCTCACGCCGCACTATGAGCGCAGTTCCCATCAGAATGCAAGGCACTTCCTGAGTCTTACTGTAGTCTATGCCGTGTCCGCGAGCATCGTACACCGCCTGATGTAACGACTCATGCAAGGGCGCAATGACAAACAACAACTGAGCCTTAAAAGATATGATGTTTCCGCAGTAGTGAGTGTGCGGATTGCCATCTGGAATCTCAAGTCGTGGTGTAGCCGCACCAGCATCCGGATGCTCATCCATGAACTTCACCAGTGTATCAAATGCATCCGGCTGAACCAGGGTGTCGCTGTTAAGCGTGAGGACATACCGCCCGGTGCTAGGCTCAAGCCCCTGGTTTGTAGCTGCCGCTAGCCCGACGTTGATTTCGTTTCTAATGAGATGCGCATCAGGAAACTCTGCCTCAATCATATCGGCACTGCCGTCAGCAGAAGCATTGTCCACTACCCAAACCTCAAAGCTCACCTCGTTCGTGTTATCGTAAACCGACCGCAGGCATTTGCGGGTTAACTCCAACGTATTGTAACTAACTATTACTATGGAAAGATCCAGGCTATCTGCCATAACAACCGTCTTCTTTCTATCTAAAAAGCCCTCGCTTCCGGAGCTCTTCAGTCGCTTGCGAAAGTCTGTCTGCCGATTCTCTCGTTTCTGCCCACGCGAGAAACTCACATATCCCAGTCCGGAAATCTGTCTGCGGGCGATAACCCAAATAGCGACTTGCGTTCGTCAAGTCGGCGTGACAGTGTCGAATGTCACCCACTCTGTACTTTCCGATGACCTCCGGATTGAGATCAGCTCCCATTTCACCTATCATAATTCGAGCCATCTCCAGTACTGACAGCGCCTGACCACTACCGACATTGAAGACTCGATAATCTGAAGAACCAGTATCCATCGCCAACAAACACGCCTGAACTACATCGCTCACGTGAACGAAATCGCGGGACTCAAGACCGTCTTCGTATATCAACGGTGCCTCGCCGTTTCTGATTTTCGAAGCAAATATTGTTATGATTCCAGTATACGGGTTCGTAAGCGACTGCCCTGATCCATACACATTGAAGAATCTGAGCGCCGTCGCTGGAATGCCGTATGCCTGACCAATGCAGATGCCCATTTCTTCTTGATCACGCTTTGATATAGCATAAACTGAACCAGGTTTTAGCGGTTTGTCCTCATCTGTTGGGAGCGGCACAACGTCCGCTGAACACAGCGGACATTTGACCTCCCAATCGTGATTCCTCATCTGTTCAACCGATCTTGGCTCTGGGAACACAATACCGCACGAAGGACACGAATATTTCCCCTCGCCGTAAACGGCTCTTGATGACGCTACCACCAACTTCTGCACACTCTTCTTCTCGTTTGCCAGTATGTCCAGCAGAGTAGCGGTACCACCTACATTACAGGACGTATACTCTTCTATCTGATACATTGATTGCCCAACACCGGTCTGAGCAGCAAGATGAAAGACTATATCAATGTTTTCAAGTGCTGCTGTCAGGGCTTCACGGTCTCTGACATCGCCGTAAATGAACTCGACCTCCGGCAGCGTGCAATTGTTACGAGGTGCATCATTTCCATGCACCTGTTCAGTGAGGTTGTCAAACACGCGGACACCATGTCCTTTCGCCAACAACCCCCGTGAAAGATGCGTCCCAATGAACCCTGCTCCACCTGTAATCAGTACGTGCATCCGGACCTCCCGTCTCCTACAGCAAGCCTCAATACAAGAAGCCTTTGAAGCATCACAACATCATTTATCTTTTCGAGATCAGTCTGCAGACCACCGCCCAATATCCTGCGGATGGGGAGAGGAACCTTCTGACTGGTCTTCAGTTTATTGAAAAATTGCACTGCTGCAGATAACGCACCACTTGAATGCAGCGCAGATATACTGCCGATTAGACGCCGTATCGCATCTGGCGAGACTATGTCGTCAAGCCTGCTGGGAGTCTCGAGAAGGTTTTCGACTGCTTTCCGTTGAGCTGCAAATTCTTCTGCCCAAGGTGGATAACTCCCCGGTGCCGACCGACAGATGCCCTGACCAAATACATCAGGAAACATCCTGTTAACAGTGTCTACGTAAAGCTTTTTGAACATCCTCTGCTCGGCCGACAGTTTGGCCACAAAATCAACAATAGAGTTGTCTAGAAGCGGGCTCCTAACTCGGGCATGCGCACCCATCATATGATTCCGCCACGAGAAGAGTACGTGGTTTACTCTCTGATCTAGATACAGGAAGTCTTTGTGGTCGCGAACGTCATCCGAAGGAGGGAATCTGTCTACGATTTGGGCGCGCTCATCCTGCCAACCATCACGCATCGTCGTGAAGTCACCCTTCGACACGTACTTCGAAAGCCACGCCCATCGGTCAAAATTGTGTATGCCGACGCACTCGAGCACATCCTCCATCGAGTTGATCTCGCTGAATCTCAAAAAGGGCACATCACCGAAACACTCATCACCAACAAAGAGCGCACTCGGCATTGCACCAACAAGATCCTTCCGCAGTTCGAGCCAGGCTTCTGCGTCTTCGCAATACTTGTTCATCGTAAGACCGATTTCGGCGTTCGCTCCAATAGCACGGGTGACATCGCCGCTGTAGCTTTGCACCACTTTGAACGGACAGCCCAAAAACTCAGCCATACGTTTGGCAGTTCCAGGATCTGTATCGGGTTTCAGTTCTCCATATACATAAGACAGGCACTGAATATCCGATAACCCCAGATGGCGAACCATTATTGCAAGAATTGTGGCCGAATCATATCCACCACTTAACGACACGAAATAGTTTGCATTATCAGCCGTGCGCTTTCGAACAGCTTCTACCAACAGTTCAGCCAACTCGTCTTGAAGCTCTACGGAGTCTCTTTCGGCATACTCGTGAGTATACTGATGAGTCCAGTAGGATCTGGAGGTCAATCCAGCCGGGGTGAAGCTGTATATGCTCGCGCGTTCCAGCACACTGACACCCTCATATACGGTGCGATTGTTAAGAGCAATGCCGTTTGCGAGATAGCAAGCCAGGCCAACCAGACTTAGCGGAATCCGGTTCGTCGGAATCAGCCCCAGTGTGCTGGCAAACCAGTGGCATCCCTTTTCTTCGAAGTGGAAGATATCTCGTGAGTTCAGCCGGTCGGTTACGGCATATACAGCATCAGTAGAGGGATCAATAACCAGAAGCGCAAAGCTTCCGTTCAGATCCTTGACAGCCTCAATGCCGTGACTTGCATATTGCTCGAGAACATATTCAGCTTGATTTGCCGCGCTGCAATCATATAGCTCGCCGTGCACTACCGCCACAGCTCCAACAGCAGACCGACCTGTTTGAGCCGAGTTGCTAACCACTAATTGCACCAAAAAACTCGCAGACTCTAAAGACAGTCGAGAGGTATTTGCACTGTCCCCAGCAAGAGGAACAGCGCAATTCTCTACACTGGCTTCTGCGGTTCTTGGAACACAAACGGCCAGAAACGACGACGGTGTATATTCAGTTCGGCTCGACATACTGCCTCCTTGCACTGCCCGATAACCTAGCCGATCACGCTTCCATTCTCAAAGAAGTTCCAGATATCCACTATCGACTTACCTTTCAGGTCGATACCCTTATAGGCCTTATGCGGCGCTCCGAGAATGAGAATATCGCACTTGTCGATCACTTCCTCAACCGGCCGGATTCTATCGTCGTCTACCAGCGGATCGGTTATCATCACGCACTTGCACTCGTGCTCCAGTATCTTGCGGAGTTTGTACGAGAGTGACTCTCGAACATCATCAGAGTTCGCCTTAAACGCCATGCCGAGAATACCAATGGTCATATCCTCGATAGGATACTTCCTTTTGAGCGACTGGACGATGTAATCGGGCTGTCCCTCGTTTATCAGCATTGCAGCGTGACCAAGGAAGAAGTTGTTGTGGTCGAAGGCCGCGAGCTGCATAGTGTCTTTGTACAGGCACGGACCTGCAGCAAACCCAGCTTTCGGCAGATCCTTACAGCGCGGGTAATTGTGCATCATCGCGTGACGAATCTTGTAGAAGTCCAGTCCGTTGTCGTTTGCGATCTTGTGGAATTGATTCGCTGCAGCAAAACAGATGTATCGCCATGAATTGGTGAAAACCTTCATAAGTTCTGCCTCGAGCGGCTCTAATTCGATGACATCGTCACTGAAGACCCCAAAGAGTGCTCGTGCGCGGTTCACACCCTCTGGTGTGAACGCCGAGATGATCTGCGGAAGCTCGTAAGTCTCTCGGATACCATGACCTTCAATCATGCGCTCCGGACAGAAGCATACATCAACTTTCAGGCCTTCATTCTTGAGAAGCCTGTCGATTTTTGTAGTGGTGCCGGGGAAGACCGTGCTTCGCAGCACAATCAACTGTCCGTCGTGGAAATACGGCATACACTGGCGCACAGCCCGCGATATAGCAGACAGTGCCGGGTTGAGATGGGTATCTAGCGGAGTGCCCAGAATCATAACTACTGCTTCACTCTCACCGACCACTGCCGGGTCGGAGCTGGCTCTGAGCATTCCGTTGGCGATGACTTTAGTCAGTAACTCATCGGCGCCCTCATCTCTAAATGGCATCTTGCCAGAAGAGACCAGTTTGACAGACTCTTCGTTAATATCGAAGATTGCTACACGTTTATTCTCGTTCGCAAAACAGATAGCGAGCGGAAGCCCTACGTGCCCGCAACCGCCTACAACACAGACATCATATTTCATTGCCAACGTTATTCCCTCCGAAGAAACATATAGTTGTTTCCATTATCCAATTGATTCTGAAGCGCGCGACCGGTTGAAGACAGTCTTAAGCGTCTCGAGGTCGCCGAATCCTACTGTTTTAGTAACTACAACAAACACCATAAAGGCGGCAATACCAGCCGTTAAACCAAGCCACGGCCCGGTTATTCGGATTATGAGTTGCAAGAATCCTGCAGCCGCAAAACCACAGATCAATGGCTTGATGATAGACTGCCACCAATCCACTTTGTGTACTCTCTTGCTTACTACCCACGCCACAATAATTAGTGTTATATAACCTGAGACCACCGTTCCGAGCGCTGCCCCAACAAACTTGAACGGCGGAATCAGCAACAGACACAACCCCAGGTTGATTGTAGCGTTTACTACTGTAAGTTTAGCAGTTAATCGCTGATTGTACGTCGCCGCCAGCAAAGAGCCCATAGTATACGTCACAGCCTCCGCAGGTGGCATCCAGCCCAACAGCCTTATTATCGGCGCACCGACGTGATAGTCTTTACGAAATACCAGACTCATAAGCTCTGGCCCCGCTGCCATCAGCAGGATGGCCATTGGCAGAAATAGCAGGAGCATGTATCTTGACAGGTTATTCTGGAACCTTCGAAGATCCTCTGGATTGCTGGCAGCCAACCTGGACATAATCGGATACGCAGCATTATTGATGCTGTTTGCAATGTTGAGAAGTGCATCGACGGGAGTGTATGCCACGGCGTACACTGCCAACTCTTCGTTGCCGAACTTCTTCGATATTATCAACTGATCGTTCTTGTAGTAAACCTTGCTAACAAGCGACATTAGAACGAAAGGCACCGATTCGCGGACGAGGAACTTGTCTAGTTTGCCGCCAGACAGACCTCCCGGTTTTGGCGCTCCGACTCCTTGGAAGACAATAAGATAGAACGCCCAGCTCATAACAGTATTCAGCATACTGACTATGGTATAAATCCAGAGTATAGCGATGAGCCCGTAACCGTGCTTCAGCGCCCAGATTCCTACCACGATTTTAATCGCGTTGCAGACGACCGATGATATCGTAATGTATACCGATGCTTCGCGAGCAACGATCATACCCTCTACAATATCCATTGCGGCCACAGCAAACAGCGAAATGCCATGAACCAGTATCCCAACGCCGACATTCTGACCACCTTTGAAGAATGGTGCGAGAGTGTACGCCAGAACGAAGGCGAGGAGTGTGGTAATAAACCTGATCTTGAGGGAATGCCGTAGAATGACTCCGTGCTGTTCGGGGCTTCTTGCTACTTCACGCGTAACAACTGACCGAATGCCGAAGAGCGACAGCGCAGAAAAGTAGCTGACAAAGGTTATTATGAATGTATAGTCACCGAAAGCCTGCTTGCTCAGATAGTTTGCGATGAATATCCGATAGACCATTCCCAGGAGAGTGATCGACAGGCTGGCGACCGAAAGTGCTAGTGAGTTCTTCGCGAATCGTCGTGCATTACTCAACCTATAACGCGCCTCCGCTCAGTTTGGCACGCCGTAGGTGTTGGAAATATATCGTTTTCTAGACAGCAGGAAAGCTCGGCTGATTGACAACCAAGCTTGTCTAATGCTGGTAGAAGATCAAGCATTATCAGAATCCAATCTATTTGGAGAGGTCATTCCTCTCCCTTTCAATTATGTGGCAGACCTGAGAGCAGCACGTCGCTTCAGGCTTGTTCCACTTACTGCTCTGGCTGGTTCAAGACTCTCTCCTTTGGCACTTATATCCACACGTGACGCAGCTTCCAGCAGCCCGAATACAACCGCCATCGTGACGATATTATACGGTTCTGCAACGAAACACATAGTTACCAGACCCCGCATAAGAAAACCGACAACTGTCGCAGCACAACTGACGCCGAACGCCCTGTGATAGGCAGTTCGCCCCTTTCGAGACATCTTAATTCCTTTGAAGATAACTGCTAGTGCCAGCCAAAGGTAAGCTATCAAGCCCAATATGCCATACGTTACCCATAATTGCAGATAACTGTTGTGGATTACAAAGTTCAATCGGAAACCCTGGGTGTGATTAATCGGATTCACCCATCGTTTGTTGTTCACTGGGTGGCCGACCCCGATGCCTGTGATGGGATGCTCAGTTATTTGTTTCCACGCGGCTCGGTTCTCACCATACCGGTGTGTCAACGAAGCTGAGCTAGCTGTCTTGCGCTCAAACATAGAAAAGAACCTGCTTGAGAGAGCCTGAGCAAAGTCGGCGCCTCCTCCCTTGGGAGAGAAACCTGCTATGGATACGCTGCCAACAATCGCCAAAGGTATTGCTACCGCCCCTACAATAAGAAGTCTTCGTCTGATCTTGCCGCCTGCCAGCAGGACTATAACTGCCACAGCCGCCATATTAGAAATCCATACAGTTCTGGTGAAGCTAAAGACTACGCCCAACCCTAGAATCGCAGCAGCGATTCCGTAGCCGACCATACTTCTTCTCTTTCCTACGCAAGCAAGCGTCAACGCTATCGGGAAGAAAGCAGATATCATCGCCAGACCCGGCGGCAGAGAGCGAGTAATCGCGATTTCATCGCTGGACAACGACTCTACTCTCGGCCCGAGATACGGAGTGCCGAAGAAAATCTTAACGTGTGTGCCAAGGAAATACTGAAGTCCCATCAACAGCGCTACGACTGCTGAGATAACGGTAGCACCGATGATAATGGTTCTAAGCTGCTTTTCGCTGCGCAAACCGAATGCTACAACAAAGAACAACAAATACATAAACACGGGGCGTGCTGAGTTGTACACACCTTTGAAAGTCCAATACCACGATGGCTGACGGGCATTGTGGTCGATAGAAACAATCACAGACAACACCACGGCTAAAAACAACAACCCCATAGGCACAAACATTGGACTCCTAAACCAATCCAACCGCCGTTCGCCAGCATTCCGAACGTACACAATAGCCAGCATAAAGATGAGCAGCAACTCAGCCAGTCCAAAACCCATTCCCTGAATCGGAAGGGGTTTCGGAACAACAGAATCGTGGAACACGCTCGAAATCAGCACGAGCATTGCAAGCACGCCATACTCCAACCGACGCACTACAAACCCCGTCAGCAGAAGGGCAGCAATTGGGATGACAATTCTAACCCAGTTGCCCTCTCGCATTCTTACAATCATCAGGCACAACACGAACGCTGAAACAATGGTAATGAGCGCGCTGTTCAGGAAATAGTACCATCGGCTCTCGCGCCCTATTGGTCTTAGAATCACTGCCATCACATACCAGACATTGAATGCAATGGCTGCTAGAAACAACGCTTCCTTCGACAGTGCGATAATCCAACCCATTACGGGTGAATCGACTGTGATTATTCTAGAGGCAATGGAGTTGAAGTTGACTATGACTGCACTGATGATAATTCCCAGCGGAATAGCCCACACCAAATGAAACCATCGTCTGGAACGGTACGTGTAGTATTTCTGAAGCAACCAAACGAGTGCAGTTTTAAGCTTCTTATTTTTCACTTTGTTTGAATTAAACGACATTATATTATATGGTGTCCAAATGCGATAAAGGTTTGGCCTTGCTACAGAGTCATTCTCCTATACCGCAGTTGAGAGTGACAGACTTCAAACCTATGTAGATTATGGTATAAAAAGCTTGATTTCCACAGCTCGAAAAACGAACGTTTTTTTGAGCCCCTTTTTGATACCCAACAAAATTCCCAAATTCATACTAATCAGATAGTACTATGTAGGTGCGATAACGTCAATATTGCCCCTGTTTTGCGAGCTTGCGATGTCGTTTTCGAACCCGATACATCGTTGCTAGAGCACGAAACGCCTCTCGCACAACGCGAACCTTCGAGCCTTCTACGTGTCTCCAACGCACCGGCACCTCTGCTATCGAAAACCCTAGCTTCCGTGCGACATATAGAACCTCTAAGTCAAAGGCAAACGACTCATCTTCGCAAATCCCGAACACCGGCAACACGACGTCTTTTCGAAACAGCTTAAAACCGCACTGTGTATCCCAAATACCAGGAACCAGAAAAAATTGCACAATACGATTGAATACTCTACCGCCCATTTCTCGATAAAACGGCTGATGCACTACTAGTTCGGCGCCAGGAACTGCCCTTGATGCGATAACGATGTCGTATCCATCGCTTAAGTGCTTCAGAAGCCTTTCGGTTTCTTCGATTGGTGTTGCAAGGTCCGCATCGGAGAACAGAACTGCATCTCCTTCGGCTGCCAGCATCCCAGTGCGTACGGCGTAGCCCTTGCCGCGGTTAACATTATACCCAAGAACTCGAATATCAGGCGCGTTTTGAGCGTAATCGGAAGCGATGGCCTGGGTTTCGTCGGCAGAACCATCGTTTACTACAATGATCTCAAACCGTTCGAAGCGTTCCTTGAGGTAATCACGAACTGTCTGAAGCGTGCAACTTAGGCGACTTGCTTCGTTATACGCTGGAATCACAATCGAGAGGTACAGCGAGGACTTTTCGGGGCGGCTGAAATTGGTTTTTGGTGAATCCTGAGTTTCAGTCATAGCGTGAATGTCAGCGTCGGAGTCCGAGAATTGTAATGCAAACCGGTAAACCAAGCAGTACAGCTTACCTGCAGTTGATATTACTATCCTCTCAGATAGGTGTCAATCAGCAAATGCCACCCGATTGACCTTGTTTGCTATGCAATGATACTATCAAAACCACACCGCAACACAGCATCGAAGACCGAGGCAGCAATGAACCATTTTCATATTACAAGAATATCAGAAGAACTGAATCTAAAGTACTCACAGGTCCAAACAACAGCCGAACTCTTGGAACAGGATGCCACTGTTCCGTTTATTGCTCGGTATCGAAAAGAGGCCACGGGTTCTTTAGATGAGGTAGCGATTACTTCCATCCGCAACAGACTCGCGCAACTTGCCGAACTCGACAGACGAAGAGACGCGATAATTGAGTCTCTGACCAAACGCGAACTACTGACCGACGAACTCTCGGCAAAAATTGCCGCTGCAAATACTATGGCGGAGCTCGAAGATATCTATCTGCCGTACAGGCCAAAACGCCGAACAAGAGCAGCTATTGCACGAGAAAAAGGGCTGGAACCTCTGGCGGAGATGATCTTAGCACAAGATACAAACGCACCTATTGACCTCGAAGAAGAAGCTGCTGCATTTGTTGACAACGAAAAAGGTGTTAACTCCATCGAAGATGCTCTTGCCGGAGCGCGAGATATAATCGCGGAGCAGATCAGCGAAAACCAGGACGCTCGCGCTGCGATTCGCAAACTCTCCAGTGAAAGAGGAGTGATTTCCTCTTCAGTCGTGAAATGCAAAGAAGAAGCTGGGGCAAAGTTTAAGGACTACTTCACGTGGAACGAATCAGTAGATAGAGCACCTTCTCACAGGGTGCTAGCTATGATGCGCGGCGAAAAAGAAGGCGTTCTGAAGCTTGATATCGCTCCACCCACAGATAACGCACTTGCAATGCTGAGTAATCTGTTCGTGTTTGGTCAGACAGCAGCTTCAGCACAGGTCGAAATGGCAGCGACAGACAGCTACAAGCGTCTTTTAGGGCCTTCGATGGAAACAGAGATCCGTAATGAACTCAAAAGACGAGCAGATCAGGAAGCTATTAGAGTTTTTTCTGAAAACTTGCGCGAACTTCTACTTGCCCCACCCCTCGGCCGCAAGAATGTGCTTGCTATTGATCCCGGATTCCGCACTGGCTGCAAAGTGGTGTGCTTAGACCCACAGGGAAAGCTGATTCACAACGATACAATATTTCCGCACTCTGGCGATGGCAGAGCTGTAAAAGCTGCGATGACAATAAGAGAACTGGCAGTTGAGTTCAAAACCGAGGTAATTGCTATTGGAAACGGCACCGCGAGCCGAGAGACGGAGGAGTTTGTTCGCTCTCTAGACTTGCCAAATCATCTAGATATCGTGATGGTTAACGAATCAGGGGCGTCAATATACTCCGCCTCAGAAGTTGCGCGAGAGGAGTTTCCGGATGAGGATGTGACTGTTCGGGGATCGGTATCTATCGGACGCCGACTGATGGATCCACTCGCGGAGCTAGTGAAAATCGACCCAAAGTCGATAGGTGTAGGCCAGTATCAGCACGATGTAGACCAGAATGCACTGAAACAGAGTCTGGACGACGTGGTTATCTGTTGCGTTAACCGCGTAGGAGTAGACGTGAACTCGGCCAGCAAGCAGCTTCTGACGTATGTGTCTGGCCTCGGATCTGGGCTGGCACAGAGTGTCGTCAACCACCGCAATGAGCACGGTGCTTTCAGAACGAGAAAGCAGCTTCTCAAAGTAAAAGGACTTGGGCCAAAAGCATTTGAGCAGTCTGCTGGTTTTTTGAGAATACCTAACGCTGAGAACCCGCTCGATGCCAGTGCTGTCCATCCGGAGAGCTATCACATAGTTGATAGAATCAGCGATGACCTCGGCTGCAGTGTGAAAGAACTGATGAGCGACGAGAGTTTGAGAAAGAGAATCAGACTGCAGGACTACGTGACGGAGAACGTTGGACTTCCGACTCTGGAAGATATTCTCGAGGAACTCGCTAAGCCAGGAAGAGACCCGCGAAGGAAGTTCGAAGTATTCCGTTTTGCGGATGGTATAGAGACAATACAGGACTTGCACGCAGGAATGGTAATCCCAGGAATCGTGACCAACGTAACTGCGTTTGGCGCGTTTGTAGATATTGGCGTTCATCAAGATGGCCTGGTGCATATCAGTCAACTCGCTGATAAGTTCGTGCGTGACCCAAACGAAATCGTGAGGGTTCAGCAGAAGGTGAAAGTCAGGGTGCTTCAGGTAGATACTGAGCGTCAACGAATATCGCTTTCTATGAAGGGCGTTGTGTAAACCTGCCCTGCTACCCCTCATTTTTTGTTCTACAAGAGAGAGCTTATTGTACGAACATTTATTCGTCTTCTTGCTTGAATGAGGCTAAACGTAATGGTAGAATGTGCTGTTACACTGCGATGAAAGTCAGGTCCAAAAGACATTCATATGACTCAAGATAAGATCATAATCAGAGGCGCGAGACAGCACAATCTGAAGAACATAGACATTGAAATCCCTCGAGATAAGATGGTGGTCATTACAGGACTATCCGGCTCGGGGAAATCATCACTTGCGTTCGACACCATATATGCGGAAGGGCAGAGAAGATATGTGGAATCGCTTTCTGCATACGCTCGACAGTTCCTCGGCCAGATGGATAAGCCCGATGTTGATGACATTCTGGGGCTGTCGCCTGCAGTATCTATAGACCAGAAATCGACGACTCGCAATCCACGCTCCACAGTTGGGACAGTCACCGAAATTTACGATTACCTGAGGCTGATGTTTGCCCGAATTGGCCATCCGCACTGTCCGCAGTGTGGAAAAGAGATCTCTCAGCAGACAGTAGAACAGATTGTAGACCAGGTAATGGTGCTGCCATCGGGAACAAAAATCCAGGTGCTAGCTCCTGTCATTCGGGGGCGAAAAGGCGAGTATCGGCAGGTCATTGAGGATGTCCGCAAGCAAGGGTATGTTCGTGTTCGTGTCGACGGCCGGATGTATGAGGTCACCGACGATATTCAGATGGATCGCTACAAACAGCACACCATCGAAATAATCGTAGACCGACTGGTAGTCAAACCTGAAATGGAAAAGCGGCTTGCAGATTCTTTGGAGACTGCGTTGAAGCTCGCTGGCGGCAACGTTGGAATCAATATTGTTGAAAAGGCCGAGCCTGCGGTGAATGACACACAACAGATTGCAGGGGAACAAGAACTGGTCTTTTCTGAGAATTTTGCCTGTAGCGAGTGTGGAATCAGCCTCGAAGAGCTTGCACCGCGCAATTTCAGCTTTAACAGCCCTTACGGTGCGTGTCCTGACTGCCACGGATTGGGGACTCACACCAAGCTCGACCCGGATCTGGTGATACCTGACAAAAACAAATCGATAGACGACGGAGCAATAATCCCACTGGCGCGGACAACAAGTGAATACTACTTGGGACAACTCCGCGGGCTGGCAAAACTCTACGGGTTCACTACTGCTACAGCAATCAAGAACCTGACCGAGCAGCAGTTTGATGCGCTGCTATACGGAACAGATAAGCAAATTCCGGTAACCTTCACCAATAGGTACGGCAGAGTGCGACAATTCGATAGCTGGTTCGATGGCATAATGAACTGGCTGGACAGGCGTTACAAAGAAACCTCAAGTGAGATGATTAAGGAGGAAATTGAGCGCTATATGTCTGCTACTCCCTGTGAGTCGTGCAAAGGCATGAGGCTCAAGCCCGAAACTCTCGGCGTTACTATCAATGGGCTGAATATCAGCCAGGTGGCGTCGAAGTCTGTGGTCTCTGCCTTTGAATGGTTCGAGTCTCTTAAACTGTCGCAAAGAGAAGAGACTATTTCGCATCAGGTAGTGAAAGAAATCAAAGTACGTTTAGGTTTTCTTATGAATGTTGGACTTGACTACCTGACACTCGACCGCGCTGCTGCAACACTTGCTGGAGGAGAGGCACAACGAATCAGGCTCGCTTCGCAGATTGGTTCGGGGCTTATGGGAGTTCTCTACATACTTGATGAACCATCTATCGGACTTCATCAACGGGATAACACCAAACTGATTCAGACGCTGCTCAGATTGCGAGACCTCGGAAACACCATAATCGTCGTCGAACACGATGAAGAGACTATGCACTACGCAGACCATATAATCGATATCGGGCCGGGCGCTGGCGAACACGGTGGCGAAGTAGTTGCTGAAGGCACAATTGATGATATTATGGCGAGCCCAAAATCGATTACGGGCAAGTATCTTTCTGGTGAAATGTCGATTCCGGTTCCGGCTAAAAGGCGGAAACCTAACGGCGCTTATCTGCAGTTGAAGGGCGCGCGCGAACACAACCTCAAAAAGGTGAATGTCAAGATTCCGCTTGGCAATTTTGTTTGCGTCACAGGCGTATCAGGCTCAGGCAAGAGCACTCTGGTTCAGGAAACGCTGTATCCTCGATTGATGTATGCGCTGCACGGCACTCATCGCTCGTGGGGCGAACACGACAAGATATCGGGGCTGGAAAACATTGACAAGGTGATCGACATCAATCAGTCCCCAATCGGCAGAACTCCTAGATCGAACCCAGCTACTTATACGGGAACTTTCGATTTGATTCGCGACCTGTTTTCACAAACACAGGAAGCGAGGATGCGTGGCTACAAGCCGGGACGGTTCAGTTTTAACGTGAAGGGCGGCAGGTGTGAGGCATGCAAAGGCGACGGAATCATAAAGATCGAAATGCACTTTTTGCCTGACGTCTATGTGCCTTGCGAAGTCTGCAAAGGCAAACGTTATAACAGAGAGACCCTAGACGTGAAGTACAAGGGCAAATCGATCGCTGATGTGCTGGATATGACGGTGCTGCAAGCGCTAGAGTTCTTTAAGCATATACCGCCGATCACTCGAAAACTGCAGACCATACACGATGTAGGACTCGACTACATCCGCCTGGGTCAGCCGGCGACCACGCTTTCGGGGGGTGAGGCGCAACGGGTGAAACTCGCCACTGAACTCGCCAAGCGGAGCACCGGAAAGACGCTCTATATACTCGATGAGCCGACCACAGGGCTGCACTTCCACGATATCAAAGCACTTCTCGAGGTCTTGGGTCGAATAGTTGATTCAGGAAACACAGTTCTCGTAATTGAACACAACCTGGATGTCATCAAAATGGCAGATTATATCATCGACCTTGGCCCCGAAGGTGGCGATAAAGGGGGCGAAATAGTCGCAATGGGAACTCCTGAGGATATTGCTAAGGTGGAAGGCTCCTACACTGGACGATACCTAAAGCCTATTTTGAGCAATCGCTACACTGAGCCTCCTGCGAAGAACAACAAGAAATCGCAGAAGAAAGCGGAAGCTATCGAGAAGCAGCCAGCCGGTGTAGGTGCAGAAGGATGAAGTTCTTTTCGCGATTATTTGGGAAAAAGAGCAAACCGCCTCGGCAGCGACGCTGGTCAATGAATCCACTTCAGGCCAAGTATCGCGCGAAGCTAATGGTGAAATCTGCTGCCAGACTGGGGGTTGTGCTGGACTATTCTGTAGAGAGCCTGGCTAACGTCGATATGCTGATCGACAAAGAGCGTGAAACGGGCATAGGGCTTACAAAAGAGATGGCTGAGGTGCTGCTCTCTATCGGTTCATATGTCGGAGAAGTCATGGTGCGAAATATGGAAGCAGTGTGGGCTTACGGAGCAGAGATTGAAACTCAGGATCCCCTGCTTATTATCGTGGATGGCAAGTATGCGCTAAACGTGGTCAGTATGGTATTCCATCGATTCATGCACGGTGAACCGCACGGTATTGTCAGGATGTATCAAGAAGCTCAGTCCATGCCCGCAACAGACGCTACGCTCTAATCTCACCCAGATCGAGCATATTCCAATACTGGTATTCTTAATCATTCTTGGACGGGGAAGGAATGGACGAAGAGAAGAATCACCTCGAAACACCAGATTCACTTGAACAGTGGGTCTTAGAAAGCAAGTTTTACGTGACGCTCAAAGACAAGCTGTCTGCGCTGCCGACAAATCCCGGAGTTTATCTTTTGAAGAACGCCTCGGGAGACGTCATCTATGTGGGCAAGGCAGTTGCACTCAAAAACAGGGTAAGGTCATACTTCCAGAAACTGGGAAAAGATGCGTCGAATAAGACGCGTAGAATGGTTAGAGAGATAGCAGATCTGGAGTGGATTGTTACCGATACAGAACTCGAAGCGCTGATCCTTGAATCTAACCTCATAAAGAAATATCGACCTCACTACAATGTCCGGCTGAAAGATGACAAAAGCTACCCATACATAACAATCACATTGAACGACCGTTTCCCCAGGCCGATATTCCTTCGAAAAATCCATTTTGAGCCCCGAGATGCCAACCGCTATTTCGGACCTTACACCGACTCAAATGCGGTTCGCGAGACATTGAGGTTGATTCGCAGGGTGTTCGGAGTTCCGTGCGGACACAAAGATCCCACTCAATCAAAAGGCCGCGCGTGCCTGTACCACCATATTGGTCAATGTGTTGGCCCGTGCAATGGTTCGATCGACGAAGAAGAGTACCGAAAGATCATTAATGATGTGATTCTCTTTTTGGATGGCCGTCAGGACACACTGCTGCGTGAACTTCAAACGCAGATGGAAGAGGCGGCCGAAAAACTGCTCTTTGAAAAGGCTGCGCGACTCCGTGACCAAGTTCAGGCGGTGCAAAGGATAATCGAGCGTCAGAAGGTGATATCCGGTGCTCTGACCGACCAGGATATCGTAGCCATAGTCACCGACGATGGGAACACTATAGCTCAGGTGCTTTTCATCCGTAGCGGTAAGATGATAGGGCAAGAACACTTTCTGCTCGAAGGAGTGTCGAGCGACGACTTAGGAGAGAGTATTCGTGAGTTTGTGAAGCAGTACTACCAGGTCGCGGCTTATGTGCCCAAAGAAATCATGCTGCAATGTGAGATAGACGAAATCCAGATAATTGAAAGCTGGCTCAAACAGAAGCGGGGGCTGAAGGTCGCCATCCGAAACCCAGTGCGCGGGGAAAAGCGCCGACTCGTCGAAATGGCTGAGAAGAACGCTGAAACAATTTTAGAGCAACTCCGGCGCAAAGAAGAGGCAGACCAGGCGAACACTGAGGCAGAGCTTCTGGAGTTGCAGGAAGCTCTCGGCCTGCCACAGCTTCCCAGAAGAATAGAGTGTTACGATATTTCTAATATCATGGGCACTGAAGCTGTTGGTTCTCTTGTAGTCTTCGAAAATGGTCGACCGAAAAAGTCGGACTACCGTCTGTTTAAGATAAAATACACTCCCGAGAAACCAGACGATTATGCGATGATGCGTGAAGTGCTGACACGTCGATTGAGCGGAACACTCCGGCAGTCCGAAAAGTTTGCAGCTCTGCCAGACTTGCTCATGGTAGATGGTGGAAAAGGACAGTTGGGCGTCGCCGTTGATGTCGCCGAATCACTCGGCGAAGATATTAATCTGATTGGCCTTGCAGAAGAGCACGAACAGGTATTCAAACCGGGGGAGAGTTTCCCGCGGATGCTTCGCCGCCCATCCAGAGCGCTTCACCTGCTTCAAAGAGTGCGAGATGAAGCGCATAGATCCGCTGTTGAATACCACCGAAAGCTCCGATCGAAACGGATGACCAGATCGATTCTTGCCGAGGTACCAGGGATTGGCAAGAAGCGCCGCAGTGCATTGCTTAAGCATTTTGGGTCGCTGAAACGCATCAGAGAAGCCACAATTCCAGAGCTTGAAGACGCTCCGACTATGAACAAGCCTGCAGCAGAGGCGGTCTACGCATATCTGAGGGATGCTGGCAATCAGACTAGGATCGATAAGTGACTCCAAGCCAAAATGAAGGTGTTTCCCCTCGCAAAGACGAAGTAGCCCCAGATGATAATAGACAAAATCAGTAATATTGCGCTGCATAGCAGCATTGGCAGAGGTATCTTGCGAGGTTTGGAATATCTCGCATCAACGGACCTGAACCGACTGGATGTGGGCAGATACTCTATCGATGGTGACGACCTGTTCGCTTCTGTTGCAGACTATGATACAGCGCCCCGAGAGAACAAACGCTGGGAAGCTCATAGGGAATATATTGACATTCAATACGTAGTGAGTGGCGTTGAATCGATCGGTTGGGCTCCTCTTGATACGCTCCGATTGGCAGAAGACTACGACGCGGCAGCAGATATTGCGTGGTATGAAGTTGAAAGAGACTTCCTCACCGTCCGACCAGGTTGGTTTGTTGTTCTTTTTCCGGAAGACGCGCATATGCCGGGCGTCGCGTGTGAACAGCCAGTGAGGGTTAAAAAAGTCGTCGTGAAAGTGAAGTGCTCAGATGGATAACAAAGGGTTTCTCAGGGGTGATAAGGTCTACCTGAGGCCGGTTGAAACAGAGGACTTGGAGCACATAAAGAAGTGGATAAACGATCCGGAAATCCGAGGTTTAGTCGGCTCATCAATGCCAATCGACCAGAAGGGAATCGAAGACTGGTATAGTAGTGTTCAGGCTGATAAATCTCGAGTATGGTTTGTAATTTGCACCAAGACGGACGACAGGATAATTGGTGAGTGCGGACTGCTCCGGATGTTCCCAACGTGGCGCACGACTGATCTCAGTATAATAATCGGTGAAAGAGATGCGTGGGACAAAGGCTACGGCACCGAAGCAATCAATCTGCTGCTCGACTACGCATTTGGATACCTGAACTTCCACAGGGTATCCATTGGTGTCGTGGGCTTCAACGAGAAAGCACTGCGTTTTTACGAAAAAACCGGCTTCAAGCGTGAAGGCATTCAAAGAGACGGGTATTACTATAACCACAGGTTTAGTGATTTTGTGATGATGAGCATCCTCGAAGATGAGTTTAGAGCGATGCAGGGAGGCAACAATGGCACAGGCTAAACCCGGTGATAATGTGAAAGTGCACTACACCGGTCGGCTAAATGATGGAAAAGTATTCGATACTTCCAGTGGCAGGGATCCTCTTGGATTCACGGTTGGAGAACGCCAGGTCATTACTGGATTCGACGAAGCTGTAAAGGGAATGTCTCCAAGAGATACAAAGACAGTTAAGATACCGGTAGATGACGCTTATGGCCCACACCAGGAGGATCTGGTAGTAGAGGTTACAAGATGCCACCTGCCGCCGGATCTTGACCCCGCAGTTGGCGATCAACTGCAGATGATGCAGCAGAGCGGAAGACCGGTGGTCGTTACCGTTACAGGAGCTACTGAAGAGAGTCTGATTCTTGACGCCAATCATCCGCTGGCAGGAGAAGACCTCACATTCGATATCGAACTGGTTGAAATCAACTAATAGAGCAAAGCCAAACACATATCCCGAGCCGTTTCATCCTTCTGAACTGTTCGGGGTATGTTTTATCCCCTCTTACGAGCAATTCTTTCTATATTTTCTCTCTCACAGCCTTAACACTTGCCTGCAGTAGAATCGTCGAACATAATAAGAGAGATGATTACCGGCAGCTTGCTTACGGCCGAGTCAGGAACGATCCTCTCGGACGACAAATTCATATCTGCTGCACGACAGGGCGACAAAGAAGCCTTTGGCATCCTGTTTGAGCAGAACAAGAACGCTGTCTACGCTTTCGTTCTGAAGACCGTCGGTTCGAGAGAAGATGCAGAGGACATCGTCCAAGAGACTTTCTGCAGAGCGTGGCGTGGAATTGCTTCGTTTAGAGGCGACTGTAAGATTCTTACTTGGCTCTGCAAAATTGCAGCTAATCTCTGCAAAGATCATATGCGGTCGCCACGCCACAGGATACTCGTGGCATCAGATATTGACCTCGATACTGAAAACTCGGCAGCACTCTCTGTTGCTGCACCAGATATCGAATCGGAGATTACCTTCCGACAGATCCTTAACGATGCGTTGAGCGAACTGCCGCTTGCTCACAAAATACTTATAACGCTGTGCGATATACAGGGGTTCAGTTGCACGGAGGCTGCAAAGGTCGCGGGCTGTTCTGCAATCAGTGTGAGAGTTCGCTTGAGCAGAGCCCGCAAAAAGCTCCAGAAACTGCTTTCTCACAGGTTGGAGGAGGTGGACCTATGAAGATTATTTGCTACTTAGTATCAGAATGGTTGTCCTTGAGAGAATCTCAGGACAAAACGCCTAAACTCGCGGCAAGACATATTGAAAACTGTCCTCGCTGCAAGACTGAGACTGCCAACCGTTCACGGATTGCAGAAGGGCTGAAAACAGCGGCAGCCGAAATCGAACCCTGTCGACTCAACTGGAAAGATGTGAAAGATAGGATCACCAGTTCACCTCAACAAATCCCACCGAGAAGCAAGGTTGTTTATCTGGTGCCAGCTGCTGCGGCTGCGTGTATGATTGCTCTAATAGCTACTGGTATTATCGACCTGGCCCCAGACAAACTGCTTGTGAAAACACAAAAAGTTGTGGCTGTACAGACACTAGCTGAAGTGCCGAAGCCCGTTGTTCATCAACCCAGAATTGAAACCAAGGTAGTAGATGATCCACCTGCGCAGGCTCCGACGAGTGTTGAAGTTGTCAAACAAACAACCGAACAACGTTCACCGGTAGAGACTGCGACTGAGCGACAAATAGCAACACAAATCAGGCAGACTGCCGTAAGTCCGAATATGATAGAGTCGGAGCACACTAATCCGGTGGCACAACAGGCGCAGTCCCTGGAAACAAATAGCGAGATGGCGCCTGCGGTGACTGCTGCAACACCCTTGGAAGAACACGTAATAGATATAGTGAGAGTCCAGGAAGAAGACGATTACGACTCCTATCCGATACGCCAGGTAAACGCTGCGCAACTGGTCTCATTCAAGATGTAGTAGATTGCTGAGGAAGAAAACGTCAATATGCGATCACGAATAATAGTATTCATAATGGCTTGTATTGTTGTGGTTGCACCCGCAGCAACAAGCGGTGGAGCTACTCTGCAGCAGCTCAACAGCGATATGATAGCTTTGGTCAAGTTGACCGCACCTTCGGTAGTGGAAATCAGAGCTATGAAGCGGTCGATGGCGGGCAGCATCAAGACTCCGCCTCGAGCTTCGGTTGGAACTGGCTTTGTTCTAGACGAAAAGGGACATATCCTAACCACTGCTGGAGTCGTAGCTAATGCGGATAGTATCAGGGTGCATTTTACAGATGATACAGATGCTGCCGCGAAACTGGTGGGCATCGATCCCATTACAGAGACAGCCGTCATAAAGGTCAACAAAACGGAGCTTGTTCCGGTTGTGCTGGGAAACTCATCCGAGGCTGAGCTGGGCTCACTTGTGATAACGGTGAACAACCAGGCAGGGTTGATGAACTCCGTGTCGCTTGGAATGGTATCGGGAATTGGTCGATTGGTGGGAGGTAACGGACTCGACCTGATTCAGATTTCTGGCATGACTGGCCCTGGCGCAAGTGGCGGTCCGGTGTTCGACACCACAGGAAAAGTCATTGGCGTAACAACGGCGATGCTCGCGCCGTTTCCCACTGCTATGCCATTTGCCTCAATGGCTCCGAATGCGCTTTCAATGCCGAGTGCAATGGTCCTTCAGAAGGAACTGGACAGCCTAACAAAATCACTCGGACCAAATCACATGGATGTTCTTGATAAGAAGGCAGAGTTGGAACTGGCGAGAGTCCGGGAATCACAAGACCCGACTGAAACAGCGGCAAGATTGCAACAGATACTCACGGCTGCAAATGCCGCCGAGATTTTTCAGATGTCCGGAAACTGCAGCTTTGCAATCCCTGTCGATAGAATCAAACCTGTGCTACCTGTTTTGGTATCTGGTCAGAGTCTGCATCGTCCCTGGATGGGACTTAGTCTCACACTTAAGGGTGGCGATATTATCCTCTCTCCTTCGCCGGGGAGCCCTGCGGAGAAGGCTGGTATTGAAGCGGGAGACGTGCTGAAGATGCTGGATAACGTCCCTGTGGTTTCGGTGCCTGCTCTGATCAATCATTTTATGAGCAAGCGGCCTGGCGACACCATCACTTTGGTAGTAAAACGTGGCGAGAGGGAACTGACTACGCGGGTTCTGATAGGCAGTCATCCTGCAGAAGCAACATCCGCAGACCGCACGATAATAAGCATTAAACGGACGACGGTGCCTGGTGCACTCGTTACGATCGATTTGGAGAATGTCTCTATGGATGAGGCAGCCGGAGCTATATCATCCGCATTTGCTATACGTGTGACAGCAGCCGAGAACCTGCGCTCACGAGAGAGAATTACTTATACGATTAGGGCCGACAGTGTCGAGGGTGCACTTAGTGCATTCTGTGAAGCCATCAACTGCCAGTATTCTAAGGAGGGCAACACCTATATTATAGGTTCTAAATAGTATTCAACGATCATCCAACGGCTTCCCTTGGCTCAGGATTCAGTTATTGGGAGGCCTCCTTTCCTGACACGAGCGCCTGCCGCGAACCACTCCTCAGCGGCAGGCGCTCTAACTCATTACCAGCTATTAGATCAGAGTTTTGACCTCCTTAAAATGCTGCCCCGTTGACACAGTAGCCGGCCGTTTGCGATAATCGGTTCGTTAGCAGTCTCTTCCATACAGCCTGCTCACTTGCTATAAATAGAGGAGTACCCGATTTTGTCGATTCCAATGGCAAACCTTAAGGCGCAGTTTAGCTCTCTTGAGACTGAGATCCAAGCGGCACTGCGCGATGTCTTCGACAACTGCCAGTTTACACTGGGTGAAAACGTTAGCAAACTAGAAACCGAAATAGCCGAACTATGTGGAGCCAAGCACGGCATAGGTGTGGCTTCCGGTACAGATGCAATTACAATCTCACTAGCGGCTCTTGGTATTGGGCCTGGTGATGAGGTTATAACTACCCCGTTTACATTCGTCGCAACTACAGAATCGATAGTGATCGTAGGTGCTCATCCCGTATACGTAGACATTGATCCTGTTACCTACAACATAGACCCTGCTGCGATACGAAAAGCTATAACACCTAAGACGAAGGCAATACTACCTGTTCATCTTTACGGTCAGTGTGCAGAGATGGATGAGATACTCTCGATAGCCGAAGAACACGGATTGAAGGTGGTCTGCGACGGTGCCCAAGCTATAGGCGCAACATACAAGGGCAAGCCAATCGGAGAGTACGGAGATACTGCTACACTTAGCTTCTTCCCCACAAAGAACCTGGGAGCTGCGGGCGATGGCGGGATGATCCTTACAAACGATGACGAGACAGCGCGCAGAGCAAGATCGTTTAGATTCCACGGAATGTCTTCTACTTATGCCTATGAATACGTTGGATTCTGCAGCAGGCTGCACGAAGTCCAGGCCGCAGTGTTGCGAGTCAAACTCCCTCATCTTCTGAAGTGGAACAACGCAAGACGCGCGCACGCAGGGGCTTATACCAAGGCTCTTGAAGGTGATTCACTGACGCCGCCCGTGGAAATGCCGGGCAATCATCACATTTATCATCAGTACACAATTCGATGCAAAGATAGAGAGGCTACTCGGGCGACACTGAAGGCAGCTGGGGTTGGGCACGCGGTGTACTATCCTTCCCCACTCCACACGCAACCTGCCTACGCATTTCTGGGCTGCAAAGAAGGCGACTACCCTGAGGCGGAACGGGCAGCTAGAGAAGTGTTATCTGTCCCGGTTCATCCCGAACTCACCGAAGAGCAGGTTCAGACTGTGGCAAAAGCGCTGGCAGTTGCGGCCAAAGAGTAGCCCACAATAGCATAGACACGAAAGGAGAGTGATCCAGAGATCCACATTGGGTCTGTGGCTCAATACCCTCAAATATGAAAGCAATGATACTGGCGGCTGGGGTCGGATCAAGACTTGATCCGCTCACCCGTCATATTCCTAAACCTATGGTTCCCATAGTCAATAGCCCCGTGATGGAGCATATCATACAGCTTCTATCCAAACACGGTGTAAAAGACATTATGGTGAACCTCCACTATTTAGCTGATCAGATTGAGTCGTATTTTGGCGATGGCAGCAAATGGGGCGTCAATATCCACTACTCCAGAGAAGAACGGCTTTGGGGAGATGCTGGAAGTGTGAAGCGATGTGAAGAATTCTTCGATGACACGTTTTTGGTTATCGGTGGCGACGACCTGTCTGATATAGACATTACAGGAATGCTCCGCCTGCATACCAAGAAGAAAGCGCTGGCCACTATTGCGCTTTCGCTTGTGGATGATCCATCCGAGTATGGCATCGCTTTGCTGAACGAACACGGTAGAATTACCAGGTTCTTGGAGAAACCTCGAGGTGAGGTGATCTTCAGCAATACTGCTAACACCGGTATGTATATTTTTGATCCGCAAGTTTTTGAGATGATTCCACGTGGCGTAGCCTATGGCTTTGGACACAATCTGTTTCCAAGACTCCTTGAGCATCGGGCTCGCTTCTACGGCCATCTGACGTCTAGCTACTGGCGGGATGTCGGAGACCTCAAGCAATATCAACAGACGCATTTTGATGTGCTGGATGGGCGTGCCAACATCAGCATCCCTTACAAGCAGGTTCGCAAGTTTGTCTGGATTGGTAAGGGTGCAGAAATAGACCCTACCGCGGAAATCAGTTATCCTGTAGTTATCGGAAACAACTGCCGAATTGAGAAAAACGCCCGCGTACAGGAATACTCTGTGCTCGCTGACAATTCTGTGGTTGAAGAAGGCGCAGTTGTCAAACAGAGCATACTCTGGCCCGGTGCAACGGTTATGCAAAACACGATGCTTGAGCGATGTGTGGTGGGAACCGATTGCAAAGTGAAATCTAACGCGGCTGTATTCGACGGGGTCATAGTTGAACCTGGTGGACGCTAAAAGAGGTTGTGATTACGGTTTTGAGAGATCATTTGGGCCATAGGAGCTGTTTGCTTCTGTGGCTCTGTTCTCGAATTGGCTTTCGTGAACCTATTCAGGAGGTATAGATGAAATACGATGTGAAAGACCTCGGCCTGGCCGCAAAAGGTCGGTTGAGAATAGAGTATGCCGGTCAGGATATGCCGGTGATCGGTATGATCAAGCAGAGATTTGAAAAGGAAAAGCCTCTCGAAGGGATTACGCTCGCCGCGTGTCTGCACGTCACTACTGAAACTGCAAACTTGGCGATAGCGCTGAAGGCTGGAGGTGCAAACGTAGCTCTTTGCGCATCTAACCCGCTTTCCACACAAGACGATGTAGCTGCAGCACTGGTTCAGGAATACGGCATTGCTACATTTGCTATCAAAGGCGAAGATAACGACACTTACTATCAGCACATCAATGCTGTACTCGATATGCGTCCGAATCTCACGATGGATGATGGCGCCGATACGGTAGGAGTCATTCACTCGAAGAGACAGGATCTGATCGACAACATCATCGGCGGCACCGAAGAGACAACCACTGGTGTAATCCGACTTCGCAGTATGGAGCGCGATGGAGTGTTGAAGTACCCAATAGTCGCTGTAAACGACGCGGACACCAAACACTTCTTCGACAATCGTTACGGCACTGGTCAGAGTTCGATCGATGGTATCCTTCGCGCCACAAACATGCTTCTTGCGGGCAGACACTTCGTGGTAGCTGGCTATGGTTGGTGCGGCAAAGGAATCGCTATGCGTGCCAAGGGGATGGGCGCAAGAGTCGTAGTATGCGAAGTTGATCCGATGCGTGCTATTGAAGCTACTATGGATGGGTTCGACGTTATGCCTATGAATGAGGCTGCCAAAATCGGAGACATCTTCTGCACTGTAACAGGCGCTATTCACGTGCTGGCAAAACAACACTTTGAACTGATGAAAGACGGCGCTATCGTTTCAAACTCGGGGCACTTCAATGTAGAAATCGATATCCCTGCACTCGAAGGGCTCGCGACTGAGAGACGGATGATTCGAGACTTTGTGGAAGAGTTTGTTATGGCGGACGGCCGCAGAATATACCTTCTCGGGGAAGGTAGACTGATAAATCTGGCTGCTGCCGAAGGACATCCTGCAAGCGTTATGGATATGAGCTTTGCCAATCAGGCTCTCTGCGCTGAATATATGATTATGCACGCGAAAGAGCTCGAAAGAAAAGTCTATCCTGTGCCAAAGCATATCGATCAACAGATTGCCCAGCTCAAACTGGAGTCAATGGGAGTTAAGATCGACACGCTCACCCCTGAACAGGTGCAATACCTGGCATCCTGGACAGAAGGGACGTAGATAAGATACGCTGGGACGGGGTAATCCCGTCCCTGGCCTCACCAACTGCAAATGCACAAGCTGTCCAATCGAACGTACTATGCGATAGTGGTGGGTGTAATAGCCGGGCTCACTTGCTTGGCTTGGATCCACAGATTCTGCCAGGACGATGCGTTCATCACTTTTCGCTACTCCTACAACCTGACACACGGCTATGGGGCTGTATTCAACCCAGGGGAGCGTGTGGAAGGCTACACAAACTTTCTATGGATGCTCATTGTCTCTCTTGGAATGAAGCTGGGCGCTGACCCGGTAACGTTCTCCTACGCTGTTGGCCTTGTATTGTTCGCTGTCACGCTGTTTGTTACCGCCCAACTCGCGCTTCTGCTGTTAAACAGCCGCTCGTTTGCCCTGGTTACAATCATTCTTCTGGGACAAAACTATACTTTTTCGTGTTACGCGACTGGTGGGCTGGAAACACAATTGCAGACGTGCCTTTTGGTGTGCACCACCTACCTTACTTGCTTGATGATTTGCAATAGATCGTCGAGTGCAGGGAAGGTAGTTGCTGCTTCGCTGATGTTTGCTCTCGCCGTATTAACCAGGATGGATTCCTTTTTGCTGATTGGTGTTCTCGGCAGTGCATTGATGATCTCCTTGGTCAAAGAGAGGCTGCCTGCAAAAGAGATGGTTCTTCGGATCGGACTATTGTCGATACCATTCGCCGCTATCGTAGCAACGTGGCTCGCTTGGAAACTCTCTTACTACGGCGAAATACTGCCGAACACGTTTTATGTGCGCAAACTGAGTGGCGGCACAGTAGCGTTGGGTTTGTATTACCTCGTAATGTTTGTCAAAAGCTACTTTTTGCTTCCTCTTCTGATCCTGTTTGCTGTATCAATCCCACGTTTGGTTCGAAGAGAAAGACCGTTACTGTTGCCGTTGATACTTATTGCAGTCTGGTGTGCCTACATAGTTGCCGTAGGCGGGGACTTCATGGAGTTCCGATTTATGGTTCCGATTCTGCCATTTCTCTTCATCGTCATTTCGTGGATGATTGCAAAGCCCATAAGCTACAAATGGCTGCAGATTGGACTTGCCGCGTTTTTGATTGTCGGCTCAGTGCATCACTCGTCGAATGCTCACTACACCCTGCAGTATTCCGGGATCGAATCAGTAACATCGCTAAAAAACCACGTCTACCACGAGCGCGAGGGCTGGGCCATAATTGGCAAAGAGCTGGGTCGGATATTTGACCACAGGCAGGACGTAACAATTGCGCTTACCCCAGCAGGAGCAATTCCCTACTATTCACGACTTCGGACGATAGATATGCAGGGACTAAACGACAAATGGATCGCACGACACGGCGCGGTATCTGGTATAAGACCGGGGCACCAGAGATGCGCGACGTACAGGTATCTTCTGGAGCGGAAAGCTGATATCATAATTGGGCACCCTATGATGCTAGAAGATGCTCTATACTCGGATACCCTCGATTATTCGGTGGAGATACCTGACCACGAAGAATGTGGTAGCGTGCGTACAATTGGGTTGCCTGTGACCGGTGGCCGACGATTGATGGTCGGATATGTGCCAGGTAACCCAGCGGTCGATGATATTTTAGAGCGGAACGGCTGGCTACGAAAGTGACAGTGAGTGTGACCAGAGAGTCTGCAGATAGTATTCGCATATTGGGAGTTAGAATCGACTGCATCGATATGCCTTCTGCTGTACAGAAGGCAGAGGAGTTCATACTGAGCGGCTCGCCACACCTGATAGTGACTGCAGATGCCTCCGCTATTGTGATCGCACAATCAGACGAGGAACTTCGCAGTATAATCAATGATGCCAGTATGGTGACGCCTGATAGCGCGGGGATTATGATGGCGTCCAAATGGTATGGGCAGCCCCTCATCGCGAAAGTCTCTGGGGTCGATCTAACTGTGGAACTCGCTCAACTTGGCGCTCAGAAGGGGTACTCCGCGTATTTGCTCGGCGCTGCGCCCGGTGTAGCTGAGGAAGCTGCAGAAAACCTCAAAGAACGCTTCCCCAACCTTATGATAGCGGGAACACACCACGGGTTTTTCGATGATGACGAAAAGATAGTTGAAGAGATAGCATCTTCCTGCGCACGGATGCTGTTTGTTGCGACAGGAATCCCGAAGCAAGAGAAGTGGATCGCAAAGTACATCGATAGACTCGGAATTGGGGTAGCGATGGGCGTTGGAGGTACTTTCGACGTACTCTCCGGCAGGGTCAAGCGAGCTCCTGTGTGGATGCGGCGTCACGGACTCGAATGGGTTCACCGGCTGGCTGGCAACCCGAAGAAAATTAGCAAGGTTATGACTCTCCCAAAATTCCTTTGGCTCGTGGGAACAGACAGACTGTTCCACAGACAAAGAGGGAGAACAGATTAGTGAATGGCGCCTACGCTGGGCTTAAAATACGTTCTAATCGTTTGATGAGGCGACTCGTGCCTCTCTCTGAAAGGAGTCGTAATGCAGTTAGGAATGCACGATGGTGGCTTGCCAGTGCTGATGGTAGGTAGTGTGGCTCTCGACACCGTAAAAACGCCTCTCGGAGAGGTTAGCGATGCCCTTGGAGGGGCAGCGATTTACTCGTCGGTCGCAGCCAGCTTCTTCACGCCATCAATGGTGGTCGGCGTAGTTGGTGAGGATTTCCCTATGGCTCACATAGACTTTCTCGCGAGTAGAGGAATAAACACTCACGGTATCCAGATTCGCCCCGGGAAGAGTTTCAGGTGGGGTGGTTACTATGAGTTCGATCTCAATCAGGCACACACGTTGTTCACTCATCTCAACGTGTTCGCTGACTTTAAACCTGTTATTCCGCCTGCCTATCGCTCGGCAAAGTACGTCTTTCTTGCCAACATTGACCCCGAACTGCAATTGCAGGTTCTCGACCAAGTGGAAGATCCGGAAATAGTCGCGTGCGATACAATGAATTTTTGGATTGAGAACAAGCGGGATGCCCTTGTGGAAGTGTTTAAGCGGGTGGATATTGCTTTTGTGAACGACGCAGAGGCCAGACAGTTTGTGCGCACTGGCAGTCTGATCAAAGCTGCTGCAGGGATAAGAGAACTCGGCCCAAGAATCGTCGTTATAAAGAAAGGTGAACACGGCGCGATGATGTTCTCCGATGATACGCTGTGCTTCGTTGCACCGTCGTATCCGCTTGAGGACGTTGTTGACCCCACAGGAGCTGGGGACAGTTTTGCTGGCGGGTTTATCGGGTATCTGGCTCGCACAAATGACATCAGTGCAGGAAACATCCGCAAGGCCGTGGTCTTTGGGAGTACTATTGCTTCGTTCAATGTAGAGGGTTTCAGCTTGGAGCGCCTTCGGACTCTGACCACCCACGATATATCAAACAGATACAATGAGTTCAGAAATATTGTGAACTTTGATGCGGTCTAAACTCTGCGTAGAAAACTGAGTTAGAATACAAGAGGGGGCTGTATCGAAAGACACAGCCCCCTCTTTTTTTTGCCACTACCTAATGAGAGGTAGAGTATAAGCTGACTATCTGGACCAGCTCTGCAGCCTGAACGTTAGAATCATATCTTTGCCAGCAGCCGCGTCGAATGCTTCGATGTGCATCTGAACGGGTGCGCCAATCTGAGGCGCCCACCAGAGGCTCTCAGTGCTCGGTGAACCGGCGAAGAACCCTGTTCCTGTTACATTGAACGTATCGAAGCTTCCTGCCGGAACAGCTATGCGCTCACGTGCCATAACTTCAAAGGCTCTGTTTACGGTGGTGCCACCGGTGAGCTGCTCTACGCTGCCCCACTCTGTCCCAATGTTCATTGGGCTCACAACGTAGCGGTCGCGACCTGTTGCGGGCGATTCGATCCAGTATACGCCGCCGTCATCTTCACCACCGTAGGTCCACATAACCCCGTCGGGATCCTGAGTGAGATACTCCGAGGTGTTGAGCGTGCGAGTGTATCCGACGCCCGAAACCGTGCCCGTCCAGCGAACAACTCTCACAGTAGCAGAGTCTTTGGTGATTGTCTGGTTGGTAATCTGCTTTGTGATTGTACCTGAAACAGGTGTAGAATCACCACCACTCTCCACAGTGCCCATCACGGTGTAAATCCAAGTGTCCCCAACTTGCATCTGGCGGACTGTAGAAGACAGCGGCGGCGGCTTCGGAGTGCCATTACCTCCACCTCCACCACAACCAGTAAGTAGTGAGACAATTGCTATACTTATTAGAAACAATCTCGCTTTCGACATTAGCTTCCTCCTCCGTACTTCTGTGTTTAGTCTAGTAGGCAGACGTTCTGTTGTCAAGGTAATTGAAGGTAGATAGTGCTTCGAACACGACAATATATGCATGTTCAACAGTGATGTGGGGGCGCATAATCGATACCGGACTGTTCATTGGATGTAAAGGCGGTATCATCAGTTGATAATGGACGCAAGAGCGCCCAATGTGGTAACCTTTTGAGTATAAGCTCTTCTATGCAGAAAGGACTCCCGCGATACGTGAACAACCAGTTCGATTTGCTTGGGCACGCCCTTCGCCCCACAGAGATAATTGAGATTCTTGAATCTGGTGCATCTGAACTCGATACATATCTTGGAACCCAGATATACGTCAACACCGATAGTGAGTACCTCGCACGACAGCGTAAGAGACTGCTTGAGGCTGTTAAGCTGCACAGGGAACGTGTCGGTGAAAAACCAACCTATTTGCTTCGTGCACCCGGCAGGCTGAATGCTTTTCTGGAGTATCTGGATATGTGCGCTGGGGATCATATGTCCACTACCATAGATGGAGACATCCCAGTGGCTGTCTCGTTGCGTGAGGACGGCGTTATAAACGTGGCGAATGCCAATCCTCTCTTTCCACCAGATGAGCTTTCTATCAAGGCAGAGTATGACAGATTTGTCGGTGCATCGTGGGATAGACACATCGACGAAATGGAGGACAACTGGGACAATAGGTCGCTTGTGTATCCTCACTTCGGCCGTCAACAGGGAAACTGGTTAAACTACCTTCTCAGTCCTTTCATTCGTATACAGTGGGAATATCCGTCAATTGTCCTTAGAGGCGCCGATATGACTTTCGGACAGGCTACCGCGCCTTTTAGAGCAGGAACAAGTTCGTCTTCTGCAATAGTAGTGCTTTCGTTTCTCGCGCTCTTTTTGGCTAACCGCGATCAGCTTCCACCGCTTACAGTTCAGCAGATTTGTAAGTTGCTCGGGGAAGCCGAATGGTATGTGGGCACTCACGGTGGCGCTAACGATCAGACTACTATCCTCAGGAACTCCGTCAATTGCGTCCTGTACAACCGTCACTCGCAGGCTAATCTCGATTCTACTCCCCTGCCCTTCCTGAAGGGTGTGCACGTGGTGCTCGCGAACTCGCTGTGGGAGGTCAATAAAACACTTGGCGGCAATCAGAGCTTCAATATGCGAAAAGGTTGGATGCAGATGGGCGATGAGATCGTCCAACTGATTAGCGCATCAGTTAG
Source organism: uncultured bacterium (assembly GCA_964497515.1). GTDB lineage: Bacteria > Armatimonadota > UBA5829 > UBA5829 > DTLH01 > CAZCCV01. The sequence continues at coordinate 75,099 of CAZCCV010000001.1, read as the reverse complement.
AGAAGCACGTGACAGCGGTCAGGCCACGGGCGAAGGATGGCTGGAGAAGCTCATTTTGGACAAGTTCAGCTTTGTGGCGGGAGGAAGGGTTCCTCTGCTGGAGAGCCATCTCGAATACTGGGATGCGATTGAAGCCAACTATCACAAGTTTGGCAGTCTGGACGAAATCATCTTGAAGATCCCCAGATCCGCGATTGATGAACTGATACTTCTTCTGCCGGTCAAAATAACCCCGGTAGAAGCCGGTGCAATTTTTGGTAAAGACCCAAATACAATAGAGCGCATTTACACCAGACCTCGAAGAAGTATTGGTGGCTATCACATCCGGACTGCTGCAAGGTTTTTCCACAGGGAAAACCAGATTGGCCGCGCGCTGGAACGAGTGTTTCTCGAAGCGGAAAGACGGGTTTCATCGAGTGAAATCGCACCAGACTCCCCCGAATACGACGCTTACCGCATTAAAGTAGGACGAATGGTAGACGAACTCCAGGATGCACTCAGTTTCGATTGGAGGGTGTCGATTCCACAGATCGATTTACTGCTCACTATAGCCCGGCGTGGACCTGGATACCTCGGCGGAAAGCTCACTGGTGCAGGCAAAGGCGGATGCGTATCGATTCTGGTGCGCGAGAGCGATTCTAATGCGATGTGCGAGTATCTCGACGCTGAATACTACGGCAAACCCGCTAGATTTGAGTTCTATCGACAGGTACTCCAAGATGAAAGACGAGACTCTGAACCCGGAAGTCCCGAGCACGAATCAGCTATCGAGAGATTACAGATACTTGAGGCGGCTCTGGAGTCAATCCCAGAGCAGAGGAGAGTAATTACATTCAGCCGAGGGGCGTGTGTGCTGGAACTGCCGAATCCAAGCAAATAAGAACAGCCCAGCACACCTTGGATTCATATACTGCTAAGCAGGAGTTGTGATTCCAGCCAGCTCTGCGAATGCTTCGAAAGCTACTGTGCGGCGTTCGAGTGTGGTGCCGATGGCATCCGCGTCGTTGTAGTCGCTAGCTATGAAGCCACCCTTTGGAGTGTTCCATTTCTCTACGAGCTCCTTGGCCTCTGCTCGGATCTCGTCCATTGTGCCGAATGGATACGTGATTTGGGTGTCGACAATGGTTTCGAAGCAAACACGGCCTGCAAACCGCTCGGCAAACTCGTTGATACCCACCGTACGCGGCTGCTGTGAGTTAATTACCTCCAGCCCGGCATCAATCAGGTCATCGAGCACATCGTTGATCTTCCCACAGGAGTGCATCCAAGTGTGCATACCCAAGTTACGGATTTCGTCGAAAAGTTTAGCATACCTGGGCTTGAACAGTTCTCTGAATTTCGCAGGACTGATGATTGTGGATACTTCCGTTCCCCAATCGTCGGACAGTGCTACCGCATCAATTCTTCCTCCTCCCAGCGAGTGCATCTTCCGAATTGCTTGAATATGGAAGTCGAGAATCATATCCAGGAGAACGTTGGTATTCTCTGTTTCCGTATAAAGGTCAACGAGAGCGTTTTCAAATCCGCGAAGAGTATGGAATCGCTCGAAAAGACCGAGTCCGCAGCAGAACATAACAAATTTCTCCTCTGCTCCAGCCAAGTCGGATGCGAAATCGACGTATTTTGCACCGTCCAGAGGATCAGGAGGGCGATAAGTCTCCAATGCGGACCAATCGGCGAGCGGATGGTCGGTCACCTGTCCCATATTCTTGAGTTCTGACTGACTCCAGCGGCAGCCCCACTCATCTAGGCCGTCGCTCAGTTGTGCGTAGCCAGTAAGCTCTTTAAGCCAGATGTCATAGCAGTCGTTGAAGCCACAAACATCAAATTTCATGGCGATTCTGGGAGGGGTGTCGAACGTGATGTTTCGTCGCACAATTTCACGACTGATCATAGTTGTCCTCACTTGTAAAATATTCTGGAGGAGCCTGCTTCCATTCTATCTGGTAGCCAAGGCTCCGTCAATCGGCATTATTCCGGTTGTCACTGATGAGCTTGATTTGAAGACGTGTCCGCTGATATACTGAAATTGCCACTTTGGCTGGAGGCCTGTTTCAATTGAAGCTCCTTAAAATCTGTAAGAGCAAAATCCACAGAGCAACCGTTACACGTTGTGACATAAACTATGTTGGCAGTATCACTATCGATGAAGAACTGATGGATGTCTGCGGACTTGTCGACGGCGAGTTCGTTCACGTGTGGAATGTCAACAATGGAGAGCGGTTTGAGACCTATGCGATCCCCGGTGAGAGAGGATCGGGTGAAATCTGTGTAAACGGCGCTGCAGCCAGAAAATGCGCGGTTGATGACAAGGTCATCATTGTGGCCTTTGCACTGACTGACGAGCCTATAGTGCGACAGGTTGTGCTTGTAGATGAAAAGAACCGCGTATCGCAGAAGCTTTAGCAATCCAAAACGAGTTATTACCCAAATAGAAGCGCCCTGCCAGATGTATCCGGCGGGGCGCTTTTTGTTCTCTGGCGGAGAGGGTGGGATTCGAACCCACGGTGACGCAAGCGCCACAACGGTTTTCGAGACCGCCGCTTTCGACCACTCAGCCACCTCTCCGTATTTGGTTTGATTGGGTGTACATCCGAAAAATGGCGGGGTGTTCCCCGCCATTCTATGCGCGTTTGGCGCCCTCGGAGGGAATCGAACCCCCAACGCCCTCCTTAGGACGGAGGCGCTCTATCCAGTGAGCTACGAGGGCAAATGTGGCGCGCTTGGAGGGATTCGAACCCCCGGCCTAAAGGTCCGCAACCTTTCGCTCTATCCCCTGAGCTACAAGCGCGCGCCGGCAAGTCACAGTATATCATCTAGCATAATCCGTGTCAACAAAACCTACGCCACCCAAATGAACTTCTAAAAGAGAATCTTGCACGGTTTTTTGGCCTTGTACGAATGGGAAGGAAATACAGTCAAAGGTGGATAAGGATTAGTTGTATTCAGTCTAACCGTTGGATCATCTTAAGGCTCCGGGATGACGTACGGCAGCAAGCATTAAGGAGACAGAAAATGATGCTCAAATTGAGCGCAGCGCTGATCCTGGCACTTGCGGTTTCCTGCGGAGCCGCATCAGACCCTGCAAACCCGCAGTACACGAAAGACACTACTGAATGGCCAAATGCCGTCAGTAAAGCCAACTCCGACGAATGGATCGTTAAGAACCACGACAAGCTGCGAAAGATGAAGCCAAGAGTTCTTGTGCTGAACTTCTCCAATGGTTTCACCCAAGAAAAAGCTGGGAAAATGGCGAAAGAACTGATGACAGCTCTCAGCGAAAGCACTCGATACCACGGATACAAGGATCCAAAAGCACCAGCGTTTATCGAGTATGAGCTTTTCAAAATGGTGGACTTGACAGATAAGGCACCCTATCCGGACACTCTGGATGGCAACAGCACAAAGTACCCTATGAACTCGAAAAAAGAGGGCATGAACTTCGCATACAAAGATCTGTACAATGAGAAGTTTGCTGAGTACTACGGAGTGAAAGATCCCGACAATCCTGACCGGTATCTTAAACTCAACGAACTGGTTGCCAAAGGAATCATCCACGAACTGTGGTTCTTTGCTAATCAGCGTGGGCCACGTGCACCGTTTGAGTGCATCGAGCTTAAGCCCGTCTACAATGAAAACTTCGAGCGAGTAGGTAACGAATACCGAATGGCTGGCAATGGCGGCGATCCGGAGGAACCCTGGTTTGGCAGGAGCCTCAAGATTAACTTCATCAATGCAGAACGAGGCATCGGGTGCAGCATCGAGAACTTCAGCCATTCGTTTGAAGGAATGGCTCACGCAAATGTGATCCCCTACTTCCGTAAATACTTCTATGAGTTTGCGAGCTTCGACCTCGACAAACGCTGGAAACTACCGTGGAACTCTTTCTATCCCCTTTGGGGTGAGGGCAAAGGAGTAGAGTATCCGGACTCGAAGACCGCTATCGTGAACGATGGGAAGAAGACCTACACAATTTCGGATTATTACGTTGTTGGAGGAAATGTCCACTGGATTCCAAGCGGATGTGGACACTACGATATGTCGAATCCGAACCCTGTGAGATCGACGATAGAGCATTACAGGCTGTTCGATGGGCCAGATGGCAAAGACATAGTTGAAGAATGGACAATAGACCGAATACAGAAGTACGCGAACTTGGCGCCAGACTGCATGGGCAAATGGCTTGTTTACTGGAGACAGAACGTTCCGGGGCTAGACAACAAATGCAAAGATGATGATGGTAAGCCGATGAAGAACTGGTGGCCGTTCTTATTCTATTAGTCAGAGTGCGTGCCACCTGAAACAGAGACTCAATGCCGACGAATTGTGCGGCTTTGACAAAAGAGAAGCTGGTGGGCTGAGTATCAGTCCACCAGCAAGCTTTTCTCTTTTCTCTTAGAAGAAGCGTCTTCGGGCAACAACGGCAACGGCAGAACCAAGTCCACCCAGAAGTCCGAGTATGCTCGAAGGCTCCGGAACACAGGATGTCTCGATCTCAAGTCGGACACCGCAGTTGGTGTAGTGGCAATCGGGGTCGAAGCCGATTCCAAAGTTGACCTTACCACGTCCGGGTGCTGTGCTGAGATACTCGTTCAGAGTGTCCAGAAGTCCAAGCTCTGCAAATGAATAGCTGAGATTCTCAGGGCGCGGCGTGAGGTCGCGATAGACAGCGATGATTGGACCAGTCAGCTTCGGAACGTTCTTGTTCTTGTCTGCCCAGTTGTCACCTGAATAGAATCCATCGTTCCACCGATTGGTTCCGGCTGGCGTATTATCGAGTAAGTGGATGTACAGCCTGTCTTTCGGATCGCTGGAATCGTTCTGGATCTTGTCAATGTAGAGCACGGCATCGACGATGAACTGTCCGTCCGGAACATTCCAGTCAATTCCCCAGCACATATATTCTCCATGGCTAAGATTCCACAAATTCTTCGGATTTGGCTCAAACTTGAACACATCCGCCTGTGCTGACACAACACCAATTATCAATATCGCCAAAATTGTCAGGGTCACTACTTTGATACGCATTTAGTAGTCAGCCTCCTTTCATAGTTATTCGCATTGGTTGCAATATGTGTGCCACAGTGTTAGAATTTACCCTGTGTGAATTACCAGTTTATTCGTTCTTGCCATAAAATATTCTCCATTCTTGATGATTGACAGACGAGTATTTGATGGTATAATATAAGCAGCTTAACTAATAAGGCGCTTAACCCTATGAGTGAAACATTGGTTCAAAGAGATTCTTTGCAATACCTGGGAATACTATCAGATGTGTTTTGCGAGCTTATGCGAAAGGCTGCGGCGTCTGTAGAGGCGGAGTCAGCAGATGACATTACACCGGCACTTGTACAATGTCTGCAGCACGTCTACACTCACGGACCATCGTCGATCCGCAAGATAGCTCGTGGGCTTTCGGTCACAGTTCCTGCAGCAAGCCAGCTTGTAGAAAGACTGGTGCAGAAGGATTTGGTCACGAGAGAAATTAACAAAGAAGATAGACGCTACGCCAATGTGCGCTTGACTGACGAAGGCAAGAGAGTTGTGCGCGAAGTTAGAAGTAGGCGAAGCGAGTGGCTGGAATCAATTACAGAGAATCTTTCCAGCGAAAGACGTAGAATGCTTATTGACAGCCTTGAGAGCTTCATCGAAAATGCTATAGTATCGAGTGGCAATGCAGATGAGGCTTGTGTTCACTGTGGGATAGATCACCTGGCGTTCTGTGTTGTTGGCAAGACGCGCGAGGCTGTGAAAGGCGAGCTTGTAGGAGAGTTCTAGACCAGTAATCTGCAATGGCTGTATAGGGTTATCGGTAAATGTTATATAAACATAGCAAACATAGGGGCTTCGGAGACTGTTTGCAGTCCTGTTCAATTGAGATGTCTCAGGCCCCTGATGGTGTATAAATCGTATTTGAAAAGCCTGTGAGGTTGTGTCGGGCAGAATCACTTTGGCGTTATTATTGGAACCGGTGGGCAGCAGATAGACGGCAGCCGGGGGAGGATTTAGGATGAGCAACAATACTCAGTATAGCGAAGAGGTTATGGATCATTTCGCCAATCCACGCAACGTAGGCGAGATTGAAAACCCGGATGGTGTCGGCACAGTCGGAAACCCGGTATGTGGAGACATAATGAAGATGTTTATAAAGGTCGAGGGCGACGTCATTTCGGACGTCAAGTTCAAGACCTTTGGATGCGGTGCTGCTATTGCTACAAGCAGTATAGCGACGGAGCTGATAAAGGGAAAGACGATCTCAGATGCACTGAAGATCACTAACAAGGCTGTCGCTGACGCGCTAGGTGGACTGCCGCCAGTGAAGATGCACTGTTCAGTGCTGGCTGAAGAAGCGATTCAATCGGCGATTGATGACTATCTGAAGAAGACCACCGGAAAAGGTCTGGACATCAAACCGCATTCGCACGACCATGCTCACGCACACGCTGCGCACGAATGATGGAAAACAGTGCACTAGCTGGTGTGACTCTGGCCAAAGGCCGAACGAACGGATTTAGATCCATAAGCATATGAAAGGGGACATCTAAATGGCTGAAGAAATGACTCTGTTGGAAAAAGTTGAGAAGTCGATTGACGGAATAAGACCCGCACTGCAGCGTGACGGTGGAGACGTCGAACTCGTAGGCATCGAGGATGGCATTGTGAAGGTCAAGATGGCGGGTGCGTGTCACGGCTGCCCGATGGCCGCAATGACTCTGCAGATGGGCATAGAGAGAAAAGTGAAGCAGGACGTTCCTGAGATTAAAGCTGTTCAAGCAGTCTCAGGATTGCCCGAATGAAAGCACTTCACAACTCTATCTACGCAGAGAACCCTAACCGTCATCGCCGCCAAGGGCGGGGTCGGAGGCTGTCTCTCATGCCGTAGATCGAATATGGGACTGCGATTAGAAGATCGCATTAGGGCTGGAGGTTACGACTGATGCTGGCTGCAGGTCATCCTCCAGCCTTTACTGTGCCGCAGCGTTTTGACTTGCGATATGACGAATAATCGGGCAAGAGCCTCACATATGACGGCTCTGGGTTTAAACGAAGCTTAAACCTGGGGAGATTGTGGCCAGGTCAGTCGCGCAGGCGCTGCTTGGCACGATTCTTGCAGCCTGTATCCCGGGGTTTGTGGGAATGCTCGGGAGGGAGCAGAACTCTATGACTGGCAAATGTTTTTGGTGTGGAGCTAATAACGATCCGCAGGCTGACTACTGCGAAAACTGCAGCAGAAAGCTTCAGTGGTCTTACTTCTTCAAGGCTCTTCTGCGTCCATCAGTGGGCTACCTACTTGGCGAAGAGCGGCAATACGCTGGCTCAGGGTCGGGCTACGACAGACGCGTTACCGCGGCAAGACATTAGTGTTGCCTCTACTTACCCCACACTCTTCGAATGGCCATCCTACGCTATTCTGAGTCTGGGGTCACCACCATCACGTTCAGTTCTTAGCCTCGCGTTTTCGATAGCCGGTGACACGGCAGCAGCGACAGACTCCAACAGCCCACTGCGACGATCGCTCAAATCAGTGACGTCGGGCAAAAACAGGTTGACAACCCCGATGACGGTCTCTTGGTATGGAATCGGCACAGAGACGACCAGCCCTTCCGACTGAGCGACATCCCGCCAAGATAGAAACTCTACATCTGAGTATACTTCGTGCACGAGCTGAATTGTACCTTCGGCAAAGGCTCTGGAGGTGTGCCCGTTATGGAACCCCGGCCTGCGTTCCGGGCGAAGGGAACAGGAGGTGCCAGTGCCGAGATAGTCTTCTTTCACCCCACCCTTCTCTGCCATTATCACCAATTCAGATGGATTCTCTGTAGCCAGATATACTACGACACGGCCTGCTCTAAATCCATCGTGAATAGCTTCTGCAAGGGCAGACGCGAGCGATGGGAGGTCACTTGCGCCTACCAGAGTCCAAGAAATCTGCTGCATAGCGTTCAGATCGTCCATCTGATCACCTGCACTGCGGTGTGCTATTTCGTTTTCCAGTGTCAGTCCAGCAAGAAGGGCCGCAACTCCCGCCAACTCCAACCCTGCAGTCTGCCACCAATGGATCTCCGGGCTGCGCCACGACGCCAGTGACACAGCAGCAGCAAGAAGCATAGAGATGCTCCAATAGCACACCGGAGGCACAATCTCATCATGAGTGGTGCGGATTAGCCGGCAGTTTAGCAGAAATAGCCCGATTAGTGCAGGGATGGCTGCAACGGCAATAGCGAGTTGCGGATCGATGATTGTCTCGCTAACCAGACGCTTCAGCAAAGCCAAACCACCAGACTTCAGTGCAACCAAGGCAACCAACAATACAAGAATTGCGCGTGCATAGGTCTTTTTGATGCTCGCGCCTTTCGCTTGCGTTCCTAGCGCGTGCGCAGCCGACATGAGCACCGCACACGATATGGGCAGCATGGCGCTGTGCAGTATGGTGAGGCTCTGTCTCTGCGTAGCTTCTTCGATGATTTCGGCTGAGAGTATTCCCCCAACTATAGCGGCAAAGGAAAGCCCGCCGAAACCGAGAGTGTAAAGGAACCAGCTTGACCAACGGGTGTATACTAGCCGCATGAAACAGTGGATGGTCAGCACAATGTACGCAACAGCAGTGGCAGCAAAGAACGCCACGCGCGCTGAGTCGGGCACGCAGTAGTAGAAACCAGCAGCTAAAGATGCGGCTAGGGTGGCGCTCAAAACCCCACCCCATAGTATCAGTCTGATTGGCAATTCTGAGATTGCTGCAGACGTGCCGTTCTCCGTGGTGTGCTCCTTTGTTTCAGCTGAAATACTCCGCAAGGTCCCTCTTTCTCCTCGCAGTCTGAATCCGCCACGACCGGCGGAGGCATTGCTACTTGGTATTGTGAGCCGTGCCATGACTATTGTCGGTGTATTCGACCAACAGCGTTATAGCAGTTGAGAGCTTTTGCAGAATGATTGAGGATTGCTATCGCAAACGATAGTGCAACATCTGTTCTGAAAAATAGCTGGGCATCCGTGAACTGCCATCTCTTCAAATGACTTCAACCTTGCTTCTATAGACAGTATGATGCACTAGCTTGCAAAAGGCATATATTCAATGGTGAGCCGATCGGCGCAAAATAGCATCGGTCATCAGAACAACACGCTTCATCTGCTTAACATCGTGCACGCGAACAATACTGGCTCCCGATGCAATGGACAATGCAACTGTGGCGGCTGTCCCCTCCAGACGTTCATCAGTTGAAAGCCCACCCAGCACGTGGCCGATGGTTGCTTTTCGCGATGTGCCTACTAGTACTGGTCTGCCAATGCTCTTTAGTTCGGATAACCGACGAAGAATCTCCAAGTTGTGCGAAGGAAGCTTTCCAAATCCGATTCCAGGGTCGATGATGATAGAGTGTTCGTCTACACCAGCTTGGATTACATCGTCTATGCGGCCTCTTAGATAGTCCACTATCTCTCCCATCAGGTCGGTGTAAGATGGATTCTTCTGCATATCCCTGGGAGTGCCTTTTATATGCATCAGAATCACGGGGCAGCGAGCACATGCAGCAACTCTGCGCACATTAAGGTCGAACATCATCCCGCTAATATCGTTGATTATGGTTGCTCCTGAATCCAGGGCAGCCTGGGCAACGGCTGCGTGATAGGTATCAATTGAAATCGGGAGGTTGGTCAGCTTTCTAAGTTCAGTTATGACAGGAACTACCCTGCGGATTTCTTCTTCTATTCCGACTGGTTCGCTTCCGGGTCTGGTAGACTCTCCGCCGACGTCGATGATATCGGCTCCATCTTCCAGCATCTGAGCACCGTGCCTTATTGCAGCAGATGCATCGAAGAACCTTCCGCCATCGGAGAATGAATCAGTAGTGACGTTCAGAATCCCCATAACAAGCGTTCGGTTTTGCATCTCACTCAAAACTTTTTGATCTGATGCAAATGGTGTCACAATGGGACTAACCTGCCCTGAGCTTGCTTCTAGCCCGTGCTCTATCGTCTCTTCGATTTCTTCAATTAGTTCTGCAGCGTCCAACTGATCGCGCTTCAGGGTGTATATTGCCGACCGATACTGTGATGGGATCCCCAAAATAACTATGTCTGCGCCAGCGTCTCCGGCTTTGCCAACCACTACTTCTGCACCAACGGCGCGAAAAGCATCGCTTAGAGCATTGCTGTGCAGCACTCTAACCCCACAGAGCTTGATGGTGAGACACCCGGCATTTTCAAGCAGCCTGTCGGTATCCAGTTTGGAAACACCGATCAAACCCAATTCTGCCGCAAGATCGAGGCTGTTTGTAGTAGATAGCAGTCTGCAACGATAGGTCGATTTGTTCATTTGTCCATCCCCGATTGCTCTATGATGAGCACAGCTTCTGTTATCAAGCACTTATCCATATTCCCCCCAAATGGTGTGCTTCCCTCCCGGCTTTTCGGTTTTGTAATCAAAAGCGCCTCCAGCAGTAGACACAACTAGCGAAACAAGTTTATCATGAAGGTGACGAATTGAGCTTATCTTCCACGGGATCAGGAGGTTTGAATGGGTAAGGTATCTTTTGTTGTGGTTGGAGCCGGATGCAGAGGCAACAACTACTCTGAGTATGCGAAGAAGTTTCCGGACCAGTGCCAGGCTGTCGCTGTGTGCGAGCCGGATGACTTCAGACGCAACAAATTTGGAGATGACTACGACATCCCCGCAGAACGACGCTACAAAGATTGGCGGGATATTGTGGATCTCCCGAAATTGGCGGACGCCGCACTGATTTGCACACAGGACGCGTATCACAAAGACCCCGCTATCGCACTCGCAGACAAAGGTTATCATCTGTTGCTCGAAAAACCTATGGCTCCGAGCGCGGAAGACTGCCAAGCGATATACGACGCCGTGAAGAGAAACGGTATTATGCTTGCTGTCTGCCACGTGCTCCGATACACTCGCTTCAATAAGAAGCTGAAAGAGGTTATCGACAGCGGCCTCATTGGAAAAGTCCATAACATCCAACTGGTTGAACCCGTTGGATACTGGCATCAGGCGCACTCGTATGTCAGGGGCAACTGGAGGAAGGAATCTGAGTCTTCTTCGATGCTGCTTGCTAAATCGTGCCACGATTTGGACTTGCTGAACTACTTCATTCCTGCCAAGTGCAAAGGGGTATCGTCGTTTGGGCATCTGTCACATTTCACCAGAGCCAACCAACCGAAAGGCGCTGCCGACAGATGCGTTGACTGCCCCACCGAGATTGAGACTGGTTGTCCGTACTCTGCGATAAAGATATATCTACGCGACTTCCGGAAGTATCACGACACCTGGCCGGGCACTGTACTGCATCCGTCAGGAACAATAGAAGGCGTGGCAGATGCGGTTCGCAAAGGGCCTTACGGCCGATGTGTCTATGCATCCGACAACGATGTGGTTGACCATCAGGTAGTGTCGTTTGAGTTCGAGGATGAGAGCACTGCCAGCTTCACGATGTCGGCGTTCACGTTTATGGCGGAACGACAGATCTGGGTGATGGGTGACAAGGGCACCCTCCGCTGGGTGGAAAACGGCATTGAGCACTGCGATTTCCTGACGAACGACAGAAGAACCATTTCGCTTGAAACCAGCGACGGCTCGCTGGCCTCGGGGCACGGAGGCGGGGACTTCGGCATAATGAACAGCTTCATCTCTGCCGTTGCACAAAACGACCCTTCGCTGATTACTTCTGGCCCTGAAGTCTCGCTGGAAAGCCACCTTATGGTGTTCGCAGCAGAGAAAGCAAGGCGGACAGGCACTGTGCAGGAGCTTTAGCAAAAAGCTGTTCTGGCACACTGCAAAGCACTGAGACGATTGGCTTGGTGGCGCACAACTGATGTCATCAAGCCTTTCTAAATTGTGCTGCTCTAGCGCATTGGAGGTGAAGAATGGCAGACTCTCAGAAAGACGTACTGGCTGATTCGTCGGATGCCAGGCAGAGCATTCTCGACGCCTGTCATACACTGCAGATGAAAGGGCATTTCCCGGGAACTTGGGGGAATATTTCTATTCGACTGAAAGAAGGTATGCTCATAACTCCATCTGCGGCTGCATACGATACGATGTCTGTAGATGATCTGGTGTTAGTCTCTTGGGACGGGGCAAAGCTGCTGAAGGGTCGCTTGTTTCCGTCGTCGGAGTCACAGTTACACCTGTCTCTCTATGCCAAACGTCCGGAGTTTGGAGGCGTGATTCACACACATTCCACGTATTTGACTGCTATTTCGTGCACCGGCAAACCGCTTCCCGTGTGCGTAGAAGACATGGCGCAGATCTGTGGAGGCCAAGTAAACTGCACCGAATACATTGAAGGATCACACCACAAAGCTGTTGCCGAAGCCGCGTGTGCTGCAATCGGTGAAGAGTCGTTCGCGGTGCTTCTCTCGAACCACGGTGCGGTAGTTGCCGGACGAACTCTTGCGGAAGCAGTTACAGCGGTCGAGATTCTGGAAAAGGCTGCGAAAGCGTACATTTTCGCCAGTGTTCTTGGCAGCTGTCGCGTCTTGCCTGAGGATGCTGTTCGAAACGAACGTGAAAGGTTTCTTCACAAATACGGACGGGTTGACGACTCCCTATTGTAGGTATTTGAGGCTCAAACAAGTCGTCAAATCACAAGGGGAAGGCATTCGTTTTGGCGCACCCATTCGCGTTGACTCCTTCACACCTTATGGCTATAATGCAGTAAGGTCAGCCCGGTTGGTAGAGGTGGGCCAACCCCTGGGAGGAATAGTTGAGCGAGAAGCTCGCTGGCAGAGAAAAGGAGCAGTATGTTAGCCGGTTATTTGGGTCTATTGCTTCTAAGTACGATCTGCTGAATAGCGTCATTAGTCTTGGACTGCACAGGGGCTGGAGAAGAACCGCAGTGAAGCTATCCGGACTGGGAGCTGGCGGAACTGCACTCGACGTTGCCTCCGGAACTGGAGACTTTGCAATAGAACTCGCACTGAGAGCCGGTGAAGAAGGGCGAGTTGTGGCGACAGACTTCTGTGCGCCGATGCTGGAGATTGCCAGTCAGAAACTCGCGGGTTTTCGACAGATATTGCTTGCGGCCGCTAATGCCGAGCATCTTCCATTCGCCTCTGACTCTTTCGATTGTACTACTATTGGCTTTGCGCTGCGCAATGTCGCAGATGTGCAATCGACTATTGCAGAAATGGCAAGAGTGACAAAGCCCGGTGGGCGGGTAGTATCTTTAGAGATAGTGGGACCTGCTGGCAGGGCACTTAAGCCGCTCTGGAACCTCTACTTTTCTAAGATAATACCGTGGATAGCCAGATTGTTCGGAGGCAATCCGGAAGCTTATACTTACTTGCCGAACTCGGTAACGAGGTTCTGCACAAGAGAAGAGCTGGCGCAGATTTTTAGAGATTGCGGACTGGTTGATGTAAACATCCGCAATTTATTGTTCGGTGCGGTGTGCATCCATATGGGTACTAAGCGATGAAGGCGAAAATAGCATATGAGACTGATATGGATAACAGTGGCGACTGGAATGCCATCATAAAAGATGATTTGCTGGCTGTAGAAGAACAGTTGGCGGAGTCGTTGACATCGAGTGTTCCCACACTGTCGGATATTACTTCGCACCTTCTGCACTCTGGCGGAAAGCGATTGAGACCTGCTCTGGTACTGCTTTCGGCGCGCAGCGTCGGCAATTCCACGGACCCATCGAAACTGAAGGCAATAGGCGCCACTGTCGAACTGATACATATGGCTACGCTGATTCACGACGATGTAATCGACAGCGCTGATCTTCGCCGCGGCCGTGCCACTGCAAACTCCTACTGGGGAAACAGACTCTCTATTCTAAGTGGAGACAGCTTGCTTGCCAGAGCATTCCATCTGCTCGCAACCTACGGCGACCAACGCATTATGCAGGCTATTTCCGATATGACCATCAGAATGAGTGAGAGTGAGGTTCTTCAGGCAACCTGCGAACGCAGTGTAGTGGAATGGAAAAAGCACTATTGGCAGATTATTCGCCATAAGACTGCCGATTTCTTCTCAGCTTGCTGTATATGTGGTGCAATGCTTGCGGATGCTCCCGATTCGCTGCTGAAGGCTCTTTCCAGCTACAGCATAAACCTGGGAATGGCGTTCCAGCTTACCGACGACATTCTGGATATCGCGGGCGAGCGTCAGCTTACAGGAAAGCCAGTAGGAAATGATATTAGAGAAGGAAAAGCAACGCTTCCGACGCTGCTTCATATCGAGTCTCTAAGCGGCGAAGACCAAATACGCGCAATTGCAATTGTGGAAGACCCCAACTCGGCAGATAAAGACGTGGATGCCCTGTGCGAACAGATTGCCCTCTCTGGCGCAATTGATGCTGCACGAGAACACGCAAAAGAGTTTGCCGAGCGCGCTATTGAAGCCTTAGAAGCAGTTCCGGAATCTGATGCGCGCGATTCGCTTAGATGCTTAGCGTATCGAGTCATCGACCGGCTCTATTAGCAAGATTCATCAGCAAATCCAACCCATCAACTCATTGACATTGGTCGTAATCCCGGCTACAGTAGAACTGTGAAGCTGAACGAGTTCAAGCGAGTAGTTACAAGTGAATTTGGGGATGGACTCAAGCACGCCACCCCTGCAAATGTGCGCGAGTTCCTCGATCGGATGCAGCAGGAAGTCTTCCAGAATCGCATAACCGATAGGATTGTACTCGATGAGCCCGCCAACACGTACGAAGAAGTTATCAAAGATTTCTTCACACGCATCCTAGATGCTCCTCGCGACGAAGCTGTAGTTGCTCTTTGGACACTCGCGCTCGACCTCTCATTCGCTGCGATTGAATATCAGTACGCCGAGCGCTTTGCCAATCTCTTCCACGACTTGGATGACGTGTAGATTCTAATGCACGTGGTGGTGTGCAAGACCAAAGGCATCCATCACAAAACCAACAGCCAGAATCGATGCAAACCCGAGAGCCATAAACGCAATTACGGACTTGTTTTCGTGCTCCACAATCTCTTTGGTAAGCGCGATTCCTACCACGTATAGGAAACTGCCGCCGACTATTCCGAGAGTCACTCCCAACCACATTTCCGAAAGTGAGTTTAGAGCCAAAATCCCGATAAGTGCACCGAGACCGGTGGTCATCTCAATCAGTACGGTAAGCCCGAGAGCTCTGGGTTTGCTGTATCCCGCAAGCCTGGTAACTGATGCCAGAGCAAGTCCTTCGGGAATCTTGTGGTAGGCTACTGCGAAGAGCACCACCAAAGCAAGTCTATCTGATGCTTTCGTGCCAGCAGCTATCGCGAGCCCGTCCATTGTGCTGTGGATTGCCATTGCAGCCATCATCAATAGCCCCAATCGGAAGTAGCTATGGTCTGTGTGATGACCCGCTCCAGTACACGCGGGACAAACGTATGCCACATACCGACCAATCGCATAAAATATGACAATTCCCGCAATAACCGTCCCGACTGCAGGAACCCAGCCCAACATATGTGCAGTCTCTGGGACTATGTGGAGCAGCGCCACACAAAGGAGTGCCCCAGAAGCAAAACAGACAAGCGCGCAAAGTGTTCCGTGGCTAGACTTTCGTCCGAACATTCCTATTAGCGCCCCTACAGCGGCAGCAAGAATCGCCGCTGCGGCGCGTATCAGTATAAGACCAACTTCCTGTGACACCATTCCCCCCACTGCTTCTTCTAATGTCCGATCTACTGCGGACGCCTGCCGAGAAGCCTCATGCTATTGGCTATAACAAGCAAAGCGCTGGCTTCGTGGCCAACAATCCCTTTGGTAAGATCAAGGTGACCAACTAGAGTGAGAGACACCAGCGCAATGACTACTGCGACCGAAAATGCGATATTCTGCTTGATTATCCTGAGCGCAGATCTGCTCAATTTCATTGCATACGGAAGCATTGAGAGATCGTCACTCATCAGTGCTACATCGGCAGTCTCTATCGCGACGTGTGAGCCCGCACCCCCCATAGCCACCCCGATCGTCGCAGCGGCGAGTGCCGGCGCATCGTTTATGCCATCTCCCACCATTGCTACCTTCCCGTGCCTCTTTATGAGCGAGCGCACCCGCTCAACTTTCTCCTCGGGAAGAAGCTCGGCTTCAACCAAATCAACACCCAAGCGACGAGCTACCGCCTGCGCCGTAACGCTGTTGTCGCCCGTTAGCATTACGGTTGGAGAGACTCCATCATTCTTAAGGGAAAGCAAAACCTCCCTGCTCGCGCCGCGCTCGGTATCGGCTGCTGCAACGACTCCCACAACCTTCTCTTCACTTACGACAAAGACTAACGTCTTTCCTTCCGAACGCAGTTCAGACACAGCAGAATTCTCGGGCAGTACAACCTTAATCGTGTCGAGAAGACGGCCGTTGCCTACATAGCTCACTCTGCCGTTCACCACACCACGAGCTCCGAAACCTGGCAGCGCTTCGAAATCGCTGAGTTCACTGATGCTAATGCGCTCTTCGGATGCTTTTGTCAGTATCGCCTCAGCCAGTGGATGCTCGGAACGACTCTCTATCGATGCAGCAACACGAAGAACATCAGACTCGCTGCCGTCGAACGCGACTACATCAGTCACCGCCATCTGTCCAGACGTAAGCGTGCCAGTCTTATCGAACGCCACAACCGAAACAGCACCGAGAGCCTCCAGATACGCCCCACCCTTTATCAGAACCCCGTGTTTGGCGGCGTTTGCAATAGCAGCCACCACGGCAACAGGCGTCGAAATGACCAGTGCACACGGACAGGCGACGACCAGAAGCACCAAGGCGCGAGTGAGCCAGATATCGTTTCCAAACACTAGAGAGAGAATTCCTATGCCGAATGCTAGAACCACGACTATGGGCGTGTAGATCCGCCCAAACCGCTCGCTGAACTGCTGAGAAGGTGCTTTTCGAGCCTGCGCCTCTTCCACCATCTGGATGATCCGAGAGAGCGTATCGTCACCGCTCACACTTGTCACACGGACTTCCAATGCACCTCGCTGGTTGATTGAACCTGCGTATACCTGCGCTCCTGGAAACTTCTCTTTGGGGACAGATTCTCCAGTTACTGCCGACTCGTCTAAACCGGATACCCCAGACGTCACTACACCATCGAGCGGCATTCGCTCGCCCGGACGGATCAGGATTGTATCGCCGACTCTTACGTTCTCCACTTTCACTCGGTCTTCGTGACCGTGCCGCAGAACAGTCGCTTCTTTTGGACTAAGTCCTATCATACTACGGATGGACTTCCGAGCTTTATCCACGGTATATGCTTCGAGGGCAGAACCTAAGGAGAATAGAAACAGCACACCTGCTGCTTCATCCCATCTCTGAAGATAGATGGCACCGACTGCCGCAAGCGAAACCAGGAAGTTGGTATCCATCGTAAGAGCTCGCAGGCTGAGTATTCCTGCACGAGCCGGGAAGTATCCACCGGCAACTATAGATACAGCAAAAAGCATCGTGGTAACCAGTTCACCTGCGTTTGCAGCTCTCTCAATGAGGGCAGCCGCGAGAAAAGCTCCTGCCACCGTTGTGAACACTGCTTTACGAGTGAGCCAGAATGACCTTGATCGAGGTTGCCCTTCGTCGGTTTCCGATGCTGGCGGAGTAACATCGTAACCCAGATCACGAACTCGGTCAACGATGGCCTGGTGGTGAGTGGACGTCTGCTCATACTCCACCGAAAGTATAGATGTGGCGTAGTTAACAGAGGACCACAGCACACCCTTCATCCGACCGATTGATCTTTCCAGTTTCATTGCGCAGTCGGGACAGTCGAGCCCTTCAAGATGGAGCGCTTCGTGTGTGTAATGCTTAGCTATTTCCACACCAAGCCGCTTGGTTCGGTCTTTGATCTGCTCTAGAGTGATGACGTTCGCATCGTAGGTGAGAGAAACCGACTGGTGCTCCGAATCGATTTCTGCTCGTTTTACACCATCCAGACTGAGCAACGCATCGAGAAGTCGATCGAGGCAACGTGCGCAGTCTTCATAATAGTCCGGCAGGATAACCGGTATATCCAGTGTTCGTGTCTCCAAAAGCGAATCTCGGCAAGATAAGCGAGCGCAATAGTCTCCTGTGCAATATAACACTACTAGGTTACCACCCTGCACCAATTGACCGCAAGCACAGAGGCCAGCGATTAGCTCTGTATCGCCAGCTATCAGGCGAGCGCGTGCCGACAAATCAGTTGACAGCGAAGAGCTGTGATGCTAACATACTTCCAGTCTATTTGAGACTATCCCCGGGGTGTGGCGTAGCTTGGTAACGCGCCTGTATGGGGTGCAGGAGATCGTGGGTTCAAATCCCGCCGCCCCGACCAAACAGCCCGCTTGAGGTCCATCTCAAGCGGGCTTCTGCATTTCTCTTCATAGTCAATGCCCGCGCACTTATAGTGCTTTTGGTATTTCGAGAACCAAACGAGCATTTGATGGCTGAGTTAGAGCATTTGGCTACCAGCTTGTCCGAATGGTATAAGTAATGGTCTGCTCACCATCGGCATCTACGTTTACAGGAAACTCGATTGTGCTGGCGTCCTTCTTCACGAAGTCGTGGCTCTTCTGAACCACTTTCCAATCGCTCCAAACGTGATCCACTATCTTCACCAATACGGGTGTCTCTTTGTGATTCTTGATCTTGACTTCGAAACTCTCTTCAACTACACTTTTCGATACCTTTGTGTAGTTCGTGCGCTTGTAGTCACCTACAACATCGAATGCATCCCCTATATAGAGACGGATCTTCTCGTCTTTCGGTGTGTGATCAATTTGGTCCTCACCTATGAACTGCTGGCGGCCGGTGTCGTCGAGTTTGTAGACACGGATCTTTCCCTTTGGCAACGGCATACCCATTCTATTCTCTTTGGAATTTTGAAACTCCACAATAATGTTCACCTTGTGGTAATCCGATGTGTCGTAACCACTGCCCGGATCACCATCTCGTCGGCCTGGATACCACCAATTGCGGAACCAAGAGCCTCTGGCGTCATATATCAACTCTTTGGCAGCCTTTGCACCTGATGCATTCAACAGCGAGAGCTGTTTTATTTCGTTGTTGGCGATTGTAGTGGGCCGCTCCATAGTGTACATGTGATACTCAAAGAAGCTCTGCTCTTCGAATTGATTCTTCATGTCAATGGAGAGTTCAGAATAAACGGCTGCCCGCCCGACGGGGAAATGCTTTGGTTGAATCCGGCGAACATCACCCGCTATAAGGGTGAGCTTCGCATCGTTGAAGGTTGTACCACACCTATTGTCGAGCGACACCCAACCACTGAGGTCTAAGCCGGTGTCGTCTCTGTTGATAAGCGCCACATAGTCGGCACTCCAGTTCATGCTGTTTGCAATATAGCTGATTTCTGCGTGCTGTTCACCAGCTTTGTCACTATTAAGCAGCCAATTGAGCGTTGGTTTCGGATGGAGCCCGGTAGGCATCCCGAGAAGTGATACTTGTCCGGTTGGATTCAAAACGATTCCGCCATCGTCAGCGTGGATTACAATGCCTCCGTTGGATGGTGGAGCCAACAGCACACCTGTCCGTACGATCTCTTTGCCATCCAAACCAAAAGTCGTGAAACTCACTCTCTGACCTACACTCTTATTTAGGATGTTTGTAGGATTGATCAGATCGTACTGATAGTTCTGCTCCAGAATACTAATGGAGTCTGGCGCTGTGAGCGATTTAAACAGAATGCTGGTCGGCTCAATGCTAGAAGCAACATCCAGAATACTGATCGAGTTTAGCCCGCGATCCAATGTGAGCGATCGCACATCCTTAACTAGCGCAAAATTGCTGTTGTAAACAGTCAACTGGACACTACTCGGTTCGGACACGTTCGGCGCAGCCTGCACCGATACTGCTAAGACTACCAAGAGCACAGAGCACAAAATACGTCTCATTTCACTTTCCCCTTTCAAGGTTGAATGGAATAGACGGCTGTGGCAATCGGAGGGATCGCTGCACGAGCGCGCCATCTGATAGATTAGACGCACCTACATCGATTATCCTTCAAAAATCGATTGTAATAACGATAGACTCGCTTTCGGAGGACGTGACGGAGGGATCGGAGCAATAGCTAGTATGGAAGACGAGTGCGTGAGAGTCTGTAAGTCGCTGCCTCTTAGGCTGTCTATACCAAAGAATCGAGGGTTTTGAGTCCAGCACTCTTAACCGCCGCTTCAATGGCTTCGAGGTTGTCACCCTTAACAAAGAAAGCGGCGCGTTTGCCTTTCTCAAGGACACAGCCATAAGCATCGGTCACGTTCAGATCGGCTTCTTCAATGGCCTTGGCCAGCTTCACAAGCCCGCCCGGAACATCCGGTATTTCTATACACACCACTTTGCTCGATGCAACCGTGACGTTGGCCTCAGCGAGTGCCTGGCGCGCTTTCTCGGGATCGCTCGCCAGCACTTTGATAACGCCAAACTGACCATCGTCAGCCACATCAACCGACAGGATATTGATTCCTGCGTTTCCCAGGATCTCTGCCACGTGAGCGAGCCGTCCCGGCTTGTTTTCAACGAATACGCTTACTTCATCGTACATAGCGTCTGCTCCTACTGTGTTCTCTCGTCTACCACTCTCTTCGCCTTGCCCTCGCTAACAGGCAGGCGTCCCGGCTCCATAACCTCTACACCTACACTGAATCCAACCTGATCCCGGAGTTGCTGGAGCAGCTCCGACTTGGCCGTGCGCAGGTAGTCGATGGAACCATCGAAAATGTCCTTTGCTATCTCAACCTGGACGCTCATTTCATCCAGGGATTTCTCTCTGGTGAGTCGGATCAGATAGTTTCCTCCTACCCACTTATGACGCATAATCACTTCTTCTATTTGGCTTGGGAATACGTTTACACCTCGGACGATAAGCATATCGTCGGTGCGACCGATCATCCTCGCAACTCTTCGATGTCGCCTGCCACACGGACAGCCCCCTGGCTCGATTCGCGTCAGGTCTCTGGTGCGGTATCGCAGTATCGGCATTGCGGAGCGTCTTAGCGTCGTCATAACTAACTCGCCGACCTCGCCAGCCGGGACAGGCTCCAGCGTATCCGGATCCACAATCTCAGCCAGGAAAGCGTCTTCCCAAATGTGCATTCCGTTTTGATGCTCACACTCAAATGCTACTCCAGGACCGTTCATCTCGCTCAAACCGTAGCTGTTGAATGCTTTGAAACCGTACAGATCCTGCAGCTTAAGCCGCATCTCTTCGGTGTATGGTTCAGCGCCAAGTAGTGCGATTTTTATACCGAGCGATTTCGGATCATCGCCCTCTTGAATCATTCGCTCGGCTACGTGCATAGCGTAACTGGGCGTAGCGTGAATGACCGTTACGTTGAAATCACGTATAAGCATAAGCTGGCGGCTCGTGTTACCTGCTCCCGCAGGGATTACCCACATACCGAGCCTTTCTGCACCGTAGTGCAGCCCCAGCCCGCCAGTAAACAGACCATAACCGGTCATGTTCTGGAACACGTCACGGTTGTCGGCACCAGCCATTGCAATTGAACGAGCCATCAGTTCAGCCCAGCAATCGATGTCTTCCTGGGTATGGAATATGGCAGTGGGTTTTCCTGTCGTACCACTCGATGTATGCATGCGCACAACCATATCGTGTGGCACAGTCAGCATACCTGCCGGGTAACTGAGCCTCAGATCGTCCTTAGAGGTAAATGGCAGCTTGCGCACATCGTCGGCGGAGGAGATATCGTCGACACTAACTCCAGCCTCCTTTAGTTTAGCTGAGTAGTAAGGCGAACCAGAGGCCTTCGCCACAGTCCGTCGCAGAGCATCTGTCTGAAATAGCCTGAGTCCCTCAGTCGACATATATTCGAAGCGCCTGCCCACCTTATCGCTCAGTGTATCCACCAAATTATTCCTATACCTTTCGTAAAGATGCAGTGTTGCTGCGACGATATCAGCCGTCATATAGATGGTAACGCGAAAAAACACTTGCTGATATGAGATATCGCAATTGAACGGAGTCTATTTGTGGAGCCAATTAGTGAAATACTTCACTACTATTGTTGTAGCAGTATCTGTCGGGACTTTCACCCTATTAATGAGCTAGTTCCACACTAATCGCATAGACACCTTCCATACTTTTCGTCAAAGTGGTATAACTGAGCGTGACTGGATACGAAAGTGATTGATATTAGTAACAAGGAAAGAATCTGAATGAAAGTAGTAGCAATTAGTGGTAGTCCTCGCAAAGACGGCAACACTGCCATCTTAACAAAAGTTGTCCTCTCGGAACTTGAGAAAGAAGGTATTGAGACTGAACTGATCCAGTTTCGCGGTATCAGCTTACGCGGCTGTACCGCTTGCTACAAGTGTGTAGAAAACAAAGACAGACGTTGTGCGGTGACAAGCGACAAAGCGAATGAGTTCATCGCAAAGATGATAGAAGCAGATGGAATCATTCTGGCATCTCCTACGTATTTTACTGATGTCACCGCAGAAATGAAGGCGCTGATTGATCGAGCCGGTATGGTAGCTGGAGCAAATGGCGATATCCTACAGCGGAAAATTGGAGCTGCTATAGTTGCTGTCCGCAGGGCTGGTTCAACCCACGCATTTGATACCATCAATCATTTCTTCTTGAAGTGCCAGATGGTTGTACCTGGCTCGAGCTACTGGAATATAGGAATTGGCAGAAATATCGGCGATGTAGAGTCGGATGAAGAAGGCAACAGGACTATGCGCGTACTCGCCAAGAATATGGCCTGGCTTCTGAAGAGAACTGTTGGATAGTACCAATTGAGAGAGACTGGCAATCAATTCGCGTGATTCGCGACCGAAAGGAGAATACCATATTGACTCCGCTCATGTTACAGCCATTAGAGTATGGCAACGTGAAGCTCCTGTGGAGCACATTCAGCAATCGGTATGAGGCGAACAAGAAATACCTGGCTAGCCTGAAAACAGAGAATCTGGTTCGCGGCCACTACATTGAAGCGGGTCTCTGGGCAGCACCCGAGTTTGTAAAGGACATACACTGGGGCTGGGAGTCGCCGCAATGCCAGCTAAAGGGACATTTCGTCGGACACTGGCTCTGGGCAGCAGCGCACATATACGCAGCTACCGGAGACGAGGAGTTTAAGGCCAAAGCAGATAAAATCGTAGCTGAAATCGCCAAATGCCAAGAAGAGAATGGAGATGGTTGGGCAGGTTCTATCCCTCCAAAATTCCTGGACTGGGTTGTCCGAGGGAAGTACGTTTGGGCTCCTCATTACGTAATCCATAAGAATATGTTCGGACTCCTCGAGATGTACAAACTGGCCGGCAATCAGCAGGCGTTGGACATTCTTGTCAAATGGGCTGATTGGTTCCACAAATGGACGGGGCAGTTTACACAAGAACAGATGGATGCCATTCTGGAGGTTGAGACGGGTGGTATGCTGGAGGTCTGGGCGGATCTCTACGGGGAGACGAAAGATCCGAAGCATCTAGATCTGATCCATCGGTACGATAGACGATTGTTCTTCGATCGCCTGCTTGCTGGTGAAGATGCACTGATTAATATGCACGCCAACACCACAATCCCAGAGATTCTGGGGGCAGCACGAGCGTGGGAAGTGACTGGCGAGCAAAGGTACCGAGATATCACAGAGGCATACTGGAAACTGGCTGTAGAGGATCGTGGGCACTATTGCACCGGCGGCCAGAGCCACGGAGAGATTTGGAGTCCACCATTTGAGCTCTCTGCCAGACTCAGCGAAAAAACGCAAGAACACTGCACCGTATACCATATGATCCGTCTGGCGGACTATCTGTACAAATGGACAGGTGACATCAAGTATCTCGACTACATCGAGCGGAACCTGCATAACGGCATCTTAACTCAGCAGAACCCGATAACGGGGATGGTTACTTACTTCCTGCCTCTACGAGCTGGATCCAACAAAAAATGGGGAACCCCGACAGAGCACTTCTGGTGTTGCCACGGCACTCTTGTGCAGGCGCACGTGCTGGCCTTTGATCTGGCTTGGTATATTGGCGATGACGGGCCTGTGCTCGCTCAATATATCCCTACCGAGGCCGAGTGGACTTGGAACGATGTCCCAGTCAAGGCCACCTTGACTTTCGATATGCAGCGAGAGCAAATCCGCAGACCGAAAAGCGATGCTTACAATCTGTCGATAGAAGCAGAAAAGCCGGTAAAGTTTGCGCTTAAGGTCAGGATACCCTGGTGGGTGGACGGGAATGCAAAAGTGACAGTGAATGGCGAAACCGTAACGGCAGATGCCAAACCTTCTGAGTACGTTATCATCGACCGCGAATGGAAAAGCGACAACGTCCGCATTGATCTACCGAAAAGACTCGTTGCAGAACCACTTCCGGATATGCCCGATACAGTGGCGTTTCTCGATGGGCCGATAGTGATGGCCGGACTCGTGGATGAGGAGAGAACGCTGATTGGTGATAAGGATAACCTCAAGACAATACTCACTCCAGACGCCGAACGCGAATGGGGATCGTGGAAGACTCGCTACCGCACCAAAGGACAAGACCGCAATTTCCGGTTTGTACCGTTTCAGGAAGTAGTTGACGAGACTTACACCATTTACTTCCCGGTGAAGAAAGGGTAAAACTCCAACTGGAAATGGGCGGTTTAGGCCGCCCATTTTTGCTTTTGGCATATTCCGCCAAGCTGACCAATGCCTCTCAAATCTATGGGCTAACCTCAGCACGGTTAACTGTCCGATAATAAGTGGGAATATACCTCGGGAAGTGAACAATGCGATATCAGACTACGAATGACAGAATTAGATACTGGCTGTTTGTGGACAGAATTCCGGTGACGAAGCTCGTTATTCTGGCAAATGTACTCACATTCCTGATAATGGCGCTGACGCGCTCGCCAATGCTTATGGGATGGATGGGTTTTAACACAGCGAGAGTAGTTGCGGCGCCGTGGACTGTGTTTACATACACGCTCGTGGCGTATATGGGCCCTATATCGCTGCTATTTGCGTGTTATTGGCTTTGGTGGGCTGGAGGTACTCTGGAAAGATCCTGGGGAAGCGGAACCTACGGCGTCTTCTTCTTCGGGGTATCAGCTATTACTGTTTTGTCCATATTTGCTGGCACCTTACTCTTTCAGTTGAATATTTCTGTTGTGGGATTGTGGCTGCCGATAGCAGCGATTACAGTTGCATACGCGATGCTCGCCCCTGATCAACAGATACTGTTCTTTTTTGTACTGCCCCTCAAACTCAAGTATCTCGCATTGATTGACATTGTGCTGGTGCTGGTGAGCTATCGTCTGCCATTGGGTATATTTGCATTGGCAGGTTGCGCTGTCGGTTATTTCTATGTAACCAAAATCCGTGTTGGCTCTGGCTACCATCATGTTCGAAATGAGAGCTACCGGACAGAAGACAACCGTTCTTTTCTGCGTGGAGACATAAGGGAAACCGTTCGGCGATTCAACTTGCCCGCTCGGTACCGGGAACATCGCGAGCGTGAACGCCTGAGAAGACTGTTCGAGAGATCGAACTACGGCGACAAATAGCTTTCGATACTCCCCCATTGCGTGTCTGCAGCAAATGCTGCCTTGCTATCTGAAAGGAGTACGACTATGTCCTACTGTGCAAACTGCGGCCACAAGGCTGATGGCGTCGACACGTGTCCAGATTGCGGTGCACAACTGGTGAAAGAGCATACGCAGGAAGAACCTCTGGTTCCTGTCTACAATGCGAAAGACTCTACTGAAGCTGCGATTGTGCGAGGACTGCTGGATCAGGCCAACATCCCTACAGCTATAAGGACGGATGAAGACGCCGAACTCGACGCTTTTGCAGGAGCTTTGGAAAAAGAAGCAGTGGTCGTCCCTGTATCACGAGAAGCAGAAGCACTGAAAATCATTAAAGAGGCGCTAGGATCAAGCTCTCTGCTGAAGTCCTCAGATGAACACCTCACACCTGAAGAAGAGAGTCAGGCTGAAAGCGCGGTGTAGACCAGTGAATATGGGGTCAGAGTAGCTTGTTATGCTGGCCCCATTTGGATACACGTGGCCAAGCTATGCAGATCATGGTGGGCGATACTGGATTCGAACCAGTGACCTCTTCGGTGTGAACGAAGCGCTCTCCCTCTGAGCCAATCGCCCCTTGCCTTCCTGTAAAGCAAACCAGGAGAGTTTTTGGTGGGGATGAGAGGAGTTGAACCTCCACCCAGTAATCTGGACTTGGCCCTCAACCAAGCGCGTCTGCCATTCCGCCACACCCCCGCGGCAAGATATATTCTAGCTGAACTCCTTATGCCTGTCAAGCAAGAACGGCAAGAATTCTTAAGCTTGCCGAACAGCCTTTCTATCCCCTGATAACCTCT
This sequence comes from uncultured bacterium, assembly GCA_964497515.1. Classification (GTDB taxonomy): domain Bacteria; phylum Armatimonadota; class UBA5829; order UBA5829; family DTLH01; genus CAZCCV01. Next base: position 48,815 of record CAZCCV010000001.1, on the reverse strand, counting down.
TCAATTCTCTCCGAAACAACAGGCTCGCCGGTCGGATTTGCAGGCTGATCTTTGAGATAAATCCGCCAGTACATTGCACCAACCATTATTGCTCCGCCAACAATATTGCCAAGTGTAACCGGAAGAAGATTCGTGACAAAGAAGTTGTTGACAGTATACAACTCCGGCTTGTACGCAACTGATTGTGCTGCAGCACTCGTTACAAACTCACCAGTTCTAGAGAGTATAATTCCGTACGGTATGAAGAACATATTGGCTACGCTGTGCTCGAAACCGATAGCAACAAACGCTGTTATCGGAAATACAATCGCAAGAATCTTGTCGGCAGCCGACCTTGCACCATAGCAAAGCCACACAGCCAGACAGACCAAAGCATTGCAGAGAATTCCAGCAACGAAAGCGTTGAAGAAGCTGAGTGACAGCTTCGCACCTGCAATTTTGTAGGCGGTCAAACCGACTTGCATACTTCCTGCGGGATCACCAGTTTTCCACTGGTTAGCGTAAAACACCAGAAAGGCTATCAATGCCGACCCAAGAAGGTTGCCTATGTACACCACAATCCAATTGCGGATCAACTGCATACCAGTCACTTTGCCGGACAATGCAGCAATAACCATCAGGTTGTTCCCTGTAAAGAGCTCAGCACCTGCGAGAATCACAAGGATCAAACCGAGACTAAATGCCAGTCCGCCTATCAACCTGGTAACACCAAAACCAAAAGATGATCCAGTAATCGTTGTGATAAACAGGCAAGCACCGAGTGCAATAAATGCGCCTGCCAAGATTCCAAGCAAAAAAGTAGGAACCAGTCCCTGCTTCGACTTGACGACACCAACGCTTACAGCTTTTTCAGCCATTTCTTTTGGAGTATACATATCCATATTATCGACGTAATTCTTCGCCCCTCACGTGTTTTCCTTCCCCCGCTGGCAACCAACAGAGAAAAAAGATAGAATTAGTAGGTGACTAGAACCATGAATTCTCCACGAGTCAGCGTAGTTATTCCTGTTTACTGTGCCAGCGAACAGCACGAGTTGTTCCTTGAAGAGGCGCTCAATTCGGTTGCGAGCCAGACATTCAGGAGCTTTGAAGTGGTTATTGTCGATGACAAATCCCCAAGAGATATCTCCCCGGTGCTTACACGCATTTCAGGACTGCCCAAAGTCACTGTGATACACAACGAAGTGAATCAGAGACAAGCTGAATCGAGAAATATCGGAGTGCGAGCGTCCATCGGCGAACTGATCGCTTTTCTAGACCACGACGACCTTTGGGCTCCGGAAAAACTTGAGCGTCAGGTGGAACACTTCATTGCGACGCTTGATGCCGGCATAGTGTGCTGCGCCGTTCAGACAATTGGACCTTTTGCGCACAGAATCAATATAGACCAGAGTATCATCCCCACCAATCCGGACTATATGTGGCTCATAAACCACGGAAACTATCTGATAACCGCATCAGCTATTTTGGCTCGTCGTCAGGCCATTTTTGATGCTGGTTTGTTTGATCCGCGCTACAGCACGTGCGACGATTTCGACCTCTGGCTGAAGATTGTCAGAAAGCAGCTCATCGTTTTTCTGCCGGAGCAGCTTGCTTCTTACAGACTTCACTCTATGAACGCCAACTACGGCGTTGACAGGTTAAACGACAACCGCCTGCTGACGGTTGCACTTCTCGACTACTGGAAAACTGCACCTTTTGCACATAAGATGAGGCTTCTGCCAAGGATCGCACGCAAGCTTCTTGGCCGCGCATATTTCAGTGTATGGCGTTACAGGCATTTCCAGGACTGATACTATTCGGCCGAGCTTCCTGCACGCCGAAAGACGACTTGTATATCTGCCTTGACAGTCACCCTTTTTGGGGTTACATTACGACCAGAAAGCTTGTGCACAATGTACATCCGTATATATGAAGTTCCTAACGATTTGCACCCATAATGCAGATAGAGGAAATTCGACCAACGGCGACTATAGGAACAAGAAAGCACCTAGAATCGTCGAGTACATGTAACACATTGACCCTTTAGGACTGGCATTGAGGGCATTTGCCGTGGCATATAATTCAACACGATTGCACAGCGTCTTCTTCTATGCTGTGGCGATTGCGGTCGTCGCAATCGCTGTGTTTCTGGTACCGGCCTCTGCGGCGCCACAAAACACGACTGTATTCCGTGTTCCTAACGAAGACATCTCGAAACTTGCTAAGGTAAATATCACCAGCCGTACGGACTATGGCAGTTTCGCGATAATTGAGGTTCCTGATGCCGAAGTCCGCAAGTTGAAGGCCGCTAAAACCCGCGCAAACGAAGAGCCTTCTGCCGGTGAAGTCCGACTTCAAGACCACCAATTTAACACTAGAAAGAGCACTCCGGCTCTGCCCGCGGGGTTGAAGTCAATCGAGACACCAGGGCAATCGCAGTTCTATATAGTGCAACTGAAAGGGCCCACAAAACCCGAATGGATCTCTGAGATCACTGCCACAGGCGCGAGGATTATCAGCTATATTCCGGAGAATAATTATGTTGTTTGGGCAGATCCATCTACTGCACAACTGATCGATAAGACAAGTGGAGTCAGTTGGCGAGACTCGATGCACCCCGCATACAAAATAGCCAAATCCCTATCGACTGCCAAAGGGAAGATCGACTATATTTCTGTTGTCATCTATGACGAATCGTCGCAACAGACTATCGAGAAGATCACGGCGCTCGGTGGGATGCTAATTCAGAAGACTCAAACGCGGCTTTCGAACAGCGTACCGGCGACCAAAGCGTGGTTCTCAGGCGACGCAGGGTTGGTAGAGAAGATTGCCAGACTACCAGGTGTTCTTCGGATAGAGAAGGACTCAATGGTTTCTAGCGTCGACGATGCTGTAGCTTGCCAGATTGTTGTGGGGCATCATACCGGGGGCGCAACTTACACGACCCCAACCTACCCAGATTGGCTCTCCAGTGTGGGCTATGATGGAACGGGATCCATAGTAGCGGTCTTGGACACAGGCTGCGATACTAACGACGAAACAACGATGCATCAAGACCTTCAGGGCAGGATTCAGTCGATAATTGGTTACACTCCTCTAACGGATTTAGTCGGTCATGGGACACACGTGGCGGGAATAATCGCAGGCACCGCAGTCATCGGAACGACCGACTCAAATGGTTATCCGTACGGTCAAGGAATGGCTCCGGGATCAAAACTGGTTATACAGAATGCTGTACTCGGACAGTTTCCTCCTAGTGGTGACTGGGGCATCCTGACCAAGGACGCGTTAGATGCTGGGGCCTTTGTCTCCAACAACAGTTGGTTCTGGATCAGTGAGCCTGGAGTCGGATACACCCCTATGTGCGCTGAGTTCGACGCTCTTGTCCGTGATGGCGATCGGACCACCGAAGGGTTGCAACCGCTGACTATGGTTTTCTCTGTAGGAAATGGCGGCCCGGATGAAAATACTGTTTACCAACCCAAAGAAGCGAAGAACATAATAACAGTGGGAGCGAGTGAGAACTATCGACCACTTCAGGTTCTCGGTTTGAGCTGTGGAGCTACAAGTGATATTAACGGCGTAGCCGATTTCAGCAGCAGAGGGCCGTGCCTGGATGGCAGATTGGCTCCCACAATAGTCGCTCCGGGAACGAGCGTGGCATCTGCCGCATCGTACAGCGCAGCAGCGATTGGTAGCTATAATGATCCATTTGACCCGTGCAAAAGGCTAATCGATGATGACTATGCTCTGATGAGTGGAACGTCACAGGCTGCACCGTTGGTCTCTGGCGCAGTTGCACTGATTGGCCAGTGGTGGAGAACCTGGCACAACGGAGCAAACCCAAGCCCAGCTATGACCAAAGCCATACTGGTCAACAGTGCCGACGATATGTACGGTGGGTCTGACGGCAGAGGTGGCACGCTCTCGCACATTCCTAACAACAGCCAGGGATGGGGTCGACTGAACGTTGATGCAGCTATTAATCCGGCTAACACCTACTATGACGATCAGACGTGGCTTCTTACAGCAACGGGTCAGAGCAGACGATACCGGATTCAAGCTGCTGACCCCAGCAAGCCTATAAGGATCACCCTTGTATGGACTGATGCCCCAGGCACTCCCGGTGCGAACGCATGGGTTAATGACCTGGATCTGTCTGTTACGGGCTCGGCGGGGACTTATCTTGGCAATCATTTCAGCAACGGATGGTCGACAACTGGCCCAACAAGAGACAGCATAAATAATGTCGAGTGCGTGTATATACAAAACCCCAGCGGCACTTACACGGTAACGGTCACTGCTGCCAATATTGCGGGCGATGGAGTTCCCGGCAACGACCAAATGTTGGATCAGGATTATGCTCTAGTCATTCGCAATGCCATGGTCGGCGGCGAACAGCTCTCCACGTATGTGTCTTCCAATAAGGGTGGCCCCGCGCTTCCCGACTACTATCAGGTAAATGTCGACGGTTCAGGATGGTGCGCGGTGGGTGTGAGATCATCTAGTGGAAGCGACCACGATATTTCACTCTATAACGATCCTGGATACTATGGACTCCTTACGACGTCGTCGATTAGAGGCTCTGGAATCGATCTGATTGCAATAGATGGAAACAGCACGCCGTTATCGACTCTATACCCGAAGGTGACGGCTTACAACGGCAAGACCGGCTATAGAATAGAATGGGCCACACATACCACAGATCTCATCCCTGGTGTAACCAATTCGCAATCATTTAGTGATTCGAACATTCTAAGAGTGTGGGATGTGTCGGTAAGTGATCCGTCCAATTGTGTGATCCGAGTTACTCCAACTGCAGGATTAGATATTGGAGTAGCAGTATTTGGATCCAACGTAGGAATACCCGCGACGTGGTATAAGGGGCGGGTGGAGTCTCTTGGTGAGGCTGACTCTGCAAATGCGGGATCTGCAGAAACTCTGAGTGTTACACTTCCAGTCGCCGGGCGCTACGGCGCTGTTGTCTGGAACAAAGGCGGAACGGGAGACGTGAGCATTCTGTTGGACACATCTCCGCCAACGACGCCTGTTGTGACAACACCAGCAGCCTATACTACCGACTTTACAAAGCTCTCGGCATCGTGGACAGCAAGCGACCCTGAAACGGGGATTGTAATGTACGAGTATGCGATAGGCAGATCTCTCGGTGCAACTGATGTTGTCGGATGGACGAACGTGGGAACTTCTACCTATGTTGTCCATACAGGACTCACACTAAGCTCAGGTGAGAATTACTACATTAGCGTGCAAGCAACTAACGCTCTCGGGCAGAAGAGTCTGGTTGGAACCTCTGCTCCAGTTATGGCCTGCAACGCTGTTGCGGATATTGCCGCCGCAAAACTCCTGCCTTCTGGAAAGGGTGTTGTTCTCACGCAAAAACACGTATCTGCCGTATTCGCGGGGACTTTCTACATCGAAGAGGCCGAACGTTTCTCTGGAATTGGCGTGCAATGGCCTGGAAGCGTTACAGAGGGCGTTCGAGTGACTGTTGCAGGACGACTGGTCACTTCGGCAAACGAGCGCTTTATAGATGCCGTGAGCGTAACCCCGTAACCCATTAGTTTTCTGCAACTGGTGCCGTCGGATAGGTCTTAAGCCACGTAATCCGCCCGGATTACATAAAGACTCGCATCTCTACGCCAAACCCCTTGAAATCTACTGCGGAAATTTCGTATACTCTTACGGGATTAGCACTCAAACATAACGAGTGCCAATATGTTGTGAATATACTCGTAGGAGGTATGTCTTATGCTCAAACCCCTAAGCGACCGAATTATCGCTAAGGCTGCAGGATCCCAGGAAATCACGCCTGGCGGGATAGTCCTTCCCGACACTGCGAAAGAAAGACCTCAGGAAGGTGAGGTTCTGGCCGTTGGCCCGGGCAGGCTCCTCGACTCTGGTGAGCTTTGTCCGATGGATGTGAAAGTCGGTGACCGCATAGTCTACTCAAAGTACGGCGGAACTGAAGTGAAAGTCGACGGTGAGGAGTACATAATCCTCCGCCAGGAAGACGTGTTGGCCGTTCTTGATCCTGCCAAAGCGAAGAAGGGGGCTAAGAAGTAATGGCGGCTAAAGACCTGCTGTTCAATGAAGATGCACGCCGTGCAATAGAGCGAGGCGTCAATACGCTGGCCGATGCGGTAAAGGTAACCCTTGGGCCGCGAGGTCGAAACATTGTAATTGAAAAAAAGTATGGCGGACCTACTGTGATCAACGACGGCGTAACAATAGCCAAAGAGATTGAAGTAGAAGACCGCTTCGAGAATATGGGTGCGCAGCTCGTGCGGGAGGTTGCATCGAAGACTAATGATGTAGCTGGAGATGGAACAACAACCGCTACAGTGCTCGCTCAGTCTATCGTGAGAGAAGGTCTGCGAGTAGTCGCCGCAGGCGCTAACCCAATGGCTATCAAACGGGGCATCGAAAAGGCTGTAGAAAGTGGTGTTAAGGCCATTCAGAAGATGGCGACACCCGTCAAAGAGCGAAGTGAAATCGCACAGGTGGCCTCGATTTCTGCAAACAGCACACAGATTGGTGATCTGATTGCGGAGGCAATGGACAAAGTCGGTAAAGACGGCGTGATAACCGTTGAGGACTCCAAGGGAATCCAGACGACGCTTGAAGTAGTCGAGGGTATGCAATTCGACAAAGGCTACATTTCTCCGTATATGGTTACTGATCCCGAGAGAATGGAAGCTGTACTCGAGAACCCCAAAGTTCTGCTTTTCGAGAAGAAGATAAGCGCCGCTGCAGACCTTGTTCCGCTGCTCGAAAAAATTGTCCGTATCGGTAGCTCGCTATTGATTATCGCAGAAGACGTGGAAGGCGAATCACTGGCCACACTTGTTATGAACAAGCTTCGAGGCACGCTGAATGTCGTCGCAGTGAAAGCTCCGGGTTTCGGAGATCGCCGCAAGGCTATGATGGAAGACATCGCAGTGCTGACTGGTGGCCAGTTCATAACTGAGGATCTCGGGCTGAAGCTGGAAAACGTTGATGTGCCGAGCCTTGGCAACGTTAAGCGAGTTATCGTGACGAAGGACTTGACTACTCTTGTGGAGGGTGCTGGAGCTTCGGAGGCTATCCAGGGTCGAATTGCTCAGATCAAAAAGCAGATTGAAGCCACTGAATCCGACTATGAACGCGAGAAGCTGCAGGAGAGGCTGGCTAAGCTCTCGGGCGGCGTGGCCGCAATCAAAGTGGGTGCAGCCACTGAAACAGAGCTCAAGGAAAAGAAAGCCCGAATAGAAGATGCACTGTCGGCTACCCGCGCTGCTGTTGAAGAGGGCATAGTTCCCGGCGGTGGTGTCACTCTTCTGAATCTCATCCCGGTTCTCGACAAGATCAACGCTGATGTCGACGAAAAGGTCGGTATAAATATCGTGCGAAGAGGCCTTGAAGAGCCTACCAGACAGATTGCGAACAATGCTGGGGCCGAAGGTTCGGTTGTGGTGGAGCAAGTCAAGAGCACAAGTGACAATGTTGGCTACAATGCGGCGACCGGCAAATATGAGGATATGGTAAAAGCTGGTGTAATTGATCCGGCGAAAGTTGCCCGCGCAGCGCTTGAGAACGCAGCAAGCATTGGCTCACTCGTTCTTTCTACGGAAGCGCTCATTGCCGAAAAACCAGAGCTGGAGAAACCTGCTCCGGCTATGCCTCCCGGCGGAATGGGTGGAATGTACTAAGATTGGCGAGAATAAGGCCCGGCTTAGACGCCGGGCCTTCTGACAAACAACGCAAAAGTGAGTCTGCCAAGTTTGCTTAGGCTCGTGCCGTCTGCTATAATACTCTGGTTTCCGATGGAGAAATAACGTTTTAATCTAGCATAAAATGGGGGTCAAAGATATGTACGAGAGTGCAGCAATCGAGGAAATCTACGCACGCGAAATCCTCGACTCAAGAGGCAATCCGACCGTTGAGGTCGAAGTCTACCTGGAAGACGGTTCTGAAGGCCGTGCAGCGGTTCCTTCTGGAGCTTCTACCGGCTCGAATGAAGCTGTCGAACTTCGGGACGGCGAGAAAGACCGCTATCTTGGAAAGGGCGTCCTGAAGGCCGTAGACAATGTAAACGACATTATCGCCCCCGAGATCATCGCCTGGGAAGCAACCGATCAGATCGGAATCGACGAGATGATGATCGAACTCGACGGTACTCCGAACAAAGCTAAACTCGGCGCTAATGCCATACTCGGCGTGTCGCTTGCGGTAGCCAAGGCTGCTGCCCAGTCTGTGGGTCTTCCTCTTTATCACTATATCGGCGGTATGTATGCTCATACGCTGCCTGTTCCAATGATGAACATACTGAACGGCGGAAAGCACGCTGACAACAACGTAGACCTGCAGGAGTTTATGGTTATGCCGGCTGGCGCAGACTGCTTTGCAGAGGCACTCCGAATGGGTGCTGAGGTTTTCCATTCTCTCAAAAATGTTCTCAAAGGCCGCGGGCTTAACACTGCAGTTGGCGATGAAGGCGGATTTGCTCCGAACCTGAACAGCAACGAAGAGGCCATCCAGGTCATCGTGGAAGCGATCGAAAAGGCTGGCTATGCACCTGGCAAGGACTGCTTCATAGCACTCGATCCAGCCGCAACAGAGATTTACAAAGACGGCGAATATGATTTTGCAGGCGAAGGTACAGTTAGAACAAGCGACGATATGGTCGACTACTACGAAGGTCTGGTCAGCAAGTATCCAATTATCTCGATCGAAGACGGACTTGCAGAAAATGACTGGGAAGGATGGGTGAAGCTTACGCAGAGGATCGGAGACAAAGTTCAGCTTGTTGGAGACGACCTCTATGTGACCAATACCGAGTTCCTGCGCAAAGGAATTGAACTCGGAGCTTCTAACGCAATCCTTATCAAGGTTAACCAGATTGGCACGCTCACTGAGACGCTTGCTGCCATTGAGATGGCCAAGCGTGCCAAGTTTACGGCGGTTGTGTCGCACAGATCGGGTGAAACCGAAGATGCTACAATAACCGACATCGTAGTTGCGACAAATGCTGGTCAGATCAAGACAGGCGCACCGTCTCGCTCAGACCGCGTCGCTAAGTACAACCAGCTCCTCCGCATTGAGGACGAACTTGCAGGGTCTGCCGTATATCCCGGACTGGCTGCATTCTACAACCTCAACAGATAGAACTCTCGTGACCAAGGCATGGGTCGCTTGTCGATCCATGCCTTTTTGATTCTGCCACTATGAGAAGAACAAAAATTGTCTGCACTATCGGACCGTCGTGCGAAACCGAGGATTGTCTCAGCAAAATGCTGGACGCGGGAATGAACGTAGCACGCCTCAATTTTTCGCACAGCACCCAGGAAGAACACGCGGAACGGATTGCTATTATTCGCAACCTTTCCAAGAAAACCGGACTGCCGATCGGGATTCTGCAGGATCTCTCCGGGCCTAAGATCAGGCTCGGAAGGATTGCCAGCGACTGTGTGGCAGTAAATGCGGGACAGGAATTCCTCTTTACACTTCGTGACGTTCCCGGAGATGCAAGCGAGGTTACCCTGCCCTACCCCGAATATGTAGAGCAAGTTCGGAAGGGAAGCACAATCTTCGTTGATGACGCCAGACTGCAGTTTGCTGTGGTATCCAAAACTGATACGGATATTGTTACCCGGGTAGTAATTGGTGGAATGCTGGGATCCCGCAAAGGTGTCTGTGTTCCTGGAGCTTGTATAGGTGCTGAAAGCGCAACTGAGAAAGACATTTCGGATCTGGAGTTTGGGCTTAAGCACGGAGTCGACTGGGTAGCTGTGTCGTTCAGTCGCAGCCCAAATGATCGAAAGCCGCTCGATGAAGTGATGCAGCGAGTGGGGATTCATCGCCCATTGATTGCCAAAATCGAACGCCCAGAGGCTGTCGAAGCTATTGATGATATGATTGAGGCGTTCGATGGTATTATGGTTGCTCGCGGAGACCTGGGAATCGAACTACCGATTTACGACGTTCCTGTCATCCAGAAAACGATAATCCAGAAGTGTAACGCTGCCGGAAAGCCGGTTATCACCGCAACTCAGATGCTGGACTCGATGATCAGTAATGCAAGACCCACACGAGCTGAGGCTTCCGACGTTGCCAATGCTATTTTGGATGGAACAGACGCCACAATGCTCTCTGGTGAGACTGCGGCCGGTGACTACCCTGTAGAGTCGGTGGAAATGATGGCACAGATCGCCGAGAGAACAGAGCAGACAATTCGATACTCGGCAAACCTGCGCGCCCATATGGACTGGCCAACACCGACTGTTACGGAGGCAATCGGTCAAGCGAGCGCAGAACTGGCATCCGACCTCAACGTCGCCGCGGTCATCTCTTGCACTGCTACTGGAACTACCGCGAGGCTGGTATCCAAATACCGCCCACCAGCGCCCATCATCGCAGCAGCATCCAGGCTGGAAGCCGTGGGGCAGTTGACTCTGTCTTGGGGAGTGAAACCTATATCAGTCGAGGAGACAGAGAGTACAGATGCGCTGATCCACGTAGCGGTAGCGTCTGCCAGAGACGCCGGACTCGTGAAAGTTGGGGATACTGTAGTGGTAACAGCCGGCGTGCCTGTCGGCCAATCGGGAAATACGAGCCTTATCCGAGTTATCACTGTCAAGTAACCCACCAAAGGAGGCGAACGGAGTATGTCGAAATCCATTGCTGGATCATTAATTGTCGCGATGCTACTGATGGTCATAGCTCCTGCGGGAGTCGCTCAAGAGATCAAACAGGAACAGATTCAGATAATGGGCGCGGTCGCACTTCCTGGAGATTACCCTTACACACCGGGAATGGATGTGAAGCAAGCACTCGAGATGGCAGGTGGTGTGACATCAAATGCGGATAAATCCGGGGCAGTTCTAGTTCGTGCGAACAGAGAGGTTGTTCCACTTAATCTGCAAGAGATTATGGACGGCAAGAAGAGCATTATTCTGCAGCCTGGTGACGCCATTGCTATCAAACCGGGCACTGTGACTGTCACTGGACAGGTTCGAAAACCAGCGTCCATTGAACTCAAGCCAGATATGACTGCCGGCGATGCACTGGCTGCGGTCGGTGGCCCCACCCCCGTGGCCGATCTTGCGGGTGCCTATATTACTCGTGATGGAAACACCATCAGCGCCAGACTGGATGAACCGTCGTCTTCCGCTCCGCTAATGCCTAACGATGTGATAACCCTTCCAGAACTCAACGCATCCATAACTGGGGCAGTTGCACAACCGGGCACGTATCCGATTGTTCCTGGTATGAGCGACAACCTTCATTCACTGCTCGACAAAGCTGGAGGATTGACAGCTAATGCAGATATGAAGAGTGTCCGAATTACTCCGACGCGAGGAATGATAAGACCGGTTACTACCGTCGATGCTTCTCACGAAGGCGTGCTGCAAACTATCCAATTGCGAGGTGGGGATGCTGTGTTTATCCCCCAGATTGCGAAAAAACAGAAACGCAGCATCAAACTCAATGATGTGTATCAGGTGGTGTTGATAGTCTATACACTCATACAGATATTCCGATAGAAAGCAAGCACAGACGCCCCGCAGACTTACTCCGCGGGGCGTTTTTCATTTGTTCAACCAGTATTTCTCCGGCTACACTCTACATTCCACCAGCACCCGGGCCTTCGTCGTAGGTCTCCGAAGGATTGCGCTTGATAGGCTCGGAGATAGGACCTTTCGGTGCAACAGGACGCACATTTGGATTCGTCTGCTGGACTGGCGCATATTTTGATCCCGGACGATATACAGGCGCAGGTTGATTAGTGTTCATATCCCCGGACTGAGCGAAGGGCTTGTTCTCTCCTCTGACAAAAATCGACCAATAGGCTATTGCGAGCAGTATCACCGTTGCTGCGACCACGATAATGGTCATTGTGGTTCGATCCTTGGCGCGGTTGGCATCTTTCTGCGCCTGTGCCTTATCTTTATCTTTCCTCTCCTTCGCCATTTGCGCAGCGGCGGCGACGTCTTCAAGGAGATTCTTCGCAGCGGTCTGTTCGCTTCCTATTTCATCCAAATTCAGGCGATTATCTTCTGACATGGTTTGGCCTCTCACGGTTTGCATTCATCTTCTCTTACTAACTCATGATACCTCCGATTGCCCGTATATTCAACCTTCCGGAGCCAAGTAGTTGTTCACGGAAAGGCTATATTTTGGAGGAAATACAACAGGTGTGTAGAAGAAGCATATGGGTGAAGACGATGGTCAACTTCTCGAAAAACCAGATCATAGCATTGATAGCGATTGCAGGTGTTGCGCTGGTTGGATTGTCGCTTGGGTCATTTCGTGGATCGAAAAACGCCTCGCTCAACAATTCCCGCATTACAATCAACAAAGCATCAGCAACAAACAGGGACACAGGGTCAGCAGAAGCAATAGACGAGAACAGTGGAGAGGTTGTTGTTCACGTGGCTGGAGAGGTGAACTCACCTGGCGTTTACAGACTCGCTCAGGGCAGCAGGGTGATGGATGCTATCGAATTAGCTGGTGGAGCTACAGCGGATGCAAATCTGGACGTGCTCAACCTGGCCGAACGTGTTCGCGACGCACAGCAAGTGTATGTTCAGTCGAAAAGCGCACAAGTCACAACGCCTGTAAGCGGTCCTGCGTCCTCGTATACGTCCTCTTCTTCCTCAAGCTCTACGAAAAGCCCGATAGGGATGATCAATATTAATACAGCAGGAATTGCTGAACTCGACAGGCTGCCTGGCGTCGGCCCGGTTACTGCGCAGAAGATCATTGACTATCGCAAACAGATAGGTAGATTTACTTCTGTAGATCAGCTTATAGAGGTTAGTGGAATCGGCCCCAAGAAAATGGAACAAATGAGACCATATGTCACGCTCTAGCTTGATTCCGCACCGCGATATTGATAAGATTACTGTGCCGCTGCCGTGCGGCAAGGGAGGAGCCGGATATGCGAGCACAACTGAAGGCTCTGTATGATCTCCAGCAAGTGGACCTGCAGATTGCATCTCTGAACAAAGCGTTGGCATCGCTTGACGACGGCTCGACACTGTGCAAACAGATCGCCGCTGGTGAGAAACAGTTAGCGGTTCTCCTGAATGACCTTAGAAGCAAAGAGCTTGAACTTAAAGAGAGTGAACTCAACCTTCAGAGTGTGGAAGCTCGGGGTGCGGATCTCCGAAAGCGGATGTACGGAGGAAGTATCTCGAACCCGAAGGAACTCTCCAGCATAGAGAAAGAGATTGAAGCGCTCGACAAGAATCGCAGTGAGCTCGACGAACAGATTCTCACGCTTTATGATGCTGTGGAAGAACGTCAGGCGTCAGTGAAGAAACTGGAGAGCGCAATTCTTCAGGCCAAAACCCGGTTAGATCGGAATATGGCTGAATACAATTCGAAGAGCGAAGAACAAAATGGTGAGCTTGCGACGCTCTTCGGTGAACGACAGAAAATGACAGAGGCAGTCACAGACAAACGTCTCTTGCAGCGATATGAGTCAATCAAAAGCCGACATAAGGACACCGGATTAGCTGTTGTAGAGGGTGGCAAGTGCGGTGCATGCCATATTGGGTTGACGACATATATGCAAATGCAGGTTGAAGATAATGATCAGGTGAGCACCTGTGAGAGCTGTGGCAGGATTCTCTTTTTGGATAATTGAATGAAACAACTTGTGGTTGCCGTTGATGGCGCATCTAGAGGTAACCCCGGTGCCGCAGGCATCGGGGTTGTTATATATAGCGACAAAGGCGATGTTGTAAAAGAAATAGGCGAATACATCGGCCAGACGACTAACAATGTCGCTGAATACAAAGCAATGATACGAGCACTGCAGGAAGCGCTGCGATTGGGCGCGACTGACATCCGCGTTCAGACTGACAGCGAACTTCTGGCTAGACAGGTATCGGGGATTTACAGAGTTCGTGCTCCGCATCTGGCGGAGCTCTATTATGAAGTCAAATCATTGTTTGCACAGTTTCAGGAAGCGCGAGTGGTGCACGTCCGCAGAGAACTAAATGCCCATGCAGACAGACTCGCTAGTGATGCAGCCAGGAGACGAGCGGACTACTCTCCCGAAGGTGGGGCCAAGGCGGCGAAAGCCGCAGCTCGAAAGCGCAAATCCCCTACCCCAAAAAAGACGAGTGGTCCTGCCAAACAACAAAGAGCCGAACAAAAGGCACCGCCTACAAAGCGAACACATCATCAACTGCCGTTGGATCTGGATTGATCGCTTCGCAATCGGCTTGGGCACGCGTCCAATAACGTGTTGTAGCTATTCCGAATACTCTTTCAGATGGTCTGATCCCTTTTCAGTGATCTCCCATATACCTCTTGGTGAATCCGATTTTAGAAGTCCTTCTTTCACCATAGTTGATCGAGCCCATTGGGCAGTATTCCACCAACCCAGCGTATTTGGGTTAGAAGTGATCGGTTCGTTGTCTGCTGGCTTCAGAGGCATATGTGTCCGTAACAGAACCTGTCCCATCCGTCAATGACCTGCGCAGCAAAAGATGCACAAGTTACATGTCATGCTGCGAGTTGTGATTTGTAATTTCTTTCAAACTCCTGTGGACTCATATAACCCAAAGAAGAATGAAGCCGTTCTCTGTTATAGAATACTACAATATAATCGAAAATACCATTGGCTGCCAGATTCGGGTTTTGACGTTGGACATCGTTGCCACTACCTGTTGTTTGGCAAATGCGGGGTGAGTATCAAGTTGTCTCACCCCGCGCTTTCCTACTTCGCGTTGTCTACCAATCTTTGGTAGATACTCGAAGACGTTCGCCCTTGCAGTTCATCTTGCTCAAACCGGTCTGCAATGTACCAGCCCGGATTACCTGCTGTGGAATGGAATGCTATCCACAAGTCGCGATTTTCGCCTTGGTAAATTACTAGGCGATCAACTGTCAGTGCTACTAAGTTCAGTGCAGTTGAACCTTGTGATGGTTCGGGGCCAATCCAGCCGATCAACGTCTTGAACTGAACAGGCTTCCTCAACATCACCTCGATACCAGGACTTTCGCTGGTGCAGAAGTTTGCTATACCCTCCCAAGCGCTTGTCTGCGTGACCGAACTATAGGGCTTGTATGCGGCTGTTATCACATCAATGTCAGCCTGCAATTTGCCTGTTCTTACAGATGGCAGAATCGTCCGTTTTCCATTACTACCGACTCTTGCTATCTGACCCGTCGAAAAGGCAGGTAGTTGTTCCTTGTTAAGGTGCTTCCTACCTGCCATAAGCTCCGTCTTGACGAACTCAACGAAAGCCTGTGACTCATACTCCCACGTTAGAGCGGGATTATAGAGGCCGAATGCAAAAGACTGGGCGCTGTCGTTCTTCCGAACCAGTGTAACCATGTTTGGTCTGAAATACTTGCTTATTCCAGACACATGTGTAGCCGTATTCAGAAGTTGGTATACCCGGCCAACAACGGCTTTGTCAGTAATCAAGTAGCTGCCATTAGCTTCGGCCATTTGGATAACAACGAAGTTCAAATCACTGGCATTCTTGATGCCATTTTGCTCCAGCAGTCCCGGATTACTCGACTTGCTGCTATTACTGCACCCAGAAGCAGCAATCGTAATCCCCACTAATACCAGAAGCCAGGCAAGCATTGCAGCATACCTGGACAAGTCACTCACCTCCATTAGTGGGGAGACAGACGGAATCCAAGCGGATTGCCATGTACACGCAAGTTGTGGTATGTAATGCGCAGAAATAATTTACACGTTGTATGATGCTAGAATGGGTTAGAGATTGGAGGCTACTCTAATGAAAGAGCAACGTGTATATTCTGATGAGATTAAGTTTCAGGCTGTTGAGATGGCGATGCAGCCCATCTGCTGTTCGGGTTCTTCTCTGAAAACTCCCGCAGCGTCTAAGGCAACCTCATCGAACAAGTCAGGGCTGGCCCAGCTATCGCTGAACCAGCCGATTCAATGTTGTAATCTAAGCCAAGCCTTGGCTACAATTACGACTTTTTGAGTATCTTGAGCGCCCACTCTACCTCTGAAAGCGATAGCTTAGTTACAGTGTTGCGCTTGGCACGTAAGTCCTTACGCATCTGTTCCAGCAGAGGTATGTACTCCTTGAGATGCATCCATCTGACAAGGTTGAGCGCTCTCCAAGCTGTTAGCTCATCGCTACTGAGAAGCAACAGCCTGAGAGCATCTACAACAGCACGTTGAAGTTCCGGGTCATACCGTTCGATCTCCCATTGAACCCGAAGCATCAGTTCTTCGCCGCTTTTCTCATAAGCTGGTTCTTTGGTAAGATCATCGAATAGTTGCTTCAACCACTCGGCAGCTTCTTGTACCTTATCGTTTGTCATCATCGTATCCGTTTCAAGAACCTAGGGTCAATGTCTTTACTATGGATGAGTATCTCCAGACCACCACCAGGCATGTTGTAAGCCGTCTGCATTATAGCAGAAAAGCTGAGCCTTTGTCACCTCGAATGCTGACTGATTATGACTGATTGCGACTGATGCAAATGCTATTCCGCGTGAGGATGCCAGGATGACGACCTCAATGGCAATACCGAGTGGAGTTGTAGGCCGGAACCGACGTAGCACCATGCCGCTTCAACACCGTCTTTAGTGATTGTTGGAAGCCGAACGCGGCAGTACACGCTTGGACAGCCCGGTCTAAATCCCTCCAGTCGATCTATCGGTGGCAGTGACAACACTGGATCAGGAAAGATCACAAGTTCGCCGTGTATAATCTGCCAGTTCACCTCAGTAATGCGCAGAAATAATGTACACGTTGTATGATGCTAGAATGGGTTAGAGATTGGAGGCTACTCTAATGAAAGAGCAACGTGTATATTCTGATGAGTTTAAGTTTCAGGCTGTTGAGATGGCGATGCAGCCTGGGGCGACGAAGTCCGGAGTGGCAAGAAGCTTGGGAATTAATCCTAACACCTTGACAGTATGGATAAATTACTACAAGAAGAGTAACGGTATTGTCGATCTGCCGAGGGATGAGGACGAGCATTCTGGTTCACTCTGGCTCCGCATCGCGATCTTCGCGCAGGTATAGCTTGATGTCGCTATGCGGGATTCCGAAGGTGTCTAGAACTCTCTTGATGCAGTCCCTTATGTCATTTGCCGAGAAGTGGGTTTCAGCATAGATGCCGTCACGGATCATCATTCCTACCCGAAGGTCGTTCGGCTCTCTAGAGAACAGCTTGTTGCCTTGGCTCGTATTGAAGTCTGGGTTTTCTGGCAGCGCAAGAAAACGCTCCTCATCAGTCGTAGCCATCTGTCTGCACAGAGTAACATAGAGGTTCTTCCAAGTCACCAATTCCTTGAATGCACTGCCCGACAACACATAACCATAGGGCCTCTTGTAGGTGAAGCTCTCTTTAAGAGTATGAGGCACTTTCTTGTCCAGCTCCTTGATGATCCGCGCGTTTTCCGCACCTGTCTTCTCTGGCTCTGTTTCATTTGGCTCTACCCTCACTTTCGTGAAGCTCTGGATCATACTAGATATATCAGTTGCCAGCGTATCAAAAGCCCTCATTTTCTCATTGTAAGACATCTTGAACTGGTATCCCTCATCCAAAGCTTCAGGATCATTGTGATCAATGCCAAGCCATATGTCATCCGACACTGCAAGAAGGTTTTCCCGCACAGCCTCAAGGTCTTCAAGGATGCTTCTAATTCGGCTTTCCACGTCGTTCTCCTATCCGCCGGGCTAGTTCACTTCCTCGATGACGCTCTAGTTCTAGACCTGCTCCAGTAGCATCCGAAACGCCGTGTTTACTCCAGTGTTGTCTTGTCATTGGGTTATCCTCCGCTCGATCTTGCGCAGTCGGCTTGATATGGCGCTGGGTTGGCGCTGCAACTCCTGTGCGATCTCCCGTCGGCTCTTGCCTTCACCATGAAGCTTCAGCAGCAGAGCCTCGTCCTGGTCGGTCCACTTCTCATAGGCCCGCAGGTGATTGCGCCTGATGTCAGCCACGCTGTAGGTATGCCGCCGCGCATTGCTGTCATCGAGCAGCAGGCCGGACTTCTTCTCGCTATCCGGCAAGCTCCGAACGAGCAGCGCAACTCCACTCAGTGGGATTGCCTTCGCGCCGATTGCCCGCAACGATGCGCCTGGGTCACCGTCGAAAGTAAGAACCTGTCTACCTGATGCAATTGCCTCCCTGCAGATTCCTTCCACCATCCCGTCCGGTGATGCATACGGAACGAACAAAACATCACCCAAATGTGCAACCAGCCGATTGCGCCTGGTTGAGCTCTGTTTAGTTATTTGGTCGCGGCCATCTTCGAATGCGGACACCAGCAGCAGCCTGCCTTCATCTATTGGCTTTTTGAGATCGCCGGGGATTCTTTTGGGAAGGCTTCTCGCATAACAGATTGCAACACCGCACGTTCCTCTTAGCAGTATTTTACGGCACTCATTCTCCATAGGGGAGTGGAAACCGCTCACAACCGTCAGCTCCTCATCGGCCAGTTCCCCCATAAGGTCAAATGTGCGCAGGATGACACTCCCCGGGCACTTCACCGAGCACAAAAGCCCCACACGACGCCCCTCCAGAGCCCCCAAATCCCCATAACACCACAGAGGATGAGGAAAGCCATCCGCCAACACCCGCTCAGCCCCTCGCATCAACTAATCATCCTCACTATCCCCGCCCAGCCCCATGCGGTATTTGATGTCGTAGTTGATTATAAAGTCCAGCTCCTCATCAGTGAAACCATAGTGCTCAGCCAATACACGGTCTATTTCGTCGATGATGGGCTTGGAGAGACGAGGGTAGAACTCGTCGTATGCTACGCGCCCCGTTGTGCTATATCGTGCCTCTTTTCGCGATGAGTTGCGCTTCAAGTCCAGCATTAGTTTCTCGGTTATTGCAGCCAACTTGCTCTTTGCCGCGGTGCTCATTTCGGACAGGCTAACAGGGAACTGCTCGATCTCACGGAGGTTGAGGTGCCGACAGTCAGAAAGTATTATGAACCACCAGTAGAACAGCGTACTATTGAGGCATGCAACAACAACTTTCTCGTCAAGTTGATTTCTTACACTGATGGTTTTTATCTGGCTTGATACTTGCACGCCGTCACGCTCATTCCAAAAATATGGCGTGAAATCCATAGCGCGGTTCCAGTAGCGCGGTGCGTTGTGATAAAAGATAACGCGCGCATTGTTTTGCGCTAGCAAATTTGTTCCAAGAATGTCGTTTTGCAACATCTTGTTATAGATACCCACCCCAACATCATTATCTATCTTGGGAATTGTGTTTAGCGTGCCCGCGCTTGGGCTGTGAACATATGATAAGAGAGGAAACAGGTGTTCTCTGATTTCGCTAGCCCACCTGTGATAAATGGAAGTGAATAAGACTGCCCTCGTAAGGGTGCTTGTGTTCTTCAGCACATACACTGCCAACCTTTGGTCAACGCCATCGAATAGCTTTGCAGGGCGAACGCAGTACGTGGACACCCAAAAATGACTGCTGGTATTCTTCAGGAATGATTGCAGTTCTGCCATACGGTCGGTGCAAATGGAGGAGTGCGGTATTATCATTCCTGATCTCGAACTAATTTTCAACAGTTTGTCGCAGCGCTCAATCACATACGCATACAAATTCCCGCAGCTTATAGTCGAATACCCTTTCAGAGTGTAATCGTCTTTGACCTTGCTATACTCCACATACGGCGGGTTACCGATTATCACATCAAACCCGCCACGCTTCATAATCCCGTAGAACTCCACATACCAGTGGAACGGCTGATGCGATGCCAGCCAGGCATTGTAGTCGTTTGCAGAGTCTCCATACTGCTCAGCCAGGTATCTGTTGAGCTCTTCATCAACCGCCGCCAAGCGTAGCTGCAAATTCGCCTTGTCTTCGGCGGTGACTTCCTGTCCCAATTCCGTCTGCTGCTGGCGGAACAACTCCATCAGGTCATTTACATCCTTGATCTTCTCTTCGATTGTCGCCCAAGCATCGTCGAAGTCCAACGTGCTCTTTATTGTTCGTTTTGTCTCCTCTTCCGTGGCAAAACCAACGAGCGTGTTCCCCGCGCGGATGTTGAAGTCAATATCCGGCAGAGGCTCAAGCCCCATATTAACGCTGTCTAGGGACGGCTCGACTACTGACGCAAGTTTCAGAAACAAGCGAAGTTTGCATATCTCTACCGCCTCCGGCATAATGTCCACGCCGTAGAGGTTGTTGAGAATAATCGACTTGTATACGAAATAGTCCCGGTTGGGGTGATTTGTGCTATCGTTCATCCTGGAGAGGACGCTTCGGAAGTCAGGATATTTGCGCGAATCGCCAGCCTTATCCGCCTGCTCCACGAACTCCTGCATACGGTTCAGGCAGCCTTCGTAAAGCGGTTCCAGGATGTTCAAGGCAGCAAATAGAAATGCGCCAGATCCACAAGTGGGATCGAGCACTGTCATCGGCGGGATCGGAGGTGCATTTGTGCCAATCTCAGCTATCCTGCCTGCCATTGTGTTCCAGATCGCGCGGATCAGCTCTGGGTCATTCGATACATCTATTACATCCCTGGCAAACTGAATAATGTTCAGATTGAGAGTTATAAGATCATCGATAGAACGGACTTCATCTCGCTCCATCTTGCCGCGGACTTCTGCGTATCTCTTTCTGCGCGCGACTACTTCGCGCCATATCTCCGTTGGTAACGCATACTCTTCGGGTGAGGGAGTATTCCACTTGTCACGCTTCGATACATCGTTAAGGCCGCAGGCAATTTCTTCGGGGAGGTAGAGCTCCACGCCCTTTCGAACTGCCTCATAAATATACCAGTCTGGATCTATTTGAAGCAGCAGCCAGGCAGAATTATCACCCTCAAAAGCCGCCTTGTGCTTCTTGGCAACTGTGTCGAAGATATAGGGAATGATGGTATTCTTGGAGATGTATTCAGTGATGTCCTCTTTAGTGTAGTAGGCTCCCATCTGTTTCTGGTTGATGTACTTCTCGAAGATGTATCCAAGGACATCCGGGTTTATCTCCCGCTCTGTTCGCGATGGGCGAGTGTCCAGACACCATTCATAGTCGTTGAAGAACGCAAACACGCTCTCGAAGGCGTCGTCAGGAATATCGACAACGGTCTGCCCGGTATCGTCCACGTAACGGCTCTCGATGTCGTGAACCTCGAACAAGCCGCCGTTCAAGTAGGGGATTCTGCCGAGTAGTTCCTCAAAGTCCAGCTCGCGCTTGCGTGATCCGAGTCCTTCGTGGAAAAGCCGGAGAAGGAAGCATCTGTAGAACGACTGGAACTCGTCCTTGCCCCGTCTCTCCTGAACGGCCTTGAGCCGGTTGCTCATATAATCGCGGTCGCCGTCCAGGAAGCCCTTCCGCTGAAGGAAATAGATGAACATCAGGCGGTTGAGCATTACCGACGAATACCACAGCCGGTCTGCCTCGACAGTGATTCCATCTATGAGTTTTTGGAAGCTGTCGAGTTCCTTCTTGAAACGGTCGTAGAACTTCTTAGTGACCCGCTCGGTGTTCACCATCTCCTGGAGGCGCGCCCGAAAATGCTTCTTGGGGGCTTCCTTGAGCTTCTTGATCGTCTCGGCCTCGAAATTCGACGGCTGGCGGGTGTCCAGGTAGATACGGTCGACAGCAAGACCGCTCTTTGCGCGTGCGAAAGCCTTATCCGGATTCGACGGAACGAGTATCAGAAGCGCCCCGGCAACGTTGCAGAAGACCACTGCAAATCGCGGCTCCTTTTTGAGTTGGCTTTCTACAATTGCCACTGCATCCTGCCATTTTCCGCTGCTGATTTTCAGACGATAGACCCAAGCATCTGTACCCCCGACTTCTCCAGCCTCCAAAAACTGCGGCTTAAGTTTTTCACGTGCTTCACCTGAAT
Source organism: uncultured bacterium (assembly GCA_964497515.1). Lineage (GTDB taxonomy): Bacteria > Armatimonadota > UBA5829 > UBA5829 > DTLH01 > CAZCCV01. The sequence goes on along the minus strand of CAZCCV010000001.1, from coordinate 26,987 downwards.
AAGCGTAGTTTGTAAGAGTGGGAGGATATCTATACCATCCTAGCTCTACCAGCCCCTGTGCGAACTCTTCATCGCTACCAGTGAGAGAATTGAGCAACTTCATATTCATTTAGCGCCCTCCGTTTCGGGTATCAACTCAAGGTAGCTTACAACCTCAAGAGGCATAGTCTCCGGGTTGTCGCTCGCCAGGGAAATGGGCGGAAGCCTGTCATCAAGCCAGTCCACGAACACTGCCGTATCTTTGCTCTCCTGAGCAGCTTTCATCATCTCCTCAGCCTCGACTTTGTACTTTTCCAGCGAATACCGACCCAAGCGCCGCGAAAGCTCGTTAGGTAGCCCGTCCGGACGGGCCGCGAAGAACGACTTGACCTTCTTATTGATATGGTTAGTCGCCCACATCTGGCCTTGAGCCTCATTTCGCGCTTGTGCGATGAGCATCTCTCGGCACCGTTTCTTTGCGTCGAGGATGATCTCCCAGTTGATGTCTCTGGGAGTAACGTCAGGCACGTGCTGATCATCTGAAGGCGGCTTAGGACTTCGAATCAGATCAATGATCTGGCTGGGTTCTTGGGTGGGCTCCGGGAACAGACCCGTGGCGTGTTTGTCCATTGGATAGTAAAGCCACCAGCAGTTCTTATGCTCCTCGCGCTTGCCAGCGATGACGCAGACGAAGACACCTCTGTGGGTGGACTTCTTGTTGCTCTGGCAGCCAAACGGAATCCGGCCCACTTCCTCGATGCCGAAGTCCTGCAGCATCTTGATGACTTCGTTCAGCATATCGTGGAAGCGGTTGATCGGGTTCTGAGCGTCGATCTCGTCAATGACCGAAACGTCGCCCGCCTTTGTCCTGCGCAACTCTTCCAAGCTGAACACGCGGACAGTCTCACCTATTACACTGGAGTCCATCGGTAGGTTGTCCTGAATTTGCTCTATCTTTTTTTGCAGCCGCTCGACTATTTTCAGTTGCTCCTCAAGCCCGCCCTCGGGGAAGAAGTTTGCGATGGTGATGTCTTCGTGCGAAGAGAACAGTCGGTCAATACGCCCATTTCGCTGAATCATTCGGACGGGGTTGAAGTGCAGATCGTAATTGATGAGATACCCGCAGTCCTGAAGGTTCTGCCCTTCGGAGAGAACATCCGTGGATACAAGAACCTGGATCGGGTGCTTGGGCTTCTCCTTGACCCCGTTCGAGAGCGGGGCGAAGTCCTCGACTATCCGTGTTTTAATAGTTGACTTGGTTCCGCCGACTATCTCCTCGATCCGAACGTTGCCTATGGCCTCTACGAATTCTCGGTCTGAAGATAGCTGTTCAAAAATGTAGTCGGCGGTATCTGAATAGAACGTAAATATGAGTACTTTCTGGTCAGGCAAGAGCTTCCTAAGCTCCTCTTTCAGCCGAGCAATCTTCCCATCTCTCACACCCACGAGCGATCTGACTTTATCGATCAACGGGTCGAGCAGTAAGTGATCTGCCGCAACGTCCGCCACCAGTCGGTCAATATCGTAATCGTTCGGGTCGCGTTCTTTTAAATCCTCAAGGTAGGAAGACCCCTCACCCTCGTCATCATCCTCAAGCTGCTTTATAAAGTCGAGTTGCATTTTACGGTACTCATCATTGGTGAGTCTTCTACCTTCTCGGAGCGCCTCAACCACTCTGTCGCTGAAACACAACAGGTTCTCTGCAGTGGATATGAACGACACCACACTGCTTTCCAGGCGCTTCAGCAATAGAATGCGGAACAAGGTCTGCAATCTCAGGAATGTCTGGTTCTTCTGGGCATCGGGTGATTTCGAATACTGCTCTACGTTGTAGGCACCGAGGGTCAGGCTTTCGATGGTGGCGGCAAGCTCGTCATATTTGACTGAGTCGCCTGAGACAGACAAACCGTACTCCAGCGAGACTATGCGCCTGTTGGGGAATCGGACTTCCTTCTCATTGATGACGATGACCTCACCGTTCTCCTGGCGACGACGGATATCAAGTCTACTACGACAGACCATCGTTTCGAGCAGTAAATCAGTGGTGCTGATTCCCATTTTCTCCACTTGTTTAAAGAACTCGCGCAGGCTGCGAATCCGCAAGTTCGTTGTTGCAAAGAAGTCGTCGCGGTCGCGCGTCATAAGGCGATACAGGCTATAAAGGTCGCGAATGCTGTTGTTGATGGGTGTGGCTGTGAGGAGCAGTACTTCCTTATCCTGTGGGCCGCCCTGCAATACTTCCATCAAGTTATTGAATCTGTTGGCGTTCGGGTTGCGGAAATTGTGAGCCTCGTCGACAATGACCAGAGCATAATTCTCCAGGTCACGCAGTCTGGCCTCGGAACTAGAACCTGAAGTGTTGCCGAGGGTTTCCATACTCTCTGTGGTCAGAGCGATGCCCTGGTCGCGGCTCGCGCGTTCCCAGACGGATTCAAGCTGGGCCGGACAGATCACTAGAATCTTGCGCTCATTTCTCGGTCGCACCTTAGCTCGTCTCTGCATAGCTCCGAGAGCCACATACGTCTTGCCAAGGCCAACTGCGTCGGCAATTATACAGCACCTGTGCTCAGCGAGAATGCTTAAGGCTGTGTCTCGACCTTCTTCCTGGAATACAGCCAGGTTCACATCAGAAGCAGATGCACCCAGTGACAAAAACCTATGTCTGTAACGCTCAAAAATCGCTTTTGCATAAGGGTGGAATGGCGCGAACCGCTTGAGACGAGTGGTTTCGAGCCACTCGATGAGTTCTTCCTTGAAGTCAGCTCTCTCACTTTTCTTCGCCTCATCCCACATAGACTCGAACCACTCACGCAGCCGAGCAATTGCCTCTGGTTCGTGCTGAAACAGATTGAGTTCGCACTGGCCTTCAATGCCAGGGCGGGTGAGGTTACTACTACCAACTACGCCAATATCTTCGGTGACATACAGTTTGGAGTGTGTCCGACGAGCAGCTTTCTTAGTGTGAAAAGTGGATAATCGAAGAGCTTTAACAGCACTCTCTACTAAATCATCATCAGACAGCCTATGAACAGGGTCTTTACCGGATGCTTTATATTCCTCTGCCATCTGGAACGATACGACGTCTTCTGCAACAGGAATATCAGCGAGGTCAAAGCCTACTAGAAGCCGTGTTTCGCCGTTTTCGGCCGCGCTGCCAATGGCCGTCACACCATACGCATCCAAAAACGCTGTGCAGACATCCAAGTGTTTTGATGCAACCATATGATCCAAAGCCTCGTGCATCTTGAAACGCTCGTTATCTGCTATGAACTGTGTTGATATGCTGAGTGTGACTTCTTCCACTTCCGACTTCAAGTGGCTTACCTCCCCTTATCGATCTGCGTAGCGAGACGGGGCGAGCTAATGCTGGCCGCTGCTCACATCGTCTTTCGGCTCCCTGTCATCAGCACCGCCGGATCTGATCCATTCGTCTACTTCTTCCTTACGGAACTTCCAGTGTCGCCCGAGCTTGTGCCCCGGCATGCTGCCCTTTGCAAGCCAGCGATACACGCTCTCTCGAACAACGCCGAGATACTCAGATATCTCACTAACGGACAACCAACGGTCTTCCATCTCTTACTGCTCCATAGCCTCATGGTGGAAGTCAGGTGCGCGAGCGGCTTTGCGCAAGTAGCATCGGCACTATCACCACCACGCTTAGCCGCCAGCCGTCCGCATTATAGCAGAAAAGCTGAGCCTTTGTCACCTCGAATGCTGACTGATTGCGATTGCATATGACTTACACTAATGGATGCCACTGACATCCAACCGCGCATCCGCTGTAATCACAGTGGGTTAGCGCTGGCCCCACATACGGCTCCAGTGTCCCGTCGCGAGGAGAAGGAAAGCTAGGCTGACTATCACGTGCTTCGGTGTGGTGAATGAGATCAGCGACAACAATATCTTCCTGGAAGACTCCGGCCCGACGATGATACTTCGGGCAGCGTATCCATCACGGCCAAGACGCTCTGCCAGTCGGCCTCGCATCCCGCAGTAACCCACACGATGCCACGTAGCACCAGGCCACCGTATCGCATTCGTCAGACAGCTTCACCGGAACGAGAACACGGCGGTACACGCTTGGACAGTCCGGTCTAAATCCCTCCAGTCGATCTATTGGCGGTAGCGATAACTGCGGATTGGGGAACACCATCAGTTCTCCATGAATCATCCGCCAACGCATCTCATCCCGTGCAGTCTCAATCGCAGGCTGCTCGGGGAGTCGTTCTTGTGTGATAACATCAGCCAGAGTGTCCGATGTACCGACAGCAAGAACATCAGCATCCGGCACCTCTAGAACCGGTATGCCTGACGGCAGTTCATAGAGCCGGCCTCGAACCCTGGCCTCTTCTATGTGGAGTGCTCCTTTGCAGAACCTGTCATGATTCCAGTAGCCTCGCTTGAGTGTACCGTAGACGAACAGGCGAAGTAGTCCTAGCACGTCAGAACAGGATTGACGGTTCATACGGAAGCACCTCCCTTCGAAACAGCGGACTTGGTTTTCTGAGCAACGAAGTGGAATGGCAGGCGCTCGAACTGCGACAGGTTATCTGCGCGGAACACCAGAATATTCATCGCCTTTGTCGGGAGCGCAATCCATCCCGGCACATCCGTCTGAACTGATCTGAGGTACTTCGCATCGGAGGCATAGACCACTGCGCGGAACACAGGGTGGTAGGCCAGTTCGAGCGGCCTATTGCCCTTGGCAATGATTACAGTGCCAGGGTCGGTTTTTGCCACAATGACCGCGCTCATCTGACCTCGACAGAGAGCGAGCCTGCCCCTGAGCGCCTTCAAATCTATGCGGCCGTCGACTATGCTGGTGTCCGCGATCCGCCCGAGGATCTCGCTGTCGACCTCGGCGTGCCTCTCAAAGCCGAAGCGATGAAAGAGGTAGTCGGCGTTCAGGACAGTGCCGTTGTGGGTAATCATGCAGTCTCCAGTTCGCAGCGGGTGGTTATTCTCGTTCACAGCGGCATCGCCCCGGGTCGCGAATCGTGTGTGTCCCATCAGCACAGTGATGCTGTTGTCAACATCGCCCAGCACTTCGCCGAAAGCCTTGTCATGCACGAATTCGCTTGCCGGAACCGGGCGCTTGAATAGCCTGTGCTCGCCATTTCGGTTTACCCAGGCTATGCCCGTCGCGTGTGGGCCACGCTCCTCGCTGAGTTCTAGCGCCCTGGTGAAGATCCAAGTCAGGTAGTCTATCTCATCGCGCGTGCGGCGCTTGGTTCCGAATATGCCCCCTACCTGTCCACACATGGATTCTCACCTCCCTCGCACGTATCGCTTGATTCACATTCATGGGGATGGTTCGACCTTTCGGCCAGACGCGCCGTGTTGGGCAACGTGGCGCGAGGGGTGGCATTTGTCGAGTGAGGCCACTGCGGCGAATCCCTGGAATATGCTGTGGGCATAAAGGCTGCGGTTCTCATACACCCAGAACGCTGCCTCCTCATGTCCCATCTCCAGTACGAGCTCGATTACCCTGGGCGCATCGAGCACGTTGGTTTTGCCGGAAAGCCTGACGGCTTCCAGACCGGTCAATACTCCGGCGGGCACTTCTATCTTCTTACGCTCCACAGCACACCTCCACGGAGGCGATATTCCCGTCCGCAGGCTTCTTCGCTTTAGTCATTGGTCTGCCATATTTCCACGCCGAGTCTCCAGGCATGAGTCTCAGGAGATGCATGCGGGCAGTTTTGAACTCCGGCCCGTTCATCTTCAGCGCGGAGATGAGGAAGACCCGCATATCGTATCGTGCCGACGCCGGATCGTATTTTCGCTTCTTCGCCGACGCTCCACGGCAGTTCATCGCTCTTGCCAGAAGCGCCATGCTAAAGAGGATTACGGCTTTAACCCGACCTGCGTGGAGGCAGCCTGAGTACGCCCTCAACTCTACGGCGCCTCTCACGAAGTAGCCGTTCAGGTTCAGGATCGAGTAGCGAGTCGAATCGTACCGCCCTGGATGCTCGACGTATCGACCGTACCACTGCTTGTTCAATTGGTGAAAGTCTTTCGGCGGGTTCTTGGTGTTCCGATCTATGAAGTCCGGATCAATCGGCTTGCAGTAGCGTTCCATCCGCTGCCGGTTCACTCCGAGCGCGGCATAGATGATGTCCTGCTGCTTGTAGATCAGCTTTGCGAGGTTTGCGAGCGCCCTCGAAGTGATATCAGGATGTGAAACGTGGACGTGAAGTCCACATTTTTCATCGACCTGGGCTCCGCATTTTCTCACGGCCCTTACCACTTCCTGGAACTCTGGAATCTCATCATATCCCAGGATGGGCGATACGACCTCCGCCCTTAGGTTCGCCGGTGCGCCTGTGAGGGAAGAATCGGCAACTACCCGCCATATACGGCCCAGCCTGTCCCGCACTTCCCAAGCGTCATAGGTCCCGCCCGTGTGGGTGACCTCACCACCCACGACCGATTGAATAGCCCTTGCGACCGTTCCTCGGTCTCTTTGGATGGTCTCAAGCTCCACGCCCAGTTTGATTTCCTGCAGTCTCAATCTTCATTACCTCCACTCTATGCGGAACAGAACATCTGTTCCCCTGTCACAATGAATGCCTCAAATCAAAAGAAACATCAAGTTCAATTGGTGAGATTCTCGAAGATTCTTCTGTTCATTTTCGGGGTGAACCGACTGTGAAATCGGGTGTAGGGAGTAGGACTAATCGTATAATCTCACTTCATGCGAAGCTGTTTGCAGGAAGATTACATGATAATAGCTTCGCTGGCTCTATCTGGAGCATATCTGACGTCCGTCCTTGACTATCTCTTCCAGTTTAAAGTAGGATGTCGCTATCGAATACCGTCTGACAGTAAAGAGAAGAACGTTGAACCCCATACTATCTAACCTGCCTGATGTCTGGTCCAACGGCAATGTCGAACTTATCGTCGACAAGACAGACACCGCTCTATGGAGACTTGTAGACGATGAACGGTCTGCAGTTCTAAAGCAGTTTAAGAACACGGACACACATATCGAGATATTGGCTTACAAGCTGCTTCGTCAGTTGGGAGTGCCAACGCTTAGAGTTTATGACAACGGAGCGAACTGGATACTGATCGAGGACTTGCTTATCAGTCCGACATGGCGGCTTGCGACTGAAGAGGAAATGAGCAGGGAACAGACCGGTATCGCAGTTGCTGAGTGGTACCGACTGCTGCATGCTGCGGGGAGGAAGCTGTTCACGCCTGCTATGGAAGTTCCACCATTCCTTCAACGGGAGTACGATACGCTCACGCCGGAGTCGATAGCAGAAACTGCATTACGGCTTGGAATGGCAGACTTGCCTGTCTGGAAAATCGCTGTTGATTACATAGCGGATCTAAAGAATGCCTTTCAGTCATATCCTGAGACGCTCAACTATAACGATTTCCACTGGACAAACCTGGCGCTGTCGAGGGATGCGCCGCTGCGTGCAGTTGTATTCGATTACCATCTGCTCGGAATCGGGCCAGCGTGCTGTGACATTCGGAACGTGTGCGGCTCACTTGGTCCACCTGCAAAAGACGCTTTCATTGCCCGCTACGGTAAAACGGATGACAGTATCGCTATACTGGACAGACCGCTGTCGATCCTCTACTCACTGCAAGTGGCGAGTATGCTGCCAAAGCTCCCTGGATGGGCTGAAGGACTTCTGTTCCAAGTAAAGAACAATGAACTGGAGCCACAGATCCTTGCGGCTTTATCGACACTATAAAGTAGTCCGGTTCCTTCATCCAATCATCCGGACGCACTGGACACGCCCCAGGAAACAGGCGATGAAACCTGTTTGGAGAATGAGATGCCGGACTATCTGCAGTTTTCCTATCTGAATTCAAGCATTGTGATCCGCATTTTGCGGTGAAACTGATGACTATCCAGTAGTCGCTCTTTATGTCAGATGTGGATATTGATCAGATGATGAACCTTCGTATACTTGCGGCGATGCCGGAGCTTACTGCCTCCCGGAAGTGCCGGTCTGCGAGGAGTACGGCCTCCTTGGGGTTCGAGATGAACGGAAGCTCCACGAGCACCGCGGGCATGTGTCGATACGTGCCTTCCAGCACACAGAACCTTGCCGTCTTCACTCCCCGGTCTCTGAGTCCCTTGCACTCCGGCTGACTCAGGATACCGTCTAGGATGTGCCTAGCGAGTATATGGGCACGGTTCTTCTGGTTCGGGTGGACATATACCTCTATCCCGTTTGCCTGCGGGTCGGTAAAAGAGTTGCAGTGGATGGATATGAACAGGTCTGCCTTGTTTCGGACTGCGATCCTTGCCCGTTCTTTAAGCTCTATGTCCCTGTCGTCCTCCCGTGTCATAATCGTGCGCAGTCCGTTCTTTCTCAGGTGGTGCCCTACGCGGTTAGACACTCCTATACCGCCCTGTGCGTTATGGTCGAGTCCGAAGACCACGTCCTTTTCGGCAAGTCGCTGGGACTGACCGTTCATAATGATCTTTCCTACCGCGCCCGGCTTGGCGCCGCCGTGGCCTGGGTCGATGCATATCAGCTTGTTCATTATTGCCTCCTTGTTACACTACTATGGCTTTACCGGCTCTATTCGGATCGAGGTCGAAACATATCTGCCTGTCGTCTCCGGGGAATATGTTGAGGGCAAACCCTACCTCTCCTGAACCGGAGACGTTTATCACGATATTGGTGAATGTGTCCGGGTATAGGTCCACGAGGTACGCCTTGCCTCCTGGAACAGGTGGGGTGTAAGAAGTCGCAAGACGTATCCTTGTCCCGATCTGCATATTGACGGTGCCTACCATGTGGTAGAACTCGAACATCGCCGTGATCGGCGACCCCACGGCTCTAAGCACGGTGAGGATGATATGCGTGGAGTTGCTGTCACATCTCCCCCTCCAGATCATTCCGTCCTGTCCTGAGAGCATACTGTAGCCCATAGCTCCCGTACCGTCGTTTCCGTGGTCATACCTGCAGATCCAGAAGTTGAGTCTCGTGAGACACTCGTAGACCTCTTTGGGTATGAATCCTGCCTGAGCTATGGTCGCAAGAGCGTGCGCGCTGCCGCCTGACCCTACATGCGCAATCGGTGTGTAACGGCCGTCAGATAGCGTCTTCGTGTAATACCTGCCGTCGTGGTCGGACGATGACTTGTGGGTGTTCAACGCATTCGATACCGCCGTGACATCAGAGGTGTTGGCTTTGTTCGGCAGCGTGCCTTCAATCGATGTGATCCGGGACTGATGGTCACCGAGTTGCGTCTTGTCGGCTGCGCTCATGAACCCTGCAGTCGAGCCTGTAGCGGCAGGATGCTGGGATGTACCTCCGGAGCCGACGTGCGACTTCGGGGCGTAGCGGTCATCAGCGCCGGTCTTTGTGTAGTATCTACTGTCGTGATCCGATGAGCTCTTGTGCGTGGCCAATGCCCCTGACAGGTTTGTCAGATTGGACTCGGCCGTATCAAGTCTTGTTTCGTGTTCCGCTATTTGCGTTACTTGGTCGGGTGTCATAAAGCCTGCCAGGTCTTCCGTTGCTCCGGGATGACGGTCGAGTCCGCCATGTCCGACGTGGTTTGCGAATGCAGAGACGATGCTTCCTCCATCTTCGGAGCCGCCAGCTACCGGTGTGACTTCTCCCGTGTCTTTGTTGAAGACACAGAGCGGCGCAACGCTTCTGCTTTTGGCTCCAGTCGGCAGTGGATCAGATGAGGTGTCCCTTGGCTGAAGCGCTGCTATCCACTTCTCCCGCTCTGCGGTCGGCTCTCCTGTAAGCGGGTTCACAAGCGTCGGGTCTTCCGAGGCGGTTACGTCCCTTTTGAATACATCTACATAGATAATGTGCTCTCCGGGATATTGAAAGACCAGTGTAGCCCCTGGGACTTTCACGGCACAGCCGTCCATATAGACAAACCCCTCGGTGATCGTGACGCTGCTTCCCACTGCCGTCGCCTCAAGCCCGGAGAGTATCGTGCCTGGGGCGAGTATCCTGTCGATGATCATTGTTCGGTCGTGCGCTGCGGCGTCCTGCATCTCGTTGAGTTCCGTGTTCAGAAGATCGCGGTCTTCTTTGTAGCATATTCTCTTATAGTTTTTAGATACATCGAATGTACTGTCGCTCATGACGCGGCTGTCTCCTCTCCGATCCAGACAATCGTCCCCGCGGGCTGATGCCGGAGTACGATCTGTAAAAATTCATCACTATCAATAGGCTCTGTTATCCCATAGATCCCATGGTTATATCTGTGGCCGGGAAGCTTCTGTCTGCCGAGCTTGGCCCGGTAGTTCAACCGAAGTATCTTCCTGAATGTCTCGATGATCTCCCCGTTCCATCCGAGCCTTCTCAAGTCTCGTTCCAGCCCTAAAAAAGTGCCGTATCTTCTGTAACGCTCCATAGCCTCACGTATCCTCTGCCTTTGAGGGACAGGATTTGCCTGCGGGTCATATTCTGCTCCTACCAGCGCAGCGAGATAATTAAGAAAGTCCGGCGGGCAGTCCCTGGGGGAGGCAAGCCGGGGTATTCGGCTGATGCTCGTTCTCATCCCGTCCAGTGTAAGCCCGATGACCGAGAGGAAGGTATCGAGGTCGCCGCTTGTATCGCTGGTGATGTAGACCTCCGGCAGGAGTGTCTTCATAATCTCCTTCATATCCACCATCAGCGCACCACCTGGGTGTCTATGGTCACTTCCCCAAGGACGGGTATCTCCCTGAAGCCCGACGTGAGACTGCGGACCGGCTCGCGGAGCGTGACATGGCTTACACCCTCCACACCGTCAAGGAGCGCTACGAGGTCCGAGAGATACACCGGGCTTCCGAAGCCCTGGTTTTCGAATGCGAATCTTTTCTCCAAGGCTGCCCCGGCGCGCCTTCGCACAGCTTCGGCGTCTTCCTTCGGGTATGTGTAGAGCAGAGCGCTCACATCGACCGGGACATACACGGGATCGACTATGCCTGCATCGATGGTTACCAGCCTCCTTGCCTCAAGGTAGTTTTCAAGCTGTTCTTTCAGCATCGGTGAAGGAAGTCCGCCGCCATCAGGGGCGATACATACCCTGACGGTGTAGATCCGCAGGTCGGAGTCGTCGTTTATGTCCATGACGCGGGCCTTTGCGACTCCGGGAAAGGCGAGACAGAGAGCGGTGTAGTCGTCTCTTGTCACAGCCTTCCAGGTAGAGCGAAGGACAGCAGGCGCTATCACCTTTGCATGCTCCACGGACTCCGGCTCCGATCCACCGGTAGCAGGGATAGGGTTGTCTACGCTCAAGGAAGCGAGGACGCTGCCGCTTGTGTAGATGGGAGACAGTATTTCCGTTACTCTGTGCGGCGCGAGGTTTCCGTCCGGCCCAAGCGTCACGAGATATGACACCTCTATCGGCGTGCCTTCTCTTGGATATGATCCCCATCTGCCGTCACCGAAGATAACGGACATCCGGTCGAGCGCGTCCGTCTCCAGCCTGAAGTGTATGTCCTCCGACACGCTGTCGGTGAAATGACCAACTTCCAGCCAGAGGCTGCCGGAGACCCGCACTTTGACCGAGCCGTGCGCGACGTCCGTTCTGGCAAGCGTTAGCTTTGCCACAGGCTCTCCAGTCCCTATGAAGACCTCGCTCACGCTTTCACCCTGCACCGCATCCACCTCACCCTGTGTAGACCCCGCAGCGATTGTCAGATCAGCGGTAGTGACGAACGGAACGGGGATGACAGCATCCGGTGCGCTGACCACAGTCCCTGCAGGGATCAGGATATCTTCTGCGCTCACCTCGACAAGTGTGAAAGTTAGCCTCGTCGTAGCTGCGACCGGACCGTGGAGCCGGTAGCCGATGAGTGAGCAGAGGTTGATGATGTTCTGTCTTTGTCTTGCCGTAGGAAGATAACATTCGGCTGCCTGGGCATCAATATAGTATGCGAGCATATCCGCGATTCCTGAGAAAAGCTCAAGCAGCGCCACGCCGAGATCGCTTGCGTTGAAGTCGGTCCAACGGTCGGTAAGCTGTGGTATCCGGGAGATAAGCTCCTCCCGGATCGACTCGTAGTCCTTGTTTACGTACGGCAGTCTGCCCCGTCTTGTCTGCATGATCTACTCCAACTCCCGAAAGAAGGGATACACAAAATTCCCGATCACCTGTGAGGAAATGAGCCTGTAGCTTATATTAACGAGCACCAGATGCTCATCATCCCCCGGCCCGACCTCAACATCGGTCACTATCACTCTCGGCTCCCACCTATCGAGTGCATCAGTCACCTCGTGACGGATAAGGCCATAGAGCACCGTGTCGTTCGGCTCGAAGACAAGCTCATAAAGACGCGTCCCAAACTCCGGACGAAGGAACCTCTCACCTTTCCTCGTTCCGAGTATCTGCCGGATGCTCTCGTGGATATGCGTGTGGTCCGAAGACGTTGCAGTCGATATTTGCGTCCCACCGGAGCGTCTTTGGAAAGTGAACGGAAACTTCAGCCCTTTACCGAGAAACTCAAGCGTCCGGTCTCTCATACCGTCCGAACAGGTATCGATGTCATCATCATCGTAAGGATCGATCACCCGCGTGACGATAATATACAGATCCGCGAGCTTCTCAAACAGCCCGGTCACAACGAGCTTCAGGTCGTGGGTGGTCTCGCAGGTCCCGATGACCGAAACCACCAGGTCGGCGTGAAGCGCTGCCGCGTTTGTCACTGTAACTCGAATGTCTGAGTGTGCAATGTATCTACTTACGACCGAGACCGAAGTATCCGCAAGCAGGCTGAACTCTTCGCCTATGCTGCCTCCAAGGGTATAGACAAGCCCTGACGCATGCGGTCCCGAAAGCCGAAACCTCGGCGCGACCGGCCCCGCCGCAAGACTTATATCTACCTTCCTGCCGCTACGGACCGCCACGGCGCACCACACCTTTCAGCTTCAGGGATTTTGCGTTACGGATGAAGAGTCTTTGCCGCACATCGTACCTGCCGTGCGGTATTTCGATTCTTACGATCTTACCGGGTCTTGTTGCCACGGGGCTACTCTCTTACAGCGACCCAGGTTCCGCCTCCACTTGAGAGGCAGAACATCTTATAGGTGGACGTGCCGAGGTCTATCACGTCTTCCGACGCCCCAGCGCTTGATCCTATCGAATAGACCTCCACAAGCTCACCCCGAAGCTCGTCGTATCCCGTGATTTCCGAAGTCACGAATATGGGAAACATCGCGACAAGCCCGTACCTGTTGTCAGGATCGGTTCGGCCAGTCTAATATCCGCTGAAATCACGAGCATAGGCGGTGTGACCGCCCTGTGAGGTATAACCGTCGTGCCTGTTAAGCATAAGACACGTGGGAGGGTTGTTCTGCCCTATCATGACAGGCTGTGGGTCCTCCCCTATCTTGGCTCCAGCCGAGTAGCCGGTCAATAGAGCCGCTATCGTGATGGTGTTCGGGTTTGACGATACATCGGTGGCTGTGACCAGCACCCTTGCGATATTTGTGTTGTCCTTTATGACGTAGGGCTTGCCGGGTGAGAGAAGGGAGGCGTCGTTTACCGGGACTGTGACATCGCTTCCTACGCCTGCGCTTCCCTGTGTGACGGCGATCTTGTCCGACCAGAAACGCTTGATGAGTCCGCTGTAGTGACCATAGTAGTTCACCCCCAGCCTGGTCACGATGAAGACCCTGTCGAGGTTCCCGAACATCCAATAGTTGAACGGAGCCGTGTCTGATGTGGTCATTGCGGATGATGCGGAATAGACCGGCTTTACCGCCGTGTGACTTGTCTGGTCCCAGTAGAGAGCGCCTCTTACCGAGACCACGTTTGCGCTTGCGACAATGAACTGCAGGTAGATGTCTTCCTTGCCCGATTCTCCGGCTGAGTAAGCGACGAAGTACGGTTGTGCTTGAGCCATCTGATCGTCCCAGAGAGTCCAGCCGCAGATGCTTGTTATAAAGTCTTTCAGCTTTGCGAGCAGGTCAGATGTGTTGCTTGCTGTCCCATATGAACTGTGGTTTGCCAATGAATAGGTCCTCCCCTTTTTATGCCAGGCTGAGTGTCCCGGTGAGCCTAAGTTTCAAGTCTGTCTTGTTCTGCACAGAGGTGTCCGCAGGAACGGTGATCCGCCGCCAGAAAGATATGATCGAGTTGAAGCTCTTATCGCCCAAGGAGAGAGCCTGCCCCGCTACGGCCTCATCCAGTTCCTCCTGCGTGAGCGCAAGAGCGCACCAGGAAGACTCATCCGTACCGGAGGTGTCTACAATCTCGACGGTGAGGTCGGTGTAGTTGCAGGCGCTGTAGACCTTCGCTCCTTCTGCGTGCGCGGCGGGCTGTGTTCCGTAGACCGCCCTCTGCACGGTCAGGACGTTGCTCCCACCTCCGGAGATGACCCGCATCTGTTCCGAGTCGATGATGATGACCTCACCGTCTGAAAAGCGCGGAGCGGCAATGGCTATAGCGGAGGAAACAGCGTCCAACGCTTGAGGAAGCGCCGTCTGTTCGTTTGCTATGAAGAGCTGCCGGTCTTTCGATTCCCCTGTTGAGCCGTCGAAGGTGTCCATATCGGGGTTGGTCATGTCACCTTCCGATACCTGCTCTGTGAGTCCTACATCCTTATATATATGAATAGACATAATTTCCTTTCCTCTTATCCGGCCAGGGTATCAGGGCTGCCTGATGTGATGACCGCACCACAGCCTGTCCGGTCACCCACACGCGCAGCAGGCTGGCCTTCGATGATTGTCCTGTCGCTTCCGCTTGTTATAGGAGTGACGCCGTGGCCCTCAAGTGGACAGGAGTGGAGATCGCCCTTGCGCGCGGCGGGCTTGCCATTCACCAGCGTGCGAGCCGCGCCGGATATGATCTGCCCGCTATGGTCCGAATTGTCTCCCAGCCTGGCAATTGCTGCTTCCATCTCGTCACCTCCTCAGATAGCTCACGACCGTGCTGATGATCCCCGAGAGCACCCCGCCGATGGCCACGATGATCGCCGCAAGCTTCCAGAGGCTCTCCGTCCCTGCTTTGCCCTCAAGAGTTGTGTGGATTCCCTTTATCTCATCTGCATGTCGGGTCAGTTCATCGTTGATACCCTGGACTATGAGGTTTACGTTTTCTTTGTCGGACTTCTGTTCTATCTGCCGCTCTATCTTCTCAAGGCGGTTCTGGATATCGCGCCTGTGGTCTTCGAGTATCCCTCTGAACTCAGTTCGCCAGGCATCGAAAGTCTTCGAAAGAAGCCTCTCGCTCTCCACCCAGCCGCACTTCGTCGGTCCTTTGCATTCATTCTCTGTCATATCGCCCCCTATGGGTTGATGTTCACCTTGCCCGTGGAGATTATCGTAATGTCTCCGCTCGCGGCGTCCATTGTTATCCTGCTTCTGGCCCTGTCCGTCAATTCGATTTTCCGGCCGGACTGAAGCGTTATCTCCTGACCGGACGAGTCAACTATTCTGATACAGGCATCGGATTCCCTATCATCGAGCAGGACTGTATGGCCTGCCGGAGTTTTCGCAACTACGAACACCTTCGGGCACCAGTAAGGCGGATGAGCGTGAAACTTTCCGTGCTCCAGATTGTCCTGAAGCTTCGTTGCGTGCTCTGTCACATCTGGGCAGGCGGCACATTCAGCGCCATTGCAGAGCCGCTTCGCCTCCTCCGGCATCTCGCCGGGGTTGCTTCCTGCAAGCCATACGCCGGACCAGATCGGATACTGGGGATCACCGCCCTCGAACTCGGCCCATACCGATGCCCCTTCAGGTGGGACAAGAAACGTCCCGCAGTCATTTATCCCGCCGAAGGAAAAGCAGGGATAGGCCCAGTCGGACCAGTTCTCCGGGCCTACTCCAAGGACTGCAGGGATTTCCAGCCTGCACCTGCCGAGCCTTTCGGGATCGTGGTTGTCGCGGACGAAGGCGCGATATTTCCCGTAGAGGCGAGCCTCGTCGCGTCCTTCGTCCTGGAAGGGAAGCGTCATTTAGAAGATTCCCCTGAAGACTTCACGAACGATCTTCCAGCCGGTGGTAAGCGGCGATTTCTTCTCGTCGGCCTTTGCCACTGAGTCGCTGATGGCATCCCTGGCGGCATCCGGAAGAGTGATCTGGGCCATAGCCACTTCTCTCTTCACCTCGCGAACTCCAAGACGCTCGATGACTCCGACGACCACGTCGAGCGCCGCTGCCTGTCCTTTGCCCCAGGCCGTGAGCTTGATGACGGCGATAAGAGAGATGATGAAGGCAAGAAGTACCTCCCTGTTCTCCAGAATGAACCCTATTACTTGCATGTGTCTTTCCTCCTGATCATTTGCTGATTATCCTGCCGGTATCGGCATCGATGCGAACCATCTTGGGCACCGGCTTCACCGGCTGTGCCTGTGTCCCCGACGGCTGTTTCGATGTTTGATCAGCCCGCGGCTTCGGACTCCTGGGAGCCGCCTGCTCGTTCTTCCTGCCCTTCACCTCTGCTGACTTGCTTCCCGCGCCTTTGCCGAGGGCGTTTCTCTTGAGCTTAAGCTCGCAGGAGTAGCCGTCCTGGAAGACATGCCGGACTGAAGTGCAGTAGTATGTGCCGGAGAACTTCCTGCCGACGCCTCTAATCTCGATGTTCTGCTTTGCCGTGCATGTCGGGATACCTATGGTGACGGCGGCAGCTTCAATCTGCCGAAGCTCTGCGTCCTTGAAACGCTGTTCGGCCTTGTCTTGCGCAGGTTCCTGACGTGGCTCCTCATGAAACCCTTCAGATCGTTCGAAGCTCTGCACGATCTTGCCGGACTCCTGACGCCTGAACCTGCCCTCGCCGGTGTTTCCGTCCACAAGATAAGTGTTCTTTCCAAGCGATGTCCGTTCAGGTGTCGTCTCGTTGTTTGCCCTGTGTTCGACAGGTTTCTTCCTGCGCGGGTCAACACCGATGGCTTTGGTTTCGGTCCCTGCGCCCTTCACCGACTGTGACTGAGTCGACGGCTTGAACGACCGGAGCATCCCTTCCCGGTCTGTAAAATACTCGAGGACCATAGCGGGACGCGACTGGAGCTTACGTGGATGGAAGTGAAGCTCATTGTCCTGAATATAGAACACATAGCCTGTCACTCCTTTGCCGTTTCGGTCTCTGGACTTCGCCGCAAGCTCCCGGAGGAACTGTGCATCCGACTTTCCACCTTGCGCTATGCGAAGATGCCGTCCGACCGTCTTCGTTACAACCGGAGTCAGCCCGTGTTCCTTCGCTATCTGCTCTGCGATCTCCGAGTAAAGGATGCCGGGAGCAGGTTTTTGCCACACACGTTGAATCTGCTTTCCAGCCAGCCTGTGCCCTTTGTCGTACGCTTTGATCTGGATGGTAGGCTCACCGCCGTCCGGGAAGTCGTAGTCTATCTCCTTTATCACGGCGACCTTCCTCGCCGAGAGATTGCCCGCATATCCGAAGCGTGCGGCGATCTCGTTTCCCTCCTGGAAGAGTGGATCGTCAACAAACTGGAGATACCTGTCGGTGACAGAGACTTCCAGGAGGTCCATCTCCTCTTCGTTGTCCTCGAATACAAACGAGGTGATCTCGTGAGTAATGTCCCTGGAGAGTTTATTGCCTTCGATCTCTATAATGAAAGCGGGCTGATAATCGTCGAGTCGCACCTGCGTGTAAGCTCCTCTATTAAGTTATCTACTACCGAAATCCCGAAAGTGTCGGAATTTCTTCGGGGGATCAACCGAGGAGCCGCATTTGAATGTGCTCCAGTGATGGTATCCGCAGCGCCATCCCTACCCTGATCTCAAGAGGAAAGAAGATGTCGTTATAGTCGCATATGATCCACCAAAGCCCGGCGTCTCCGAGATAACTGTAGGCTATGAGGTCTATCCGGTCACCTTCCCGGACGGTGTGGAAGGCATCATCCGGTTGAGGGACCGTCTCTATCCGGCTTCTGGCCCCCAGGAACTCCTCGCTCCCGTCGACATAGAGCACGCATCCCGCATATCTCGAATCCGGCCCTATCATTTCCTTACCTCCGAAAAACTCACTGACTTCTGCACTATCTCTTCAAGAATGAGGTCCACCTCCGCATGCTGAGGCAGGAGGGTGTCTTCCTCGAACATGTGAAAGTAGCGGACCTTGACCTGACGCACGATGCAGGGCACCCCCGAATAGAGATCACCGAAAAAGAACAGCGCCTTGTGCGGCGCGTTCCTCAGCATTGTCTTTTCATGTTCGGGATAGAGAAGGGACTGAAGCCATGCCACCTTCTCCTTTACCGGCCCTTTGAAGAAGGTGACCCGAAAGGCGATCCTGCGCGCTTCGCCGGAGACGTACTGGTATCTGGGATGGCTCATACCAGATACCTTTATCGAGGCAAAATCGGTCGACTTCTCATCGATTATTTCGTCCGGGTTGTACTGGAACGAAAGACGTTCACGAGTCACGACATCCACAAGATAGCCGGTCGTCTTCCTTACATCCTCCGGCAAAGCTCCACCTCATGTATCTCGATGACCGGCTTGCCGAGTCTTCCGGCCTTTTCTATCTCTCTTCGCATGCCGGAAGATATCCCGTCTCCCACATAGACCCAGACCTCATCACAGGCTTCCATAAACCGCAGGCCGAGCGAAATACCGAGGTCACGCTCTGCCGGGTCCGAATCATCCAAAAACCTTGTATAAAGCAGATGAGGAGCGAACGGCGCATAATCCGCCTCGACAGCCATACGGCAGAGAGCCAGTGCAACCTGCACGTTGTGCTCGATGTCCCCGATATATCTGCTGCAGATGAAGACCCTTTTTGGCTCAGGCCGACTCATAGTTCCTGACTCTGTGCTCCTTCATATCTTTGTAGACCGCCTGAGCTATCTGCCTGCCGTCGAGCTTCGTCGTAACGGACACTTCAACCGGCCTCTCGGAGAGGCTGTCCAGCTTCGAGAGTATTGCTCCGAGGAGCGCCCGGATATCTCCTGACACCTCGCCAGGGACCGCACCCGGCCCCGATGCAGGTGAGTTATGCGTGACAGCCAGAAGCCGAGTCCTGTCCATGCCCTTATCAACAGGACCTGCCGCATTGTCAGTAGACATCCTGCCGTTAACCACCGGAGTAAGCGCGAGTGTAGCTGCAAGTGCTCCTGCAGGTAGTCCGGCGCCGAGGAGGTTTACGGCAGTCCCAAGGCTACTCTTGAGCGCCCGTGAAGGCAGTTCCGAAGCTTTTGCGATGCCTGAACTGAAAGCTTCCAATAACGCCGAGCCGCTTCGAGTGATAGTAGACAGCGGTCCTTCCTTCGCATCCGAGAACGGCAGGAGTCTTCTGAGCCTTGAGAGCGCCGCTTTCGCAGCCTCGAAAGGCGCTGCCGCCGCGGACCTTATACCGTTGGCTATCGTGGTCATGACCGATCTCCCACTCTGGAAGGCTGCCGAGACCAGGTTCCTTGCGCTCGATATGACGAACGAAAACGCTCCAGATACCGCACCCATAACAGCGCCCCAGGAGGAAGAAGCAGCTTGAGTCAGACTCACAAAAGGAGCTTGCAACCATCCTATGGCCGATGATGCCATCGCCCGAATGCTCGACCACGCTGTTGATGCAGCAGAAGCAATCGTCTGCCAAACAGCGGCTATGATATCTCTTGCCCAGAGAAACGGCGTTGCCAGGAAGCCAAAGACCGCGCCGCCTATCGATTTCAGACCGTCCACCACCGAGATGTCTCCGGTTAGCATCCGCCACATTGTGTACGCGACTCGTCCGACCATCAACAGTCCCTGCACCAACATCCGAAGCGGCAGGAAGAACTTGTAGACGTAGGGAGCAGTCGCAACGAACGCCGTGACTATGGTTTTTCCGAACCACACTATGGCCTGAACGACCACAGCTATTGTCCGTATCATCCACGAGAGAGGATAGACAATGAACTTGATGACATAGGCAGCCATCCGTGCAACGATACCAAGAACCGTGCCGAGTGTCTGACCGAAGCTCTTGAACGATGATGCGTCCACGGCGGTCGTCGCCAGCCCGAAAGCCGCGAATACCGATCCGAGTGCCTTTCCCAACTCGCCGAATGCGGCCATCAGCGCGCGAAAAACAGGCTCAAGAATCCCTCGGATCTTCCCGAACGCTGAGGAGAACGCCTGCCACAGCCCCGACAGAAACTGCCGCACCCGGTAGTAGACCTGGAACACAGTAGTGACGAACTTCATCAATCCGGCAGCTTCGAGCTTCTTCGCAAGCTCTGCTGACATCTGGCCGCTACCGCCCGACAGCGATCCAATGAGCGCCCGAATGCCCTGAAAAGCAAGGCTCACCCTGTTCCACGTGCCGAGCACGGAGTCGCGTATCCCGCCGAAGTTGGTCTCCCATGCCTTTTTCAGAGCTATCACGGCGATGACCACTGCGGCGATGATCGCCACGACCGGCCAGAAATAAGCCGACACCGCCGATCCTACTCCGGCGAGCATCGGGCCGAGCGCGGCTATACCCGCCTTGACTGCCGGAAGCATAATGCCGACCGTCCCGAGTGCGGCCGTAAAGCTGCCCACAACAACGAGCGCTGCCCCAAGCACAACACAGAGTGTGAGTATCACCCTGGTGACTCCCGGGACTGACTTAGCAACTCCCTGCAGGTGGAGAATTAGCCGGGATGCCGCCTGAAACACGGGGATCACAACCGGGAGAAGCGTTCGACCCAGTATCTCGGCAAGATTGCCGACCTGCTGCCGCACCAGCGCAAACTGAGATCCTATGTCTGCATTCATAGCCTCCGCCATCTCAAGCGTCACGGCAGTGTCGGACTTCATCGCTTTCTCGATGCTCTTGATATTGCCTTCGAGCTGATCGAGTCCCATGGACATCTGCAATACGAACCGGACGGCTTCAGCGCTGCCGAACGCCTCCTTCAACTTTACTTGGGTCATGGCATCGGACAGGTCTGGAAACCCCCGCTTCAGCTCTTTGAGGATCGAGACTATGTCCTTGAGCCTGCCCGTGGGGCCGATAAAGGATAGACCAAGCTCCTCTCCTGCCTCTGCGACTCTGAGCATGAACGCCTTGTATAGCGTGCCTGCTTCGCCTCCCCGCATCGTAGTCTGCAATTGGCCCATAATCGCCATCTGCTCCTGCAGAGGTATATTTGACGCGGCCGCTATAGCGCCGATGTTCTTTATAGCCCGGGCCATCGCGGGGCCGCTCGTCTTGAAGATGCCGACAGTCTCCGAGAGCGCGCCGGAGAACATCTGCGCCCAGTCCATATCGGACATGTCTTTCATAATGGGCTTGAAGATGCCGTAAGCCGTGGTGAAGGTTTCGACCATCTCCTGGGTAGTTGCTTTAGTCGCTTTGCCGGTGATGGCGGCCATTGCAGCGAACGTGCCTACAGCCTGATCCGAGAGGTTATCCAATGCCGATTTCACATCATAGGCCGCGCCGATGAAATCAGACTTGCTCGCGCCTGCCCACTGGTTGGTGAACGACTCGGCCGCGTCTTCCATCGCCTGGAAGTCTTTGATCCCCACTGACGCAAGCTCACCAAGAGCCTGCTGAGTCGCGGCGGTCGACGCCACCAGCGCGGTGGGCACGGCAAGAAGGGCAAGTCCGGCCCCGACCATCATCGTTCCTTTCTCGATGAGGCCAAGGTTCTTCGTCATGTTTTCGCTAGATTTGGCGACCGACGCGTCCAGAGTCTCCATAGATGACTGGACGCGCGATGCGTTCTGTGTGAAGGCGTCTTTGAGCGAGACTATTATGCCGAGACCGAGATCATTCATTATGACTCTATTTCCTCTCCCAGGAGCTTGATCCAACCCTCGCGCGTAAGCTATCATGCGGCCATGAATGAAGAATATGACCATAGTAAAATGCTGCCCCAGCAAGCCATGATAGAACGCCTCCGTGAACTGTGTCTGCGGGACTCCCGTGTTGAGGGAGCGCTCATGTTTGGTTCATTCGCCACAGGCGAGGGTGATCAGCATTCAGATATTGAGTTTGTCTTGTTCTTTTCTGACGAGAGCCTGCCGGACGTTGACCAGCGAGCCTGGATCTCACAGGTTGAAAAGGTCGATCTCTATTTTGCAGACGATTATGGTCACCATACCGCGATTTTCTCCAATCTGGTTCGAGGCGAGTTCCATTTTGAGCCCGCGTCAAAGATTCCGATCATCGAAACGTGGCAGGGATATGCCTGGTTCCCCTCTATGGAGTCTACACTGCTTGTGGACCGAACCGGTGCTGTTGAGAAGTACCTCCGCCCCTTCATTGGTCCTCCGCTGGACCGCAATACACCCGAAGAAACGGCTTCAATAATAAACAACTTCATCAACCTAGCACTCTTTGGAACAAACGTGTTGGCCCGAGGGGAAGCCGCACGCTCTTGGGCCTTGCTTGGCTCCGTTCACGCCAATCTGCTCAAACTGGTCCGCCTGGCGGAGGGGGCAACGGAACACTGGCCGACTCCATCCAAGGCTCTCGAAAGTGATATATCCACACAAGCGTATGAACGCTACAGGTCGTGTACCTCCGGGCTTGACCTTGCCGGACTCCGGCAGGCTTACCGTAATACCTGGCAGTGGGGCTGCGAGTTGATGATACAAACAGCTCAGCGTAACAATATTCCTCTCCCAACAAGAGTCATCGATGCCTTGTCCAAACGCATCGAAGCCCGGATCGGATGACTATTGGTTTATGTCTCATCGTCGTTCCATCTGCTTGCGTTCGAGTTCAAGCTGACACTCCAATGCGTCGACAAACTGCCGCCTGATACGCAGCGGGAGTCTCGCCACCTCCGCGTACCCCCAGTGCAGTCCGCCATATGCGAGGAAGAACGCGTCCCTCAGAAGCGGACTCCTGGGAATAAAAAAGCAGGTTCAGCCTCCAGTCTGGTGCGTATCCTTGTCCCGCAGGACTCACAGTCACACTCGATGGTCGTGTCGATGCCTGCGTCAACTCGAAGCATCTCGGCCCGGAGCGCACTGCGGTCGCGCATCGACATCTCGTTCAAGGCTTTCTTGGATGGAGCATTACCGTCGATATCCACTATGCGGACCATCATCGCGGCGGAGATGGACGGCTCCTGCATCCGAGCAAGCCGCTTCTCCTTGTGGCCGTCGAGATGGACGAACCTCACTTTGGATCCCGACACCGGAAGGGTGAGCACGAACTCCCGCTCTTCTCGGTAGGGTGTCACAGGCAGGTCGTCGAGATTCACCGTCACCTGGTCCTTCGCACGACAGGCCGTGTTCGGACAGGTAAGCTCAAGCTCGACTTCATCACCGAGCGAAACCTGACGGAGCTTGACCAGGACAAAAAGCCTGTCCCCGGAGAGCATATCGAGAACGTTCTTCATAGAGATATCCTGGTTCTCCCCGATCCTGATGATGCAGTTCTTGAGAACCTGGTTCACGGCGTCGCCTGAACGTATGAGCCGCTGGTTGGTGAGCAACTCCTCCTCCACTCCGGTCATCTCCATAATCTCGATTTCAGTGCCGCTCGGCAGCATAAATGTGTACAAGTTTATCCTCCATGATTATGCAAATATGGACCAGTTGCGCATCAATCCCAGTAGTTGTAACAGATCGTTACCTTCTCGATAGTGTTGTCGGAGCTTCCACCTTCGAGTTCGTCGTACTCGAGAGACTTTATCCAGGCTCCGTGGAGCCTCCATCGGCGGGTCTCGTGGCCAGCGCGGTCGTAGCGGACTATGTCGATATCCCGCATATACGCCTCCGGGAGCGCGCCGACGTTGTAGTTCGCATCTGCCTGCCTCTTCACCCAGTCGCGGGCGGCCTCGTCCGATCCATCGGTGAGCACTCCTTTCTCAAGAGTGATGTCCTCGAACTTCATCCGACCGGCTACCTTCTGGTCGAACATGGAACCTGCGGGAGCGAAGGCCACTTCCTCGAACTCGGTCTTCGGTTCCTGACCCTTACGAAAGAGAGCCACGTCGAAACCGTTTATCTCGATGGCAAACTGCCAGTTCTGATACAAGCTGTGGGGCATAGTCACTTCCATTAGAACACCTCCCTGAAATCGGCGCCGGTCGCGGTAAGGACGAAGTTCAGCTCCACGAACTCGGCGGTCTTGGTGGGCTTTACGAACACCCTGGCGACCATCTGGTTCTGGTCAATCATGGCTGGAGTGTTTGTCTCTTCGTTGCACTGGACTCTGAAATCGTACAGCCCGCCCCTGCTCTTGATGTTCGAGAGGAACGGGTTCATAAGCCTGATGAGCGCGCGCCAGGTCCGAGGGTTGTTCGGCTCGAAGACCACGAACTTCGTAGACTCCGAGATAGCCTCCTCGACATATATCATAAGGCGGCGCACATTGATGCGGTCTGTCGCCGAAGGTTGACTCTGCAAGGTCTTCTGCCCCCAGATATTGATGCCGGTGTCGGGGAAACTCGCGATGACGTTGATGCCCTCCGAGTAGAGCGCATCCCGTTCTCCCCGGCTGGTCTTGTAACCAAGTGAGAGCACACCGAATATGCGGCCACGGTCTATCCCTGCCGGAGCATACCAGACGTCCGTCTTCTCATCACTTCTTGCGATGCAACCGGCGACCGCTCCTGTAGGCGGGATGAGCTTCGACTTGCCCGTCAGCGGATCGGAAACTTGAAGCCATGGGTAGTAAAGCGCGGCGTAAGACGAATTGAAAGCTGCATGGTCGTACGTTCCCTGACCCTTCCTGAAGTCCACAGCCTCAAGCGGCTCAAGATGTATCGGCGTTTCGGCGATGAAGAGCAGGTCCCTGCGGCTCTCGGCATAAGCAATCCCGCCCGTGATGACGGTCGCCGTTGTGACTCCAGGCACAGCCAGGATGTTCAGGCCGTCTATCTCATCGAAGGCGTAAAACCCGGTGTGCTGGGACAGATCGCCGATGTAGTCGGAATCGGCCAGACCAGTGATACCATCATCGCCCGAAGCAAGTGCGAAGTTTCCAATAGATGGTCTGTCCTCCGGTGTGCTCGCAGGTGTGGACAGATCATCTACTGTGATGTACCCAGACCTTTCGTTTATGGCAAGCTCCACATGGTCCGGCTTCGACTCGTCCATCGAGAGGTCGATGAATGTCTCGACAACATCGCCTTTGTACCGGACGATCAGGTTGAACTCGTCATCTGAACCCGCCTTGCGGTCTTCTATCTCGACAGAAATCCCGTCTCCCCATTTGCCTTCGTTTATAGCGCTTACCTTGAGCGTATCTTCGGAATCTTGTCCACCTGCCAGATGCGTTGCTGCGACAGGATCGACAATACCCGAGTCCGCCGATGTAGCTTGAACCAGCGCAGATGCAGCAGGATGTCCCTCAATAGCAGCAATCACATCTGTAGTTTTGCAGCTAACGACACCGGAACCAGCCGTTTCCAGTTGAACAATAATAGCTTGATCGGTTACATCGACAACAAGCGGCATGTCAACACCGGGCTTTATGAGAGCTATAGTGATAGAGTTACCGGCTGCACCGTGTGTTTTCGCGGTCCAGGTAATCCTATTCGTGCCCTCAACCCCTGTGGTAAGCGTTGCAGGTGCAGTTCGCCGGTCCTTGAGAGTCACCGACGACTTGACCGCTGAAAGACTCGTAAGGTCCGCCCTATTTTCATAGTGTGCCACGCGGTTTACGTAGAGCACCTGACCACCGTTATCAAAGAAGGCACGGGCTGCATAGGCTAGGTATCCATCGGCGATGTAGGAGCCGAACTTCCGGGTAAACTGCTCCCAGCTCGTAACAAGCGTCGGTTTGTCGATGGGCCCCTTCTCGGTAATACCGAGCATGCCGCAGGCTGATGTCGATATCTGCTTCACGTAGTAGCTGAAGTCCGTTTCGCGAGTATAGACTCCCGGCGAAAGATATGATGTCATCTGACCCTCCGTTTTTTCTGTCTGCTCCCGGCGTGTTCAACGTCTATCGGTTCCACGCGTGGATCCGGCTGCGTGCTTTCAGGAACATCCGAAATCGAGACGAACCCACGAGCGGCAGCCGTTCGTATCTCGTCTGAAAGCTGTCCCTTAGAGATGATCCTCCGCTCCCGTGAGCCGAGATGCAAGCCTCCTCCATCACCGGAAAGGTGGAACGCAAGAGGCTGGAAAAGCAGGTTTCGTATTTCTATCAATTTATCTCTCCTCATTGGCGGATTTGAACTTCTATCCCGGCGGCAAGTCTTCCGGACTGAACTCGCCCGTCGTACACCGGGCAGTCCTCTATCCGGCACCTGCCGGATGCCTGCCGCAGGTTCGAAAGGTTTACACGCTTCAGTCCGCCGAGCGGTACAAGCTCGGTAAGGTTCAGCGAGCCGTGTTCTCCGACCGTAATCACAGGATGCAGTTGGTAGAACCTGGCGACCTTCTCCGTCAGATCAAGCAACTCGCTTTCTTTGCCTGTCGTGACGATGACGTCGAAATCCAGATGATACAGCCTCGGGTGTCTGCACTGCTCGAACGTCAAATCCTGCTCATTACGAGTGACCAGCATCGCCGGTGTTCTCCTGCCGCTATTCTCAGATAGTGTCGGACCCTGCATTACCACGCTCGGAGTCCTTGTCACCTCGAACATATCGTCTGCAGCCACAAGTGCCGTGCCCGGATTGATCTCGGACTTCACCAATCTGATGAACGACTCGACTGCCTCGCGAATAAGCTCCAACGTACATTTACCTCACTTTAAAACTGAAAGTAGGGCCTGCCTGTAGTTCTCGATGACCTCATCACGGTGCTTCTCCATCGTCGGGTGCAAGAACGGCCTAGGCGGGATCACTATTACCGCACCGCTTGGGTGGTTGATGGTCGCACCGTATTCCATAATCGCGCCGATGTTTGCGACGCTCTCGCCGTCCTTGGAAATGCTGGTTCGCAGCAACCCGACGAATGCGCCGTCGGACATTATCTTCTGTGTGATCGAGTTCATGAGAAACCCGGTGTCGATCAGCGCCTTGCTCGAACCCTTTCGTTCTATGGTCACCTGTGCGAGCGGAGCGAACTGCTTTCCGCCCGGAGCCTGGCTGCGAATACCTTTCTGTATCTCCCTCACAAGAAGCAGCGCGTTCTTGATAGTCGCCTTTCGGATCGCCAGCGCCAGCCGCTGATTGAAACCATTCGTCAAGAGGGCCTTCGCCCTCTCCCAGTCTCCTGAGCGTTCAATTCCCA